>JBMAAL010000011.1:0-78728 GCA_050281725.1 Sphingobacterium sp. | reverse complement strand
GATCAACGTAAATTGGATGGCACATTGATTACACGGACTTCGTCCAAGACAGATTTAAATAACGATCAGGATAAGTTTAATGTAAATGCGATGCTTACACGTCGTTTCAAAAAGGACCGCCGCTCCATTACTTTCAATGTCAATGCAAATGCAGATCAAAATCGCAACAAAACACAGTATTTTTCGGAAAACTTCTTCCAAGTTTCCGGAGATACAACCTTGATCGATCAATATAAAAATGATAAGTTGTCGAACAATACGTATGGTGCTTCAGTAACCTATTCCGAGCCGCTTTCTAAAAGGCTGACAGCTGCAATAGGTTATGCATTCAATCAAAATAAATCGGAAACACTCAATCAGTCCTTTGATAAAGATCCGGCTACAGGAAAATATACCGTATTGGACCAAGACCTGCTAAACGATTTTGATTTTAACAGTTTAAAAAATGGTGTTAACGCCTCCTTGAATTACAAGTCGAATACATTAACTGTAAATTTGAGCAATAGAGTTGATTTTGAGCAGGTCAAGAGAACCTACAACAACCTGAATACAATACTGCAGCGGAACCAGACATCTGTTGCTCCAAATCTTTCCATCAACTACAAAATCTCGAAAAGCAAAAATGTGAGCTTCCGCTACAGTGGCCGCACAAACCAGCCTTCGTTGACGCAAATAGAGCCATTGAAACAAAATTCCCAGCCACTCGTCGAGTATTTGGATAATCCAGATCTGAAAGCGGGCTTTGATAACTCCTACTCAATTAATTTCAATAACTACAAGCAGTTAAAGGATCAGAGTATCTATTTTTATGTGAGTGCAGATCAAGGAAAGAAAAGTATCAACAATAGCGTGCGCTATGATCTAGATAAAGGTACGCAGCAAATTTCCTACGTCAATATTGATAAAGACAATTGGCGTATGTATGGTGGTGGAGGATACAGTTTTGTATTGAAGAAAAAATGGGGATTAAAAATGAATCTTGGCATGAATGCGCAGTATAACAGCCAGTTTAGCTATTTATCCTCCTACAACGAAGAGCCAAAGCTCAATAGAAATCAAACCTGGAGTGTAGCACCAAGTATTGGTTTTAGCCGATATAAAGCAAATAAGATGGATTTTTACATCTCCATGAGCCCTGGTGCGGAGCAAATGAATTCCTATTTGCAGCCTGAGTTGAACCGGACGACTTTTAAATTTAGGACGTTCTCGGAGATTACCTATTATTTACCAAAAGACTTTAAAATTTCCCTGTCGACAAACCAGAATTATCAGGCCGCCACAAAAACGCTTGAATCCATTAATATCATTAATATGAATGGTTATGTCTCCAAGAAATTATTGAAAGATAAGTCCTTGGAGGTACAGGTATTTGTCAATGATATTTTGAACAAAAATAATGGAGTGTATCGTTATCAGAATGGAACTTCATTTATCCAGACCAGCAACGACGTATTGCGCCGGTATGGAATGCTAAAAGTGATTTACAATTTTACAACAATGAAAGGAGATGCCAAATGATAAAGTATATCAAGTTGATAGTTTGGATGTTTATACTGTGCGCGGGTACAGCCCATGCACAACATGCTTATTTTCCGAGCAGCGGAACGGTCACCTATGAAAGGAAGTTCCATGTGCAGAATTTCTTAAAGCGTAATTATTTAAGCAAGCCCGATTTAGATACCTGGGATAAGCTGATGGTCGACAATGCCGTGAAAAATGGGCCCGCTGAGGTGGTGACCCACCATATTTTGAAATTTTACGATAATGAAACCCTGTTTGAAACAGTGCAGGAAGATTATCCTGCGAATTATCGTAATGTAACGCACTATAATTCTATTCTTCCCGATTCAAAAACGTATATTAATTTTCAGAATCAGGAGTTTTTAAAGCTGCTCCCCTTTGGAGATGAGCAGCTGTTGCTCAAAGATTCTTTGCCTGCGGTTAAATGGAAATATACGGATGAATACCGAAATATTGCGGGATATGATTGTCGGAGAGCCAATGGAATTATTCAAGATTCGGTCTTTGTAGTAGCCTTTTTTGCGGGACAAATTCCTATCTCGGGTGGTCCAGAGCTTATCCATGGGCTCCCAGGCCTGGTAATGGGGATATCTATCCCAAGCATGAATGTCAATATGTTTGCCACAAAGGTGGAGATTACCAATACGCCAGTTTCGAATGTGCTGACCAAAAAGAAAAAGGTTGTTGCGGAATCCAGAACGGAGATCATAAAGAAGCTGAAAGATACTGTCTATGACTATCTGGATGAGAAGGCCTTTAAAAAGCGATTGCAGAGTATACTCTTTTAGGGGGTAATCTTGTACCGTTCTTGCACCGTCGAGATGATAAAAAAGCCTGTTCATACGAACAGGCTTTTTGTATAAAAGGAATGCCGGTTTTATATTAACGTACCGTACTTCCTACTTTAATTGTTGTATCTGGTTTGACAAAATCCAATCGGCCGTCAGCGTCTTCTGCCATCAGGATCATTCCTTGTGACATAATTCCTTTGATTTCGCGAGGCTCAAGGTTAACCAAAATAGATACCTGACGCCCTACGATTTCCTCAGGACTGAAGAACTCTGCGATACCCGAAACGACTGTGCGTGTATCTAAGCCGGTGTCTATCGTTAATTTTAACAATTTCTTGGTTTTGGCAACTTTTTCAGCGGCTGCAATGGTTCCAACGCGGATATCCATTTTAACAAAATCATCGAAGCTGATGTTTTCTTTCGCAGGAGCAACTTTTGCATTATCAGCTAGATTCTTTGCTTTTGCTTCGGCAAGCTTATTCAATTGAAAGTCGACTTGTTCGTCAGTTATTTTTTCAAATAACAATTGCACTTCACCCAATTGGTGTCCAGTTTGGATCAAAGCATCCGAACCTGCGTCATTCCAGTTTCCTTGCGGGAAATTGAGCATTTCAAATAGTTTGATTGCTGTTTTTGGTAAAAACGGCTGTGCAAGAACGGCAAGATTGGCAACGATCTGAGCGGCTACATGTAAGATTGTTTTGACACGTTCCTCATCTGTTTTGATGATTTTCCATGGTTCTTCATCGGCAAGATACTTGTTGCCGAGACGAGCTACATTCATAAATTCTGCCAATGCCTCACGGAAGCGGAACTGCTCCAAAGACGATTTGATAGAAGTAGGGTATGATTTTAGTTCATCCAGTACCACCTGATCTACAGCCGTTAGTGGAGAGCCGTTCAATACTTTGCCATCGAAATATTTGTGGGAAAGGACCAAGACACGGTTGACAAAGTTTCCAAAGATCGCCACAAGTTCATTGTTGATCCGTGCTTGGAAATCTTTCCAGGTAAACTCCGCATCCGAGGTCTCCGGTAATATCGAAGTTAAGACATAACGCAATTCATCCTGTTTATCGGGGAATTCCTGTAGATACTCATGTAGCCAAACCGCATGGTTTCGAGAAGTGGACAGCTTGTCGCCTTCCAGGTTAAGGAATTCGTTGGCTGGAATATTTTCTGGTAAAATATAGTCACCGTGTGCATGAAGAATCGCCGGGAAAATGATACAATGGAAAACAATATTATCTTTTCCAATAAAATGGATCAGCGTAGAATCGTCTGCTGGGTTTTCATGGGTTTTCCAATAATCTTCCCAATTTTTACCATGATCCAAAGCCCATTGTTTTGTTGCTGATATATAACCGATAGGCGCATCTAACCAAACATAGAGTTTTTTACCCTCTGCTTCAGCCAAAGGCACATCAACGCCCCAGTCCAGATCTCTTGTCATTGAACGCGGCTGTAAGCCGGATTTAAGCCAAGATTGACATTGGCCAAAAACGTTGGACTTCAGAATATTTTTCTTTCCTTCGATCAGCCACTTTTCAAGCCAAGGCTGGTATTTGTCCAATGGAAGATACCAATGTTTTGTTTCTTTCAAAACCGGTGTCTTTCCGCTCAATGTTGAAATCGGGTTGATCAGATCTGTTGGGCTAAGTGATGTTCCACATTTCTCACATTGGTCACCATAGGCGCCTTCCGATTTACAATTTGGACAAGTTCCCGTAATGTAGCGGTCAGCCAAAAACTGATGGTATTCCTCATCGTAGTACTGCTCCGAAAATTTCTCGACAAATTCACCTTTGTTGTAAAGGTTCAAGAAGAAATCCTGCGATAACTGGTGATGTATGGGCTCCGATGTACGGTGATAGATATCGAAAGAGATGCCAAACTCCTCAAAGCTTTCTTTGATTTGTTTATTGTATTTGTCAATGATTTGTTGTGGGGTGATGCCCTCTTTTTTTGCACGGATGGTAATCGCCGCACCATGCTCATCTGAACCACATACATAGACTACATCTTTTTGATTCAGACGCAGATAACGGACAAAGATATCCCCTGGGATATAAGCTCCGGCAAGGTGTCCAATATGTAAAGGACCATTGGCATAAGGTAATGCCGATGTGATGGTATAACGTTTTTTATCTAGAATACTCAATGCTTGAAAGTATATTAAAGTGTGTACTTGTTTCCTTTGGCAAACTTAGATAAATTGCTGTTTATATGCAATATAAATGCATGTGATATCGAACAATTTATTCTTGAATTCTTGTTTGGGCTAATTTCTACGATTGTGGCAACTTGATTAAAATACGCTGCTATTTAACGCCTTGTTATCGTAGAAATATTATTCAACATAGCGGTAGAAAACTTAGATAAATTTACGTTTATTTGTACATATAAGCACTATATATTGAGTAAATTAAAATCGTACTCTACAGTGAAAAGGTTCTTTTTTCTGAAAGTGTTTGATGTTATTGGCCAGAAAGAACCTTCAGTTCGCTTTCATAGCTGTTGGTGTCTTCGAAGCCATTGTTTGATCATTAGCGATAAAAAATATGTCCAAAATACCTGATTTTCTGAAAGAAGGCGATAGAGTAGCTATTGTTTGTCCTGCGAGTTTTATACGTGGATCTATTGATGTTGGCATAAAAACATTGGAGAGCTGGGGGCTGGAGGTTGTGGTTGGGAAGACTGTTGGGGCATCGTTTCATCAGTTTGCCGGAGATGACAATTTACGCGCCGCCGATCTGCAGTGGGCACTGGATGACCCGTCGATTAAAGCGGTTTTTGCCGCGCGCGGAGGTTACGGTTGTGTTCGGATTGTCGACGAAATCGATTTTTCAAGCTTTGAAAAAGATCCCAAGTGGTTGGTGGGTTTTAGCGATATAACCGTATTGCATAGCCATATCCAACGCAATTATAAAATTGCAACAATACATGGACAGATGCCTAAGTCTTTTGAAACGGGGACAACAGCATCTTTGGAAACCTTGAAAAATGCATTGTTTGGCCATAATATGGACTTCACCTACGAACAAACGTTGTTCCCCAATCGTGCGGGTACAGGTGAAGGCAAATTGATCGGTGGAAATTTAGCCATCCTGCTTTCGGTACTTGCTTCCGATTCGGATGTCAATTACAAGAATAAAATTTTATTTATAGAGGACGTAGGTGAAGCCTATTACTCCATAGACAGAATGCTATGGGCGTTGAAACGTGCTGGGAAACTCAAAAAATTGAATGGTCTCATTGTAGGTGGCTTTTCCGCCATGAAAGACAATGATCCAGCTTTTGGGCAAAGTGTAGCGGAAATTGTATGGGATAAAGTGAAAGAATATGATTTTCCGGTAGCATTTGGTTACCCTGCAGGGCATATTGATGACAATCACGCCCTCATGTTTGGGCGAAAAGTAACATTGGAGACGACAGAAAATTCTGTTCAGTTAACCTATTTGTAGGGATAACCGAACAGCATCTGGCTGCATTATTTATCTGCTGATTATCCCGAATGTACAGGGATCACCATCATGGCAGCCTGACTCTTCCAGGCCATTTTTTGCGCAATACTCGTATTGAAAATTCGGCTTAATAAGCCCTTGTCCCGATGGAAAGTGACCATCATGTCGATATGATTTTCGTTGATGTATTGGTTGATGCCCGAAGCAATGTCCGCATGGAGGATATAGCTATAGATGGGATGATATGGAGCCAGTAAGTCCTGCATGATTGTTATTTCGGCATTTACCGCTTTATTTGCAGGGTCTTCTTTGGTCACATGGACGACATAGACCTCACTTTTACGTAATACTTCCGACGCATTCACCAGGAGACGGTTTAATTTTAGTTTGACTTCTTTGAGATTGGTTGCGATCAACATCTTTTTGGGTACCCTAAACTCTGCCCGTGCGGGGACAACCAGTAATGGTGTGTGACAATTTTCGATCAGCTTGAGGGTATTGCTTCCAAGAAGCAGTTTCTTTAAGCCACTCTTACCTGCAGTTCCGACGATGACAAGGTCAATGTCCTCCTCAGCACAGGTCCGGTTTACACCATAGCTAAGTTCATATTCTTCAAGAACTGACTTCCAGGCAATCCCCTCAGGGAAAAGCAACATCAGTTCCTGCTGCCAGGTATTGAGATCCTTTTGTTTTTCTTCCAGGATTTCTGAATTGCTGATGACAACAGGTTCAGTACCTACAGTAGGGATTACTTCGTATGTATGGTATAGGACAACCTTTTCAATACCCCAAAGTGGAGCTAATTGTGCCGCATAGCGAGCAGCAGCATAGGCGTTGTCCGAAAAGTCTGTTAACAAGAGTAGGTTTTTCATCCTTATTAGTTATTTGTTTATCCATAATCCGCGGCTAAGGTTTTTTACGCTGTCTTAGACATTCCAAAGCATCATAATCGGGTCTATAGTCATTAAATTACGCATTAAGTATTATAAATACAATAGCTTTATTTATAGGACGGGTGCTGGGAGGTGTTCAATCTAAATAATTTCACTAATTTAGAGTGATTGGTAATTTAAGTTTTAATAATTTAACCGTTTTTTATGGCAATTTGGAATTCATTGGGTAAATATCGCGATACAGGACTGTTGATATTACGAGTCGGACTGGGGGTGATGATGATCATGCACGGTCTTCCTAAATTACAGGGCGGTCCTGAGCTCTGGGCTGGCGTAGGTAAATCAATGGGTAATATCGGTATTCATTTTATGCCTACTTTTTGGGGCTTTATGGCTGCTGCGACCGAAACTGTTGGTGGTCTATTTTTACTGCTGGGACTCTTTTTCAGACCGGCGGCATTATTGCTTGCATTTACGATGGTCATTGCTGGATTAATGCATCTTTCTAAAGGAGATGGTATCTCTGGTGCTTCACATGCGATTGAGCTTTGCTTTGTGTTTTTAGGACTTATCCTTATTGGGCCGGGTAAACATTCGGTTGACAAGAAATAAAAGGATCCCGGAGAAAGCCTTTCCAGAGGGAGTACTATACGACAAAAGCCGCAATTTAAACTAGATTGCGGCTTTGCTATTTTTCCTGCTACGACCTATCCATGGGGATAACCAGCAAGTTGGCGGCGCCATTCCAGGCAATCTTTTTAGATATGCTTGTTTTGAATAGGCTCGCTAATAGGCCTTGCTTTTTATGAAATGACAGTATGAGGTCTATGTGTTTCTCTTTGGCATATTCTTCAATACCTAGTGTAATATCATCATGGCTGATGTAGTCGTAAATCGGATGATATTTGTCTAAGCGCTCATGGAGATGCTTTAACTCCTGTGCCAAGTCGGCGGCCGAACCTTCTTTTTTAGCAACATTCAACACATACAATTGTGCATTGAAGGTATCTAAAACCTGATCTAAGTTGAATAAATCCAATTTTCGGTCTACCTCTTTCAGGTCGGTGGTCGCCAACACATTTTTTGGGACGGCCGGATTTACCTTATGGGAAACGATAAGCATGGGCTTATTGCAGATGTCCATCAGCGTAATGGCATTACTTCCGACCAGGATCTTAGCAAAACCTGTTTGTCCGGTGATACCCAATGCGACAAGGTCAATGTCGTGCGATTTGCACATGTCATTGACTCCCATCGGCAAATCAACATCTTCCATCTGATGCGTTAGTTCCACTTGTGGAGGGAACAATAGTCTGATTTGGTCAAACCATGCTGTCAGTTCTTTCTCTTTGGTTTCTTTTACCTCATCATTGACAATGACAATAGGTTCGTTATTGACAATGGTAACACTATTGTAAGTATGGTAGATAATAACCTTTTGTGTTTTCCAGGATTCTGTACACAACGCAACTTGTTTTGCTGCCAGAAGAGCATTTTCTGAAAAGTCAGTTAACAGGAGGATACGTTTCATGATGTTCTTTTTTATACGTTTAACTTCTATAACCTGGTTGGTGCATTCTGTCCTGCCAAATCTTTAGCGTATGAGCTAAGCGAATCATTCGGACTTCAAGCAGTACCGGTATATTACTAAAACAATGAATGTAGCGATAAGTTACAAAGAAAACGTGAATTTAATGTTAAACTCTCCCTATTGTGATGAGTGTCATAAAACCTTCATGACTTCGTAAGGCACGAACAGCGATAAAAGCGAACTGAAGGTTCTTTCTGGCCAATAAGATCAGACACTTTCAGAAAAAAAAAGGCAACCGCGATTACGGTTGCCTTTCATTTTCTAGCTTTTGAAACGTTGAAATTACAACGGTTTTTTTGTTCCAAAGTTGATGATATAATCGGTCATCACTTTGGCACTTTCATCTTTCACAAAGTCAAGATCAATTTTAGGTTGGGATTTTCCTTCTTCCCACGCCGGTTTGCCCTGCAATTTCAACAAAGCGTTGATGCGGTCTCTATTTTTCTTGAGGTTGTCATCTTTCTCTTTCTTGAATTTGTTCAGCTCCAATGGAATTTTCACATCCTCATCTTTTTGAGCTTCTTCAATATCCTCTTTCAGATATTTATATTCAAGCGAGTTTTTAATGCGTGCCTCGTGCATTGTTTCTAATTTCTTGTCAACGCCACTTAGATCAGCTACTTTTTTGAAGTTGCTCGATTGGATTTGATCCCAAGGGAGTGCTGATTTTTCTGAGCTCTCGCCAAATTTCTCAGCCGAAAACTGAGAAGGGAAGACGATATCCGGTGTAACCCCTTTATGTTGTGTACTGCTACCGTTTACACGGTAGAATTTACCCAGTGTGATGTTGATCTGTCCATATTGCGGAGCACCTTCTGGGGTATCCGGATCTTTTTCTCCTGAAGCCTTTAATAGTAAGCGGCTGGTCGGGCTGATGACGCGTGACATATCGATCGCCGATTGCACTGTTCCTTTGCCATAACTTTGCGATCCTAAGACAATACCTCTTCCGTAATCCTGGATAGCTCCGGCAAAGATTTCAGAAGCCGAAGCCGAGAAGCGGTTGATCATGATACCCAATGGACCATCCCAAGATACGCCTGCGTTTTTATCTTCTTCGACATCGATGTTATTCTTTGTGTCTCTTACTTGTACAACTGGACCTTTATCGATAAATAAACCTGTTAAATCAATGGCTTCCGGTAAGGATCCACCACCATTGAATCGCAAGTCGATGACCACAGCATCTACTTTTTCTTGTTTCAACGTGTCTAAGATTAACCTAACGTCCCTTGTTGTGCTCTTATAGTTCGGATCGCGTCTTCTGTACGCTTCAAAATCCATGTAGAACTTCGGAATATTGATGATACCCACTTTGTACATTTTTCCATCGGCACCTTTGACGTTCATGATCTCTTTCTTCGCAGACTCTTCTTCAACGACGATTTTCTCACGTACTAAAGATACAATGCGCGGATGAGAGTTCATGGGCTGACCAGCAGGTATAATTTTCAGGCGAACAATCGTTCCTTTTGGACCTTTGATTTTTGCAACAGCAGCATCAAGTCTCCAGCCAATAATGTCTTCAAATTCACCATCTTTTCCTTGGGCAACAGCAATGATTTTATCATTGACGTGAATGCTCTTGTCTTTGAATATTGGTCCGCCTGGGATAATTTCGAAGATGCTTACGGCCTCGTTGTCGACGACAAGCCGTGCTCCGATTCCTTCAAACGTATTGGCCATTCCTTCATTGAATGCCTGTGCAAAGGATGGGTTAAAATAAGATGTATGTGGGTCAACAGCATCTGTCAATGCTTGCATGACCACCTGAAAAGCATCATTCGCATTGGTTTTTTTAGCCTGCGAGATCAAATTAACATAGCGTTTTTTTAGCGTTTCCACCTGCTTTGTCCTCGCGCTATCGGTCGATTTACCACTTGCGGTTTCCAAGTTAAGCAGATCGTATTTTACACGTTTACGCCATTGGTCGTTGGCTTCATCTGCTGTTTTGAACCAGCCTAATTTCTCGCGGTTAGGTTGGTAATACTCATCCTTCGTATAATCCTGTTTCTTATCGATTTGTGAAAGCGCATATTGCATTCTGTCCAGGTATCTCTTGGAATAGACATTAAAAATATGGAATGCGGCAGAAAGATCTCCATTTTTGATATCCTGCGCAAGATTGTTTCTGTACGCTTGAAATTCATCGATATCCGATTGAAGTAAGTAATTTTTTCCTTGATCCAAAGTTTTTATCAGATTATCGTATATGATACCCGATATTGAATCATTCATTTTGACCTTTTTGTAGCTCGCATTTTCCAATAATCCAGATACTTCTTTAGCGATAATTTGATGTTGTGTGCTTGGTTTAAGCCCTCCATCATCAGGAAGCGCTACCCGTGGTTTTGAACCACAAGAAACAATGGATACAACAAAAAGTGCAAATATGAGTTTCCTAAACATATTTTCGACGGTTTTAATAATCATTCTTTTTAAAAAATATTCAGCTCCTATTGATGAGCGTGCTAAATTTAGTGAAATTCATAGCACATTATCGCAGAATCTAAAAATTTATTTGATTTATCCTTTAATATTTACAAAAAGCTTAAAATCTCTTTGCAGACTGTTCTTACAACAGACCACGCGAAGAGGTAGATTGTTTTTAAATATCAATTGTACAGTTCATTTTTTAACTGCGTATAAGCCTTGTAGGTCTGATCAGCAGATGGATAGTCTTTTAGTACAAGATACACCTCGCCTAATTTATCCAATATTGCGAGTGAGAGCTGTTTGTTATTTTCATCTGAAGCCAATTCAGCGGCCTGCACAAATTCTTTGATCGCTACCTTATAATTACCATCTTTTTGCTTGGATGAGGCCAGTAAGTATTCGATTTCAGCGAGCTCGCTACTTAGTTTTTTGGCATTGGCCAAATCGCGGGCCTGTAGCAGAAACCACTGCGCCTCGGTAAATTTATTTTGCTTAAAATAAATTTCAGCAAGCATTTCCCAGGCAAAAATTTTCCCCTCATAGGCTTTGGCCTTATTGAATAAAGGGATCGCACTGCGGATAATATTATTTTCGGCCGCCTTATAATTTCCCTGGCCGGCTCTGGCCATGGCAATTAGCAGCCAGGCATTGGCCTGCTCCGCATAGCTTTTGCTCGTCATCGCATAGGTATGATAATTTTGTGCACTTTCTTCTGCACGTACAAAGTCACCACGATACAACTGGAAATTGCTGATGTTCATATTTATGGTGGCTATATCATCCTTGTTATCTGTACGATTTGCCAAAGAAAGCGCTTGATATAAAAATTTTGACGCATTGCTGCTATCGTTATTTTTAATTGAAAATAAGGCGGCTTCATTCGATAAGGCATAGCTTGAGATCCAATTTTGAGCGTTCTTTTGCGCTTCAATCGCGGCATTCCAGACATTCGCTGTAGCTGGCATCGGATTCATTAAATATTGGAAATGCCCCAGGTTATTGGTGCTCCGCAGTTGCAATAGGAGTCGCTGGAGCAGGAGCTGTCTTGCAATTTCTTTGCTGAAAGACTTCTTGTCCGCATAGTTCTCTGCCAGTATTTCATTGGCCGTTTTTGGAGGCGGTAAAAAATAGACCTCTGGACCGATACCCTTAAAGGAAGCATCGTATTGTTTTATTGCACCAGTATAATCTTTGGCGACATCCTGTGCGATTACCTGACATGGTATATTCATGAATGCAGTCAGTGCGGTAAATATAGAAATCCAGTATTTTGTCATTCTCATAAAATATTACGTTATTATTAACGTCTACATAAATTTAGCTAAAGGGCATATGTGAGCGATCTGCTACTTGATTTGATAAACCTGTATATTCGGTTATGCTCTGCCAAAAGCAATTTACATATATAATAGAGCAAATATGACGAAAAATTGTGTGAAAAAATGTTAAAGTAATATCGGGCGGCGCATGATGACCAGTAAAATTATGCTTGTGAAAGCTTGAAGCTTATTGCTCTACCGTACTCTTCGTCGAAGAGTTTGGATGATTAAAGCTAAAATATTTAGTTCCTGTACAGTTTAATTTTTAACTTTGTGTTATGGCGACACGAATTCCATTAGCAGAACGACTTAGACCGCGGCAATTGAGCGATTATGTGGGACAACAACATATTGTGGGCCCGGATGCAGTACTTTATCATGCGATTCAGCAGAAGAATATTCCCTCCATGATTTTGTGGGGGCCTCCCGGGGTTGGGAAAACAAGTTTGGCCTTGCTGATCGCAAGAGAGCTCGACCGGCCGTTCTTTTCATTGAGTGCAATTCAGGCAGGGGTGAAAGATATTCGTGAAGTCATCGAAAAAGCCGAACGGCTGATGAACTTCAACCAAGATCAACCCATTTTATTTATTGATGAGATTCACCGTTTTTCCAAATCGCAGCAAGATTCACTTTTAGGGGCTGTAGAACGCGGCTTGGTGACACTTATTGGTGCAACAACAGAAAACCCCTCGTTTGAAGTCATTTCTGCATTGCTCTCGCGTTGCCAAGTGTATGTATTGGAACATCTTTCGGAAGAAGATCTTATTGGATTGATTCAAAAAGCACTACATGAAGATGAATACCTACAGAAGCAGGCTATTGTTGTAGAAGAATATGAGGCCTTGTTGCGGCTGTCTGGTGGCGACGCACGTAAATTGTTAAATGTGCTCGAGCTGGTTGTCAATGCTGCAGTATTGCACAAAGAGCCAATTACAAATGCCTTTGTACTGAAACAGGTGCAGCAAAATATGGCCATTTATGATAAAGCGGGTGAGCAGCATTACGATATTATTTCGGCCTTTATTAAATCAATCCGCGGATCCGATCCAAATGCCGCAGTCTATTGGCTTGCACGGATGATCGAAGGGGGAGAGGATCCGTCCTTTATTGCCCGGAGGTTGTTGATTTTGGCTTCTGAGGATATTGGCAATGCCAATCCCAATGCCCTGTTATTGGCCAACAATTGTTTTCAGGCAGTCAATGTTATTGGATGGCCCGAATCACGTATCATTCTGTCGCAAACGGTGATCTATCTGGCTACTTCAGTTAAAAGCAATGCTTCCTACGAAGCAATCAATAAGGCGCAGGCTTTGGTGAAACAAACTGGAGATCTGTCTGTACCGCTGCATATCCGTAATGCGCCGACCAAATTGATGAAAGACTTAAATTATGGCGCCGAATACAAATATGCACATGCCTATCCGGGGAATTTTGTTGTTCAGGAATTCCTGCCCAAAGAAATCAGTGGTGTCAAATTGTATGAGCCCGGACAAAATTCGCAGGAGGACAAATTGAGACAGAGTTTACGGGACAAATGGAAGGAAAAATATAAGTATTAAAGCTGGTGTTTTTTTTATTGTGGATCGGCTTAAATTATTTATGTTTGTTTTACAAATGTTTCAACTATGAACTTAGAGCCTTTAAAACAAACAGGACGTTTGGCCACCATAGCACTGACTGGACTTTTTGTCTTTTCTTGCAAAAAGGATACCCCTAAACCTGAACCCAAGCCCGAACCAGTCGAGCGTACCGAAGCGCAGTTGATTAAGGATGATATCTATAAGTATTATAAGCTATATTCACTTTGGGACAAATCTATCCCTGATTATACCAGTGATCCTTCTCAGTTCACGGATAAATATGGTTCGGCAGATATGGTGCTTGATGCACTGAAGAAGCTGACACCGGCGCATGCGGCTTATCCAAACGGCGTCTTTGACCGATTTTCCTATATGCTGGGGCTAGATGGTTATAATACAGGAACAACGGCTTCAGGCAGGCTTAAGATGGATACGAACGACGGGTACGGCATCTATGTTCAATTGGGGACAGAAGACGAAAAAACAGCACAGCCCATTATCTATTTTGTAGAAGGCGGATCACCGGCGCAAAAGGCGGGATTTAAGCGTTCCGATTTTATTACGGCAGTCAACGGTGATTCCGATTACTCGATTGCTGTCACCTGTACGGCCACTGGCTGTACGATTAATGATGCAAGTGCCCGGGATAAAATGATGAGTAAACTGAATGCTGCCCTAGACGCTGGTACACTTAAGTTGCAAGTGAAACATCAGGACGGGACAACAACGACCAAAGATCTTACTTATGGCAATGGCTATACCATTGACCCGATTTATAAAGATTCGGTCTATACCTATAATGGAAACAACGTAGGCTATCTTGCCTTATCGTCTTTTGAAGAAATTGAAAATAATAATGTCAATCAACAAAAGATCGATGCAGCTTTTGAAAAATTCCAGACTCAGCAGATTAAAAGTTTAATTGTTGATTTACGCTACAATGGAGGTGGTTATGTAGATGCGTCTGCTTATGTCGCCGATAAAATTGGTGGAGCCATTACCAAAGGAAAGCTGATGCTTACCTATGAGGTGAACGATTATATCAAAGCGACACCGAGCATCAATAAGATGTTTCAGGATACAAAGTTTGAAGGCAAGAGCAATTTAAACTTGAGTAAAGTCTATTTTCTGGTGAGTGACCGTACAGCATCGGCAGCGGAAATGATAATTAATGTGCTCAAGCCCTATCTGCAGGTGCAGATCATCGCCTCTGGTACACGTACATACGGTAAACCTGTAGGTTTCTTTGAGCAGGTTGTCCAAAAGAAGGTGTCTTTCTGGCCAGTTTCCTTTCTTTTGAAGAATTCTGCGAATTTTTCAGACTATTGGGACGGCTTGGTTCCCGATAAAAGCAATATAACAGATTATGTATTTGTCGACGTAGGCGACAAGAAAGAAACGATGTTGGCGACAGCCTTGAACGATGCCGCACCGGGTATTACCACCAAAGCTTCCATCAATGCCATAAGCCGGAAGGGATATCGTACGCTTAACCAGGGCGAGGTCAATATACGACCAGACCGCGGTATGATCAAGAAACGTTAGTTTCGCCTTGTGTTCGTACCTTGTTCGTACAGCGTTCGGGCGCGAACAAAGGCTGTACAGTCTTTGTTCAGTACCTGACCAGATAATTCCTGTTCGGGATTTGGTCAAGGTCTGTTGCATATTGGGTCAACGTCTGTCCGCGGTCGAAGCAAGTCCGAAGCAGGTACGAATCAGGTCCCTTTTATTCGTTCGAAAAAAGATAAGAATGGCATAGCTCTGCCGCGGCAGCATCGGGTAAGCATTTTAAGTAGCCGACAGGAACCTGAGCGATGATTTTTTCCAAAATGGTATTCATGTTGGAAAATAATTCCTTGTTCCAGCGTATAGAAGTACAGCTGGGCAATACCGCAATAAAGCCTTTTAGGCCTTTCTGCCATTCGAATTCATTCATTGGTGCCTGTTGTAAGCGAACAAATCCCTGCAAGGGCAGTTGTTCATTTTTATAACACGGCGTCTTTCCGCTCCATGGTGTTCCATAAATTAATACACCTTCTTCAGTTATTCGAATGGCTGGATTATCGTCGTTGAGTAAAACGGTGTTTGGAATATGTTGTAACCAAAGGCGACTATGTGTGCTCTTACCGGTACCACTCTTGCCTAAAAAAGCGACACCCCTGCCGTTGTGGTTCGCTACAGAAGCGTGAATCATGATTGTATTGTGTAAAAGACTCGCCTGCCCAAAGATCATCATTGCCATCCAGGTAATAACACCGCCCTGTTCATCTGCTGAGCTTGTTGGGACATAAAGTGTTGAATGTTCAAAGTTGCGGTCGCTTTGGAGGTACCAAAGCCCGTTGCCCTGTTCGTTGCTGATTGTCGTGATGAACGTATCCTCTTTTTCATAAAATCGAAATCGATCTCCCCATGCAATAGATTCGTCAGTCCGAAGTGCGCCCATATCCTCAGGTATCGGTGCTTTTGCTAAACTGACCGTGATGCTAATGTCTGTTTTGTCGGTGGAGTCTAGCCATTGGAAGTCCCGAAACGAAGGAAGAAGCTGGGCTAGCGGATAATCTACAGGATGATTAAACTCCAGTATTAATTCCGCGATGCGGTAGCGTGTCTGGGATAATTCGGATGATGTCGTCAAATTCATGTTTCAATAATTATTTCGTGGGCGCGCTATGCCCGATTTTACTTTTAAAAACCAATACCTAATCAAGATAAATACGTTGCTGGCATTTTTCGGCTAGGTGCAGGTCATGGGTTACAAACAAACAGATTTTGTTTTTACCATGCGCTAGTAGTCGTTGTATTAACGTATCCGATGTCGTCTTATCCAATGCTGAAGTAACCTCATCGAAGAGCCATATATCACCGTCGTGCATCAGTGCGCGGGCAATCGCAACGCGTTGTGCCTGCCCTTCCGATAGGCCGATGCCAGATTCCCCGACGACGGTATCGATTCCGTCGGGTAGCTCAAATACAAATTCTGCACAAGCAAGCCAAAGCGCTTTTTGCATATCCATTGTTCCTTCTTCTTTGACATGAAGCAGTAAATTTTCACGAATGGTACCGCTGAACAGTGAATTTCCCTGCGGAATATAAGCGAGATTGATCCGATGGCTGGCCGTTAACTCTCTTTCACCATCCTTATCTAAAAGCGTAATCTGTCCTTTTTCGGCTTTTAGCAGTGCCAGCAGTAGACGGATCAAAGTTGTCTTTCCTTTTCCACTCGGTCCGATGATAGCGGTGGGCTCACCCGCCTTTAAGGAAAGGTTTAGATTTTGTAACACCCATTTATCTTCATAGCGGAAGGAGAGATCATTGATACGAAGTTCCTGTGTCTCCTGAAGACGTTGCTGTGTCACTTGCGGCTCGATTTCTCCAGCTTGTAGTTCAAGTAGACGGTCTGCAGATACCCGGAAACGCACAAACCCGGGGATATAAGCAATCAATGCGAGAATAGGTGATTGTATCCTTGCAACCAATTGTAGGAAAGCGGTCATGGTACCAAATGAAATCTGACCGGATTGCAACCGGTAAATACCCCAGATAAAAGCAACTAAATAACCGGCGTTCATGGCCACTTTCATGGCGCCTTGTGTATAGGTGGAAAAGTTGAGCTGGCGTATTTTCAACAAAAGTAGTTGATGCTGGCTCGCTAAGAGTTTCTCTCTTCTTTTGGGGAAGATGCCCATTGCCCGAATGAGCAGACGAAAACGTAGATTTTCCTGCAGCACCTTTGAAAAATTGCTTTCCTCCTCCTTGACTTCCTTGCTGAGCTTACGCATCCTGCGGAAGTATAATTTTGAAAACACAAAAAGGGGCGAGATGGCCAGGATCATCAGCGCCAGCATCGGGTCCATGTACCATAAGAAACCGACCGATGCCAATAGCTGGATCGTGGTCAATATAAAAGACAGGAATGTATTGGCGATGGTATTGGCGACTTCCTCACAGTCTGTCTGGATACGGATCTGAATATCGCCCGTATGCCAGTTCTTGACTAATTGCCATATGGAGAGCATCTGTGCGTCGAGCATCGTTCGTTGGAGCTGGAGCGTAAGCATCAATTTGATCTGCTCCATCATGCGACCCGAATAGCCCTTGATTCCGACATTTAGAGCAATACTTCCAACAATACCAATAAGCAGCCATTTCAATGGCAGATCTTCGTGGGACGTGGCGGTATCAACAGCTTTTTTGGATAAAAACACAAAAGCGAGAGAAAGGCCAATGCATATCAGTTCCAGTATGAAATAGAGGAACAGTTTGCTTCGGTATCCCTGGGTGATTGACCAGGCCCAACGCAGGTGTTGCTTCAAGCTATTGTTGTTCATTTCATACAATCAATTTGTTTATTAATTGCTATATGGAATATCCAGATGCTCTTCATTTAATTTCTCTGTCTGAAATGATGGCTATTTTTCCAATAGTCCCTGTTTTTGGAAGTCCTGAAGGAGAATTTCAGCATCAGATTTTGCCTGATCAATGTCTACGTCATAGTTTTCACAAAGTAAGTCGACAATCGTGTCACTCGTGAATTCTTTGTCTTTGAGTTGCTCCCATAGCCATGTTGCAGTGCTATTTAGTGTATAAACTGTTGATAGATCAACCATATCCTGGCTCGGGTCTACGATCAAATGATCTGAACCGATTGTTCTCAAAACTAAATCCGATCTTAATTTCATAAGCTTTTAAATATTTTTAACAAGTTAAACTCGATGTGCTTTTTTACAGGTTGCCTGCTGTTAAATTACATGAAGAGCTATTAAACGCAAATAGTCTGCTATTTTAGAAACAACCTTTTTACTAAAGGGTGCAATTTAATAACTGTCTTATCCTATCAAACATAACTAAATTGTGCCTTAAATACAACATTATTGATCGTATTAAGACACAATTTTTCATCTTTTTCATACGCTATACAATGGCCAATACGGTTGCCATTCATAAGTCCATAATGAAATAATAAAAGAAATAGTTTTAATGTTGTTGCTTTAATGCACGTATGGTATCACGCAGACCTTCCTTGGCTGTTTTGGGCAAACGTTCTATCTCCAGAGCAACTTTTATTTTTTTGTTTGAAACCACAAGATTGCTGGTCAGTTTTTTTAAACGCCATGTATTTAGTGGAAATGCTCTCGTATGGTCCCCTAGCTTAGATAGGAAGGAGATGATGCGCTTCGGCAAGGGAAAACAAGGGATTTTTAGCCCAGTCTCCTGTTTCATAATTTTCACAATTTCATTTGACGATAAGGTTTCATCATCGGACACATGGTAGATTCCTGAGCTCAATTTTTCGTTTTGCAAAAGGATCTGTTCGATATAGAAACAAAAGTTATCGATGGAAAGAAAAGAACGTTTATTCTTAAAACGAACCAATGGATAGGGGATTCCTTTACTGACTAGGGAGAATAACTGTTTCAAGTTGCCTTTGTCCCCAGCGCCATGTACCATGGGCGGACGTAAAATAATTAATTTCTTATCTGTCGGTAACTGCTGGCTCAATAGCCATTCTTCGGCAGCTTGTTTCGATCTACCATAGGGAGAAACGGAGTTATAAGTGGCATTTTCAGCAAGGGATTTGGCAGATTCCACTTCTTCAATAGCTGCCAATGAACTAATATGAATAAATACCTTGGCTTGGGAGGAAATAAATAGGTCAAAAGCTTTTTTTGCGAGTTCAAAATTGGCATAAAAGAAATCATTTTCCGTTGCCTTTCCCGTAAAGTCATGTGCTTTACCGACCAAATTGATCATACAGTCGGCTGAAATATTATCCTTCACCCAATTGAGATTTCTCATGGACACAAATTCGCATTGAAATGGATCTCTGAGCTTTGTGCTTAAATGGCTGCCAATGAAGCCATTATTTCCCCCTAAAATTAATACTTTCATCTTAATACCCTTAACTCTTTCTCTCTGATATTTATATAGCTAAATAAATATATTTCATTATTTTAGTATTCCGATTGGTGAGTCTATTAATTCGTTGTTAAATAGGCTATTAAAGATTTATTAACATAGGCAATTAAAAGAGGCATTTGAAGGGTATTTAACATTGTAAAAAAATTTCTTCATAATTCGAGCTAAAATAACTGATGCAAATATACATATATTTACTTATTTTAATTTACTCAACGTTAATTCTATCTAAATTGCTACAGTACAATGTTAATTTTTTTTAAAGTTTAGCGTTTTATCCCTATAGCCAAAAAGAAAAGAAGTCTTCATTCGAAAGTGAAGGCTTAGGAATGAAAATTTTTATCCGACTGTTTTTAAAATAGTTATTTATTTTCCGGGAGAATCTAAGCTAGTGCTTATAGGAGACGAGTTATTTAATGAACTTATTTGTACTGGAATTAATCAACTTTAACTTGGTAAGAACACGCCGTAGTAACCTGATGTGATACCAAACTAAGCCACGGAATTTTACCCATTTGCGGTCAATGTTGATGACCTCTCCTCCGGCTTGCGGATAATGTAAATAAGCAATGGCGATGATGTCTGTTGCTCCCACATATTCGCGGAGTACAAGATTTCCATCTCCCGCCAATACATATACATCATTTTTCTTGCCTACAAAACGATGAAAGACAAATTTATTCTTGTCTTTGGCCAGTATATTGGAGCCTAAGGCTAAGTGTTCACCCTGATAAGCCCGTAGAAGCACAGCGTCTCCATCTTTGATAAATGGAAGCATACTGTTTCCTTTGATTCTGATGCGGACTTCCTTACCTTCAGCAAGGATACGTTTTACCTCGGCAAAATAGTCTTCATTTGAAATAACCCGTGCTTTGCTGTCGTTTGTGTTTTCAGGCATCAGTTAGGGATTGGTTTTAACAAAATAAGCAATTATCTGCTGCAAATAGGTGTCTTTTAATAATACCTTTTTGTTTTCATCCAAGAGATAAATCGTGGGTGAGGCTTTGAGATCGTATAAATTGAAAGACAATATTTTGCTTTCAGCATCAAAACCGTTGATCCATTGGTCAGACAGTTGTGACTGGTAGTTCTTCCACTTCGTGCGGTCACCCCATGGATCGATCGCGAGTACCTGCACCTGAAGTTGAGCAAAGAGCTGTACCAATTGTGGCGTATCACGAAGCTGATGAATGGTTTCTTTGCAATGTGAGCAATCCGGATCGTAGAAGATTAAGAAAGTATATTTTGCTTTTGTATCTGATAACTTTTGTTTTTTGCCATTCGCCAATTCATAACTGAAATCTTCGGCGGCTTGTCCCTCTTTATTTCGAAGTACCAATTTGTATGTAGGTCTATAAGCTTCTTTTTCAAGGTCTGAAAGCAAATCTGTTTTGATCAGATAGCGTAATACCGATTCGTAGAGAATATCATTGCGCATAGGCGAATTGCCGTCGTATAGATAATGCTCGTATTGTTTAATAAAATAATCAAAGCTTGTCCGATTGGTTTTTGCTTTGTCCAGCATGAGGTCAACAGCTTTATCCCTTATGACTGAATCAGGGTTTTGTGACAATAGTTGAATAAAATCGGCAAGCTGTTGTTCACCTTTTTCAGGATTTTTAACTTGCGCAGTATCCTGCATATCAAATTTATCCCAAAAATGGAATAAGGTGCTGTCTGCAGCGCTTAAAGGTTTTGTGCCTTGTTGGGCAGTGTCGCTTTTTTGTTTTCCTTTCGTATTGTCCTTACAGGAATAACAGAACAGGGCTATTAGACATATGGATAGCCAAAGACTAAAGATTGGACTTTTCATTTAATTTATGCTTAACTTTACGAAGTTAATAAAACTTTCAGGATTCTACTTGAACGAATATATTCCTATTCTGTAAGTTTTTATTGACGGTAAGAATAAGACGTGATACTGTGCAGTGCCTCGAACGGTCTCCAAGTAAGGTAACAGAAAGCAAAAAGAAGCGATAGGTATTTTTATATTGCGTGCTATTCTAAAATTATGTAGTAGCAGATACCGATATAATTACGTTATAAAATTTTGATGAATCCTCAGGCCAACTAAGCCAAAAGAGGTACAAATGAAGAAAAATGGGTTTCGTTGAGTAAATTTATAAACCATTTAATTAAATAGTTTTACTAATTTTGCGGCAAAATGCCGACATATCGAATGAAAAGAATAATATTATGGTTATGTATAGCAGGATTTGTGGGAACAGTACATGCCCAAACCAACCCTGCGAATATAAAAGTTGATAATCTTAGTGATGCTCAGATCGAGCAATATGTGAAACAGGCAGCATTAATGGGCTATGATGAGAGCCAACTGGATGGTTTTGCCCGAGCACAGGGCGTATCTGCGGTTGAGGTTCAGAAGCTTAAAGAACGTTTGGCTACTATTAAACGCAAGAAACAACAACCTGAGCAATCTAAAGGGAGGGGAAGTAACGCAGTTAATAACGGCCGTCAAGTGGAGGGTTATTCCAATACAGATTCATTACAGCATAAACAATTAAATAAACGTGATTCTATCGAGAATGAAGAAGGAAAGCTGAAAATATTTGGCTCTGATCTCTTTAGAAATAATGCGATTACTTTTGAGCCTAACTTACGTATGGCCACTCCAAGTTCGTATATTATTGGTCCAGACGATGAAATCTTGTTAGATATTACAGGAGATAATGAAGCATCTTATCAACTTCCGGTAAGTCCAGATGGAACCATTAAAGTGGAATATGTGGGCCAGATCAATGTGGCAGGATTATCCATTGCAGCGGCAAAAAGTAAGATTGAGCAACGTTTGAGCGGGACTTATCCAGCGTTACGCTCGGGAAGAACACAGGTGAGCGTTAATATTGGCAATATCCGCACCATTCGCGTGACCTTGACAGGAGCTGTTACCAAGCCGGGGACTTATAGCTTGCCATCTTTAGCGACGGTATTCAATGCATTATATGCCTCTGGCGGCCCTAATAAAAACGGAACGTATCGTAAAATTCAGGTGATTCGTGGTAATCGTGTTGTAAGTACGATTGATGTTTATGATTTCTTGGCCAATGGTATACAACAAGGAAACATCCGTCTGCAGGACCAAGATATTATTCATATTCCCGTATACGGAGCCAGAGTACAGTTTGAAGGCGAAGTTAAGCGTCCCGCAATTTTTGAAACGGTGGCGGGAGAGTCGCTATCTGATATCCTACGTTATGCCGGAGACTTTACGGAGAATGCCTATAGTGCCAAGGTTAAGGTTCTTCAAACAACAGGTCGCGAGCGTAGTGTGCAAGATATTTATGCAGATCAATTTGCAAACTATACACCCAAAGGCGGAGATCAGTATATAGTAGAACCTATATTGGAACGTTTCGCCAATCGCGTCAGTGTTTTGGGTGCTGTATTTCGCCCAGGAATCTTTGGTTTAGAGCCAGGGATGACTCTAAAACAGGTTTTGGAGATGGCCGATGGCGTACGTGAAGATGCCTTTTTGGAACGCGGTATGATCAATCGCTTGAAAGCAGATAATACGTCTGAGCTAATGAATTTTAATGTACGGGACATACTGGCGGGAACCGCCGCAGATATTCCTTTAAAAAGAGAAGATAAGATCGAGATTGCTTCTATTTTTGATTTAAGAGACGAATATAAATTCACTGTTCAAGGCGAGGTACGTTTTCCGGGGGATTTCCCTTTTGCGAGCAACGCAACTTTGGGCGATGTAATTCAAAAGGCAGGTGGTCTTACCGAAGCTGCAAAAAATGCACGCGTAGAAATTGCCCGTCGTATCCAAAACCTAGATGTTACTGACCATCGATCTTCGAAAACAATTTTGGTGGAAATTAAAGATGGTGTGCTCACGGATCCCAATATGACGTTACAACCTTATGATGTTATCTCCATTTTAGGCGATGCAGGTTTCCGTACCCAACGTCAGGTCAAAATCGAAGGAGAGGTACTATATCCCGGTTTCTACACGATTGCACGCGAAGATGAACGCATTTCGGATATTATTAAACGTGCAGGTGGCCTAACACCTTATGCGTATACAGAGGGAGCTTCCCTGAAACGTACTGGGATGTCTAAATTAAAAGCTGAAGAGAAAAAGGAAAAGGAGCGGTTGAAGAAAGAATTAGAAAAGGATAAGTTCGATGAAGATGGTAATCAGAAAGATTCTAGTTTAGACCAGGATGCCGAAAAGAATAACGATGGTTCTAAAGCAAAGAGTGCGGCTTTGGCAAAAGTTTCTCAGACGGGAATGTCCGCATCAGATATTGAGCCGAGTGACCTAGTGGGTATTGAATTAAATAAAATTTTAGAGAAGCCGTATGAAAAGGGAGACCTTCTGGTTTTAGATGGTGATATTATCACAGTACCAAAAGAATTGGAGACCGTGAAAGTTGTTGGTGAGGTCTTGAATCCAAACAACGTTGTGTATGTCAAAGGCAAGAGCTTAAAATACTATGTAAATCAGGCAGGTGGATTTACCGACAACGCTTTGAAAAAACGTGTATTTGTTCAATACGCGAATGGTGCGGTAAAGGGAAAAGATGGAGGTTATCCAGAAGTTAAACCGGGAGCAGAAATTGTTGTTCCTAAACGTGCTCCTAGAGAAAAGCTAAGTTCACAAGCTTGGATAGGAATAGGTACCGGTATTGCCTCTACCTTGGCTATTATCATTAGTTTATTTAAATAGTTAATTTTGGAAAATAGAAACACTCACGAAATATCCGGGGAATTATCTTTAGGCGAATTAGCAATTAAGATAAAAAGATGGATTAGTTACCTATTGTCAAAATGGTATATAATTTTAATTCTTGTTGTGATTGGGATATCCGCGGGCGTACTGTACGCTAAATTGGATAAGCCAATCTATACGGCCACAACTACATTTGTCTTGGAGTCTGGAGATAATAATTCTGGTGGACTCGGGCAGGTAGCGGGACTGGCAGCATTGGCGGGATTGGATTTTGGATCTTCCAGTGGGGGCATTTTTCAGGGCGATAATTTATTAGAGCTATATAAATCCAGAAAAATGATAGAGGCTGCTTTATGTGACCCAACTCCTTACGATTCTTCAATTTTAATGATTGATAAATACGTGGAAGTGATGGGTTTGAGAGAGAAATGGAAGAAGAAAAATCCTGCGCTATTGACCATCTCTTTTAGACAAGAGAAACAGAAATCGCCAGATTTACAAAGAGCGAAAGATAGTATTATGAATAGTATTGTCGTTAATATAAGTGACAAAGATTTGGTTGTGGACAAATTAGATAAAAAGCTATCTATCATTAAAGTTGAGTTAAGATCAACTAGCGAGATATTCGCGAAAGATTTTAACTCAGCTTTGGTAAGAAAAGTAAATGAGTTTTATGTTAAAACGAAGACCAAAAAATCTGAGGATAATATAAAAATTTTACAGCATAAAACGGATTCTGTTAGAGGAGTAATGAATGGGGCAATAACGTCTGCAGCTATTGTTATAGATAATACCCCAAATCTTAATCCAACCAAACAAGCGCAAAGAATAATACCGACGCAACGTTCCCAATTTTCTGCGGAAACGAACAAAGCTATATTGAGTCAGTTAATTCAAAATTTAGAAATGGCCAAACTATCTCTTATGCGCGAGACGCCATTAATTCAAGTTATTGATGATCCTGTTTTACCTCTAACTAAAAAATCAATAGGATTAATCAAAGGAATTGTTTTAGGAGCGGTATTAGGAATATTTATATCCCTCTTCTTTTTAACGATTTCATTTGCATTTAAAAAATAGCAAGATGTCCCATCGTACAAGTCGGTTAAAGAATAATATTTCATACTCACTATTATTTAAGGGGTTAAGTGTGCTTACTACGTTAGCACTGGTGCCAATCACATTAAAATTTGTGAATAAAGACCAATATGGTTTATGGCTGGTGTTAAGCAGTATAATCGGTTGGTTTAATTTTTTTGATATTGGCCTCGGAAATGGTTTGAAGACTAAGTTGACCGAATCGCTAACTGATGGGGATATTATAAAAGCGAAGAAATATGTAAGTACAACATATTTACTTTTAGTATGCATTTCTTTAGGTCTATTTTTACTATTTATAGTCGGTCAGTTCTTTGTTAGTTGGCAAGCTGTTTTGAATGCACACTTCATGACAGAAAGCGAATTGAAAAGGGTTGCCTTCCTTATTTTTTTCTCTTTCACATTTCAATTTGTACTGAATACAATTGTTACAATAGCTGCTGCTAACCAGAATACGATCATTGGATCTGTAGTCAATCTTCTTATTAACTGCTTATCTCTTGCTGTGATTTTCCTGTTAACGGTGTATGTAAAGACAGGTACCTTAGAAATGCTGGCTATTCCAATGGCGCTAAGTCCAGTAATAATTTTATTTACCGCGAACTATTTTTTGTTTAGAGGCAGATATAGAGCCATAGCTCCAAATTATTCATTTTTTGATTCTACCCTATTAAAGGATATTTTTCAACTGGGCTGGAAGTTCTTTATTATTCAATTGGGCTTAATTTTGGTTTATAATATTGATAATTTAATTATAACCCAACTTTTTGGCCCTGAATCAGTCACTACTTATAACATATCATATCGCTATTTTAGCATTATTACCATGTTATCCGGTATTGTGATGGCGCCCTTATGGACTGCCTTTGGAGAAGCCTATAGAATAGAGGATCATGCATGGATAAAAAGCACGATAAAGAAAATGCAAATGCTTGTTGTGGGACTAGGAATTTTAGCTTGTATTATGGCAGTTTCATCTCGTTTTGCTTATAAATTATGGCTGGGAATGGAAATAGATTCACCTATTTTACTTTCTTGGGTACTGGCATTGTATACCGTTTTGAATGCATTTAGAACTATTTATATCTATTATTTAAATGGTCTAGGGATCATTAGTTTGCAAGTTATTTTAGTTGTAGCGGTAGGTATATTGAACATACCTCTTGGCATTTTCCTGGGGAATTGGATGGGCCTTGCAGGAGTTGTTTTAGCCACCTTGATTTTAAGTATAATTTCAGCAGTGATAGAGTATATACAATATCAAAAGATTGTAGCAGGGAGTGCGGTTGGTATCTGGAAAAAATAAGTGAATATGGGAGCAATACTATTGACAGGATGTATCGATCCAAAAGGGATGATACTAACAGCCTTACAGAATAATGAAGATAGAAAGCTGCAATATGTTACAGCGATAAGATATTATCTTAAAGAAACCGATTTTCCAATTGTTTTCGTGGAAAATTCAGGAACCGATATTTCCAATGAATTTGATGACGTGGAAAAAAAACGGCTGGAATTTATTACCTTCTCTAATAATGAATACGATAGGAATTTAGGAAAGGGTTATGGGGAAATGTTGATCCTAATGAAAGCAGTTGAACAATCAAAATATATTAACAACGCTGAATTTATCTGTAAGATTACAGGAAGATATATAATAAAAAATATAAACAGTTTGCTGCAATCATATAAGTCTGAAAAAATTGATATATATGGGTTGCAGAAGTTTAATTTTCAATTTGTGGATTCAAGGATATTTATAGCAGAAAAATCTTTTTATTCTGACTTTCTGTTTCAGTTTTTAGATAGCTTAAACGATAGCGAGGGAGTATATTTTGAGCATTGTTTATCCAAAGCAACATTGCTTGCTATGGCTTCAGGAAAGAGTTTTATGCCATTTAAATGCTTACCTTGGATAGTTGGTCAATCTGGAACGGATGGCAATTTTTATAATTCATCTATATTTCATTGGTTACCACGGAATTTAATCCAACGTGCTAAATATATTTTAAATAAAATAAACTTATAAAATGGAAGTATTACCAAAGATATCGATCATTACAATTGTTTATAATGATGTCAAAAACATAGAGAAAACAATAAAAAATGTGTTATTCGAGCAGGAATATTCCAACAAAGAATATATTGTAATAGATGGTGGATCTACAGACGGAACTTTGGAGGTTATAAACAAATATCGTGATAAGATACGCACAGTTGTGAGCGAAAAAGATCGAGGAATAAGTGATGCGTTTAACAAAGGAACGAAACTAGCTTCTGGTGAGTTAATAGGGCTGATCAATTCAGGCGATTATTACGAGGCTAATATACTTTCCGAAATTGCTCATTTATTTCTTAAGAGCGACTCAAGTATACAATTTAGAGTAATCCATGGAAAGCTGACACTGTTCAATAGCGAAACGAGTAAAACTTATTTGCCTAAGAGCCTAGATACTTTTACTTTTCAGATGCCTATTTGGCATCCTACCTGTTTTGTCTCTCGTGAAGTATATGTCAAAATGCAATACGATTTGGATTATAAAGTCGCAATGGACTATGATCTTTTTTCGCGTATCTATGCGGACAAAGGTGCATTTTATTTTTTAGATAAAACTGTAGCACATATGAATACAGAAGGTATCAGCAATGTCAATGCGACTAAGGGATTTGATGAAGTTTGTAAAGCCTCTATAAAGAACCTGAAAGTTCCTTCTTGGAAAGCGTATCTTTATAGGGAATATCGGAAGGTATTATTCCATGTTGTAAATCTCAAAAAAAGGATATGCTAGGTGTACTCTTTTATTTACTATATTTTTTAATCATAATTTCCACTGTATATTTTTTTTTAAAAAAATCAATAGGTGTAATTTATCCTTTGATTATAACTTCACAGTTTAATGTAACTTCCATCGTAAAGATAGGAATAACAGTCTCCTTTTTTGAATTGAATCTTTTTTTGTTATTAGCTTTGATTCTATTGTTCCAAAAACAAAAATTGAAAACATATTTAGCAAATATAAGACTCCTCTTACCGGATTTTATTTGGATAACTTTTCTTGGTGTTTCTCTCATTTCAATATTTTTTGGTCTGGCGAGAGTTGCTGTAGGAAATTTATCTCCAGAACAATATATGAGCCCTAGCCCATTCATTAGAGGAGTAATGTCTTTGAACAAGCTTTTTGTTTTCCTCCCTGTTTTTCTTATTGTTCGTAACTATCTTATTGATCATTTTAGTGTCGAGAAAATAAATAGTAATTTCCTATACGCCATGATAATAGGGGGAATATTACCCTCATTAGCTGTGCTTATACAGTTCTCGGGTATTGGTTTTATATTGATTCATAATAATCCCTCATTTTCAGAAACATTTAGAATCGAAGACTATTTAGGGGCCAGACCTGCAGGGTTAACAAATGAGGCTTCTTTCTTTGTCTACCAATTGTTTTTTTCTAATCTCGCCTTATTTTATGCATTTAGAAAACGTTTGCTTAACATAAAATGGTTTATTGCTATAGCGCTTTTATTTTTAGTGTGTGTTATCCTTTCCATTTCTAGGTTGGGACAGTTGCTGTTTTTTATTTTCTATGCGATAGAGTTTGGTCGATACATTAACATTTTTAGTTTAAAGGGGGCACTAAAATCGCTATTTATATTACCTGTTGTTTTAGCTTTGATTTATCTGCTAAGTACGCTATCTATCGGAGGGTTTAATATCGGAGCACGCTTTATAAGTACTTTTGAGGTTGAAGCCGATCTTTCGACTATTGAAAGGTATGGAAGTTCAGAAGCTCTTTTTAACTTGTTAAAAGATAAGTCTCTCTTTTTGGGAGTAGGGATGTACAATTTCCAATATTATATTAAGGATTATTTGCCTTCCTATATGAACGTTTTATATTATCCCAGGGGGGCAAGCCCTGCATCATTTAATTTCGTTCTGCAAATGGCTGTAGAACTGGGGCTAGTTCTTTTCATGGTATATTTTGTCGTGTGTAGCTTAATTTTAAAAAGGACCTCTTCTTCTTTTATAAGATATTGGTACTTTTATTTGCTACTATTTTCAATGTCCTTTCAGACGTTGAATTTTTCTATTCCCTTTTTAATTATGTTTTTTGTGTTTAAGAATGAAGAGAATAGTCTTTTTAATTGATAAGCCAAATTTATACGGAAGTGAACTTCACGTATTAAAATTGATCGAAATGTTAAAGGGAGAATATGAAATTCACCTCATAGCTTTTGATGAAGGGCCTTTGTTGGAAAGAATTCCGAAAGATATAGTTGTACGCGTTATAAAGACCGGTTGGTTTCCCAAGAAGGGTGTAAACAGACTCTTTAACTATATTAAGGCGGGTAGTTTTGATTTTATTCACGGGCATCAACCCAAAGCTATCCTGTGGACAGCAATTTTAGGAAGACTTCTCGGATTGAAATCCATTATTACTGTTCATTCACTTCCAGAAAACAACAAAGATTCTTATACAAATGTGTTTAAAAGACAAGTGGTCTTTATGTTTCATACGGTGGTACTTTTTCTCGCTGAGTTGCTGTCCAATAAAATTATATATCTGACTTCGTTTACATTAAAAAGATCATTTTTTAAAAAGAAAGCATTTTGTATTCCCAACTGGGTAGATATTAGCGGAAACCAGGGAAAAGAGCATATAAATCAGCCACTAAAATTCATTAGCGTCGGAAGTATAAGCTTTCAGAAGGGGACAGATCGAATGATTGAGGCCTTTGGTTTGATTAAGGAATTTGGATGGTCGTTGGAGATTGTGGGCGGCGGAGATGAAAAATATATAACGTTTCTTAAGCAGAGAGCGTTGGCATTAGGTATTTCCGATAAAGTTACGTTTATGGGCTATCGATCAGATATTGACCAGTTGCTGGCAGGATCTGATTATTTTGTCTTATTGTCTCGGGGTGAGACTTTCGGAATGGTATATGTGGAAGCCATGAATGCTGGATTACCAATCATAGCATGGGATATTCCTGCAGTAAGAGAAATTGTTCCAAAAGAAAATTTGATAATAAGTAATTTAAATGATCTCAAAAAGATATTTGAAGGTGGCTCCTTTGCTTTATATCGAGAAAGACAGGAGATTAATAAGCAATTTATCAAGGATCATTTTTCAATGGAACTGGTGAGAAAGCAGTATATAAAAATTTATGATTAGATTCTATTTATTTGTTGTCCTTGAGTATGTTCTAAATATCTTGCATTTGAATAAAAAAATGCAGGTACAAGCTAAGAAAAAGCAGCGTAGCCCTATTTTAAATAATGAAGTCATTGTTCATACACATGAGTGGTCTGGGTATGCGTTTGAACGTCACAAGGTTATTAAGTATACCGCGAATAAGTTCTTATGCGGATTGCGATTTCATTTTGAGCGGCTCCAGCAGTATAAAGGAATTCGTCCCATAAGAAACATATTGACGGTGTCGGATTTGGATGGTAGTTATAGCGAAAGATTGAGGTGTGAAAAGTTCTTTGACAAAAGTGCTGAAATATATGGAGTGCCTAATCGGGGGATGGATTTTGGTGGATATGGTTTCGTTGTTAAAAATCTAATAGCAGGCGATAATAAGTATATTTTTCTAACAAACACTTCTGTTAATGCTGATTCTGCTATTTTTATTGATGAATATATTGATATATTTAGTGCACATAACAATTTGGGTTTGTTGGGTATTTCGTATAGTTCAAAGGTGTACCAGTCGTTGATCAGAAATAACTACACGCCACATGTGCAGAGCTTTTTTTTATTAACCACCACCGATATCCTACGTGAAATAACTACCGCTAACGGGGGGGTATTTCCGGGAGAAAATGAAGATTATAAGCTTTCAATTATTCGTTTTGGCGAAGCAAAGCTGTCACAGCTAGTAGTGACATTGGGATATGATATTGGGATAATTAATGAAGAAGGTGCATTACAGCTTTTACCTGTTCAGAAAGATTCTTCCTTGGTGGACGGCGATTATCGGCTTTTCGTTAAAAAACCGAATTTTATTAATAGAATTATCAATGAATAAAATTATCACAATCGTATTGTTCCTATTTTTGGTGCTCAACATTTCTTGCCATGGAACAGCAAAACAGAAATCTACGGAGCAGGTGGATGCTAATTTTGCATTGAATGTTCGCGATTTTGGAGCAAAAGGAGATGGGGCTTCAGATGATACGAAATCTATACAGCAGGCGCTCACTCAAGGGATCGGAAAAACTATTTTCTTTCCAATGGGAAATTATCGTATCACCAAGCCTTTAATTTTACCCAATTCGATCAAGCTTCTTGGTGAAGGAGATGTTGGTGGAGCAGGAGGTATGGTCATCAGCTCGGGCGTGGGTAAAGATCTATCGTCGATTTTTACGGCAAAGGGAAACCATTTAGAAGATGTTATATTCGAAAATATCAGAACCCTGGGAAGCAAATCTGGGATTTACCTGAATGTTGCGAACGGTGGAGCTTTTACTAAGGTGAAGATCTATAATTGTGTTTTTCAGGAGCATGATATCTGTATAGACATTGAAGGAGGAACTGCTGAAGGGATGTATGCAAATATAATTCGGGACAGCTACTTTAAGGCTTCCCGAATAGGTATCTTTTGTGAAGGCACATATAATATTAATACGATCGAGTCAACAGGTTTTGAAAATATGAAAGAAGGTTATCTAAACTTAGGTCAGCAAGGAAAAGCGGCTTTAGGTAATTCTTTTCTTCGAAATAGATGTGAGGCGGTCGTAGCGATAGAAAGAGGTACGGGTTTATCATTGAATCCAGCGACTTATGGATTTGTGATCGATGGAAACTATTTTGAAAATAGCTTCCAGCATTTGATACAATTGAATGGGGCAAAAAATGTTCAGATTCATAGTAATGTTGCGACGTCGGACTCCAGTTCAGCTTATTATTTGATTGAGGTCGGCGGCGGACAAGCTGGCGTCATAAATAATGTGGGGTTAACGGGCTTAATACTTGATATAGACGCGAAAGGTTTTGTTTGGGAGCTTGCGGGCAATAGTTTTTTAAATTACACAAGTCGTATTCAAAGATCCAATCTAGGAAGGGTCATAAATATATATAATCGAAAGTTTGATAAAGAAAAATAAGAAAGGGAAATGAAAATAGCATTAATTACCGGTATTACAGGACAGGATGGATCATATTTGGCCGAGTTTTTATTGGAGAAGGGATATATGGTTCATGGAATAAAAAGAAGGGCATCATCTTTTAATACACAGCGGATTGACCATCTTTATGTTGATCAACATGAACAACATGTACGATTTAAATTACATTATGGAGATCTTACAGATTCTACCAACCTAATTCGTATTATACAGGAAGTGCAACCAGATGAGATTTACAATTTAGGCGCGATGTCACATGTCAAAGTTTCATTTGATTCTCCCGAATATGTAGCGAATGTTGATGGTATAGGTACATTGCGTATTCTTGAAGCAGTTCGTATTCTGGGATTGGAGAAGAAGACACGTATTTATCAGGCTTCCACTTCTGAATTATATGGAGGCTTGGCCGAAAATAAAAATGAAAAAGGATTTTATGATGAAAGTTCACCTTTTTATCCGCGTTCGCCCTACGGTGTAGCCAAGATTTATGGTTTTTGGATAACAAAAAACTATCGTGAAGCCTACGATCTTTTTGCATGCAATGGCATTTTATTTAATCATGAATCACCCCGCCGGGGCGAAACATTTGTCACCCGCAAAATTACAATGGCAGCAGCGGCGATCGCTTTAGGAAAACAAGATTGTCTGTATTTAGGCAATTTAGATGCGCAAAGGGATTGGGGGCATGCAAAAGATTATGTGGAAGCAATGTGGCTCATATTGCAGCAGGATCAACCTGAGGATTATGTGATTGCTACAGGTGTAACGACTACAGTTCGTGATTTTATCAGCATGTCTTTTGCGCAAGTAGGCATAGAACTCGATTTTCGTGGAGAGGGTATTGAAGAGAAAGCATTTATTAAAACATGCAGTAATCCTGACTTTAGTCTCGAAATTGGAAAACAAGTCGTTGCAATTGATCCGACTTACTTTAGGCCAACTGAGGTAGATCTTTTGATTGGAGATCCTACAAAATCAAAAACAAAGCTCGGTTGGCAACCAAAATACGATCTAGCGGGTTTGGTAAAAGAGATGATGGAAGCCGATCTGGATAGATTGAAAAAATAAGAAGAGGGAAAAGAGCTTATGAATAAAAGTGATAAAATATATATCGCCGGGCATCGGGGAATGGTGGGGTCCGCGATAGTAAGAGAACTAGTGAAGCAAGGATTTCAAAATTTTGTGTTAAGAACATCCGCAGAACTAGATTTACGTGATTCAAATGCTGTTGCCCATTTTTTTGAGCAAGAAAAACCGGAGTATGTTTTTCTTGCTGCGGCAAAAGTAGGTGGAATAATTGCCAATAATACATATCGAGCAGATTTTATCTATGAAAATTTGATGATTCAAAATAACGTTATTCATCAATCTTATTTAAATGGTGTAAATAAGCTTATGTTTTTGGGCTCATCTTGTATTTATCCTAAATTGGCTCCTCAACCTTTAAAGGAAGAATATTTATTAACCGGGGAATTGGAACCTACCAATGAGCCCTATGCGATTGCGAAGATTGCTGGTATCAAAATGTGCGACGCCTATCGGTCGCAATATGGATGTAATTTTATTTCCGTCATGCCAACGAATCTTTATGGGCCAAATGACAATTACGATTTGAACAACTCTCATGTGCTTCCCGCAATGATACGTAAATTTATTACGGCGAAAAGAGAGTGGCATGATCAAGTTGTGATTTGGGGAAGCGGAACTCCCCTTCGTGAATTTTTGCATGCTGATGATTTAGCAAATGCCTGTGTTTTCCTTATGGAAAATTATAATGAAGCAGGGTTAGTCAATATTGGCGTGGGAGAGGATATTTCGATCTATAATTTAGCTCTATTAATTAAGGAAATTGTTGGGTTTGAAGGAGAAATAGTACTCGATCGTTCCAAGCCAGATGGAACGCCTCGCAAATTAATGGATGTCTCCAAAATCAATGGAATAGGATGGCAAGCCAAAATTTCTCTCCGGGAAGGCATTGAGCGTGTATATCAAGAGGTAAAATCCAAATTTTAAACTAAATGGTTATTGTAACAGGTTCAATCGTTTTATACCGGAACGAAAGAAATATTCTTCTAGAGGCTATTGGAAGTTTTCTTCGATCAGGTTTAGTAACAAAGTTGTATCTCATTGATAATTCACCTACTGATGAGCTGAAAGATATTGCCGTCGATGCGAGAATTGAATATATACACAATCCTGCTAACCCTGGATTTGGGGCTGGGCATAATATTGCGTTGAAATTGGCTATTCAACAAGGGGCGACATATCATCTTATTTTAAATCCTGATGTTTATTACGCCGAAGGTGTGTTGGAAGAATTGACTGATTATCTGGAGAAAAATAAGGGTATTGGCAATATTATGCCTAAGGTACTCTATCCGAATAATGAGATCCAGCGGCTCTGCAAGCTGCTGCCTACACCCTACGATTGGATAGGCAGAAGATTCAATCCTTTTAAAAAGATGGTCGAAAAGAGAAATGATCTTTTTGAACTCAGATTTACTGGATACGACCGTATTATGGATGTGCCCTATTTATCGGGATGTTTTATGTATCTGCGAATCTCGGCATTGAAGGAAATCGGTCTTTTTGACGAAGGTATATTTATGTATGGTGAAGAGACCGATTTATGTAGGCGATTAATAGATGCGGATTATCGTACGGTTTTCTATCCGAAAGTTCATATCTATCATCATTTTGAAAAAGGGTCACACAAATCTTGGCGGTTAACCAAAATAGGGATGCAGTCTGCGATTTATTACTTTAATAAATGGGGTTGGTTTTTTGATCGGAAAAGACGTTTAATCAATAAAGATATTCTCAGGAAAATCAATTCTCAAAAATAAATAATAAGTTGTTATTTTTGCTAAAGTTTAAGGAGGAGGGTCAATGCAATCAGAATTAAGTTTTACGGCAATAGATTTCGAAACAGCTACAGCAAATCAGAATTCAGCTTGCGCTGTGGGCCTGGTTGTTGTAGAGCAGGGAATTATTGTTGAAGAATTCTATTCATTGATACAACCTCCCAACAACCAGTATATGTGGCAGACCACACGTGTGCATGGGATTCGGCCTCGTGATACGGCTGAGGCTCCCACATTCAAAGACTTATTTCCACGGATTTATCCCCTTATTAATAATCGGATTATGGTGGCCCATAATGAATTATTTGATCGTGGTGTACTTCGCAAAACAATGAACTACTATAATTTACCCTATGATCATCTTGGGCTGATGGAAAAATGGGAGTGTACATTCAAAATTTACCAGGGAAAGGGATTTAAACCTGCACGCCTAAATGCCTGCTGTGAAGTGCTCGGGATTGAGCTTAATCACCATGAAGCTCTTTCGGATGCCCGGGCTTGTGCACAATTATATCTTCGCCATGAGGGTATTCCTTCTTTGGCATAATATTTACTATTCTTATTTATTGAACGAAATATTGCCGCATATTGTTCTAATATAAAGCTTATCTTTGATAGATGAACGTAATTTCTCTATTCATTTAAATTCAATTTGATTATGATAAACTTACCGGCTAGAGGCATGCGTATTGGAATAACGTTTAGTGCATTTGATCTCCTGCATGCGGGGCATATTAAGATGCTCGAAGACGCGAAAAGACAATGTGATTATTTGATTTGTGGATTACAAACAGATCCGACATTGGACCGTCCAGAAAAAAATAAACCCGCTCAGACCGTGGTTGAACGTTATATTCAACTTAAAGGCTGTAAATATGTCGACCAAATCGTCCCTTACGCAACGGAACAGGATCTGGAAGATATCCTGCACTCATTTAAGATAGATGTTCGCATCGTAGGCGATGAATATCGGGAGAAAAACTTTACCGGAAGGTCCTACTGTGAGGAAAAGCAGATTGAGTTATATTTTAACAGCCGTGATCACCGATTCTCCAGTTCGGGTTTACGTAAGATTGTTGCAGAAGCAAATCTAGAAGATGAGACAGGTGTAAAATTATTAAAAACAGATACTTAGATGAAACCGAGCTTGCGAGCTCTCATTAGCCATTAAAGGATAAATTATACGATGAAAATAGGAATCACTTTTGGTGTTTTTGATTTATTGCATGCCGGACATATTATGATGCTGGAGGAAGCAAAGCGGCATTGCGATTATTTAATTGTAGGACTTAATACAGATCCTTCAGAGGTATTTCCTGAGAAGGCAAAGCCTACACAGACTATTGTCGAACGTTATATTCAATTGGAAGGTTGTCGTTATGTCGATGAAATCATTCCCTATGAAACTGAGCAGGATCTTATTGATATGATCAAGGCCTTGCCGATCCACATACGTATTATTGGCGAAGAATATCGGGATACCGATTTTTCTGGTCGCTCTTATTGTGTCGAAGAAAATATAGAGATCTATTATAACAAACGGACGCATCGTTTTTCAAGTGCAGGCTTGCGTAAAGTTGTCGCTGATAAAGAGGCGGAAAAAGAGTAAATTTATTATGAGCAATATTATACATGTCGTTTTAACGGGAGGAGTAGGCAGCCGGTTATGGCCTCTTTCGCGTAAAAGTTACCCTAAACAATACCTTGATTTATTTAAGGATGGTTCATTGTTTGAGATGACCGTTAAGCGTAATCAATCCTTATGTGGACAGGTTATTGTTGTCGGCAACTGTGACAACCACAGTCTGAGCCGTGAAGTCATGGAGAACAATAAGATAGACTATATTGATATTGTCGAAGCGACACCCCGGAACACGGCAGCAGCGATCGCGTTTGCGGCTTTTGCGGCGCAGCCTGATGATATTTTAATTGTGACTCCGTCAGATCATGTAATTGTTGGGGAGGAGGCTTATGCAGACGCCATCAAAGCAGGGATAGAAAAAGCCAACAAAGGGTATATTGTTACATTTGGTATACAGCCGACTCGCCCAGAGACTGGATATGGTTACATCGAATATAAGGATGATAAGGTTTTGTCATTCAGAGAGAAGCCAAACCAGGATACGGCGGAAGATTTTATTGAGCGGGGTAATTTTTTGTGGAACTCAGGTATGTTCTGTTTTCGGGCGGATACATTTCTTACCGAACTTCAGACCTTTGAGCCTAAAGTATATGCGACTGCTTTCAATGCATGGCAGCATCGTCAAGATGGAGAGTTAGATCTGGCATTGTCTAAAGAGATTCCTTCGATTTCCATAGATTATGCCGTAATGGAACGGTCAAAGAAAATTCGTGTTGTTGCTACTAGCTTTCAATGGTCGGACTTAGGTTCCTTTGAATCGATGTATGACTATTTAAAACAAACTGGCCATCCTGTTGATGAAAATGGAAATATGGTGATCGGCACGGATGTTTATACTGCATTTGTTGGCTTACGGGATAGTATTCTTGTGCATACTAAGGATGCCATTCTGGTCTTGCAGAAAGAGAAGTCCCAAGATGTCAAAAAAATATATAATACGCTTGAGCGTCATCAATCCAAGTTGATTGACTAAAATTATTCAGGGGGCGTACTGGTATTGCGCTCCCTATTCATATTCCCTTAACCTAAATTCATCTTTTTGGTAATTTGTTTTTCAAAGGAACTATTTGTTAATAATATAATAATACAGGATATTTAATTGATTATTAGTTCTTTACGAAATGTCCCTTGTTTGTCCCTGCTAGATTTTGATTATAAAAGAAGCTGTTGAACTATATTTGAAATGTAATCGGATTCGTACATCGAAACTGAAAAAGCCATTTAAATTTATTTAACATATTCTTATGACACCTGCTATAACTATATCTATCTTAGTATTGATCACCATTTATTTTTTGATGCGGAAAAGACAACAGGAGCAACGATTCAATCGAAGGGTAGGGATGACTGTCAATTATATGTTTCAGGAACGTCCGGGCCAATACAGTGGAGATCGCAATGTTAAAAGTGGCGTATTTGTATTCAAAGCTGAAAGGAATGACGATAAATTGAAAAATATTGTCATCCGCAAGGTAAAACCATTGAATTCTGCTTTAGGTGTCAATTTGGAGCAAATTTTGGTTATTCCATTTGAACAAAAGGATATTCCTAACGCTGATGTTTCTGTTCGTTTTAAAGTAATAAAAAGGGGTGTTAAGTTGGAAGATCTAAAAGGCGAGAAAGTTAATATTTCAGGTATATTGAATTTTTCTAATGGTCAGCCGGAAGCTTTTAGTACCGTCGTTTCGCTGGCAGATAAATATCAAGCTTAATCACTATACAAAAGTTTATCAATCGTAGATTTGGTTTTTATTGGTAGATTGGGTTCAGGTTTCTGAATCCAATTTTTGCAGTCTGTTTGACCGGATCAGTTTTTAATAAGATGCTGATGTTGGATAGCCCAGGCTAACAGCGCATTATTTTCCTCGTTTAAATTAAGTTTTCTGCATATTCGGTGTCTGGTATTTTTCACCGTATAGGGGCTCAGGAAAAGTGCTTGGGCAATTTCTTTCGTTGTATATTGCTGAGCAATCAATTTGAGAGTGTTCAGTTCCGAGTCTGTTAGTTTATTGATGTTTTCAAGGATATGGTGATTTTCATGTTGCTGTAGCAGACGCTTTATACTCATATGTGTTCCCGCATACAGCCTATTTTCGTCTACAGGTTTTATAATATAATTGTCTGGATTTAGGACTGCAGCGCGATCAATACTGAGTTTGGACTGATAAGATGTGATAAAGATTAGGGAAAAGGTTTTGGTCGATAAATAATGTTGCATGAGTTCTATACCGTCGAGCCTATCGTTAAGTTGTATGTCACAAAGAACAAGATCGGGGGTGTTATTTTCCATATATGCTGCTACCTCATCTATAGAAAGAGCTATGCTAAGTTGGAATCCAGGGTACATTGAATGCAGTAGTAGTTCCATAAATCGTGCGATGATCATTTCATCTTCGATAATCAGAATTTTCAAAGTCATATTTTTTCGTTGAATTGAAATAAATAGGTAAAGCCTTTACTGTGTTCTATGGATACTGTACCTTTTATCTGCCGGGTTAAATCTTGAATCAGTTTAATGCCAAATGATGCTGTACAGGTAAAATCCTCACAGCCTATTCCATTGTCCACGACGCTCATATAGGTAATAGTTCCCTTGTTATACATGCCTAGGCTGATTTTTGGGTGGTCTACCGTGCCTATTGGAAAAGCATATTTATAACTGTTGGTCAATAATTCGGTAATAATTAAGGCGAGTGGAATAGAAGTGTTTGTCGAGATAAGCCAGTCTTTAGTGATGTTTAATTCAACGATGACCTTATCTTCAGGATCGTATATTTGGCGAAGATAGTCGACCGTTTCAATAATAAGTATACCTAGCTTAAGCTGGCTGTTTTGACTATAGACTAATAGCTGATTTACCAACATCATGGCGTGTATGCGATCCTGCATGGATTGGGTACTGTTGATTGCTATTGGGCCTCGGTACTCCATCGTCTTGTGCATGCTACTTAAACTATAGAGCAATTGAAGGTTGTTTTTTACGCGATGATTTACTTCATCGATCAATGTTTCAATATAATTGTTTTTTTGTATGAGCTGTTTTTGTTTTTCATGAAGAGCCTTATTGGCATTGCTAAGTTCAGCAGTTCGTTCGTGCACGATAAACTCGATCTTTTTATTGTGCTCTTGTTCACTTTTTCGTTGTTTCATGCGCATTCCGATGAGTAGCAGCATAGTAATATTCAAGACAAAGAACTGCGTCAACATGGAAATGTATTGGATGGCTTGTTCCTGTAATATTATCCAGCAGTAAAGTACAGTGATAACACCAGTAATAAAAACCACCGTCGCGTAAAAAAGAAAACGTTGCATTGGCTCTGTTTTCTTCCATGTAGCGATAAATAAGCTTATGTAAAAAAGCACATGGATGCCGCCCAATAAAATATTTTTCCAATTGCTTTCCTTGTAGTTTGCAAAATAGAAATTATTTACAAATACAATAATAGCTTCAGCTGCTACGATGGTCATTAAGGTGATGGCGAGCTTATAAAATGGACGATTGTATTTTCTGAGGTTTAGAAATTCCACTGTCAACAATACAAAACTGATTCCGCCAAGGTTTCTGAATAAGGAGGCCAGACTCCAGCCGAATTGCGGATGATTGGGAAAAATTAGATCTACAAATTCGTTTTGCAGTGCAAAGCTATAAAAGCCGATAAAGAGAAGAAAACAGAAAATCCAGCTATAAGGACGGTATCTTGAAACTATCCAGGCGAAGGCAATGTATAGTAATAAAACTATATTGGCACCTTCCATAAATACATGAACCATTTTTATCCAATGTGTATTTATGATATAATCCGACAAGGTTTGGAGGTGGAAGTCGTATACAGGAGTATATCCTTTGATGTGCTTGACCCGTAGTAAAAGTGTGTAATTGATATTCTTGTCAAGCTGTAAAACAAAGTGGTCGCGGCCATCTGTAATATTTATTTCCTTCTTTTTTCGGAATGAACCAGCCTTTCGGTTGGTAACAATACGACCTTGCTGGTCAATCACCGTAAGGTCAACAAAAGTAAGGTGATGAAAGGACAGCACGTAAACACCGGTGGAAAGGCTATCTGAAAGACGTATCTTTCTTTTATACCAAAATACCTCTTTTGTATTGTTTTCAATTTGTTTAAATTGACTCAGCGGTTTGAAATGGGTTTGATTGTGGTAATAATAAAGTGCGTCCTCGTGTTTAGGGTTTTCAATTGTGATGAGTGGCGGGAAAGACTCAGCTACGTAAGTTTTTTTTAATCCGTCATTTCGAACGATAATGATATCGCTTCCAAATTTGATCGTGCTGAAGCAAATCAGTAATAGGATAGATAAGATAATACGAGGCTTCATACGGCGAACAAAAATGCAATATTTTCCCCTAAACTACTAGTTTTTTTATTTTTCTAATCGTAAAAGAGACCCTAGGGTCTGTATAAGGTTGACTTTTTCCCATTAAATTTGTCAAGCTATTTGTTACTTATATTTATGATCACGTCAATGTTTCTTTTTTTATTGCTAACGGTGGTATGTATTACCTACTGCTTTATTTCCAAACGAAAAAGTGCGTTGAAAGATGTTAATATGGCTATTAATTACCGGTTTCAAGATCATCCTGGCCAATACAGTGGTAGTCTAAGTTCCAATCATGGGATGTTGGTATTTCGGGCAACGCGCAATGATGAACAGGCGGAGAATATTGTGATTAGAGCAGTCAAAGTCAGGGACAAACGCATTACAGTCAAGTTGCGACAGATCATCATTTTACCTTTCAGGGCTGGCGAGGAAGTATCTGCTGTTGCTTCGTTGCGTTTTCGGATTAGCTCGGGAGTAAAGGCCCGTATCGACCTACGAGATAGAAAGGTGGATGTTAGTGGTGTCATTAATTATACGGATGGAGTCAAAAAGCCATACCACACTGTCCTTTCTATAGGCGAGATATATCATAGTAGTTCGGCTATACTGTAATACCATGTCCATTTTATTATATAAACCTTCCGTAGGGATCTTGTTTATCAATGCTTTTCCTATCTTGGGGCGAGCCGATGTTCCACGTGGATTAACAATTTATTAATTTGCATTAATTATTTGTATTGAGTACTTTTGTTGCTCGATTTATACTAAACCATGCTGGAATCTTTAATTACATCCAAGACTCGATTAAAGCTGCTGATCAAATTTTTTGTGTCGGCAAGTAATCAGTCGCATCTACGTGGACTGGCGGAGGAGTTTCAGGAGTCAACCAATGCAATTCGCAAAGAACTAAATCAATTGTCAGAAGCTGGTTATTTAGAAAAGAGTACAGACAAAAACAAAATACTATACCGGGCCAACACCAAAAATTCCTTATTTAAGCCAATACAAAAACTAATTCATACCTATTTGGGAATTGATGAAATCGTAGATAATATTCTACAAAAAGCTGGAGATATCCAGGAAGTTAGCTTGATTGGAGACTATGCTGCAGGTGTAGATTCCGGTGATATAGATGTGTTAATTTTAGGTAAAAATATAAATCAGGCATATTTATTGCTGTTAGCGGACAAGGTTGGGGAAAAATTAGAAAAGAAAGTGAATATTTCTTTTGCCAAATCTAAAGAAGAACAGCGTTACATCAATTTGTATACAAACAACTCTAAGATATAATTATTTCAAAATAAGATGAGCAAAATATTAATTACTGGAGGAGCAGGATTTATTGGTTCTAATCTGGTTGAACATTTTTTAGGCAAAGGACATTTGGTCGTTGTATTGGATAACTTTGCTACAGGTCATCGTCATAATCTGACACAACATGTTGAAAATCCTAATTTTACTTTAATTGAAGGGGATATCCGTAACAATACGGATTGTCAAAAAGCTGTTGAAGGGGTTGACTATGTTTTGCATCAAGCAGCATTAGGTTCAGTGCCCCGTTCGATCAAGGATCCACAAACGTCTAATGAGGTAAATGTAACTGGATTTTTAAATATGCTGGTTGCTGCACGTGATGCAGGCGTAAAACGCTTTATTTATGCAGCATCGTCTTCTACTTATGGCGATTCAGAAAGCCTTCCAAAAGTTGAAGATATTATTGGAAAGCCTTTATCTCCATATGCGATTACTAAATATGTCAATGAACTTTATGCCGATATTTTTTCAAAAACTTACGGATTAGAGACTATTGGTCTTCGTTATTTTAATGTGTTTGGTCGTCGTCAGGATCCAAATGGCGCTTATGCAGCTGTTATCCCATTGTTTGTAAAGAAATTTATGAACCATGAGAGCCCCGTGATAAACGGTACAGGTGATTACTCACGTGATTTTACTTATGTAGATAATGTGATTCAGATGAACGAGCGGGCTATGACTACAGATAATCCAAATGCCATTAACACGGTGTATAACACAGCTGTTGGTGACCGCACAACTTTAAATCAACTGGTAGGGTATCTAAAAGAATTTTTAACGGAATACGATGCTGAAATTGCGAAAGTGGAGATCATTCATGGTCCCAATAGACAAGGAGATATTCCGCATTCGTTGGCTTCCATTGACAAAGCACGTCAATTGTTGGGCTACGAGCCGACACATGTCATCCGTGAAGGGCTGAAAGAAGCTGTAAAATGGTATTGGGATAATTTAAAATAATAATTTAAACATCATAAACTCGTATATAAATGAAAAAAATAGCTGTAATTGGATTAGGATATGTTGGTCTTCCTTTGGCCAGATTATTTGCTACGAAATTTCCGGTAGTTGGATTTGATATCAATCAGAAACGTATTAATGAATTGCGTTCTGGAAAGGATTTAACATTGGAAGTGGAAGATGATATTCTTCAGGCTGTTTTATCAAACGATAACCCATTTTCAGATAATAGTAATGGCTTATATTGTTCAAATCAGTTAAGCGATATTGAGCAAGCAAATTTCTACGTCGTTACGGTGCCTACCCCTGTCGATAAAAATAATAGACCCGATTTAACACCATTGTATAAGGCGTCAGAAACAGTAGGTAAGGTGCTGAAAAAAGGCGATATTGTTGTTTACGAGTCTACGGTGTACCCCGGAGTTACAGAAGAAGAATGTATTCCTGTCTTAGAAAAAATTTCGGGATTGAAATTTAACGAGGACTTCTTTGCAGGTTATTCACCTGAACGTATTAATCCAGGTGATAAACAACATACGGTTGAGAAAATATTAAAAGTTACATCGGGTTCGACTCCTGCGATTGGAGAAGAGGTTGATGCCGTTTACAAAGAAGTTATCACAGCGGGTACACACTTAGCGCCCTGTATTAAGGTGGCAGAAGCAGCTAAAGTGATCGAGAACTCGCAACGCGATATCAATATTGCCTTTGTCAATGAATTGGCAAAGATCTTTAATATTTTAAATATTGATACACATGCCGTTTTAGAAGCCGCAGGTACTAAATGGAACTTTTTACCGTTCAAACCAGGATTGGTAGGTGGTCACTGTATAGGAGTAGATCCATATTATTTAGCTCAAAAGGCGCAAGAACATGGTTACCACCCAGAAATTATTTTGGCAGGCCGTCGTTTAAATGATTCTATGGGAGAATATGTCGCTTCACAAGTGGTGAAAACAATGATCAAAAAGGGGATTAACGTGAATGGTGCAGAAGTGTTAATGTTGGGTGTTACCTTTAAAGAGAACTGTCCTGATGTTCGTAATACGAAGATTGTCGATGTAATTCGAGCGCTAGAGGATTATGGTGTTCAGGTTACAACTTATGATCATTGGGCAAACCCCGCTGAAGTACATCATGAATATGGAATTGAAAGCGTTAATGAGTTGCCAAATAAAAGATTTGATGCCGTTGTATTAGGGGTAGCCCACAATGAATTTTTAAATATTGATTTTGAAAATTTAAAAAAGGAAAACTCGATTATTTACGACGTAAAAGGAGTTGTATCAGAATTAGCGGATTCTCGTTTATAAACTTGTACAAATGAAGAAAACAATAATTATTACAGGTGGAGCGGGATTTATAGGTTCGCACGTTGTTCGGGAGTTTGTACTTAAATATCCTGAATATCATATTGTTAATCTCGACGCATTAACATACGCAGGCAATTTGGCTAATTTAAGGGATATCGAGCATTTACCGAATTATACTTTTGTAAAAGTGGATATTACGGACGCAGAGAAAGTTTTATCTACGTTTAAGGAATATCAACCTGACGGAGTTATTCATTTGGCCGCTGAATCACATGTAGATCGATCAATTACGGATCCATTGGCATTTGTAATGACAAATGTTATTGGCACCGTCAATTTATTAAATGCTGTCAACGTAATTTGGGGGGGTAATTTCGAGGGGAAACGTTTTCATCATGTCTCTACAGACGAAGTTTATGGTACATTGGGCGAAACTGGGTTATTCACTGAAGAAACGTCTTATGATCCACATTCACCATATTCTGCTTCAAAGGCTTCTTCAGATCATTTTGTCCGTGCCTACCATGATACCTATGGATTACCCGTCGTTTTAACGAACTGTTCAAATAATTATGGACCAAACCATTTTCCGGAAAAGTTGATCCCACTATGTATTCACAATATCTTAAATAATAAACCGTTGCCGATCTATGGTGATGGAAAATTCACTAGGGATTGGTTATTTGTGATAGATCACGCTCGAGCAATAGATTTGGTGTTCCATAATGGTAAAAATGGAGATTCCTATAATGTCGGCGGATTTAATGAGTGGAAAAATATTGATTTGGTGAAGGAACTTTGTAAACAAGTAGATGATAAACTTGGAAGAGCTCAGGGCACTGCTGCAGAATTGATTACGTTTGTTAAGGATCGCCCTGGACATGATTTGCGTTATGCTATTGATGCGTCTAAAATTAATCGAGAATTAAGTTACAAACCATCAGTGACATTTGAAGAAGGCCTTTCTAAAACCATCGATTGGTACCTAAATAATCAGGAATGGTTGGATCAAGTTACTTCTGGTGAATATCAAAACTATTACCAACAACAATACCAAGGCTAATATGAAAGCTATAGAAACGAAATTGAAAGGCTGTTTTATTTTGGAGCCGGTAAAATATGGAGATAGCCGGGGGTACTTTTTCGAGAGTTTTAATGATAACACCTTTCGTTCCTTAACTGGTGCGGATACACAATTTGTGCAAGACAATCAGTCATTTTCTTCAAAAGGTGTTTTGAGAGGACTTCACGCACAAAGTGGTGAGCATGCTCAAGCAAAATTGGTTCGTGTTCTTCATGGCAAAGTATTAGATGTTGCCGTTGATGTGCGACCTAATTCTCCTACATTCGGAGAACATATCACCGTAGAGCTCTCAGAAGAAAATAATCTTCAACTTTTTATCCCCCGAGGTTTTTTACATGGATTTGTTGTACTGAGTGATACGGCTACCTTCTTCTATAAATGTGATAACTTTTACAATAAAGAATCCGAGTGTGGGATTCATCCATTAGATGCAACTGTTGGTGTTGATTGGCAGTTGTCTGTGGAAGAATTGATCCTTTCAGACAAGGACAAAGATGCTCCAGGCTTTCAGGAGATATTTGGTGTTAAAATTTAAGATATGAAAATACTTGTTACAGGTGCATCGGGTCAGTTAGGATCGGAAATTAAAGAACTTAGTGTCAACTATACTGATGATACTTTTATCTTCGTAGATCGCGAAGAAATGGCTTTAGATGATTTGACACAGGTTTTGAGTGTTATTGAAAATGCTAATCCAGATTTGATCATTAGTGGTGGAGCGTATACAGCGGTAGATAAAGCAGAGTCCGAGGTGGAACTTGTTGATATTATTAATCACCAAGCTGTAGCAACAATGGCTGAATGGGCAAAGCAAAATAATAGGAAACTTATTCATATTTCAACAGACTACGTATTTCAAGGGACCAGTAGTACACCTCTAAAGGAGACTGAACCGACAAATCCTATTAATGTATATGGTTTAACGAAACAGAAGGGAGAGGATGCTATAATCTCTTCAGATGCTGATGCTATTATAATTCGTACCGCATGGGTTTATTCTAGTTATGGCGCTAATTTTGTAAAAACGATGATTCGTTTAATGACCGATCGAGAAGAAATTTCTGTCATTGGGGATCAGATAGGTTCGCCAACATATGCCCATGATTTGGCACAGGTTATTCTAAAGATTGTTCATAGTGATAGGTGGGTAAAAGGTATTTACCATTTTTCTAACGAAGGAGAAATCTCTTGGTATGACTTTGCTGTTGCTATCAAAGATTTGAAAAATTTAGACTGTAAAATTAAACCAATTACCAGCGCGGACTACCCTACGGCAGCAAAACGCCCCAGTTATTCATTATTGGATAAAACAAAAATCAAACAAACATTTGGAGTTGCTGTTCCTGAATGGAAACAGAGCTTATCAAATATGTTAGAGAAAATATAACAAGCATAAAGAAATATGAAAGGAATAATTCTAGCAGGGGGATCAGGTACAAGGCTGCACCCATTGACATTGGCTGTTTCAAAGCAATTAATGCCAGTGTATGATAAACCGATGATTTATTATCCATTGTCTACCCTTATGCTGGCAGGCATAAATGAAATCCTTGTTATTTCTACCCCACAGGATTTGCCGAATTTTCAAAAGTTACTCGGCGACGGGGCTCAAATTGGATGCAAATTTTCTTACAAGGAACAGCCTACTCCCGATGGTTTAGCGCAGGCATTCATCTTGGGAGAAGATTTTATCGGAGAAGATAAAGTTGCGTTAATCCTAGGGGACAATATTTTTTATGGGTCTGGCATGTCTAAGCTACTACAATCGTGCGCAGATCCTGAAGGAGGTGTCGTATTTGCTTACCCTGTACATGATCCGGAGCGATATGGTGTTGTTGAGTTCGATAAAGATAAGAATGTGGTATCAATCGAAGAAAAACCAAAAGTGCCGAAATCTAGTTATGCTGTTCCGGGTATATACTTTTATGACAATGACGTTGTAGAGATCGCAAAAAATATTAAACCTTCTCCAAGAGGTGAGCTTGAAATAACAGATGTTAACAAAGAATATTTAAGAAGAGGTAAATTGAAGGTCGGAGTTTTTGATCGAGGGACAGCATGGTTAGATACAGGTACAATACAATCCCTAATGCAGGCGGGGCAATTTGTTCAGGTCATTGAAGAGCGTCAGGGTATGAAAATTGGAGCTATAGAGGAGGTTGCTTATCGTATGGGATACATAGATGTTGAGCAACTGAAGACCATTGCTGAACCATTGAAAAAAAGTGGTTATGGAGAGTATTTGTTAAAAATGGTATGATCTATTTGTTAATATTTGGTTTTTCATTTTTAGCGTATTTACGTTATATAAACTCAACTTCTAAAAAAGATGGGCAAGTTGTTTATGTACTTATATGGCTTGCCCTTATACTATTGGCAGGATTAAGATATAGAGTTGGAGGGGACTCTTTACACTATTTTGATATTTTTGATTCATATCCTACTTTATCAACTTTGTGGGATTATGATTTTGGTAAAGCTGAATATAATGCTGGCTGGATCATCTTTAATGCAATTATTAAGTCATTTAGTGACAGTTTTTATACCTTTCAGTTTGTTCACGCATTGATATTGAATACTATAGTTTTCTATGCTATACAAAATTACTCAAGAAATAAGTTTTTAGTTGTCCTTTTTTACATATTTTTCTATTTCCTTTATTTTAATATGGAAATTCTCCGGGAATCTATGTCTATTTCTGTTTTTATTTTATCAATACCTGCTTTGTTGAAAAAAAATTGGAAGAAATACTTTATTTTCTGTTTTATTGCATATCTATTCCATAGCTCTGCACTTATTCTACTAATCTTTCCTTTATTTTCTCGGAAAATGCACATAAAATATCAAGTTATGATAATGGTATTGGTAGCATTAATAATAAATTTTATATCTTTTGATAGTGCAGTAGAAACACTTTTTGGTTCGTTTTCTTTCGGACAGAGGGCTAGTCGCACTTATCTTGCGAAGGAAATGAATTTTCTTGGAATACTTATTATTCTCATTAAAGTGATCGCTTTTTATTTTATTTACTTAGTTGCTCAACGACGGAAAATTTGCTTATACCATCCATTCGCAGTTTTCATTACACCTTATTTAATTTTGGGACTATTAGCATCTGTGATTCCAGGGGTTTATCGTTTTCTTAATTATTTATCTATTCCAATTCTTATTTATTCGGTTGATGTATTGTATAGTTTTATACGGACTAGAACAAAAACGAACGTATCGTTGGCTAAGGTTTATTCGTGCTTTCTAGTACTCATATTATTACAGATTCAATATTTCACAAGAGACACTTCAAAGTATACTAGAGGGAATAGTCACTTTTACAATATTTATGTGCCGTATCATTCGACTTTTGATGAAAAAATTGATCAAACAAGAGAGGATATATTTTTCAATCAATGGAAAAAATAATGAATAAGATAATTTATTTGGGCGTTACACAATTTTTGGATGAACATAAAAAAATTGTGGATATAAATTTGATATATAAAGACATTCCTAGATTTTTGAAGCCTATTCGAAAATTGGTTTTTGACTTTAATCTACCATTTAAAGAGGTTTGGTTATCGAAAAATTTTAAAGAAATTATTGCAAAGTACGATATAATAATTCTTGCTGCAACTTTATTCAATGTAAGAATTGTTAACATAATTGATTCGTATAAATTTCATAATAAAAGGTTGATATTTTGGTATTGGAATCCTGTAGAGAAGATTTGTTTACCATCTAAAATCTCAAACTCTTGGGAAAAGTGGTCGTTCGATAAAAAAGATTGCGAAAAGTATAATTTGTTTTACAATAATACCTACTATTTTAAAGAATTTGTTTTAGAGAATATCGAGCCGCCAAAATACCAGGTTTCTTTCATTGGACAAGACAAAGGCAGATTGCGAAAGCTATTGAATTTAGAAAAAGAGTTTCTGAAAAATGGGATTTCCTCATATTTTCATATAGTAAAAGATAGGACCTCTGACTTAGAATATAATTACAAAGGGAGACTAAGTTACGACGGTATTTTAGACATTATTAGATCAAGTAAGGTTCTTTTAGATATTGTCCAGGAAGGACAATCTGGATTAACGTTACGTATAATGGAAAGTCTATTTTTTTCAAAAAAGATTATAACGAATAATGTTGATATAGAAAAGTATGATTTTTATAGTTCTGAAAATATATTCATTCTTGGTAAGGATCCAGAAGAGGGACTTTGCACCTTTATTGAAACACAATATATGCCTATTGAAAAACAAATATTGGAAGGATATACAGTAAATAATTGGTTGAATAATTTTCTGAAGGCTAATGGATAAGAAAATTCTTAATAAGTTATCTTTTTCCCTTACTGCTCAAGTTCTTTCTATTATTGTGAGCTTGATCTTTTCTTTGGGAATAACTAAAGTTTTAAATGTTGAACATTATGGATATTGGCAACTATTTATTCTTTATTCAAATTATGCAGGTTTCTTCCATTTAGGCATCTGTGACGGCATATATTTAAAATATGGTGGAAGACGATTGGAGCGTATTAACAAATATAACTTTAGCAATCAATTATACATATTTATATGTCTAGAATTGTTAATATCAGTTTTATTTTATGCGATTTTAATTTTCTCCACCCCTGATCCAACGAAATTTCGACTTTTGCTCTTTATAATCCCTTATTTAATTATTGCAAATATTCAAACTTATTTATCTTATATATTATTATCTACTAATAAAATAGAAAATTATTCTATATCAGTTTTTATAGAAAAAATTTTTATCATTCTTTCTATCGCATTCTTATATGCATTTAATAGAATTAATGTAAATGCACTTATATATATATACTTAATTGGTAAATTTCTATCTATACTTTACTTGGTGGTTTACATGTATTCAATTTTTGACTACCGAGGTTTTTTTAGATTTAGATCTAAAAGTATTATGGTGATTATAAGTTATGCTGCAATGGGACTGCCATTAATGTTTTCGAATATTCTTAGTACACTTATAATAGGAAGTAATAGGCTGATAACAGAACATAAATATGGTATAGTTGCATTTAGTAAATTATCTTTCTCTATTTCTCTAGTTTTTCTGTTTATCATATTTGTTTCACAAATTGGTATTGTGCTGTTTCCCCTACTTAGAAAAATGAATGGGGACAACCGAAAACAGATATATTATTGGATTGACAATAATTTAACTGTTTTGTTTGCTTTTTTTATTATATTTTACTATCCCTTAGTAGTATTTGTTCGTAGTTATGTGCCAAATTATCTTGATAGCGTAAAATATCTAAGTTTTATGCTGCCTATCTGCATTTTTGAAGGTAAATTTCAAATTTTATTTAATACGATGTTTAAAGTTCTAAAGCAACAGAAAACGATTTTTATCATTAATTGCATAAGTTTGGTTATCAGTTTGATTTTAACTTTTGCTTCGTTATATCTTTTTGATAGTATTCTTCTTTCTATTTGCTCTCTGGTATTTATTATTATGCTACGAGCTATTTTGAGTGAAATAGTATTAAATAAGATCTTAAATGTAAAAAGGTATAACGTTATCTTAGAATCGCTTGCGGTAAGTTTTACGTTTATCCTGATTAATATTGAATTTAAATTGTCTAGTGGATTTATATTCTATCTGTTTTTTTTATGTACCTATATTATTTTTAAATATTTAAGGAATGAAATTAGTAGCAAATTTAATCCTATTATTTAGGAAGATATCAAACCGACTAGCTATGGTTATTTTTAAGAGTTCTTTCGAGAAGTGTGGAAAAAACGTTTTATTTTTTCCTTTAAACTCTACTTTTAGCTTCAAAAATATTACTATCGGGAATGATGTTTTTATTGGAGATAGAGCATATTTTTATGCGGCTATTAGTCATATCCACATTGGCAACAAAGTCATGTTTGGACCAAATGTTACAATAAGGGGGGGCAACCATAGCTCTCATATTGTTGGAAAATATTTATTTGATTATTTGGAAAAAGATAAATTGAGGACTGACGATGAAGAAGTTTATATAGAGGATGATGTATGGATCGGGACAAACGTTACGATTTTAAAAGGGGTAAGGATTAGAAGGGGCACAATCATTGCTGCAGGCAGTGTTGTAACAAAAAGCACAGAAGAGTTCTCAATATATGGTGGTATACCAGCAAAAATATTAAAGATGCGATTTACTGAGGAAGAATTGATTCTGCATAAAAAACTATTAAAAATTGAAGACTAATGAGAATTAATTTTTATATACTAACGTTGTTAATTTTCTTTTCAAGTTGTGGGACGACAATTTCGAAGACAAATGTATCTTGGTTCTATCCTTGGGAGACAAATCCAAATCAATTGTTACCTGATAATTTTGGTTTTATTCCCGTTAATAAAAATGGTACTAGCTATCGTATAGTAAGAATAGATAATTTTAGTGGATCTATCATAACATCATTATTAATTACCAGCAAAAATGTTGATATTTCGGTTTCGGAATTACCAATCTTTAAAAATTACAGCGGTAAGAATATGATCGATGTAATATTACCCGTGAAAGATAATTACAAGCTCGAAAGTAGCATTCCAAATCAATCTAGGTATTTTTTGGTAAAACTCAAAGGAAAAGCTACAGGGAAACAGGATTTTAGTATAACAATACAAACTAACAATGCAGCATATTTGCTTAAATATACAGCTGCCGTGGGAAGTTATCAATACAATAGAAATGTTAATCTAAATACGTGGTCATATTTCGATTATAATTTTATGCTTCAGGGTGCAAAAATATCAATGATAAATGCTCTTCAATCTTTAAATGCAAATGTATTGGTCATTCCTCCTTATATTTTGCCTGATATAAATAATATCTCGAAACCGAATACTCTATTGAAATATCTAAGAGGCTCTGAAGGAAAATTTAAGTATTATATTTTATATTTTGGTGGTTTTCAGTCGAAATCAAATGATTTATGTTCTCCAAATTGGTATGCAAATTATACAAGATGGATTAAAAATATTACCAGGGAAATGAATGCTCTTGGGATAAGACAGGATCAAATTCTTTTATATCCCATTGATGAACCAAAAGGTGACAATGTTAATAAACTTAATAGAATTATCGCTTTCAGTAAAGAAAATGGGATAGTTAATAATTTCTTTTCAACCGCAGAGAATGATTCTGCCTTAGAAAGCATGAGTAAAATTAGGTTTGGACAACTCCATACCGGTCAGGAAAAACTCGCAAGCTCAAAAATTCGAATGAGAGCTTCAAGCAAAAATGATACTTGGATTTATGAGACAAGATTTGGTAGTTCTCGCGAACAATCCCCCGTCAATTATTTGCGATTAGGTTGGAAGGCGAGTCTATTGGGTGTTTCAGGTATAGGAATATGGAATTTTTGTGATGTAAAACAGGCCTATTCTTTAGGGCAACAAAATCAAATTTCTCAAGGCTCGGCATCTTGGAATATTATTCCTCAAAATCCGAGCTATGATAACACTATTATTTATCGTAGGGGAGACTCGCTTTATTCAAGTCTGAGAGGACTGGCATTATCCTCGGGGCTGGAAGAGGTATTTTGGCTTGATTTATATAGAAAGAGTAATGGTCAGAAGGCTGCGGAAATCTTAATTAATAATCTAATTTCCGGTAAATTGAACTACTCTGACATGGAAGTTGTTAAGTGTAAATTGATTAATTAATGAAACGAATTCTATTAATTTCCCCTCTACCTCCTCCAGTTGGAGGAATAGCAAGTTGGACTGTTAATATTTTGGAATTTTTTAATACGTATTCGAATCTAGAGTATAAACTTATCCATTTGAATAGTTCCATGAGATTTAGGAGCATTACTTCCGTTTCGGTTTTATCCAGAATAATATATGGTATTCTAAATTTTATATTCTTTTTTGGAAAGTTTTTCACTGCAATAATAAAGAAACCAGATGTTTGTCATATTACATCAAGTGCATCATTTGGGTTGTATAAAGACTTTATTTTGGTGATTATTTGTAAAATAATTGGGAGTAAAGCAATTATCCATTATCGATTTGGGCGTATTCCTGAATTGGAAAAGCTAAAAAATTGGGAATGGAAGCTGTTATGTTTGGTTAATCGACTAGCATATCATGTTATCGTTCTTGATGAAAGTAGTTTGAGAATATTGTCGGATTATGGAAACAATATATCTCTGGTTGCCAATCCGGTCTCTCCTGAACTAATGAATTTTAAAGAGGAAAATTCTAAGGATGAACAAAATATTATATTATTCGTGGGTCATGTTACTAGAAAGAAGGGGATCTATGAACTTTTCATGGCGCTTAAGGAGCTTAACCCTGATTGCGTGGTACATATCTTAGGACCATATGAAAACAGTTTGAAAGAAGATCTAGAAAAGATATATAACCCAAAGGATAAGGTTGTATTTCATGGAGCGATGAAGAAGGATCAGGTATATAAAATGATGCTGATGTCAAAGGTTTTAGTCTTGCCGTCTTATACTGAAGGTTTTCCTAATGTTGTGATAGAAGGAATGGCATTAGGATGTTCTATAGTAGCTTCATCGGTCGGAGCAGTACCTGAGATGTTGGATGGAGGTAAGGGCCTTTTGGTGCCCCCGCGAAATATACGCGATTTAAAAAATTCTATTTCAGCATTGCTACACAATCATACTGAAAGGCTACAATTATCCAGTAAAGCCGAAAAGTTTGCTTTAGAAAATTATTCAATGGAAAGTATTATTAAAAAATTAGAAAAAATTTGGCTATGAAAATTAAAGATAAAGTTCTACTAATCACAGGAGGAACGGGCTCTTTTGGGACCGCGGTTTTGAATAGGTTTTTACTAACAGATCACTTCAAAGAAATTCGTGTTTTTTCTCGAGATGAAAAGAAGCAGGACGATATGCGTAACCTATATAGGAACGATAAAATCAAATATTATATTGGAGATGTAAGAGATTATAATTCAGTTGAGCCCGCTACGCGTGGAGTCGATTATATTTTTCATGCTGCTGCATTAAAACAAGTCCCATCTTGTGAATTCTTTCCCATGCAAGCGGTTAAGACAAATGTGGAAGGTACACAAAATGTCATTCGTGCGGCGGCCTCAAATGGCGTTAAGAAGATTATATGTCTAAGTACTGACAAGGCAGCCTATCCAATCAATGCCATGGGTATCTCCAAAGCGATGATGGAGAAAGTTGCAGTGGCCGAGGCTCGTAATTTGACCGATACAGTTGTATGTTTAACACGCTATGGGAATGTAATGGCATCTAGAGGTTCAGTAATCCCTTTATTTTTAAATCAGATTCAAAAAGGCGAGCCTATTACAATTACAGATCCAAACATGTCTCGTTTCTTTATGTCTCTTGAAGATGCCGTAGATTTAGTATTATTTGCATTTGAACATGCTAATCCAGGAGATTTATTTGTAAACAAAGCTCCTGCTGGTTCCATTGGTGATTTGGCAAAAGCTTTAATTGAATTGACTGGTAAGGAAGTGCCAATTAAAATTATTGGTACACGCCATGGCGAAAAGCTCTACGAAACGCTTTGTACACGTGAAGAAATGCTTAAAGCTGAAGATATGGGCGATTTTTATCGTGTACCAGCAGATAATCGTGACTTAAACTATGCAAAGTACTTCTCCGAAGGAGAGGAGGATGTATCCAAGATAGAAGATTATCACTCGCATAACACCGAGCAGCAAGGGGTTGAAGGCTTGAAAGCACTTGTGTCAAAATTACCTTTGATTCGTAAGGAAGTTTTCGGTGAAGATGTAATGCAATATCCTTATTAGTTTTTATTATGATTAATTTTATTCAAGGGGGCATTGCCAAAGACCATCGGGGTCAGATTCGTTTTGTGAATGATTTCGATATGTCATTGGTAAAACGTTTCTACATAATTAAAAATACCGATCTTGATTTAATTCGAGGTTGGCGCGCGCACCGAATGGAACAGCGTTGGTTTTATGTGCTATCGGGTAAGTTTTCGGTTGATGTTGTCAAAATAGATGACTGGAATCAAGCATCTACTGATCTTCCTGTGGAAAAAATTATACTCGAATCTGTGGAAAATCGTGTATTGCACTTATCGCCAGGTTATGGAACAGCTTTTCAGGCATTGGAACCAGATTCTGAACTATTGGTTTTTGCGGATTATGGTATCGAAAATGCTCAAAATGATGACTTTACATATCCATTGGAATATTTTATAAATAGAAAATAACTTGTTTTTAATATGAAGATCGGGATAACAGGCCAGAATGGATTTGTAGGCCACCATTTGTACAACACCATCGGACTGCACGATACAGAATTTGAGCGAATAGACTTTGATAAAAAATTCTTTGAAAGCGACGCTGAACTGGATAAATTTGTAGCACAATGTGACGTGATTGTCCATTTGGCAGCAATGAACAGACATGAAAGCGAGCAAGTCATCTATGAAACTAATGTTGGTTTAGTAAACAAACTGGTGGGGTCATTAGAAAGAACAGGCTCAAAGGCTCATGTATTGATTTCATCTTCTACGCAGGAAGAACGCGATAATCTGTATGGTCGTTCTAAGCGAGAGGGACGTGAGGCATTAATGTCTTGGGCAGAAAAAAACGGTGGCAAATTGACAGGGTTATTGATTCCAAATGTCTTTGGTTCTTTTGGTAAACCTTTTTATAACTCTTTTATAGCAACATTTTGCCATCAGCTCACACATGGAGAAACTCCTACCATCGCTACTGATGGTCAGGTGGGGTTGATCTATGTTCAAGAGCTGGTCGATTTCATCGTTGAACAAATTCGTAAAGGAACGCACAAGCCTTTGTGTATTGTTGAACCAACGTCAACCAAAAAGGTTTCAGAAGTGTTGGGATTTTTGGAAAATTATAGAAACTTATATCTGTTAAAAGGAGAAATTCCTGAATTGAATGATCGTTTCGAACTCAACTTATTTAATACATATCGATCATTCATAGACCATCGTGCGATTTATCCGCGCAAATTCCAGTTGCATACAGATCCGAGAGGTACATTTGTGGAGATTATCCGTATGGGTATAGGCGGGCAATCTTCCTACTCTACAACGGTCCCGGGAATTACAAGAGGAAACCATTTCCATACACGTAAAATAGAACGTTTTGCTGTAATACAGGGAAAAGCACGGATCCAATTACGTAAAATGGACAGTGATGAGGTGATGGACTTTTACCTAGATGGGACTGAACCTTCCTATGTAGATATGCCAATTTGGTATACACACAATATTACGAATGTTGGTGATGAAGAACTGATCACCATGTTCTGGATTAATGAACCTTATGATCCTGCAGATCCGGATACCTATTTTTTAGAAGTATAATTAAATAAAAGCCTTTGAGCTAAATTAAATATGAAAAAACTAAAAGTAATGACGGTCGTTGGAACACGACCAGAGATTATTCGATTATCGAGAGTATTGGCGGCATTGGACGCTTCAGATGCGGTAGATCACATTATCGTACATACAGGGCAAAACTATGATTACGAATTAAACCAGATCTTCTTTGAGGACTTGGGACTACGTAAACCTGATTATTTTTTGGAGGCTGCCGGAAAGACAGCGACAGAAACAGTTGGAAATATCTTGATCAAAATTGATCCATTGTTAGAAGAGATACAGCCTGACGCGTTTTTGGTATTAGGAGATACTAATTCTTGCCTTTGTGCGATCCCTGCGAAAAAGCGTCATATTCCTATTTTCCACATGGAAGCGGGTAATCGTTGTTTTGATCAACGGGTACCAGAAGAGACCAACCGTAAAATTGTTGATCATACGGCTGACGTTAATCTGACTTATTCGGATATTGCAAGGGAGTATTTATTGCGTGAAGGTTTGCCTGCCGACCGCATTATTAAAACAGGTTCGCCAATGTACGAAGTGTTGAATCATTACTTGCCGGAGATTGAATCGTCGGATGTATTGGCAAAATTAGGCTTAGAGGAGCGTAAATTTTTTGTTGTGTCTTCACATCGCGAAGAAAATATCAACAATGAGCGTAATTTTAGAGGTTTAATGGAGTCTTTGAATACAATCGCCGAACAATATGGTTATCCTGTTATCGTATCGACTCATCCGCGTACACGTAATATGCTTGACAAGATGCAGATAGAAATGCGTCCTGAGATACAATTCTTAAAGCCATTGGGATTTCATGATTATAATGCTTTACAGATGCGTTCTTATGCCGTATTATCGGATTCAGGTACGATTTCCGAGGAATCTTCAATCCTAAATTTCCGGGCATTAAACATTCGTCAAGCGCATGAAAGACCTGAAGCAATGGAAGAGGCATCTGTGATGATGGTCGGATTATCCCCAGAACGCGTATTGCAGGGGTTAACTCAAGTTTTAAGGCAAGATGTGGGCGAGAAACGTAATTTCCGCCAAGTAGCAGACTATTCGATGCCAAATGTGTCGGAAAAGATGGTCCGCATTATACTGTCGTATACAGATTATATTAGAAGAGTGGTTTGGTCTGAGCAGATTTAATAAAGATAATGAGGAAATCTCCTAAAATATTGATCCACAGTATTGTTTTTAGCCCGGATGGTGTATCTACGGCCTATCTCTATAATGATATTGCTTTGGCTTTTAAACAAAAGGGTTATGAAGTGGTCGTTTTAACGACCACTCCACACTATAATGTTCTTGAAGAAGAATTGGCAAAACAGCCAATGACGAAAAAGTTAGGTGGATTATATTATACCAGTTCTTTTAAAGGAATTAAAGTCATACATATTCCCCAAAAAAAGTTTGGATCCACTGCGCTACGTATTTTAGGATTTGTTTATTGGCATATTTTATCACTCATATTGGGTTTGGTTCAAAAAAATGTTTCGGCTATATTGTCTCCATCTCCACCGTTAACAATTGGCTTTATTAATTTAATTATTGGAAAAGTTAAAGGAGCAAAGGTTGTCTATAATGTTCAGGAAATCTATCCGGACTTTTTGATTGAACAGGGAGGGCTTAAGTCGGGACCAATTATTTCTATTTTGAAGTGGTTGGAAAAGTTTGTATACAATCGGTCTGATGCAGTTACCACAATTGATCAGATTTTCTACGACACGATTGTAGGAAGGTTTAATAACCGCCAAAAATTACATATCATTCCCAATTTCGTAGACACAACTTTATATCGGCCGCTTTCTGAGGAAGAGGTTATACTTGACAATAATTTCTTTAAAGTTAGTGATACATTAAAAGTGATGTATGCGGGCAATATTGGTCATGCGCAAGATTGGGAACCTCTATTGAGCGCGGCAATTTTGTTAAAAGATGAGCCTGTAGAATTTTATATAATTGGAGAGGGCGTTATGAAGGATTATGTCGTTGAACAGAAAAGGGTTAATGGCCTAAGTAAAGTTCATATTCTTCCTTATCAGCCTAGGGAGAGCATGCCGCATCTATTGGCATTCGCAGATTTACAATTTATATTTATGTCTAAAGAAATGGAGGGACATGGATTCCCGTCCAAAGTTTATACAATCATGGCATGTGCAAAACCTTTAATAGTTTGTTCTGGAGAAAAGACTCCGATTGTCAATTTCTTGAAAGAACAGAACTGCGCAAAATTGATAACGACAAGAGATTTTGCGGAAAAGGTTAATGAGATTGTATATTTTTTGAAGAATAGTTCTAAAGTAAGTTTACGGAGTTTAGGAAATGCAGGTTACGAGGAAATTAAGAGAAAGTATTCCAAAGAGGTGGTTACTGCAGATTACGTTGGATTAATTAATAAAATACTTAACTAATGTCCATAATAATTACTGGAGCAAATGGATTCGTTGGTCAAAACCTAACGAGCTATTTAAATAGGCATAAAATTATTACACAGGGTTTGTCCTTAAGGGACTCAGCTTGGAAGAGTAGTTTTCCAAAGCAAGCGGATGTTTTAATACACCTCGCAGGAAAAGCACATGATACTACAAATACTGCAGCTGATGAGGAATACTTTAAAATTAATTGCGATCTAACAATATCTTTATTCGAAGAGTTTCTAAAATCCGAGATTAAGGATTTCTTTTATTTTTCTTCTGTTAAGGCAGTAGCAGACACCGTGAATGGTTCTTTGGATGAGGTCGCTGAAGCTCATCCTGCCACCGCGTATGGTAGATCAAAGTTAAAAGCAGAACAGTATCTTTTGAACCAAGCTTTGCCAGCTGGCAGGCGATTGTTCATTATCCGACCATGTATGATACATGGACCAGGAAATAAGGGTAATTTGAATTTATTATATAATGTTGTCAGTAAGGGCATTCCTTGGCCACTGGCCGAGTTTCATAACCAACGTTCTTTTTTAAGTATAGACAATCTAAGTTATCTTATAAAGCAGATGATTTTGAAGTCTCAGCTGCCTTCAGGAATATACAATTTTTCTGATGATCAAACATTATCTACAAATGAATTGGTAGAGTTAATTTCCGAAATCTTAGGAAAGAAGCCGAAATTATGGCATATTCCAGAGGGATTAATTCGAACGAGTGTCAAAATAGGAGATATTCTGCCGTTACCCTTGAATTCTGAGCGTTTGAAGAAACTTACTGAATCTTATGCGGTATCGAGTAAGAAAATTAAGGCGGCTCTGGGAATAGAACAGCTCCCATTGACAACAAAAGAAGGTTTAGCAATAACCATTCAATCATTTAAAAAGATAAATCATATCTAAAATAAATACCTTATAGTGTCATACATATGATATATTTAATTATACTAGTTGCTTTATTTGCTCTGGAGCTTCTATATTTTAAGCTTGCAGACCGTTTCAATATAATTGACAAACCGAATGAACGATCCTCCCATTCTTCAATCACTTTAAGAGGAGGCGGAATAATTTTTTATTTCGGAGCCTTAGTCTATTTTTTTACTTCGGGATTTCAATATCCCTGGTTTTTCTTGGGACTAACTATGATGACGGTAATTTCTTTTTTGGATGATATTTATACTCTATCTAATAAAATAAGACTGCTAATTCATTTTTCATCTGTCTTGTTGATGGCATACCAGCTTGATCTCTTTGATATGCCTTGGTATTATTTATTACTAGGTTTTGTATTTGCAGTTGGAGTGATCAATGCTTATAATTTCATGGATGGAATTAATGGCATAACAGCTTGTTACAGTCTGTCGGTTGCAACATTATTAATAATTGTAAATCAGCGTTTATTTTTTATTGGACAGGACTTATTAATATTTACAGTGCTTGCCGTTCTTGTTTTTTCATTTTTTAATTTCAGGACAAAAGCAAAATGTTTTGCTGGCGATGTCGGTTCTGTGTCCATCGCTTATATTCTATTATTTGCACTGGGAACTTTAATTTTATCGACTGGAAATCTGATTTATATACTTTTTCTAGCAGTTTATGGAGTGGATGCGGTTTGGACAATTTTGCGTCGCTTGTATCTTAAGGAAAATATTTTCGAAGCACATCGTTCACATCTTTATCAATTTCTGGGAAATGAAGCTGGTGTAAATAAATTACTAATCTCCTTTTTATATGGTTTAGTACAGTTTGGAATCGGCTTCTTGGTTATTCAATTTGCAACTAAGGATGTAACAACTCAACTCCTATTTTCTTTTATAGTTATAGTTGTATTAAGCATGATTTATTTGATTCTCAAAACATATATCATTAAAAAATTTGTATTAAAATCAATCTCTTAATCTTTATCTTTTCCTAAAAATCTAGAATAGGTTTGAACTAGGGGAAAGAAGAATGCTTCCTGAGGGGCAAATTTTACATATTGTTTGAAATTTGCCCACAATCGATATGCGCCATCTGGTTGAGCTGAAAGCGCGGTAATTTTTCCGTCTTCAAACCTTTCATCGTGAAATCCGAAATTCCCTGAATACCATATTTCATCCATCATCCAGTCGAATTTGAGGTTGGTAGGATAAGTGAAAGGTAACGACGAAATAGGCAGTCCAAAGTAGTTTACTAATACTGCATGAAGTACATGGGCCCATCTTATCACTCCCATGCGTTCATATATCGTTTTTAACTCTTCTGAATCAATTTGGGTGATTGTTTTATAGTAGACTCGAGCAGAATCGCACAGCTGCCTTAAACCAATACCAAAAGCTAATTGATGCTTTAGTATATGGATATTTATTTGGAATATTTGCAGTTCAGGAGCAAGCAATTTAATTGGAGTATTTTCTATGAGCAAAATTTGCTGATTATTTTTATGTTTTTTTTGGAGTTTATTTAGATAGTGAGCTTTAAAGGGGTTTTGTATGTCAAACAATTTTTTATGGTGTTCAATATGTACATTATCCCAATCGTAATCTAAACTAAAGCCAGCAAGATCTTGGATTGCTATTTTCTTTTCTTTCACTAATTTCCTAGCCATTGCATAGCCATTGTTTTCAAAATACCAATCAATATCGCCGCTCATTCGATGAAGTGGAATACGGTAACAGGCTGCTACACCCTGCCCTTTTTGTAGGATAGGATTTAAGCCATATTCAATAAAAGTCTTGTATTGGGAGACTAGCACCGAATTCATTTGCTGGTTATAGCGCTCGATTTTATCGACACGGACTGTCCATTTAAGACGAAGGGAGTATGGTGGGAGCTGTTCTTCACTTAAAAAGGAAAAACTGTCATAAATAATACCTTCTACGGTATGGTTAATAGCATAACGCTGTATTTGATTCCAGTCTTTTTCATTCAAGGATTGAGGAAAGTCTAAAGTGCCTTTTCCCCATAACCCAATACGTAACAACTGTAAAAAAATATCTTTGATTTGATCTTTCATATAAATATGTTAAATCAAATATAATAAATATAACCGAGTATAGTTTGGATAAAAAGAGGTACACTCTCACCTTATGTAAAAGAATGATTTGTTTTAAATTAAATGCAGTATTTTTATCCGTTGCATGATGGTTTTATATTTATGCCTATTTTAGGCATAAATATTGCTAGCATGAGTCAGTTGTTAATAAAGGGCTTTTATATTAGTGTTTTTTGTGGAGTATGAATAAAAAAATATATTTTTGTCAAGAGTTCAACAAATCAATTTTGTAATTTAAAATAGAACATGCGATTATTTTTTAAGTATGGTTTTACATTAGCATTTTGTGTATTTATGCTAATGATGTTTAATTCCTGTGGGTCACGTAGGAATATGGTGTATTTTCAACCAGACTCAAGTCAAATTAATACTTTCTACGAGCAACACGTTCCAAAGATTCAGCCCAATGATATTTTGACAATTGTGGTGACAGCAGCTGATCCAAAAGTGACGGCCCCATTTAATCCGCTAAGTACGATGATGTCAAGTAATTTGACTCAACAAACTGATTTGGCGTTGCGCCCGACATATACCGTGAATGAAAAAGGAGATATTACATTACCAATGCTTGGGGAGGTACACATTTCTGGTATGACGCGCGTACAGGCAATTGAGAAATTACGTAAGGATCTGAGTCAATATATTAAAGATCCTGGTGTCAATATAAATTTCAATAATTTCAGGGTGTCAGTCTTAGGAGAAGTTGCTCGCCCGGGTTCATTCATCATGCCTACGGAAAGAGTGACCGTGTTGGATGCTCTGGGAATGGCAGGAGATCTTACAATAAGGGGGGTAAGGGAAAATGTTATGTTGATCCGAGAAGTTGATGGACAAAAAACAATGCACCGTTTAGATCTTACTCAGCAAAATACTCTAAATTCACCGTATTATTATCTGGCACAAAACGATGTGATTTATGTCGAGCCTAATAAAGCACAAATTAATAATTCAAAGTTAGGTAGTAATACGAATGTTATTATCTCCATCGCCGGTTTATTAATTACCGTAATTTCAGTACTGACACGTTAATCAAATTCATGGAACAGAAATCTATACCATTAAAGGATAATCAAGAAGAAGATATCAATTTAAGACAGCTTTTTGAGCAGTATGTGTACTATTGGAAGTGGTTTGTGCTTTCGATAATTATAATTTTGGGATTAGCAGTAGTCTATTTACGATACTCACAGAAAAGCTATCTTACTACAGCCAAAATCTTATTAAAAGATGAAAAAAGTGCGTCAGCAGGTGAGTTGGCGGGAATTGCCGAATTGACAAATAGTTTAGGCTTTGGTGGAACTCGTGCAGCATTTGTGACGGACCAAATTGAGGTCCTTTCTTCGAGAAGATTGATGCGTAAAGTGGTTGATCAACATCACCTTAATATAATCTATTCTGTCAAGGGAAATATCCGTACATCGGAAGTTATGGCAAGTGAAATGCCTTTTTCAGTGGAAGTTTTGGGAAATCAGGATAGTTCAAAGGTGAATATACGTGTTGCATATAAAGGTACAGGTAATTTGAATATTACCGACCTCGTTTCTGGAAATAAAGCTGTGACAGCCTTTAATAAACCGATCAAAATTGGGAAAAGTAATTTGGTTTTTCATCGAAATGATAAAAATAAGATTTCTCCTGATGACGAATATGTAGTTAATGTAATACCTAAGGATTGGGCCATTGACGCTAATCTGAGCACTATTGCAATCGTACCGAGTAAAGAAATGCAATCGTATATCGTAAATTTTTCTATGATTTCGACTACGAACAAAAAAGCTGAATTAATCATCAATAGCTTAATCGATGTATATAATGCCGACTTAACAAATGATAAATTGCGGATGACACGAGCTACTTCCGACTTTATCAACAAAAGATTGTTGCTAATATCCAAAGATCTTTCAGGCGCTGATGAAGAAGCAGCTGAATTTAAGTCCGCAAATTCGATGGTCGATATGGCAACAGAGGCAGGGGTGTTTCTAAACACAGCATCCGATAATGATAAAAAAGTATTGGAATATCGTACACAGCTGCAATTGGTTGATCATATGAATGACTACTTGAAAAATCAAGAAATTGGCAAGCTTCTACCTTCAAATATCGGTCTGCAAGATGTATCAATTGGCACTTCTATCGAAGCTTATAACAAGTTGGTGTTAGAGCGGGACGATTTGTTAAAATCTGCATCTGAGCAAAACCCAGCAGTAATAGCATTGAATGAGAATATCATTGAAAGTAGTAAAAATATTCGACAGTCCTTGCAAAATTACCAAAGGGTTACCAAATTGGCCCTGAACAGTATTGAACGTAAATCAAATGAAATAAAAGGTCGAATTAGTTCAATCCCAAGTCAGGAACAGGGATTTAAAAAGATTTCAAGACAACAGCAAATTGTAGAATCATTATATCTACTTTTATTGCAAAAACGCGAAGAGAGTGAGGTTAAGGCTGCAGCTACACCTGATAACCTAAAGATCATTGATGCTGCTTATGAGAATGGAGTTCCAGTATCTCCAAAAAAATCATTGGTATTGTTGGGTGCACTTGTTATGGGTTTTTTAATTCCATTTATTGCTCTCTATCTTAAATTCTTATTGGACAATAAGATTCACTCAAGAAAGGATATAGAAGACATTGTCAAAATTCCTGTGTTGGGTGAAATTCCTACAGCAGAAGATACGATTGTACATTTAAATGACCGTTCTTCTTTGGCAGAGGCATTTCGCATTTTGCGTACCAATATGAACTTCATGTTTGGGGCGGATAAAAAAGAAGCATCTAAGGTTGTATTTGTTACTTCGACCATTTCTGGGGAAGGTAAGTCTTTTGTGACCACCAATCTAGCTCAGATTTTATCCATGTCTGGTAAAAAGGTTGTATTGATTGGTGCTGATATACGTAGTCCAAAAGTTTTGGACTATCTTGGATTATCACATTTACAGCACACAAATGTGGGTATCACACAATTCTTGATAAATCCTGATATGGATGTAAATAACATCATCATCAAAAAGCCAGGTAATTATGATTTTGATGTGATCTATTCCGGGTATATCGCACCAAATCCAGCTGAATTGCTGATGAATGGTCATTTCGATGATGTAATCAAATATACACGTGAACACTATGATTATATTTTGGTGGATACAGCGCCAGTGAGTTTGGTAACAGATACTTTATTAATTGCACATAATGCTGACTTAACATTGTATGTATCTCGTGTTAATTATCTTGATAAGCGTTTATTGCAAGTACCACGCGAACTATATGTGGACGGCAAATTAAAAAACCTTGCTTCTGTTGTAAATGATGTTGACTTTGCTCGTGGGTATGGTTATGGCTATGGTTACGGCTATGGTTATGGCGATAAGGGAAAGAAGAAAGCAGGGATAGCTAAGGTATGGCAGGACCTTAAAGATCGCCTAAATATAAAATAAAGCTTCGATAATGCGGATTTTGGCCTTATTGTTGTGTAATCCCAAATCGATACTTCGGTTTGGGATTTTTAATTTATACTAATTAACGAAATCAACCGTTTTTGAATGATATACAACTAATCAGTACAAAATTAAATCATGCGCGTAAACGATTATTTGCAGCTCGAAATGACACGTGATACTTTAAACACAAGCTCTTTAAATATTTTATCTATGAAAAAACAATTTCTATACACACTTTTTGTGGCCTTCTTGCTAACAATAGGTTCAGTATCAGCTCAGTTTTCGCGTCCTATTAGTGTCGGTGCTGGTGCAGGAGCAACGATCAATCTAACTGACTTGGGAACTGTAGAACCGAAATTCGCTTTTTATGGTGAAGCCGATTATCTGATCACACCATATATTTCCGTGGGACTGCATGGCGAAAAAGGGACTTTAGCTGGGAATGGTTATGAAAGTGATTTTAAGAACCGTTATTTTGCTGGAAATATCAATGGAAAAGTTCGTTTAGGTCAGTTTTTGGGAAATGCCGATAATTATAGCTATTATACGTTGGAAGCAAATACCTTTTCTCGTATTCTTTCTAATGTTTATATTGGTGCTGGTGCTGGATTAGTAAAAAATCGTATTTCCAGGAATATCTCAACATACTATGCTAATTATTTGGAATCTGTCGGCGGTGAAATTTCAAAAGATAACGGCGAGATTCATTTTGTGCTTCCTTTAAATGTGGGTTTAGATATTCCCTTTGGTAGAACCTTATATGGACCGCAGTGGGCAATCAATGTAAACTATCAGCATACATTGACATTCAATGATAATCTGGATGGTATCATCAATAAAAATAATGACCAATATGGTCTTATTTCGGTGGGTGTGAAATATGGATTATTTAACCGTAAATAAGCAAATCAAAATTTTAATAAAACGAAATGATGAATATACAAAAAAGGTTCTATGGCAGTCGCCTACTTGGGCTTCTTTCTCTGGCTATTTTAATTGGTTTTGCTGCCTGTAAGTCTAATACTGCAATGTATAAAGCCCCAAAGGTAAATGCCTTTCGGGGAGGAAAATTACCAGCGCCCCCGGGGATGGTTTATATTCCCTCCGGCACTATTCTTTTTAAAGGTTCTTTAGATAGTGGCAACGTCGGGAAAAATGTGAGTGTAAGCGCCTTCTTTATTGATGAAGCCGAAGTCACTAATAAACAATATCGCGAATTTGTAAACTGGGTCGCCGACTCGGTTGCCGTAACGGATTATCTCAATGATGATCAATACTTTTTAGAGATTGCTGGTGAGCAGGTAGGGCAAAAGCGTATCAATTGGTCCAAGGTCAAAAAGATATCACCAATATGGAAAAGCAACGATCCAAGTATTCAGGAGCGCTTAGCGCCTATGCTTGAAATGCATGGCAACAGGCGTGCACTAAATCCCGAAGTGATTAAATACCGGTTCTCTTACCTACAGTCTAAGGGTAACGTGAAGAAGAAATATGTGACGGATACAGTGGCTGTAATGCCTGTCGAAGATATTTGGACAAAGGATTTTCCGAATGCTCAACTAGCATCTTTGGATGCTAATTACTTTACACATCCTTCCTTTGATTATTATCCAGTAATCGGTGTTACCTGGAGACAGGCACGTGCCTTTACTGACTGGCGGGCAAACGAAATGGCGGCGACAATACTTAAAAATTCTTATCTAAATGGATATCAACTGAGTTTGAGCTTGCCGACCGAAGCGCAATGGCAATACGCAGCTTCTGGGAAATTGGATCCGCAAGATACCATAGCCGGTTCTAGAATGACAATTGATGGAACAGAAGGTAAGAAAAAATTAGCTGTCAACTTCAAACAAGGCGAAGGAACCTATTCCCGTGATGGTGCTACATTTACGCTTCCTGTAAAATCTTATATGCCGAATGCTTTTGGTGTCTATAATATGGCTGGAAATGTGTCTGAGTGGACGCTTGATGCTTACAGCCCTTCAGCCGTCGTATTTGTCAACGACTTAAATCCAGCGTTGTTGTATGATGCGGATGCAAAAGATGGTGATGCCCTGAAACGGAAAGTGGTACGTGGCGGATCCTGGAAAGATAATGGTGAACAATTGAATAGCGAGACTCGTAATTATTCGGTAGATTATGAGCCGCATTCTTATATCGGTTTCCGTTGTGTCATGTCGGCTTTCGAAATGCCTACAGTACAGAGCAAAACACGTAAGTATTAACCCGCTGTTTTAAAACCCAAAATCGATAACAATGAAAACAAAAATAGTATTGATAGCTGCGATGACTTTTGGAGTTGGGTCATTGTTTGCTCAGCAAGAGACAACGATAGATACAGTCCCCAAAAATCAGAACATTTTAAATAATGTCAATGCAGCCAACCCCGTTACATCAGGCGAAGTCATTCAAGATACAATTCCGTTAACTGATGGATTTTATCAGGCCAATAACATGGAGGATGCTGTTCCCTTCGCGTATCCTGAGGTGAATAAGAAGAATATTCGTTTTTACAAACGTGTATGGCGTGATATCGATCTGAAAGATGAAAAGAATAACATACTTGCAATCCCGGGTAATTCCCTGATCGAAGTGGTCATGAAAGCTATTGAAAAAGGGAAACTTTCGCTGTATAGTCCGGACGATGATTCTTTTAAAGGTCGACTGAGTGCCCAAGAGGGGATGGCCAGATTTGCGGATAGTGTACTTGTGCCAATTTTTGATGGTGAAGGTAATCAGATTGATTCCAAAATGGCGCTGAATGAATTTGATCCGGCGCGCGTGACCAAATTTAGAATTAAAGAAGATATCTTCTTCGATAAGCAGCGGAGCCGATTAGAAACACGGATTATTGGTGTTGCTCCCTTAATGAATATTACAACTTCTGCGGAGCTTGCGGAATCTGTCGGGGCGACACCTGCATTCTGGTTATATTTCCCACAATTGCGATATAGTCTTATCCAAGTGGATATTTCTGATCCGGATAAGGGACTTTATGACATGACCATGGATGATTTTTTTGTGCAAAACAAATTTGCGAGTACCATCGTGCGTGAATCTTCTCCGGGCATGTTGCAGAATCTAAAGGAAACTGAAAACGGCGGACAGCAGTTGGACGGAAAAAAAGTAGAAGAGAAACTGGATGCGTATAAGAAGAAATTATGGAGTAATCCTAAGGGGGTGAAAGCCGAAGAGCTGGAAGGAACGCAGTCTAGTGATGGTAAAACTTCACAGAATCAAAACCAGCAAAAGGAAACGGAACAGAAATTGTAAAAGAATGTAATTTATTTTATTCAAAGCGAGCTGTCTATCATAAGAGAGCTCGTATTTGTTTAATAATTCATTATTTAATAATGTGGAAATTATGAAACTGGTACCAATATTGCTATTGGTTGCGAGCGCAAGATAAAAATCACATTTAGATAGAAATGAAGAACAGCATTGAAAATATACAAAAGCCCATTCTAGTTATTTTGGCCGCAGGTATGGCGAGCCGTTATGGCTCGGCTAAGCAAGTGGAAAGCTTTGGGCCATTCGGTGAAAAGATTATTGACTATTCCATTTATGACGCCATTCGTGCGGGATTCGGAAAGATTGTTTTTGTTATTCGGGAAGAATTCTTAGAAATAATGAAATCAAATGTTGGTGCAAAACTCCCTGCATCTGTCGAGGTTGCGTATGTCTACCAGGATTTTGACCTAAAAAAATATGGTATAGATAGAATTGTGGAACGTCAAAAACCTTGGGGTACCGGTCATGCGGTGATGAGTGCCGAGCATGAAGTGGATAGACCATTTTGTGTGATCAATGCGGACGATTTCTATGGCTATGATGCTTTTCAAAAGATGGCTGATTTTCTAACACAAAGAGCGGATGATCAAGAGATGGCGCTGGTCGGTTTTGAAGTTGGTAATACCCTTTCCGACTTTGGCTATGTCTCGCGCGGAGTATGTGAAGTAAATGGGACAAATCATCTGCAGAGTGTGACCGAAAGAACCAACATCTATCGTAAAGACCAAGATATTGTCTACGCACAGGATGAAAAAGAAACTGTGCTGTCTGGGGATACTCGGGTGTCCATGAATTTCTGGGGATTTACACCCAAAATATTTGAGATTGCCCGAAGCTTGTTTTCTGATTTTGTGGAGAAAAACCATGAGAATCCCAAATCCGAATTCTTTATTCCTGATTTACCGGACTATATGGTCAAGCAGGGGGTTGCCAATTTTTCGGTGCTACCAACCAATGCGAAATGGTTCGGTGTAACATATAAGGAGGATAAGGAAGAGGTACAGCAAAGTATTCACCGGCTAATCGAGGCAGGCTGTTATCCGCAACGATTATGGACAGAAAAAAAGGCCGTGGATGAAAGTATTTATCTGGATTTTTAGAAAGCAATATTTCTGTGAATATACTTCGTAAAAGTTCTCCTGCGATATAGGAGAACTTTTCCCTTATTTATACCTTTTATTTGGTATTTTTGCAATCACTTAAACCTTGAAAGGGATTTAAAAATTTTTTAATGAGTAATGTATGGAAAGAGGGCTTGTCTATTAACAAGCCACGTTGGATCATTCTACTGTTGGATATGATCATAGTCGCGATCGCTTTCTTTGCCAGCTATGTGCTGATCTTTAAGCATCGAGGTGGTATTGAGATCGAGGCGATGCAACAGCAGGGACTCCTGGTGTCTGTCCTATACCTGGTTTGGTTCTGCATACTAGGTACATTCAAGGGCGTAGTTCATAAAACAGGTATCCGCGAATTGCAGCGCATTGTAATGGCTATTGTACTGGCTTACTTTTCTACGGTACTAGTCTCTAAAATATTAGAATGGTCGCAACCCGAATTTTTAAAAACGATCTTTCCTTTTTCAGATACACAATTGCTTTTTCACGCCTTGATTGCGGGTTTCGGAATGACTTTTAGCCGCGTGCTTTACCGAGCGCTGTACCACGAGCTGATGTGGGGTAATAAAGACAACCGTATTCCGGTTATTTTGTTTGGCGCAGGTAATATGGGGAATACCACCTTTCATTTTATCCATACCACATCGCGCAACAAATATCGGATTGTAGCCATTATGGATGATAATCCGCACCGTATCGGCAACCGAATACAGGGTTTTAAGATTTATGATATCAGTGAACTAAATAAAGCATTTGTTCAACGACACGGCAATGCAGCTGAGCTTATCGTTGCAATAGATAATAGGGCTCCCGAACGATTAAGCAAAATTTTTAAGTTGGCCGAACCGATTCCTTTAATCGTTAAAATTATTCCAGATACTGCGCGCTTGTTAGCGGGAGAGGTAGCAACAAGGCAAATACGCAGTTTACGTATAGAAGATCTGCTGGGACGTAAAGCAATCGACCTAGACAATCCTGCTATTGCTGCAGAGATGAAGGGACAGATCGTATTGGTGACGGGGGGAGCTGGTTCTATCGGTGGAGAACTGGTGCGTCAGCTCGCGCATACGGATTTGAGACAGCTTATTGTGGTAGATCAAGCGGAATCTTCTTTGTATGATATTCAACAGGAGTTGAGCTCCTCCGCAAATTTTGGGCGTTGTGTATTTATGGTGGGCAATGTTCGGGATGCCGTATTTATGGATACACTGTTTCAGTTCTACAGACCGACATACGTCTTTCATGCAGCCGCCTATAAACATGTTCCTTTGATGGAAGCCAATCCATACGAATCTATTCTAACGAATGTATGGGGTTCCTACAATGTTGCTTTGCTGGCCGATAAATATAATGTAGCTAAATTTGTTATGGTCTCCACGGATAAGGCGGTGAATCCGACCAATGTCATGGGGGCTACCAAACGTGTCGCGGAGATTGCTATATCGACGGTGAATATAAACTCCAGAACCAACTTTATCGTCACGCGTTTTGGTAATGTGTTAGGTTCCAATGGTTCAGTCATTCCATTGTTTGAAAAACAAATGCTCAAAGGTGGGCCGCTGACAATTACCGATCCGAATATCACCCGTTATTTTATGACCATACCCGAAGCCTGCCAATTGGTACAGGAAGCCGCGGTAATGGGTAAAGGCGGTGAAATATTTGTCTTTGACATGGGCGAACCCGTTAAGATTATGGATCTCGCCAAACAGATGATCCGCTTAAAAGGCTACAATTACCCCGAAGATATTGACATTAAAGTCGTAGGTCTCCGACCGGGTGAAAAGATATTTGAGGAGCTTTTAGCAAATGGGGAGAATACCGAAAAGACGTATCATGAGAAGATTATGATTGCAAAGGTCAACACCCCAGACCTGACATTGCAAAAAGCGAGAATTGAGCAACTATGTGCACTTGCGAAAACAGCTAATCCGAATGATGATAAAATGAAACTAGTGCAATTGGTTAAAGATATCGTACCGGAATTCCGCTCCCAAAATTCTGTTTTTACTTCATTGGACAAGTAAGTCTATCACAAAAAAAAGCCAGCCTGCGAGAGCAATCGCAGGCTGGCTTTTTTTATTATCAATTTTAATATCCCGGATTCTGTGCCAGGCTGCTGTTACCAGCAATGGCCTGATTGGGTACTGGAAAACGATTCAGATGCGTGGAAGTACTTGGATTATGATCCCACCACTTTTCTGTCGTGAAAGCTTTCCAACGGATCAGATCCGTACGTCGCCGGCCTTCTCCTAAAAACTCAATACTCCATTCATCCAGAATACGGTACTTGTCCATATTGGCAGCAGTCACGGGATTGGGATCGGTAGCATTGACAAAGTTTCTCTTTCGGACGGTATTGAATAGTTCTGCTGCCTTTTCCTTATTCCCTAATCTGAAATCACATTCGGCAAGCATATAGTAAACCTCTGCAAGGCGGATAATCGGCATATCGGCCCCCCAACGTAACGTATTGTTGGCCAGATTTGGGATCGGAACCTTCACCAGGCGTACACCTGTATTTTCCTCGCCTTCAGACATTTTGGAAGGTAGCTGGTCGATGGAACTATATTTTTTCCCGGGCCCAACTTCTGAAAAACGACCGACCTGGTCGACAAAGTTCAGGGGCTTGTCCTTATATTCCTCACCGCCAAGAATGGCCTCGCCGCTCGGTGTTTTATGGGGCCCAACGATAAACATACCCTCATATTGGTCCGAGCCACGATAAACGTAGGGTGCTTTGCGCAGATCGCCTTGGTCGAAGGTTTCAAAAGGTGAACCTAACTTGAAGTCTGCGGTATAAAGTGAGCCGTTGGGTTTCTTAGAGGGTGTCAGGTGGGCTCCATTGTTGCCGCCCATGTCCTGTGCAAAGAACTGTTTCGTGTTGTAATGATAGAAGTCGGCATAAAACCAATTGTACTCCAGCATCTTGAATTCTGATGGCATAGACCAGATAATCTCGGGCGATTCATTGTTTTTAAACCCGTGCACGCCGTTCCATTTGGTATCTAGGGCATAATCACCATAGACCTTATTGACAATATCCTGTGCCAATTTTTGGCTTTCAGCATACATCGCTTTACCGATATAGGCCTCTGCATTGAAGTAGAGCTGTGCCAGCATGGCTGCTGCCGCAGCTTTTCGGATCGCGCCTTCTTCCTTGTCGCCGGCCTTCTTTGCCGGAAGATTCTCAATAGCAGCTTTAAGCAGCTTTTCGATATGGGCAAAAAGTTCCTGATCGCTATTGCGCGGTAGGGACTCTTGGTCTAATGATTCGAAAATTGGCATACCGCCAAAATAATCCAATCCACGTAGATAAAAGTAGGCGATCAAGGCATCCAGTTGGGCGAGATCTGCTGCTTTCCGCTCGTCGCTCAGGGCAAATTTGCCGTAGTCCAATTTGCTGAGGTCGCTCTTTGTATCCAGTGCGAGGGCAACCCCCATCAAGGTTCCGCGCCAGCTTCCCCAAATCCAATTGTCATCTGCCGTCCAACGGTGGTAATGATAGCGCTCATTCTCGCCACCATTATACCAGTGGCGTCCCTTGGTGGTAATGGCAAAATTGTCTGCTGTATATTCCTGTAGGCGCCAACGGTCTTCGCCCATATACCACTTGGCGTGGGTAAATGGCCTAAACAAGGCCGCTTTGATATCTTTCTCACTTTTGAAAAAGGTGTCCGGTGTGACCGAACTATAAAATTCCTGATCCAATTTGGTGCATCCTGATAGCAATAATGCTACGGATAATGTTGCTATGGAAATGTATTTTTTCATGTTTGTTCAGTTTAAAAATTTACTTGTAATCCCATCATAAAAGTCCTTGTCTTTGGATAGACATTGCGTTCTTCAAAGCCCGGTTCAAGACCATTGATATTGACTTCAGGATCCAGGCCACTGTACTTTGTAAACACAAAAAGGTCGCGTGCAGTGGCATAGACACGCAGTGATTTCAGTGGTTTGATCCAATTTTGGTTAAAACGATACCCGATATTCAGCGCGTCAACCTTCAGAAAAGTGCCTTTTTCCAACCAGTAATCGCTTAACTCTTTTTCTCCTTTGATATTTTTATGTTTGTCGTAGGCCTCTTCCAATACATTCTGTCCTTTTACATTGGGCAGGCTATAGTACATATTGATCATATTGAAAACATCATGTCCGATCCAGCTACGCATATAGATACTGGCATCCCAGTTTTTATAGGTAAATTGGTTGTTCCAGGATAGTTGTAACGTAGGGATCGCATTGCCGACAAAAGACTTGTCGCCCACAGTCTTGTTGCGGTCGCGCACATCAAAGGCATTTCCGTCCTTGTCATAGAGCTTCCAATAGCCATCATCTGTAAAGCCGGCAAATTTCCAGAGGAAAAACTGGCCAATATCCTCCCCTGGGTATAATCTCACTGCCGAACCTGGCGATCCGGGAGCCGGAAAGTCTTTTCGGTCGGTAAAGGTCTGACTGCCCCATAGGGTATTGAGTCTACTTTTGTTATGCGAGGCGACAATGCTGGTGGTATAACTGAAATGATCATCGTTTACGGCCTTAAAGTTCAGTTCAAATTCATATCCGGTATTTTGCATGCTGCCCACATTCATGGTGGTTTTATCGTGGATCGCTGGAGGCTGGGAAACGCTGATGTCGTAAATCAGATCATCGATCTTGCGTTTGTAGATATCAAAACGACCGCTTAAACGGTTGTTCAGTACGGTGAAATCTAAACCGAGGTTGTATTCTTTTTTGACCTCCCATTTGATATTTGGATTTTGGTTGTGCATAACGCCATAAGTCCTAAACCATTTGCCATCTTGCAAAAACCAAGTGTCGGCGCTATACATCCGCGTGGCAACTTTTGCATCAAAGCCTTCATTGCCCGTTTCTCCATAGCCTGCGCGTAATTTTAAGTCATTGATAAATTTGACATCCCGTAGGAACGGTTCTTGGGAAACCCGCCAGCCTGCGGAAAGTCCCGGAAAGAATCCCCATCTGTTTTTAGGCGCAAATTTGCTGGAGCCTTCGTAACGTGCTGTTGCGGTCAGGATATAACGGTCCAGATACGAGTAGTTGACACGTCCGAAAAAGGCGGCAAGTTTGACCCAGGGATTTTTCCAGGAGCCAATGCCTGCACGTCCGTCAGGTAAATAAGTTCCTGTACCCATATCGTTTTCGCCAATACCATCGACTGGGAAATTGGAGTTTTCGGCCGAAAATCCTTGTCCATTAAAATCCTGGTAACTATAACCGGCTACAGCATTCAGGGAATGAGAGTCCCAACGGTTTGTATAGTTGGCGGTCCATTCAAAGACGCGGTCATTGAACCGGCTATAATATTGCTTGGCAAATCCGTCCACATTATTCTCCCGCGAAATGCGATGTTGCGCCGATCGATAATAATTGCCATGTTCGCTGTTGTTCTTTATCCCGATGGTTGCGCTCGTGGTCAGATGTTCTGTGAGGTTTAACTTTAAGGTCGCATTGGCCAAAAGGTACTTGAATTGCTTTTCATCGCTGCGGAGACGGGCTTCAGCCACAGGATTCCAGGTATCATAACCGCCTTCCAGTACATTATATCCACTGACATCATTGGCATCATAAGGTGTTTCCGTAGGATTCATCACCAGGGCCATGTTAAAAATATCATTGTTGTTAAAGATGTCACCATTGGAGCCATACGCTTTCACCTGGTTGTAGCTTACATTGGTATTCAACTCCGCAAAGCCGTCGAAAAATTTGAAGGCACTATTGATCCGTCCACCGATTTCATCCCGTTTGGAGGTGATCGCCATCCCTTTGGCGTCGCGTTTGGTAAAGGTGGTATAGACATTGGCATTTTCGGAACCACCGCTGATGTTTGCGACTTGCCGATGGCTGAATGGATTATTGTTGGTAACCTCATCATACCAGTCGGTGCGATGTCCCAGATCTTCACCGAGACCATATTCGACAAATTTCTCTGCCGATAGGACCTTGGGACGTTTGCGGATGGATTCGACAAAGTATTCTGAGGTAAAATTCACCTGTGCTTTTCCGACCTGTGGCCGTTTTGTGGTGATCAGGATCACACCGCCAGAAGCACGCGTTCCGTAGATCGCGGCAGCAGAGGCATCCCGCAGCACGTTAATGGATTCAATATCTTCCTTCGCTACGGAGTTGATATCGCCACCGGGAACGCCATCAATAACAACAAGCGGTCCCTGTGAGGCGTTTACTGAATTGACACCACGCAATTGCAAGGAGATACCGGCATTAGGGTCGGTTCCATTGGTGGAGATGACACTGAGGCCCGGAACTTTTCCTTGGATTGCCAAAAGTGGAGAGACAGCACCCGCGACCATGTCTTTCTGTTTGATGCTTGAAACGGCACTGGTCAATTCTTTTTTGTCAAGGGAACCATAACCGACGACGACAGCCTCCTCGAGCTGCTGCGTGTCAGATACCAGTTGTACATTTACACTGGAACCACCCGTATAAGTGATTTCCCTGGGGCTAAAGCCGATCATTCGAATGACGAGGACAGCATTTCGCTCCACGTTGGTCAGTGTGAATGTACCGTTGGCGTCGGTGGAGGTGCTGCTATTGCTTCCCTTTACAGACACCGTGGCTCCGGCTAGGGGATTGCCCTGTTGGTCCTTAACACTGCCCTTTACTGTTGTTTGGGCCTGCTGCACATAGGGTGCATGGGGTAGGGCGTAAGCGGCTCCAGCAAAAAAACTGCTGCTGAATAGCAATAATTTAGTAGCCACTTTAAAACTGTTGATTTTAAAATTCATGTGCTAATGTTTATTAAAGGATATTGGTTGTTTACGAAAAATGAGCTTGACAGGATCTTTGCGGAATGGTCGATGTCAGCTGTCGGCTCCAGATAAAATGGATATGTTCAAATTCAAGATACTGCATATAATTGGTGTGATATGAACACTAAATTTACAGCATTCGCCGTATAGGCACTGCTGCATGAGACAATATGAGGATACTTTGAGACGATTTGTAAGGTTCGCTTCTGCCACTAAAAACGCATAGCGACCGCACATTGTCGAATATATGATGTTGTGCTAAATGATGTCTAAGCTGAACGACAGATAATTCATTCGATAAATAAAAATTTTTTAAATAACCGGAGAGGTTTTGTATCTTTAAATCAATACGCTATTATAAATCTAAGATAAAGAGATATGTTCAAAAGATTATCTTTATTAAGCTTATTAGCTTTGGGTATGACTATAAATACCTTCGCACAACAGGATTGCCAAGAAATAAAAATAGCTTTGGAAAAAGCCAAAGCTGAAAATGAATATTTAAAAAACTCCTTGAAAATTGGCAAAGCAATCAAAGAAGTTAGCACGGATAATATTCATTTTAAGTTAACAAAGGTCGAAGGAGACTCAAAAGCGCAGACTGTTACCTGTACCGTTGTTTTGACTACTTCAGCAGCTAATTGGTATATTAATTCTGATGTTCGATCAATTATCGATGTCGATGGTAATGAATATACTTTGAAATCATTCACCAATGGAGCTTCCAACTATTTAACAGCTATCAAGCTGAATACAGATGTCCCTATAAAATGTACTTACACGTTCAAAGGAATACTTCCGACCGTGAAAATGATCAAATTATTCAAATTCGGTTATTCTCATTCCCTGGGAGAACCGTATTTCGTAGACTTTAAAGACCTATCAATTGATTGGAAATAGCTGATCTTCCCTTGTGTCAAAACAATACGTTCTGTTAGCTATGGGCTGTTTCGTTATTATTCGCTGATAGGGAGTTTACTTATATATATGATCGCTGTATCTGTGGAAGTCGGATAAGTACGCTCATTGCCTTTAACAGTCCACTCAAAGCGTGTTCCTTCAGCGCCAATATAAAGTCGGTTTTTCTTATCGTGGTAAATATAGTTCAGTTGTCGGCGGAAAGGAAAATCAAGCAGCTGTTCACCTTTATCAGTAACCCTTACTAATTTGTCGGGCTGCATTAACGGACGTCCATATTCTTTGTCGATGATTTCTTTCGGCTGCGGGACGATTTTGTAAGATTCCTTTTCACTGATCTTTGTTTCTTTTCGATTGACCCGTACTTTATCATAGACTTCATA
>JBMAAL010000010.1:0-87555 GCA_050281725.1 Sphingobacterium sp. | reverse complement strand
GCCGAAAATAGGGTTTATTTTAATGGTGTTTTGACCCCTGTGACAAGTGCTAGTGAGAATAAGTTGGTTATGGAGGCGCCGCAGGGGGTTGCAACAGGCGAGGTAAAGGTAATTGTTGGCGGTCAAGATGCTTTAGCACCGCAACCGTTCCGTCGCGCGGGTGTAATGACATTAGTGGGAGGGCCAGGAAGTACGGTATTCGGCAACAACCTAGCTGGAATGGCAATTGATCCGCAGGGGAATTTATATGTCGCAGATCCAGATAATAAACAAGTTAAAAAGGTATCCCCGACTGGAAGTGTATCTATTTTGCAGGTAGATGGTGCCAATGCGATATTCGACTATCCTACAGGAATAGTTGTTGACCCACAAAATAATATTTATGTCAGCGATCAGCGAACAAATCAGATCTTTAAAATTACACCTGCGGGCAAACGTACTATACACGCAAAGGGATTTTCTCCGGGTTCAATGTGTTTAGATCTGTCAGGGAATTTATATGTCGCAGTAGCTGGTTTTGCGCAGGGTGTAAACAAGGTCAACGTGGCTGGAAATTATACTAAGGTACCTGGACCTAGTTGGGTAATGACTAAGCCCTTTGTGGATAGTCAAGGAGTTTTATATTATTCGGATCAGAATACGAGCAGCAATAACGGGATTGAAATTGTAAGACCGGGTGATACACGTGGGGAACGTTGGGTTGGAGGTTCGGATGCAGGCTATCAAGATGGGATTGGAACGAACACATATTTCAACGGAATAGGCGGTATCACAGCGGGATTAAATAACAGATTGATTGTTGCCGATAACTACAATTATGCTATTCGGGAGGTCAATATGTCGACACGAGAAGTGATTACTTTGATAAAGGGAACGAATGGATATGTGGATGGAACTTTGTCTACAGCGCGGTTTGGTCTGATAAAAGATGTGGTAGTAGATAAGGATGGTAATATCTATCTTCTGGATGTTGGTAATAAAGCTATTCGGAAACTGTTTCTGAAATAATAATTGTACATAAATCCCCGATGCAATCGTATTGTTTTTTAGGAGACCCTCTCTTTGAAAATAATGCGGAGTACGTGTCGGGGATTTTTATGTTAAAATGAAACTACATCTTTCGCTATTGTAGCAAATTGACAATGATTAAAGTCTATTATTCGCAAGTAAGAAGTCTCCGTAGAAATCGGGGATATTGCTGTCGTAAATTGCATTTGCGACAGCTGTTATTGGGTAGTCTACCTTAACGATCTCGGCATTAATTTCTTTTTCAGATAAGGTTATTATTGTGTAAGTTGCTTTTCTGTCTTTTTCTTTACTACGCCCGACGGAACCACAATTGATAAACAAGACATCTCCATCCAGTTGAATATAAGAATGGTGTGTATGTCCCATCACCAGAATATCGATTGCTTTTTGCTTTAATTGAGTTGATAGAGCACGTTTTGGGGTTGATTCATGGATGTATTCGTCATTGCTTTGGAGACTGGCATGGACAAGAAGTATTTTCCTGAGACTCGTTCCAAGCTTGAAGGTTAGTTCAATGTTGTAGGGTAATGTTGCTAACCACTTTTTATGAGGGGCTGATATCTCCTTCTTGCTTAGTTTGATAGCGATTTCTCGATTTGAAGTCTCTATTACATCATGGTGTGGTAAAGGGATAATGGCTTCGTCAAAAGCAATTCTCTGGTCATGGTTTCCTAGTAGACATGGAATGTTTTTTTCTTGTATTCTGTCAATGACTTCATTCCCCCAGGGAGCGAAATCAACAAGATCACCTAAGCAGTAGATTTGTGTTAATCCTCTATTTTTGATATCCGTTAATACCGTATCCAATGCAATTAAATTGGCATGAATATCACTTATTATGGCAAGTTGTATCATATTCTTATGCTACAAACATAATCATTCAGGTAGTCAGTCAACGTACAATTTATCGGGGAGGGAAGAAAATGATAATAGCATTATAATTTTATGCTAAAACGGGAGAAATTGGTTGAAATTGGTGAAGAAAGACTTTAAAATAAGCACATAGCTAATAGCTTCAGATATGTGCTTATTTGGGTAATATGCCACTAAAGATTCATTCCGCCGGATACTTCTATACGTTGTCCGTTGATCCATCTTGCGTCTTCGGTACAAAGGAAGGCCACCACTCCACCGATATCATCGGGTACACCAGCACGTCCTAATGCTGTAACAGCTGCAATATGCGCATTTGTTTCTTTGTTATCCCGCACATGCCCGCCACCAAAATCAGTCTCGATTGCACCGGGAGCGACAACGTTTGCTGCAATACCTCGAGGACCAAGTTCTTTGGCAAGATACCTCGTCAGTACCTCGATTGCTCCTTTCATCGAGCCATAGGCAGATGATCCCGGAAATGCAAAACGCGCGAGACCAGAAGAAATATTGATAATACGTCCGCCATCATTCAAATAGGGAAGAGCTTTCTGCGTGAGAAAAAATACCCCTTTATAATGGATGTTATACGCTGTATCAAATTGTTCTTCTGTAGTTTCTATAAAGGGTGCATATAAGGCGGTTCCGGCATTATTGATCAAAAAATCAAAATTAGACTGCCCCGTTTGTTGTAGTAAATGTTGCGTAACCCGTTCAATAAAGCCATTAAAGGACTGCACATTACCTGCATCCAATTGGAATGCAGCTGCATGTTGCCCTAAAGATTGTATCGTGGCAACCACTTGATCAGCTTCCTCCTGATTACTGTTGTAGGTTAAAATGATATCGATTCCTTTTTTTGCAAGGCTGACAGCCATGTTTCTACCTAAACCGCGACTTCCGCCTGTTACCAATGCTATTTTGTTTGTAGCCATTTTAATTTGTTTTAAAGATCCAACAGCACAAAGATCCTCTGAAAAGTTGAACTTTTCCTTGCGAAATGCAAATGGATGTTTGCGAAATTCAAATTATAATGGTTGAGAGCGAAAAATGTTTGGGGCAAAACTGGTTTGCTTTTTGAAAAAATTGGAAAAATGAGCGATCTCCTCAAAGCCAAGTGAATAAGCAATCTCAGATATATTCCAATCGGTTTGTCGCAGTAAAATTTTTGCCTCCTGCGTGACTCTGGCTGCAATAACGTGGCTGGTTGTTTTTCCTGTATTTTCCTTTAAAATTTTATTCAGGTGGTTGACATGTATGGCCAGTCGTTCCGCAAAATCATTAGCTGTTCGTAGTTGTAGGCGTTGCATCGGAGATTCAATGGGGAATTGCCTTTCTAGCAATTCTATAAATAATGAACTAATCCTATTGGAGGCGTTATGAGTGGGATTTGTTATGCTTTTGGGTTGCAGCTTTTGGCCATAATGGACGATTTCAAGCACATAATTTCGCAACAGATCGTATTTAAAAACGTAATCTGAAGATAGCTCTTTATTCATTTTTAGGAAGATTCCCTCTATTTCAATGCGTTGTTCTTCTGATAGTTGGAAAATCGGAAGGCAGCCTGGTTGAAAGATCGGCAAATCATCTATGATCACACCACTTTTATTCCTTGTCAGAAATTCATCGGTGAAAACGCAAAAAAAACCTTTTTGATGCTCATCTTTCGGTATCCAATGGTATGGAACCTTAGGAGTAGCAAATACAAGTGCCGATTCATCGATTTCGATTACTTTGTCGGCATATTCGGCCGTGTTTTTTCCTGTGACTAAGCTGATTTTATAATACGTTCGCTTATTGTAGGGCATGATCGGTTTATCTTTTAACTTAGCGGCAAGTTCTTCAAAGCTAAACACATTAAAATGACCAATCTCTTTTGCAATTTCTTTTGGAATACTCGCATTGATCTCCTGATAAAACTGTTCGATGGAAGTTGTTTTCATTTAAGCCCTATTTGCAATAATCAAATGTAGTGCTTTTAGATTACATTCGGTAACACTGTACTTTTTTTGAGATTTTGCTATTCTCATCTTAATGTAAATTGCAAAATTATATTTTGCACAATATAAATCCTTGCCATACATTTGTACAAACAAAACAAATTAAAATATGAAAACGTTATATAACATCGGCGCGACAGCCAAGGGAGGACGAAATGGTCAGGTAAAAAGCGAAAATGGTGTATTGGATTTAGCTGTTCGTATGCCAAAAGGTCTAGGAGGGGCCAATGATGATTATGCCAATCCAGAGATGCTTTTTGCGGCTGGTTATGCGGCATGTTTTGATAGTGCCTTGAATTTAGTGATTAGATCAGAAAAAGTAAAAGCGGGCGAAACTTCGGTAACAGCCCATGTGAGTATCGGACAATTGGATAATGGTGGTTTTGGTTTGGCTGCAGAATTACATGCAAATATACCTGGCGTAAGCTTGGAATTAGCGCAACAATTGATTGAAAAAGCACATCAAGTTTGTCCCTACTCAAATGCAACAAGGGGTAATATAGATGTTAAATTGACTGTATCAACTAACGAATAATAGATGAATAACGTGGCTAATGTGCTGACAGCACTCGTACTTTTAGAACATGTATACATTGTATGGATGGAAATGTTTGCTTGGGAAACTGCAGGAAAACGTAGTTTTGGAAAGGCTCTTCCGGCAGAACTCTTTAGGCCAACGAAGGGACTTGCTGCAAATCAAGGGCTTTACAATGGCTTTCTAGTTGCAGGATTGTTCTGGTCTTTTCTGATCAGTGACCCTACTTGGAGTGACAATGTACGCCTGTTCTTTTTAGGATGTGTTCTTATTGCTGGTATTTTTGGTGGAATTACAGCGAGCAAAAAGATATTTTTTGTACAAGGAGTTCCTGCATTGTTGGCATTATTATCTGTTATTCTTTTAAAATAAAACTATAATTATATGTCACTAATAGAAGATTTACAATGGCGTCATGCTGTGAAAGCATACGACCCGACAAAAAAAGTTAGTCAGGAAAATGTAGATAAAATCGTTGAGGCTGCACGCTTTGCACCTACTTCCTCGGGCTTACAGCCATTTAAGATATTGATTGTTGAAAATCAGGCATTGAAAGAAGAACTGGCAAAAGGAGCATTAAATCCAGACTGTATGCGTGAATGTTCACATGTGCTTGTTTTCGCTGCATGGGATCGTTATACGGAAGAACGTATTGATAAAGTTTATGATTTTACAACGGATGAGCGAGAACTACCTCGTGGACGTTTTGGTTCCTATACCGAGAAGTTAAAGTCAATTTATCTGAATGAAGCTGCGGAAAGAAATTTTGCACATACTGCAAGACAAACTTACATTGCTTTAGGTTTGGCGCTGGCTCAAGCAGCGGAACTCCGCGTTGATTCCACACCCGCCGAGGGTTTTGATAACCAAGTCGTGGATAAGGTTCTGCAATTAGAGAAGCATGGACTAAAAAGCGTTTCATTGATGTATGTTGGCGTGGCGGACTCTTCGAGAGATTGGATTTCGGCGATGAAGAAGGTTCGGGTTCCTAAGGAAGAGTTTGTTGTTGAATTCAAATAAAACCGCAAACAACTTTTTCAATCCCTCAGAAACTCAATATATTTGCAAGATGGATGATTTATTAAAATTAGACAAACAACTCTGTTTTTCCGTGTATGTGCTACATAGGGAAATTATGCAGCAATATCGAACTATTCTTGAAGAGATTGACTTGACGTATCCACAGTATATCACGATGATGGCTTTATGGGAGAATGATGAGCAGACAGTAAATCAATTGGGGGCTAAGTTATTTCTAGATAATGGAACGCTTACTCCACTATTGAAGCGCTTGGAAACTAAAGTTTTGCTTACACGAACACGAAGCAAAGAAGATGAACGCGTCGTGAAGATACAGCTTACAGCACAAGGACTGCAATTAAAAGAAAAGGCGAGCTGTATTCCCATGCAGATTTTTGAAGCCCTTAAGCTCGACTATACTGATATGGTTCAGCTTAAAGCTTTGGCAGAAAAAATCGTGAATAATGTTGGGAATAGCTAGTTTTTATACGACATGAAATCAAAAAAGGATTAAATACAGCTGCCTGTATTTAATCCTTTTTTTGTGATATGGATTGTCTTGAGCGATACATGTTCACGTTCCTTTTATTATACATCATATTAGCATATTTCGGATTTTTTGATAGGACTGCAATGTGGAGATTCGTGGTATGGAAAATGTCATTCGAAACATTGAAGATCTAAATTGGCCTGTGATTACAGAAGAAATGCATAAACATGGTTATGTGGTTATACCAAACCTATTATCAGCTTTACAATGCGATCTATTAAAAAAAGGGTATAGCGATTCGACCCTCTACCGCAAAACTGTCGTTATGGAAAGGCATCGATTCGGATTAGGGGAGTATAAATATTTTGACTACCCACTTCCTGAGTTGATTCAAACGATTCGATCTCAACTTTATCCCTATCTGGCCGTCATTGCTAATGCCTGGTTTCGCGCGCTGAAAATCGAGATATCGTTTTCATTGAAACATGAAGATCTTTTGACGGATTGCCGCTTGAAAGGACAGGAACAGGCAACCGTATTGATTTTGAAATATAGTCAAGGAGGTTTCAATACCCTACATCAAGACTTGTATGGAGCGGTTTACTTTCCGATGCAAGTGGTTTTGATGTTAAATGAGCCAGGAGTCGATTTTATGGGCGGAGAATTTGTATTAACACAACAAGTTCCAAGGGCTCAATCAAAGGCAATTGTTTTGAAACCTAAAAAAGGTGATCTCGTTTTATTCGCGACGAATTTTAGGCCTGAGAAAGGACGAATGGGATATTTTAGGGTTAATATGAAACATGGGGTGAGTGAAGTCACAGCCGGTGAACGCCATGCGTTGGGTATTATCTTTCACGATGCCGAGAAATAAATCCCAAACAATGGAATGGCATAAAAATATAACAGATGCTTCATTGCGCGCCAAGATTCGAGCGGGAGAAATTCACTTTGGTGGCAATGAAAAGCTAAAAATTTATGGATTGCTTTGCTGTATTTCGGGAAAACGGATGAAGCGGGAGAACAGGGTCTTTTTTTCCACTGAGCAAGAAGCGCTAAAACATCAATATCGACCTTGTGGGCACTGCTTAAAAGCGAACTACGTTGAATGGAAGGAAGAAAATAAAAAATTTGATAAAGTGTAGTTCGCATTAAGTTTGATTATATAGAGAATTTAAGTAAATCAAATTTGGAAAAAGCATCTTATGTCAAATTCCTTGTATATTGTTGAATTTTGTGTTTATCTTGAGACAGGGTTAATTATCGTTGATCAAAAGAAAAATGCGTTTATTTTCGATTGCTGTTTATTTTATTTTTTCGGCTCTGCTGTTGATAAGCTGTGAAGAGCGGAGGCGAGATACTAAAGTATTGAGTTACATGGCGCACAGTGAACGTAATAGTGCCCGTTTGGATCTTAATCTTTTTGAGAGCCGTTTTCATGGTAAATTATTCTTCTATAGACCTGGAGGTGAGGTCGATTCGGGAGATGTTCGCGGCAATATCCAAAAAGATACATTGCTTGGGGACTATTATTATACACCATTTGGCTGGGGGCAGAAAAAAAGAAGACCCTTTGTTTTATTAAAAAAAGGATCTCTATATATTTTAGGTACAGGAACGGAGCAAGTGTATATGGGAATTCCACATTATATACCTTCAACTGTCAATTTCCAAGACCCAAAGTTTATCTTTGAGAAAGTTAATCAATAACCCTGATCATCTATATTGGGCATCTACAGTATATTTTTCATTCGTATATATTGTAGCAGCATAATGGTTTTTCCATCTTTGATTTCGCCTGTATCAATCATATGTAGCGCTTCTTCGATATTGATTTCTAGAATTTCAATATGCTCTTCCTCTTCTTCTAAACCACCGCCATCGCCAACTTTCATGTTATTGGTGTACTCTGCTATAAAAAAATGTAGAATTTCAGTTACAGAACCTGGAGACATATAAGCTTCAAATATTTTTTTTGCTTCCTGGATCTGATAGCCTGTTTCTTCTTCTGTTTCCCTTCGTATACAGTCGTGGGGAGAATCTTGATCTAGTAGACCTGCACAAGCTTCGATAAGCATGCCTGATTCATTTCCGTTGATGTAGGTGGGTATTCGAAATTGTCTTGTTAATATGACTGTTTGAGTACTGGTATTATAGAGTAAAATGACAGCTCCATTGCCACGATCATAAGCTTCTCGGCTTTGTTGCTGTACCGTACCATCGGGTTTGCTGTATTGATAAGTCACTTTTTTTAAAGTGTACCAGTTGTCTGATAGAATTTCAGTTTTTACAATTTTAATATCTTTTATTGCCATTTTTAGCGCGTTAAAGTCAAAATATAAAAATAAGAATTGCAATCCAAACTAAGCAGGAAAAACTAAAAGAAGCCTTGATGAATTTATACAAGGTATTGATGAATCTCAGTCCGTTCTAAATTGCTTTGGATTCAGACCTGTATGTTGTTTGAAGAAATTGGAGAAGTAAGGAGAGTCGACGAAACCAAGTTTGAACGAAATTTCTTTGATAGATAGGTCGGTTGCTTTTAGTAATCGTTTTGCTTCCAAGATAGTTCGTTGTTGAATAAGCTGGCTCGGAGATACTTCGAGCTTCTGACGACAGATTTTAGTAAGGTGTGGGCTGGAAATATTAAGTTCTTTCGCATAGAAAGATACCGACTTCTCATGCCGAAAATGGATGTCAATTAGCTCCTGTAACTTTAAGAGACGTGGATTGGAGTCATTATTTTGTTCATTTTGTACTATTTTCTCTACCTCTTTGCTTAGTATAGATGCGACGACAGCTGTGCGAGAATAGATAATAGCAGGAACGCAATTGTGATCCTCAAGTTCTTTTCTTATTGCATTAAATTCATAATAAAGCAGAGCAAATGTTTCGCTAGAGAGTGAGATAACAGGAGTACGTTGATAGTAAGCAAATGAAAAATGGAAATTGGGCGAAAATTTCTCGAGGTGTTCCCTATCGACCATCAATTGGAAACCAGTTGTATTGGCCCCTAATTTCCAACTATGAACTTGCTTTGGAAACAGGATATGGATTTGATGACGATCAATATGGTAATCTTTAAAATCAATCGTATGAACACCTTCTGCTTGGTCAAAAAGTACCAATAAAAAAAAATGATGCTGGTGTGGACGCGCTATATGATGTTCACCACGTAATTCCGAATATAAATATCCTTGATTACCCGCAAGCTGGTCTTTTCTAAATTCTTGAATATCTATTGTTGGAAATAACTCCATCGAAATGATTTTGAACCTAAATATAACTATTTTATTTTAAACCATCTTCCAATACCTGTTTGTTGATGGTGAATTCACGATAGCCAAAGGCTCCGGACTTATAACCAATTACAGCACCAAATTCAATGCTTTTTGAGGAAGATGTCTTTGGGAATACAGAAGAACGGTATACATTGGCCGCAGCTAAAGGTTTTTCGAAGACACGAAAGTGTATACCATCCTTTGAATAGGCGAGATAATTCATATCTGAGGTAAATCGGTCTACGTTTCCAATTGCCAGACATAAAAAATAATATCCATCAATATAGGAACCTTGTAGATGCCAAGTCGAATACGCCTTGCTGAACTCTAGCCAAGGTTTATTCATAAATTCAACTTTTTTACTGTCGCGATATGCTGTAAAATCTAATCCATTTGTAGAAATACGCGATAGGATATTGGTCATAATTGGTGCTTTGTAGCTAGGCATGAAATCCACTTCGTAACTCATCGTTAGGTTTGTCGAATTTTTCACAAATGTTGGTGAAAGGATGTGGTTATCTTGGAAAGATGTTGGTTCATTACTATTATACACGAGTTCCAGCGGTGTCCAGTCAATCCCATTTTTTGATGTTTGCCTTACAATAACACGTTCAGCTTCTTCATTTAGTTTTTTATTGTTGTTTGCACTTTTGGCACCCCATTTTTTTAAAATTTTGCTAGAGAAAAAGCAGCCTCTATAATATAGTTCGAATTCCTCACCGTTGAAATTCCAGTCTACATCGGACCAATAACCTTGATTGGGGCTACCATCCTTTTGGATGAAAGAATCTTCTAGTGCCGGACGTCGTTGAATAGGATTTATTAATCCTGCTGGAGTGATCCATTCTTTTCCATCATTAGAAACTACCACAGTCGGATTTTCATAGAGTGATGCGGTACGGTCTGACCCTATTATGCCAAAATATGGCGTAAATACCATCCAATATTTGTATCCTTTGAAACCGGTAGGAAAATATTCAACATCTGGGTGGCAATAACTCGCACTATTGCCAGAGATATCGCGTATCCAGCCTGGCAGCTCTTCGCCGGGTTGGTTTGCATTGGCAGTTGTATTAATTTTTATTGAACCGAGGTCGCTTGTGAAACCTGTAGGTATGGGTAATTTATCTTTTTCAATGACTTCTGGATCCGGTTGTATAATTCCTGGATGAATATCTCTTTTACAACCAATAAATAACAAAAATCCCAAAAAGAAATAGGTAATTCTCTTAAATGACATATAGATCAATAAAAATAAAATATGAATGATAATCCCTTGCGGTCTTACTTTTCCTGTTAATCTTAGCTAAATGATAGCAAAAATGATTTATTTTTTTTATTTCTCAAAATCAATTTAATAAAATACTTTATATGTTGTAAATATTTGGTTTTCTGATTTATAAGTGTCTTTTTGACTTGTGTCGATGAAGGATGTTCCCGGCTTTATCCCCCTGTTTGATTGATCAGTTGGTAAAGGCCTGATTGTGTAATTTCATTGACTTTGGTCGCCAATCGTTTTCAGCATGAAATAACGGTTGCGCAAGGAATAGTGACCGAATGCATTCGGCTACTGCGTTGTCTGCCATGTTGGAATTTTTTACCCAGCCATCGGAGGAATAGCAACCTCAAATCGCCTCGAGCTTTTGGGATGAACAAGGGTGTTTCTAGAAGAGGAAGATTTATTTTTTCTGGAACTTCGTAAGCAGAAACCTGCCGAATATAAAATAAAGTAGCAGAACTAGTGTGCTGCCAAGTGCAAAACCGTTGCTAAAAAGTTTATCTAGGCCGTAATTGTGATGTAAAAGGCCGATTCTCACTATGCATTGGCATAGTGCATAGCAAATATTTCCCATTGCCGTATAACCGAAAAGCCCCAAGAAGCGAACTTTTGTTATTCCAAAAATAAAATGGGGCATCGCGTTCGCGAACAACACAGCTATAAAGAAATCGATAAAGTTCATAGATTTATTGTTTTTTCGTGATTCATAAAAAAGGAGACCGTTGGTATTTCGAAAGCGAAGCACTTTTCATGCTGAACAATACCAGCTAATGTTTCGCTTTCAAAGAAATCAATTTTTAAAGGTTTTTATGTCTTTTGAATCGAATTTTAACGCGATATTCGCCTGCCTAAATAGGCCGTTGTCCAGCGGAGTTAAGGCTTGGTCCTGAACGATTATCTTATTCAAGAGTTGATTGATATCTTTCGACAGATAGAGAAATTGACTTGGAATATTCCAGTGATCACAGGGTTGGCAAACAACCTCTAAGTCTGGTGCATTGCTTGTCCCAGGAACTATTTTGGTGTGAGTTTGAATGCCGTTATGATGATGTTCAAAAGATAAAGGTTGATGTGTATACATCATGCTGCTGAATAAACGACTACCGATGCAATAGACCCGACTACTCATTACATTTGCGAGAAATAAGAATGTAGGAGCTTTAAAATCTATAAATTGCTTTGAGATTCAACTTAATATTTTGCTGGATAAACTATATCTTTTTTTGATGCTGGCGAGGACTTTCTTGTAATATTTCGTTTTATCGGTTTCGTCAATAACAACAATTTCAACATCGTTTGCTTGAAGTAATTGCATTTTATCTTTGGAGAGTGCGTACCATTTTTTTGTTGTATAATAGAAGAGTTTATTTTCAATAAAGGTACTTCGTCTATAAAACTTATTTCTGGCGCGGTAGGTTAGCAACCACCAAAGGTCTATTTCTACAAAATCAAGCGATAGGCCTAGGATATGGATATCCTTTGTAAAAAATAAATCAATCCAGGATTGGAGTTTAGTATCCTTTTTTCGACTTAATCTTTTAATTAGTGCAGCCTTGTAGACTGTTTGCGAATTATAATTTGTCCCATTAACGACATAATCCCTCATTTTTTGCAATTGACCACAGTAATGTTCATAACCCAGGTTAATGGAAGAGGGATTTAGGCAGTCGCCGTGGATGTGCCAATAGCTCGTGTTGCCGATTTGGTGTTTACGAAATACACTGTAGGTTGTTTCACGGATAAGGCCAGCATTTGCTGATGCGATTTCTCCTTCTAAACTGAATTCATAGTTAGTTGTGATGATATTTTCGATCGAGAGATCCCGAATTAATTGGTGGATTTCATTTTGATTGATTTGAGATACACAATCCGATATGTAGCTTTTAAGTTCTCTTTCATTAATATGCTTTTCTCGAATTGCGTTAAGGAATATTTCCTCATACAACATAGGGAACGGTTTTTGTCCATTTTCCAATGAGCTAACTTTATACTTTTCTTTGATGTTGTGTAGCAAATCACTCCAGCTTATCCCTGGTGAAATATTATTAATGTCGTTTCCGACTAATAAAGCAAACTTGTTCATTGTATTATAAATCAAGATTTACGTCTGTAAAGTTAAATGAAGATGTCAATCAATCGCATCTTTGGATATAACATTTAATCGATTGAATTTAGATTTCTTCAATACGAATTTAATAAAAAATCGAAGGATTTTGTGCATGACAACAGCGACGAATGGGTTCTTGATCGCAATTAAAAAAATGAGGGTCGTCCATACCAGTTAACTTACAAAAAAAGATGTATTCTCACGATAAACTGCATGGAAGCAATATAGTGTAAATTGAAACCTCTGTAAAAAATGACCATGTCATTGCGATGGGCGGATCAGTCAGATATGTTGTTTTTATTCGTCAAAAAAGGCTAGGCGAACCAACTTCCTAGCCTTCACGGTATAACTCATCCTATGCTATAACAAACAAATAACAAAGGAATACAGGAAATGTTTGATGTCTCTTCAAGGATGTTAGGTCTGTTGTGATACGGCTTGACAATGATATCACGGTCTTGGTAACATATTCCCCATAAATTTTAGTAATATTTTGTTGTGTTATTCTTCGATTTTGAGGGTGCTATGAAGATCAAGTCCTGTTAAGTTCGCTTTTGGTGTATACGTACATCGATGAAAATTTTGCATAATATTCGGTATCTGTAACCTACCGCTTACATCCAGCTAATAGTGCGCTTCGCTGCGAAGGATCGCGCTTAACTTTGTATAAAATAGAAGCTAAATAACTCGTAATAAAGTGTGTTTCCCTTCTCTCAATACAAGTTTTTTAGTGTAAGAACAGATTAATTCATAAAAAAATCGTGATATGGAAATTAAAGAAAACAAACTTATCGGTGTTTCTTATAGAGAGACACCAAACAAAGGTGGGATTATTAAACCCGTTTATATTATTATGCATTACGACGGTGCACGCAATGCTACAAGTGCGATTGATTGGATGACCGATTCCCGGAGCAGAGTTTCCGCTCATCTTCATATTAGTCGTGATGGTATCATAACGCAATTGGCGCTCTTTAATACGAAATGTTGGCATGCAGGCCTTAGTACTTGGGACGGTCAAAAAGATTTGAATAACTGTAGCATTGGAATCGAATTGCAAAATAAAGGGATGGAGAGCTACACTGAAAATCAGATCAATGCGGCGATAGCAGTATGTAAAACAATTGTCCGTACTTATCCGATTCGGGAGATTTTAGGGCATTCGGATATTGCACCTGGAAGAAAGGAGGATCCTGGGGTACAATTTCCCTGGGAAAAATTTAAACCGTTAACAAAAGGAAGTTATAATGGAATTACTTGAGATTTTAGAGAAATTGATTATCCCTGTAGCGACAGCTGTAGGGGGGTATCTTGTTGGAAGGCCTAAGCAGCAAGCCGAGGTGGAGGCGACAAATGTTGAGAATGCCGGAAAGGTAATTGAAAAATGGGAAGGATATGCCAATAGGTTAGAGAAAGATATTGAGCAATTACGGACGATCATTGAAGATCTTAATGAAGGGTTGCATTTGGCAAATGACGAACGTATGTCTTGTGCTAAGACTTTAGCGGATTTGCAGGTAAAATATGATGATCTTATGGAACTTTATAATAGGCTACAGATTGAATTAAAGCGCGTTAAAAATGAAAAATACACTACAGATAATCGCAATGCTGCTACTGGTTAGCAGCTGCGGTTTGTTTAGAAAGGTTGAGAAAACCAAGGCATCACAAGAGTTTCGTGTCAAAGAAAAAAATACCGAGTATGCTACTATAGCACAGAACACGGGACATATACAAGTTGTTCGATCAGATAAAGAAGCTTTGGTAACAGATGAACATGTGATGCAAATTGAAGGTGAGGGGATTCAGATTACACAGGATGGTGTTGTTCAGCTACATAAGGGGAAAGTCTATGCGAAAAAGGAACATTATTCTGAAAAGCTGCAGCTTGAAAGAAGGTTCGATACCAATTGGAAAGATCGGAAAGTAAAAAGTAGTCAGCAAATTGAAACGAAAACGGAGCTAAGCAAAGCACAATCAAAAGAGGTTGCAAAACCAGCAGTGTCGAGCCTTCTTTATTTTTTAATGGGTTGCAGTATATTGGTCGGTTTGATTATTTGGTGGATAAAGAAACGTAAGTTGATCAGGCTTTGGTAGTTGCCCCTTAAAAAGATCGTTACCATTATATTTTAATAAAATTCAGTAAATAATGCGAAATAGTCCTTGAATACAAAATTCAAGGACTATTTTGTAGACCTGGGTACAATTGTCGAAAGAACAGAGCTGCTGTGATTGTACAAAATAATACTAATCCCCATCGAAATGCCGGTCAATAAGGTAATAATTGGCAATCTGTTTAATCTCTTTTTTGAAATCACGATAGAGGTCAAATTGATTGCAAGCACAGATGATAGATTTTTGTAATGTGTCATTGTTTATTTTTAAGTAAGGACCAAGTTCCTTGTATATGCTGCTTTTTACTTTTGTTTTCAGATTATTTAACTTTTCCGGCTGAAAGATACGTAGAACAACGGCGATAGCTTTGTAACGATGCTGAATATCCTTATAATTGATATATTCTCCCATAATCTGCTGAGAAGGAATGCCTACAAATTGACAATAACAGTCAATTACTTGGCTGATTTTGGAAAGATCAGATTCATAGATCTTATCGATGGATTTTAGTATCTCGGGATGATTTTCTTTTAAGAAACTCATGATGAATGAATAATATAATGTGTTCATACGTTGTGAACGATTTTTGTCGGTTACTGTACTGCTTTCCTCTTTTCTTAAAATATTGCTGGTTTTTTGTAGTTGATGATAATCCACTGTGTATACAATGGGCTGTCTGAGATGTTGTGACATGAGCTGTTCCATTTTCTTTTATCTTTAAGTATGAACTGATTTTCGTCTCGCAAATTGCAAATCCTACGAATAGCTGATCTGCTTACTACCCGGCTTATCTAATCCAGGGATCTATTTTTTTTAATTGTTTAACAAAGTTAAACAAATTTGTTAATCGCGCAAGTTTATTAAAGACTAATTTTTACTTTTTATATGAAATTTTAAACTTATTTGTTTAACTGTAATATGTTGTTAATTAGGTATTTATTGTTTTATTTTGATTGTCTATTTGTTTAGGTTTAATAAGTTGTGTAACTTAGTGTCAGATTGTTATATATTTGTGTAACATTTGTTAAATACCCGATCGACTATGGAAACTTATCCAAATAATAACTTTGAAGTTTTACGCTTGGAGATGCGCGTTACTAACCGTGAATTCGCGTCTTTGCTAGGGGTGCGCGAACAGGTGTACTCGCGTATTAAAAAAGGAGAGTATCCTATTGGACTTACCATGAAAACACGTATTCAAGCGGCTTTTCCTCATGTTCGGTATGACTGGTTGTTGTATGGAAAAGGTGAAAGAATGGAGGTAACTCCTTTAATGCAACCCGACACGATAGCCATGCTTAGTATTGGTAACGGTAAGTCAATAGGATATTTTTCGGAGGACGTCAAGTTTATTGACGAAAATAAGAATAATATATTTTTTGAAGTTTCCCCAGGACGATATTTGATGCAGACAAAACTTGTTACAGAGAAAGCTAAAGCCGGGTATCTGTCTGGCTTTTCTGATGCTGAATATATGGACGATTTACCGGCACATTTTATTACGGTCAATGAGTTTCATAAAGGTGCCTATCGTTCTTTTGAAGTTAGTGGTGATAGTATGACCGATGGAACCGATGCAAGTGTATTGGACGGCGATATTGTGACGGGACGTTTGATTAAAAGGGAGTTATGGCAATCAAAATTTCATACCCACAAATATCGTTATTGGGTTGTTGTACATAAATATGAAGGAGTTATTATTAAAGAAATTGCTCATCATGATGTCAATAACGGAGTTCTTACCCTTCGTTCGCTAAATGCTGATAAAACAAGGTACCCAGATTTTGAGGTAAGTTTGGATGATGTTGACCAAATTTTTAATGTTGTAGATATCAGCCGTTCGCTTTAGGAATAGCCTAGCTCAGATTAATTTCGTTTTGACAGTTCATCTTTTAATCCCAAAGTTAATAGGTGGGCCTTTTTGCTTCAGCTATATGCGCGATAAATTAATCCAATCGCGCATTGTTAAATTGAAAGTTCGCCGTATTAAGTCTCTACGAGTACTAAAAAATATAGAAATAAAAACTAATTATATTAGTTTTTATTTCTATATTTGGCTATAAATTGAACGTATGCGGACATGTTGTTGCGTCCTATCTTGGTGCTCCTAGTATATATTTAACGTTAAGAAGGCTGATAACGTGATGAGAATATTGGTTGCTCATTATTCAGGCATGTTCGTAGCGTTCAATTGAAATAATAGGTACATGTGCGTAGGTTATCAACGCGGGGTGGATGAATTTTTGAATAAATTGAACTATCTACTACGCTGTACCTATGGACTTGCCATTTACTAATCATCATATGTTTATTTTTAAAGCCAGGTTTTGAAATCTGGCTTTTTTATTTCTTATGCTATCAATTGTTGTTAGTTTTAATCTTTTACAAAGCTTACATCGGTTATTTTATAGGAAAAATTATCTTTCTCCCGTTCATTTTCAGGTTTTTCCATCTCATTGTAGTGTACTGTTCCCGTCATCTTGAATGTTGTATGAGAATCTAGGTTGATTTTTTCTCCCTTATCGTCAAATACATAAAAGTTCTTAAGTGTATAATTTTTCTGATCTGCGGGAATTTCAAATAAAACATTATTCTTTTCTGTCCCCACAGGCAGCATAACACTGAATGCAGTGAACTTTTCTGAACTAAATGCATGGGATTTAACTACGAAATTCATGGCCATAGTTTTTGATTTTCCTGATGAGAATGTAAAAGAAGGCGCATCAAATTCACCAGTTAAGGTAATGGTTTTGTTTTGGTTGTCATAGTTTGATTCGATAGCTTTCACTGTATCGACAGAGCCGCCATTGCAAGATGTGAACAACATGAAGCCAGAAGATACTAACAATGATGTTGAAATTAAGTGTTTTGTTTTCATGGGGAAAAATTTCATTAATTGTAAAGACTATTTTCATTGATAGACAACTTCTGCTTATTTATGTTTTGGTAATCTATTGAAGATTTTTTGGAATCTTCAATATACATGCCTTCATGCTGATTTCTACTCACATTCAATAACATCCGTTGATCAATTTTTATAAAAGTAAGGTATTGAGGAAGAGGTTTTAGCACTTGATTTAAATTCGGGGGGAATGGATTTAAATTCGTATACATTGGACTTTTTTTCGTCTAAAAGAGATCGGTAAATGATAAACTTAAGTTTTTTTCGGTGGAAATACCAGTAAACTGGCTATATGAAATTTGATCCTAAACTATTACCTCATGTTACGATCAATTTCTTGATTTAAAAAAGACCAAGTTAATAATTAAACAAGTGAGCGTAAGTAAAGAACAGCAAGTTCGGATGTTATTCCAAAATACCCAGGGTTTTTCAAACGCGTCACGTGCAAGTCTTAAAGATTTTTCTGGAGATATCGATAGGTCGATCGAGGCCAATTGATTGTTCAAGGGGACATTTTGTGTGCCTGTGACCACAAATACACCAATGATATAGCTTAGGAATGCTACTAGTATTAGATAAAATTTTGGTGATGATAGATCAAAAAATAATATTGTAGCCATCAATAATAAAATTGGTGCGCCCAGAAAACAGCAGTAAAAAGCTGAGTTTAGTATTTCTTTATTGATATTTTGCATGGCCGTCAAATAGGCTTTATCGTTGAGTTTATGTAGCCCCAAATTGACCGAAAAGGTATACGAAAAAAATAAGCCTGATATGATAGCCGAAAATATTGTTGCCAGCGCTAAAATGATGTCTTGTAATTTCATGTCTATATTTTTTTGATGTTCCATGTTTTACTGAACTCAATTGTCTAAGCGTTCTGATTTATCAAAGCATTGTTTTCTTATAGTAAATTTTTCGAAGAAGTTGAGGCTTAAAAAAAATACACACTTTCGTTGCGTTCGACCCTAGACAATACAAAAGTTGTGATAATCAGGGAGTCAGTATAGAATAAAAACGACAGTAACCTATTTTTTGTTAAATGACGCTGGAGTTGTGCCTGTGAAAGTCTTAAAGACACGAATAAAGTGCGATTGGTCGGAAAATCCATTTTCATAAACAATTTCCGTTATCTTTTGGAAGTTTTTGTTATTGAGCTGTTTAAAAGCGGCCTGAAATTGTACTATTTTAGCGAATTGTTTAGCGGATATCCCAGTTTCCTTGAGAAACCTTCTTTCAAAAGTTCGGATGTTCAATGCTTCTTTTTTTGCAATTTCTTTAATAATGATTTGGCCCTGGTTTTCGATGATTTCGAGGATTGCTCGCTGAATCGAAAAATCGAGTTTATTTTTTTTGCTATCGAAAAAGTCGAGGAGCGATTGTGTCAATAGTTGGATGCTGTTTTGAGTGCTTGAAGATGAGGATAACGTGCCAGTAAGTTGGTGGAAGGTTTTATTTGAAGGAGCATCTAGATCATAACAGCCGTCGTTTATGCTTTCGGGCGAGATACCCCAAAATGTCCGTAATACAAATGGGTAAAATTGAAAAACGATAATCTGAAAAGGGCCTTTTACATCGATTGAAATCGGTTTTATTGTCTGACCATAAAGGAAAATTGTTGACATTTTTTTATCATGAGGCTTGATTGTAAAATCACCGTAGGATCGTTGAAACAATAAACCAGGGTAACCATCAGCATAAAAAGGTAAATTTACGCATTCATTTTTCTGACTTTCAAACACTAGGATCGCCTTTACGAATAATGCAATGGATGTATCTGGACTGATAATCTGGGGCTTCATCTATAAACTGTTTGGCTTGGCGTTGCGACTTTTTATAATTTTAAATATACAGAAATATGAAATAAGAATATGGATAATCGTTGGATTTTGATTAGTGGATTTATTGTGATGTGTAGTGTTTAAAGTATATGTCGTTGATTCAACTTATTTGAAATAGTAGAGTGGTTTTTTTCTTCTCACCTGAAAGAACTGTGCATGTTCCAGTAATTTAACATAATTATTTTGCCAGTAGTTTGTTATCCAATTCGAATCCAATGAAGGGTTGTAATGGCTTGAGTCACTTCTTAAAACAATCGAATCCACTGCTTTTCCAACATTCCAAATGCTTATTTTGCTGTAACGTCCCCTGTAGGGAGGGGTATAACATTTGATAGCCTGCACGCAACTGTCACCCGAGGGATAATTATAACTGTCGAAATTATCCAATGTTGCAATGCTGATTTTCTGATAATTTTCATCGATGACAAAGAGTTCTGAATGTGTTTCGATGATTTCTCCGCAAATTGAGTTCATGGATTTCTCTTCGTTCCAAAAATACTGAATAGGAAAGCTATGCTTATAGCGCATGGTTTTCCCTTTGATTTTAAGTGGTTTGCTATTGTGGTATTCACCTATCTCAATAAAGTTCTCAACCTTAGGATTAAACAAATAGGCATGTTCTTGCCACTTTTTGTTCCATACAATATCCTCAAAACCGTCTTTATTTTGATCGGTAAAAGATAATCCTGAATTATTGGTCCCATAATCCATATCTCGCATAATGAGGTGCCAATGATTATCCTGTAACTTTTCTACCTGAAAGAAACACGCTGAGTCGTTCTTAAAGACCGAAAATCTATAATGTTTTTCGGCTATAAAAGAACAGTCCTGTTCTATGAGGTTATAATCCTGGATTTTTAGGCTATCGATTTTTTGGTAGACTAAAAAAGAGTCAGTTATATGCGTAGTATCGTTTTGAGAATTGCAGCTATAAAATGTTATTGCCAATAGTCCTAATACTAATTTCCAGCTTTGGTTTATTATTTTTGTGCGGAGTTGCTGTTTGACATACCTCATATTAATTAAACTGTGCCAGTGCATATTATTGATCGTCTGTAATATACTTTTGTTTCAGTGAACTGTGACAATAATGGTTTTAATTTTATGATTCGTACTGTTTTCAAGTAGCGTATAAAATAAATTGACTTTTTATTATTGTACAAAAAATTGAAACTATAGTTATAGCTAGCTTCCACTTAATATATTCGTATTCAGGTCGGCTGTTGAGAGCGTTTTTAAAAGTTCTCTGGCTGCAGCGCTACCGGCACGGTTTGCACCGATTGTCGATGCTGATGGGCCATAACCCACAAGGTGAATTCTTGGTTCTTTAGCGACCATGGTTGCTAGCCTGCCTGCCATTTGAATGCCGCCCTGCTCTTCTTTTGGTAGCACTGCATCCAAATGGCTCAATGAACTTTTAAAGCCTGTATTCCATAGTATAACATCTGCTTTTTGTTCTGTTCCATCGGCCCATTTGATCCCTTTTTCGGTTATTTCTTGAAACATTGGAAAGCGTTGAAGGACACCACGTTTTTCCATCTCCTGGATTTCTGTAGAATAGGGGAGGCCTGTAACGGAAACGACAGACAGCGGTGAAAGCCCCAATCGTACACGTTCCTCCACCATAGCAACAGCATTATGCCCGGCCATGTCATCAAATGGCCCCTCTCTGAATAAAGGCGGTCGTCTTGTAACCCAGGTTGTCGTTGTAACCTGGGAGATTTGATCCAATAGTTGAATGGCAGAAATACCGGCTCCAACAACAATAACATGTTTGCCACGAAAATAATCTGCAGTCTTAAAATCTTTTGTGTGAAGTTGCTCGCCCTGAAATAATTCTGTACCTGGATAGGTAGGGATGTAGGGGTTTTCCCATGTTCCAGTGGCGTTGATAATACCGAGTGCTGAGAAAAGAGTTTCTGCCGTATCAATATGAAAGCGATCTTGGTACATGTAGACTTTTTCTACTTTTATTGGTCGATATACTTGAAGCCCAAATTTTTCCTCATAGAGTTCAAAATAATGGGGAACAGCGGTGTTGGCCTGAACTTCCGTTCCTTTCGTTGATAAAGTCTCCTCAAACGACATGCCGGGCAAATCGTGTATTTTATTGACCGTACTTAAGGTTAGGGAGTCCCAACGAAACTGCCAGGCTCCTCCTGGCGCAGAAGCTTCATCCAGGATAATAAAATCAGACCCGATTTTAAGTCCGAGCTTCTTCAAATGGTAAGCAGCAGAAAGTCCAGCTTGACCTGCACCAATGACTGCAATTTTTGTTTTGTAGCGAATGTTCTTTATCATAGGAGAGAGGAGTTAACGCCAACCAAGTTCGGGAGCTACGTGTTCCAAAATGGCTGAAAGAATGTGGACATTGTAGTCGACCCCTAACGTGTTTGGAATGGTCAATAGTAGCGTGTCTGCTTCCTGTATCGCTTCATCTTGCGCTAATTCTTTCACGAGTTGATCTGGTTCTGCGGCATAACTTCGCCCAAAAATCGTACGCTTGTCCGATTCGATTACCCCAATTTTATCTGTCTTGTCAGCCTCTTGTCCGAAGTAATAACGATCTAAATCATCGACTAAAGCGAATATGGATCGACTTACCGAAACGCGGGGTTCACCTGGGTGTCCTGCTGCCTTCCAGGCCTCTTTGTATAAACGTATTTGTTCGGCCTGCTGAATATGAAAAGGTTTGCCATTTTCATCATATTTCAAGGTGGAGCTTTGCAGGTGCATCCTGTTTTGAGCAGCCCATATAGCGGTGGCATTCGATGCTGCTCCCCACCAGATACGATCACGTAACCCTTCCGAATGGGGTTCGAGTCTCAGTAAACCAGGAGGGTTTGGAAACATTGGATAAGGATTTGGTTCAGCGAAACCAATACCTTTAAGTTTTTCTAAAAATTCCAACGCTTTTTGCCTTCCCATATCAGCATCTGTTTCGCCCTCGGCGAGATCGTAACCAAAGTAACGCCAACCGTCTATTACTTGTTCGGGGGATCCTCTGCTGATGCCGAGCTGCAATCTGCCCCTAGAGATTAGATCTGCAGCCCCAGCGTCTTCCACCATATAAAGAGGATTTTCATAGCGCATATCGATGACACCGGTGCCGATCTCAATTTTTGAGGTTTTGGCTCCAATGGCCGACAATAAAGGAAAAGGAGATGCTAGCTGATTCGCAAAATGGTGTACACGGAAATATGCACCATCTATGCCTATTTCTTCAGCAGCTACTGCTAGATCTATGGATTGCAATAAAGTATCGCTTGCGGTCTGCGTACTATATGCAGGATGTTTGGACCAATGGCCAAAAGATAAAAAGCCTATTTTTTTCATAAATCACAAAGGGATTTGATGTCAATCAAATTTAATAAATGTTGCGATTATTTCGGTAGTTTGGATTGTCCGATGGGTGTCAATAATATATGGTTTGAATGAATTTGCCAAATGACAAGTAGGCTGTGGCTCAAAAAGAGTAATTTTATGTTTTATTCAATTGTATAAATGATTCAGGATGATGTTTTCAAACAAATTATTACAGCAAATCGAGTTTATTAAGGAGATTGATAAGATTAAATATATCCAGCGTAGGACAAAACTTTTCAATAGTGACCGTCCCGAAAACGACGCTGAGCACAGCTGGCATCTTGCCCTCATGGCTATTGTACTTTCAGAACATGCAAATCAATTGGTGGATTTATTGAAGGTAATCAAAATGGTATTGATACATGATATCGTGGAAATTGATGCTGGTGATACCTTTATCTATGATACAGAAAAAAATCATATCAATACAGATGCGGAACGTTTGGCAGCACAGCGGATTTTTGGAATTTTGCCTGGGGAGCAAGCAGAAGAACTCATTGCGATCTGGGAAGAATTTGAGGCCGGTCAAACACCGGAAGCACAGTTCGCACGAGCAATGGATCGATTGGAGCCACTTTTACAGAATAGTTCCAATAATGGTGGAACCTGGAATGAACCTGGTGTAAATTATAAAAAGGTTTATGCAAAAAAATCTGTCATTAAGGATGGTTCGGTAGCACTCTGGGAATATGCCGAAAAATTGATTGATGCTGGAGTTGCTCGGGGTATTCTGAAAAAGGATTAGTCTAGGATTTTTCAACAAAGGCCAGGGCGGAAACATAGATTTATAGGGCTGCACAGCATCTAATTGTTTTTTGATGAGCGCTGATTAATTCGCCAGCACCAAAACTAAACATTCGTGCTGGCCATCCTTATTTTATGATTTGAGTTTAATCGTCATCATCTTCTTTTTTCTCGCTTACCTTTAGAAAGGCGGCTCTTTTGGGAGCTGGAGCAGATTCACCTTTAAGTCCCTGCCATAGAATTTCATTGAATATCAAATCAGGTACAGCGTCTTCCTTCGACCAATCATATTTGTCACTCCATATCGCCAGTTTTCCTTTGCTTGGATTGCGCTCATTGAGATCTACATTTGCGTCGACATGGTCGAATGGAGTATAGTCGGGGTTATTGCTAAACGATCGCCACATAGGTGTTGCAGCAGCGTCGTATTGCGTCATTGGTTTCATTCCTAAAATTAGCTCTATTGTTCTAATCATCCCTGAGGTTGAATACATGGTGTGATCTACAGATCTTCTTTTTACATAGGGGCTAATCAAATAGGCCGGACTGCGGTGTGCATCCACGTGGTCAGGACCATTTTGGGCATCATCTTCCAGTATAAAGATCGCAGATTCTTTCCATATTGGGCTCTTGCTGATGTGATCGACAAACATCCCAACAGCGAGGTCATTGTCTGCTACATGTGCATAGGGAGACTTTTTGCCGGCACGCATCCCTTCCGTATGGTCATTACTGATTCGAATTGTTGTTAATTGGGGCATTTCTCCTTTTTGGATGAGTTGATCAAAATCAGCTTTCCATTGTCTTATACGTGTGGTGTCGGCAACACTCAGGTCATAACTTGTGTATCCAGTGGCAACATGCCCTTCCAAAGATTTTACGTTAGGTTTTCCTTTGTCTGCGAATTCACCGTAGGTGCGATAAGATACCTGATGTCGCTTGGCGTTATCCCAAATAAACCCGCCTTTATTGTTGGCTATTTCTCGTTCCCCTTCTCCACCATAAGTACCGCCGCGACCGCCATAGCTTGATGGCCAGGTTTTCTCCAGATAGTCGGTGGCATAGGCACCCATACTCCAATTGTGGCCATCTGCACTAACTTCCGCATCGACATAGAAATTGTCTAAAAGTGCAAATTCATTGACAATTTTGTGTTGATTTGGTGTTATTTTTTCGCCGAATAAACAAAGTGAAATATCTCCATTTCCTTGTTTAACGTCGCCTAAAACTTGATCGTAGGTACGATTTTCTTTGATGACATAAAATACGTGTTTGATCGGCGAGGGATCTCCAACCTTCATTGGGATAGGGTTGCCGGCTTCACCCTCTGTTTGCAGCTCTTTTTCTTTAGAATAGGGCGTATTCCGATATACAGCATGAGAATATAGGGCGAGTTCTTCCGGTTTAGGATTGGGTATAAAGCTTAGCGTTCCCCTAAAAAGACCAGCAATATATTGTATCTCTTTTGGTTTGTTGAGATCGCCCGCATGACGATCGACTTTTTCCTTTTGATCTGTCGGATTGGGGCCTTGTGGATTAGCTTTGGATGACAAGCCTTTACCATTCGTGACCAGAATTGTTTTACCGACGACTTTTACATTCGTTGGATACCAGCCCACTGGAATAAATCCTTTCGAAATAGATCGACCAGGCTTACTTACGTCGAACACTGCTAAACAATTGTTGTCTGCATTGGCTATATAAAGGGTTTTACCATCTGTAGACAAAGCAACACCATTGCTGGTCGATCCGCTTGGAGCATTAGGATACAATGCCGCATTCAATGTTTCTACTACTGCACCTTTTTTGGTATCGATAATGGACACCGAGTTGTCATTTGCGTTGGCGACAAAAAGCCATTTTCCATTTTTACTAAACGTAATTTCATTTGGGTGGCTACCTACAGGAATTTCTTTGGTTATCTTGTTTAATGTAACATCCCATACTAGAATCTTTTCTCCACCCCAGACACTGATATAGAGTTGTTTTGCATCAGGTGTTAGCTGACAGGTATAACCCTCAGCTCCCAAATCATACGTTGCTTTCGTTGCTTTGGTTTTTAAGTCTACGACATATAGTTTTTTATCTTCTCGTGTGACGGTGTATAGTTGCTGTTTGTTTTTATCATCTACAGCTAATCCGGCTATCCCTATTTTATTGGGCCATGGCTTGCCAAGAACAATAGAATCTTTGGATGCAATTTTTCCACCATTGATCTTATATATCCTAATCATGTTATCATGTCCCCCAGAAGCATACAGCGTATTATCATCGCTCGAAAAAGCTAATCCATACCAAGATTTTGGTATAGCGATACTGTCGATTTTTCGTTGTGAAGCTAGATCGATAAGATCTATTGTTTGTGTACTTTGTCCATTATTGCTGACAGCTGCAAGCTTGTTATGATGACTGATAACTAAGTTCAGCGGTAAATCTCCGAGTTCTATTTGTTTCCCAACAGGGGTTAGTGTCCAACCATTTGGCAGTCCAACTTTGTTGCTTTCCAAAATTGAACTAATCCTATTTTGTATATTGCTTTGACTGAACGTGAGCTGCGAGGTTGCAAACATGCACGTTGTCAAAATGAATGTTCCTATTGTTTTCATGGGACATATTTACGAAATTGAACAGTCAGACTAAATAGGAGGCATCAAAATTAAAGAAAACTTAATATTGGATCGCGAACTTCGCGTAAGTTATAACGCATTGTTTTTTAGTATTGTCAAAGAACTCTTAAAATCTGTTTGAAAAAAAATATATGACTGATCAGAAAATTTTGCATGGAATACTCTTTGTAAATTGTTTATATCAAAGGTTGATCGGTTAATAGATAAAAGTCTGTTGTTTACCGGTGAAAATTGTTCTTTCACCGAAAAATTATGGTGTTTTACAGTTTGTTTTTTGAAATTGGGTGGATAAACTATTCAATTTTTTTTTATGATACACTTCTTTAATTCATTGGCAATTTTAACTATAGTAGGATTGATAACCCTCTCTACCAATCTGAAAACTAAAGATTCCCAAGCCAATATTGGAGACACTATGGTAGAATATAAATCTTCAATCAATGGCACTGTGAAGCCCAGTACCTTACACAGTATGCGGCAAGATAAGATTCAATTATATACGGACTGCAAAGATTCCATTTTATAACATTAACTTTCTTACTTGAAGCTACTGTTTTTATTTTTGAAAAATATAATTTTTAAATTACTTTATTGTTATATAGATTAATTTCGTATATTGAGTTATATTGAAAAATCCAAAGGGTATGTTACGGCATCTGTTCATTTGTGTAGAGCTCTAGCGTAATTTCTAGCTTTGTGAAGCCTATATTTTTAAATTGATTATTCTTAAATAGCTTGTTATGAAAAAGAAAAGTTCGTCGTGGTTTTTTTATGCCATCATTGCTATTGTCATTTGCGTATTTCTATTATTGAATCTACCAGAACTTATTCAGGGATTTTTGAACGGTTATAATTCAGTTATTAAATAGCAACTCGATGTTCACCGTTTAATTTCCCATACTTACCGAGTTTTTTACTGTCTTTATCTAAATTTTGTAGCTGTTGCACGCTCCGTATTGTAGTTTAGAATTAGTAAATGGAATAGGACTACACCGTATTTCTTGAATGGAACTTAATCAGATCTAATGAAACGAGTCGAAATATTTAAAACCAATGTTTATCAAATGAAAGATGCACAGCGAATTGTTGCAACTCTTGTCAGCCTGTTTTCCTCTTATGAAGTTAACTTCGATCTTGACGATGAAGAACGTATTCTAAGAATTGAATCCTCACAATTGGAAATTGAGACCAAGAGTATTGTTAGTAAGATGTTTGAGTGGGGTTATCGTTGTGAAAGAATCATTTAATCATTCCTAAAAAATAAAAAGCTAGCAATTATATTAATTTTCATTGTAAATTGCGCTGGTAATTTGTTGAACAAAACTGTTGGCAGTCCCTAAGGATGTTATGTCGAACAGTCAAGTATTTCAATATAAGATTACTCAAAAAAACATTGTTGGTAAGCGTAATATATCGGATATGATAGGCAATAGCATGCTCATTTTTTTAATGCTCTTTATTCTTAATACAGACTGTATTGCGCAAAATGGAACACCGTTAACGATAGGCACATCAGAGATATTGCATTCAAAAGTTTTGGCTGAAGACAGAATGATCAACATTCATCTTCCCGACAATTATACCCCCAATGATTCTGTTCGCTATCCAGTTGTATACGTTCTTGATGGTGGTATTGATGAAGATTTTTTTCATATAGCCGGTATTGTACGTTTCAGTACACAACCTTGGATCGATAGATTCCCGCAAAGTATTGTTGTTGGAATAGGTGGAAATACACGAAGGAGAGATTTTACCTTCCCTGTTGAAAATACAGATTTTATAGAAAAGGAAGGTTTTCAAAAAGCTAGCTTTCCTTCGTATGGTGGTTCAGAGAAATACCGGATATTCCTGAAAAATGAATTGATTCCTTATATAAATGGCAATTTTAAATCGAACGGAAAACAAACTTTAATTGGAGAATCATTGGCAGGACTTTTTTCATCAGAAATATTATTTAAACAACCCGAATTATTTGATGATTATATTATTATAAGTCCAAGTTTATGGTGGGGAGAGGAGTCTTTATTGACGCATGGGGAGAAGTTTCTGCAAACTAATTTGAAAAAAAATATAAAGGTTTACCTCGGTATCCCCAACAAGGAAGAAGACATAAGAATGTATGATGAGGCTATAGCGTTATCGGAGATTCTTAAACGAAATAAGAAAATTCATTTTGTATTTGATTATATGCCTGATGAATTGCATTCCACTGTAATACATCAAGCTGTCTACAACGCTTTTAAGAAGTTGTATCCAAAAACGGTCTATTCAAAGTAGCAATATGTCTATTTTGAGATTAATTTTATTTTATACTTGGTTTTGTGTGATCATGCCACTCATCTTCCAGGATTGACATCAATAGCTTGTCGTGAAATTGATTATCCCTAAAACAGGCTTTACGCATTCTTCCCTCCAATCTAAAACCGGCGTTTTCATATGCTTTTATGGCTGCATAGTTTGGCTCAGATACCGTCAGCATAATTCTGTTGAGCTCTAGTTTTCTAAATCCAATAGCTAAGATTAATTTGGTAACTTGAGTGCCTATACCCTTTCCCCATTCTTCGCGATCACCTATAAAGATAAAATACTCTCCGGATCTGTTTGTCTTGGAAATGTTACAAATTCCTGTATAACCAATCAGTTTATTAGAGTCGTTTAGGAAAATTCCACGATTAAAATTTTTAGAATCGTTGACAACGGATAGAAACCAATTGTCTATATGATCCTTTGATTGGAGTGACTGAAAAAGAGAGAGAGAATATTTGATAGACATATCATCATTGATCCATTCATAAAATGGAGAGACATCTTCGAATGAGAGTAGTTTTAAGTTGACCATCGTTTAATGTATATGTAGTCGTTATCTTAGGAATTAATCAAGTACGTAAATAGAAACTAGTTAATGTTCTTTTTTATAAACTTACAAGAGTCGTTTTTCTTGTCTCTTTCGAAGTTTTTTTGTTAGAAAATGACAGCAATACTATTTGCTGTTAGCATTTATATAGGGGTAAATTTTCTTCGCTATTTTCTTGACCAGGTTATTTTTACTGCCGATAGGTTGGAAGTCTCAAGACGTTGATTCGGTTCGAGTTCAAAGCCATTTTTCATATAGAAACCTAACGGTGAATTATACAGGCAATTATTATTTTTTTTCTCCATGTGGTGGTCTATCACCCAGCCGTTAAGCTCTATTTCTTCAGATTTCAATCTGTCAATTAGATTGGAACCTATTCTTTTTTTGTGTAAAAGACTTGAAAGTATAATAACAAACCAACGTTTTGCATCGCGATCAAATTTCGATGACCAACCGAGAATATGCTCATTTTGTTTGACAAGGATGTGTTGTGGTTGGCCTAAGCTTTCCAAATAGTTCTCAAAGGCCGATAGGCTGGAATATGCCATAGCTGCGGGATATTCTTCATTCCATAATCTCATGATCGCAATTTTTTCGTTCCTGTCAAGTTCTGAGGTCATCAGATATTCAGTCGACAATGTATTCATTAGATTAATTTACCATAATTTACTGAATTATAAAGAATAGAGTCAAAATATCCATCTGATAGTTTTACAACATCGCGTACGAACTTATAGTCCGAATTCATACGCGAATTTCCCCCTTTATTTTAACGGTTTAATAATCACTTGGTCCACTGTTTTTCCCTGCTGATCGAGAATTTTGAAGATTCCCTTTTCATCGTCTAAATCTACGCGGAGCACATTATTGTTGGAATTTACAATGATCGGAAATTGTACCGTATTTGTTGCATTTTTGATAACGTGTCTATGTAAATGTCCTGATAGCATGATCTGTGTTCCTGCTTTGTTGAGGATAGGGACAAATTTCTCCAAAATTTCCTGTTCCCCGTGCCAGCCACCAAAAGGGGGCATATGACAGATTACGATCTTATATTTAGCATCTTTAAATGACGGATCCTCAACTGCTTGAGATAACCAGGCCGCTTGTTCGCTTCTATAGTTATCCATATCTACAATACCGCTATATTCAATGTCGGTATCGGGCTTGTCTTCACCGCAATCTAAGACTATAAAACCGGTATTCCCATGCTTAAATTGGTAATATAGTTTACCTGTTGGTGTGGGGAAATATTTGGGATATTCAATGGCAAAAGGTCCACGTGTTTCATGATTGCCTCTTGAATAAAACATTGGTTTTTCACTGGCGAACTTTTTAATGGCGGTATCCATGAACCCTTCATACAGTTGTGTTTCACTGAGTAGATTACTAACCATATCACCGTTGAATACCACAAAGTCACTTGTCTTTAGATTGCCGATATCCAGTAGCTTATCGAGTACCTCATTGCGTTCATGAATATCATTGACAACTGTAAAATGAGTGGAGCTGGCACGGCCAAAGGTTTGGAAAAATAAGGGGGCCTTTTGATAAACATCACTGGCTACTACTTTTCCATATTGTACATTGACGCCAACATGTTTGAGAACTTCCTGACTATATACGCGATATCGGTATCGGGTTCCAGGTTTTAGGTTGTTCAATGTAACTTGATGCAACGTACCCACTTTTTTAAAGCCGTAGGCAGCTGCGTAATATTTGGGTCTTTCCTTAAAATAGAAATGACTGGAATCGTCGGGTGCCAGTTCAACCCAACCTGTAGCGGGCTTGTCTGTCGTCCAAATAATGGAAACAGATTGCTCTGTCAAACCTTGAATAAAGGGTAAGTGATTTATTCGAATTGCATCCTGACCGATAGCTATAAAAGAATTGAAGAAGAACAATAGGATGATGGATGTTAGCTTTGTCATCTGAATACCTCGGTTAAAATTGATTTTGGAACCTAAAATCGGTTTTTTCTTGTGCTAAGATATAAAATTGAGTGAGAAAGCTATCAATCAAAATGTAACAGTCTTGCTAGACTAAAAGGTGGCCCGTTTTGTTTTTTGCTAAAAAAGTGCTGTAAACAGGTAATAATTAAGAAAATTCGACCTGTGTTTGGCACTTATATTTGGAATAACCTAAGTAAGAGCACCTAATCAAACACAAATGAAAAAGATAGTTTTATTTTTATCTGTGTTTCTAACTTCACTAATTGCACTGGGCCAGCAGATCACGGGAACCGTACGTGATAAAAATGGTAAACAATTGGCCGGAGTAACTTTGAGAAACACGAGTACTTCCAACAGTACACAGACCGATGATCAGGGGAATTTTAAGATTTCTGGTAAATCCGGAGATATCTTGGAGACAAGTTTTATCGGATACGAGCGTGCACGTCAACCTATTCCCGCGACAGGGAAAATGGCCTTTACCCTGGTCGAAACATTAAGTATTTTGGATGAGGCCGTGGTGATCGGTTACCAGAGTACCTCCCGCAAGAAAGCGACCGCGGCGATTTCAAGTATTTCGGGTAAAGATCTGGAAAATCTTCCGGCAGCCAGTTTTGACATGTTGCTTCAGGGAAGATTGGCAGGCGTCAATGTTCAGAATTTTTCTGGCGCTCCGGGTGCATCGCCAACATTGGCTGTTCGTGGTACATCGGCGGTCAGTTTGAATTACTCCAATGACGACTATTACAATGTCATTAGTAATCCACTCTATGTTATTGACGGAGTTCCACAACCAACAGAACAATTTGTAGGCCCGAATACGGGAACAGGAACCAATTATTTGGCAGGTCTGAATCCGAATGATATCGAATCGGTAGATGTGCTTAGAGATGCTTCTGCAGCAGCTATTTATGGTTCAAGAGCAGCAAATGGAGTAATTATGATAACGACGAAAAAAGGTCGTAACGGAGATCCGCGTTTTATGCTAACCGGATATGGCGGTCTAACGCAACGGCCAGAACTACGTGAGGTAACGCTCGGAAGAACAGAGCGTGAGCAGAAGATGACGATACTAAAAAATCAACTTTCTTCCAACGATTTTAGGTATCTCCCTTTTATGCTTACCGATTCGCTAAACCCTGCATTCAATGGAAATACAGATTGGCAAGATCTTTTTTACCAAAAAGGAAAGATAAAAAGTGCAGACCTTTCTGTTAGCGGCGGGTCGGCGATTAGTTCATATCGTTTTAGCGGGAATTATTACGATGAGGCCGGGATCATTAAAGCAACCGGATTTAAACGCTATACAGGAAGACTCAATTTGTCCAGTAAGGCTATCAATGAGCGTTTAACGATCAATCCCATTGTGGCCTATTCGTATAATAAGCGAGCGCGGGGAAGCGGGAGTGACGTGAGCCCAATTGCCTTGAGTGCAGGTAGTATGCCATCATCACTTTTTAATCTTTCTGATGCCAAAAAAGCATACTTGTTGGGCACCTACGATAGTAGTCTTGATAATAATGAATCTTCTAATCTGAATACCAATCTAAATCTGATTTTCAATATTGCACCAGGGTTAACTTTTACCTCCCAATCTGCCTATATCAAAGATATGGCCAACAGGGCTTACAATAGGCCTTCAGCTTTGATGAGCGGTGCTGGTAATTACTCGTCAGCTTATTCTTATGAGAATAGCCAGGTTAGGATATCGAACTTTTTGACCTACGTCAAACAGTTTGGAAAACACTCTTTAAATGTATTACTGGGCCAGGAAGCGGAAAAGAATAGAATGCAAAACGTATCGGCATGGGGGCGTCAGGGTGTATCGGATCAGATCCAAGTGGTTACAGGTTTTTTGCAAAATAACATTGGTGCCAACTCCGATTTGCAAAAATGGTCGCAACTATCCTATCTCGGTCGGTTTTCCTATGATTTTGATAGCAAATACCTGTTTTCAGGGGCTTTACGTGCTGATGGTTCGTCCCGATTTGGAGAGAACAACAAATGGGGATATTTTCCGTCGGCATCTGTTGGCTGGATTTTAACTGAAGAAGATTTTCTGAAAAACAATCCGATATTCACCTTACTTAAAATTAGAGGAAGTTACGGATTGACCGGATCTCTCCCCAAAAGCAACTATTTGCAGTATAATCTCTATAATGTCAATAATGGGGGGTATCAGGGGAATCCCGGAGCGACTTCCTATAATGGACAGGTGGCTATTACGCCAAACTTTAATAATGGCGTTGCCCAAAAGAACCTCAGTTGGGAACGTAATAGACAATGGAATCTAGGTGTCGATATGGAATTGTACAAGGGACGTTTTACAGCCATGGTCGATGTATTCAATAAGGAAAATTATGACGGACTATTTGATGTGATGCTTCCAGTGACGTCCGGATATGATTACGCCAAAACAAATTCGGTGGGAATCCGCAATTCAGGTGTCGATATTCAATTGTCTGCTGATCTGCTTCCTCGCAGTTCTGCATTGAGCTGGCGATCTAATCTAAATATTTCCTATGTCAAGAATCGGATTATGAACCTACCAAATGGTGGTCGCGATATGGTTATGGACGGCGATCGATTTGATAAATCACATATCCTCTCGGTAGGAAGCCCAATCAATGCGTTCTACCTCTATAAAACGCTGGGTGTTTTCTCTACCCTAGATGATATTCCTGTTAATCCTTACACTGGCGAGCGTTATCGCAATTCTAATGGGACATTCAATCCAGGAGATTTTTATTTTGAAGATGTTGATGGGGATTATTTTGTAGACGTATTTAATAGTGGTATTAATCCAGATAAAAGAGCAATTGGAGACCCCAATTTTAAATGGACCGGGGGTTGGAACAACGTGTTTAACTATAAAGACTTTTCGCTTACCTTATTTTTTACGTACGGTTTTGGAAGGGATGTCCTCAATCTTTTTGAATCGGATCAATTCAGCAACTCTACTTCGGGCGATGCGACTTCAAACTTTGTTTTCTATTCGATCCGGGATCTGGACAAACTTAACATCTGGAGACAGCCCGGAGATAAAGCCGAATATGCTAAATACGATATCGGCACCTATCGTTACTATTACACCTCAGCGCAGACTTTCTTTTTAGAAAATGGTTCCTATATGCGATTTAAGAACCTAATTTTTTCCTATAATTTACCGGAGCGTATCAGCAAGAAATGGAGCATCTCCAAAGTGAGATTCTTTGGCATAGTGGACAATGTAGCCCGTTGGCAAAAATCAAAAAAATTGCCTGATGCCGAGGCTGTAAACCCATATGGAGAGTATAACGGTGGTGGTTATCCGATTCCAAGAAAATATACATTAGGATTTGAACTAACTTTTTAAGACTATGAAAAGATTTTTTTTAAACTATAGACTAGCTGTGCTATTGATACTGGTATTTTTGCTTGGGTCATGTAAAAAGTTTTTGGTGGAAGAACCCGTTAATTCAACCTTCGCGGGTGCGTATTGGAAAAGCTCTGGTGATTTAAGAAGTGCAATGGCGGGCAACTATGCTTTGGTGCGGGAGGTGATGAATTCTGGTAACTGGAACCCCAGTCCCCGATATTTTATGTATGGCGATGCAATTGCCAAAAATTATTTTACAATTCAGTATAATGGTGATGGACTCGAAGGGATTCAAAATGGAGATTTTACGTTTCAATACAATGTAGAGAATTTTGGAGATTGGACCAAGTATTATAAAGCGATTACGATGAGTAATATCATTATTAATCGCGTCCCTAAGGTAACAGACGATTTACTGACCGATGTGACCAATCCAACGAAATTCAAAAATGAGATGCTTGGGGAGGCTTATTTTTTACGGGCGTTCACTTATTTTATGATGCTACGTGTGTGGGGAGACGTGCCTGTGGTAACGGAAGAATACGATGACCCTATTTCTGCTCCGGAATTAGCACGAAGTACTAAGAAAGAGGTTATGGCGCAGATCGAGAAGGATGCACTGCAGGCGCATGAATTGCTACCCTGGCAATATTCACTTGTTGGGAACGCCAAAGTGACGGCAAATAAAGGCGCGGTGAATGCATTATTAGCTCATTTCTACCTTTGGAAGGCAACAATGAGCGATGTCAACTCAAACCAACCGGATCTCGAAACGGTAGACAAAGCAGATAAAGCCATCGATGAAATCTTAAATAATGGAATGTATTCATTGACCGATACATCCAATTATTATAAGACTTTCGAAGGACTTTCGAGTGAAGGTATTTTTGAAATTGCAATGAGTGAAAATACGCGTGAAGGAAGCTTCCAACATATTGCCAATATGTTTTTGAGAACAGCACAGCTGGCAACTACTGGAACAAATTCGAGGTGTTATGTTAATGCAGACTACCTGACAAATCATTTTTATAAAATAGACCAAGTTTGGGATTGGTACTGGAATACGAGTTTGCAGCAGTGGGAGTGGAAAGCGATGCCTTCACAAGTTTTTGACGATAGTGATATTCGCTGTCGACGTAATTTTACCGATTTGAACAGTGATAAACCCACTTGCATAAAGTATCAGAGTGTCGTATATCGCAATCCCTCACAAAAACAAGATGCTTATGTTAGCAATAATTTGATTGTCTTTAGATTAGCGGATATGCGTTTGCTGAAAGCCGAAATTGCACTCTATAGAAATCAAGTCACCAAAGCAATAGACATCATCAATGATTTTAGAAAGAGGAATGGTGCCGATGAATCTGCATTCGTGGATAATGCTTCGAGTAAAGACGATGTTATGTACGAATATATTATTGAAAGAGGTAAGGAACTTTATCTCGAAGGGCATATCTTTTACGATCTATTGCGAACAAGACAATATAGCAATTTTGTGCCATGGCTCTCGGAGTCCCGCTTCCGTCAGGAAGGATTCTATTGGCCGATAAATCCAGCCCTATTCAAAAATAATAACAAGCTGACACAGACCTCTTATTGGAGAGGAAAGGTGTAAGCACTAAAAAAAGAATTATGAAAAAGATAACAGGATTGTTTATGTCGTTATTGATTTTTCTTTTCGCATGTAAGAAAGATAATTATAAAATCGACGGCGGAAAGAGTGATGCCAACGTGAATCAGACAACTTATGATTTTTTAAAGCAGCATGGTAGCTTTGATTCGTTGGTTAAGATTATAGACCGTGCCGGCATTAAAGATATTGTTAATTCAGATGTCACATTCTTCGCAACGAGTGATTATGGCGTACGGGATTATGTAGCCGCCAAAAAACAACAAAAGATCGTTGAAGTAGGAAATGAAAATATTCAGTTCGGGATCAATAATATTCCTGTCAAGGAATTACGTGATTCGATGATGATCTACCTATTCGAAGGAAAGATCACACGAGAAAATCTCAGCCCCGACAATAAATATTTTGTAAGCAAGCTTGGTGCGATCCCCAATGTCAGATTCAATATTAAATTACGCCGAACACGTGACTATAGCGACTATCTGGATTATGTAGATTATCTCAATTTTACAAAGGTGATAGGAACTCTTGATGCTGAGGAACCAGATTACAATGCGATTCCAAAAGATCAGCTCGATAAATCCTATGATTGTCAAACCTCGGGAATTAGGACGACGACAGGTGTATTGCACGTATTGCAAAATACACATCGTTTATTTTTTAACGCCGGAAAAATGGCTGACTAGAAACTGATATGAAAACGAATTTAAAAATTTTATATATCCTGGTATCTGTTTTTGCACTGACTGCAGGCTGCAAAAAAATTGAAAACGGCTTTTTGAGTGAAGGTATCCGTTATAAAGACAATACCATCTTTTGTAAACGTGGAATGTCGCTTACGATGTCTGACCGTATAAATACAGATGGTTCCACTCCGCCTTATACATTCGAATTGTTAAACTTAGTGGATGAGGCAACTGGCCAGCCAGCCCCAGATGTTTTTTTTAAGGAATTTGACATTCTAACCTTTAAGCCTGGTTTAGTGTTCAATGCCGAGACAGATACTACGGTCGAACTGCTCAATAAAAAGAGAGAAACAGTAAAGAAAGCTCCGATGGAATTCAATACCGTCAGTGGACAGCTGGTTTTTAATCGAGCTTCTGCCAATCTACCTTTAGGGCGTTTTAATTTTGATGTCAAAATGACTAACCCTAGAGGAGAGCGGATATTCCCTAAATTGGCAACCATTGAGATTGTAGAGCCGACGATTGATGATATGTTTAAAGTAACCTATCAAGCGGCAAGCGGATCGAGTGCTGCTGAAGTTTTTACCGGAATTACGGCTCCAAAGGTGACTTGTACAAAACTTTCAAACGATGGCGCTCGTGTTATTCTAAAGATCGTCGATAAAAATGGAAATGCATTCAATCCTAAAAATGGAGAAGTGATCAAACGGGGAGATCGTCCGATGTTTGAATCTCATGTGAAGTTTAATCCCGTACAGGTTACAGATAATTCGTTGATCTGTGATTTTGAGGTTGCACCCTTTCCATTGGCTAAATTAATTGGAAAAGATGGAACAGATTGGGGATTTCTCAATTATTATCGTATCCCAATGAAGTACGCACAGATAGATGGTTTGAGTGCTAATAATGTCAACCCAGTATTTGGATTCCAACTATTGATGGAAGGTACTTATGAGGTTCAGGTGAAACTGCCAACAGTAACGCGTATAACCCAATAACGATTAGGGGGGCATTGTGAAGCTCCCCTCGTTTTATTAAATCTAGATGTCCGCAGTGCAAAAATTATCCAATAATGAGCGAATTTTGATATTTCATAAGATGTTCGATAAACAGCTCTCAAAATATTACGCTTGTTGTTTATATTTAGTAAACCAATGTTGAGTAACCTAAATACTGGCATACTATGAAAACACTACAGTTTAATATTCCTGTGATACAAGGGCAGAGTATAACTGTTCAAGAGGATATCTCGGAATCTTTCTATCCACATTTGCATCGTCATCAAGAAGCTCAATTGATGTGGATTACCAAAGGAAAAGGTGTGTTGCTTGTGGATGAAACCCTCCATCCCTTTAAGGAAAACGATATCTTTTTCATAGCTGCTCACCAAGCGCATGTATTTAAATCTGTATCCGAGGATAAGGCTGGTGATGCCGCCAGATCCATTTCGATTTTTTTTGATCCGGCAGGGAGATTGAAACAACTTTTTATGTTGGGGGAATTTGAATCATTGGAGCAATTTTTAAGTCAGGATTCCAGGGGATTTAAGATTCCAGAGGTAGATTTCGAAGTCGTTTCTAAGCGCATTATGTTGTTAAAACAATCGGAAAAGATCGATAAAATGATGCATTTCTTCTATTTGCTCCGGACACTAGCCCAAATTTCAACGAGAACAGATGTGCTCTGTCCTGAACCGATGGAGACTGTCGTCTGTTCGACTGGAAAAAATAACCGAATAGAGAAGGTTTGTCATTATATCAATACACATTTTAAGCATGGGCTTACTTTAGAAAGTGTAGCAGAGAGGGCGCACTTGTCGCCACAGGCATTCTGCCGTTATTTCAAAAAACACTGTGGAATCACCTTAGTTGGTTACCTTAACCGGATACGAATTAATGAGGTTTGCAGTCAATTGGGAAAAGATCCTTTGCATTTGGAAAATATTTCATTTATTGCTTACAACTGCGGCTTCAATAGCATTACAAATTTTAACCGCGTATTCAAACAGATTATCGGCTGCACACCGAAAGAGTATATTTTGCGCTATGATCAGCGCTATACAGAAAATTCAATTGTTTCATATGTTTAGTTTAAGGCCACGTCGTAAGGCGTGGCTTTTATGTTTATTTGACGCTACTTTCAAAATAGTAAGTACCCGAACCTATATCGTGGCAGGAATCAGCGAGTACAATTTTTGCCCGTGTATTTGCAGGGACAGTGACATCTAGTTTCAATAGATGATTCTCTAACACCCAAGCCGATTTTACCGTACCATACACCGTTTCAAGTTCTGCAGACGCATGCGTTAATTTACCACCCGGTTTTGGAGCTATAATGATAGATTTGTAACCAGGTGCATCCGCTACCGAGTTGATCCCTGTAATAGTTCTATACATCCAATCACCAATGGCGCCATAGGCGTAATGGTTATAGGAATTCATGTCTGGAGTTTGAAAAGAACCATCGGGTTTTATACCATCCCACCGTTCCCAGATAGTAGTAGCACCCATTTTCACGGGGTAGAGCCACGATGGATAACTCTCTTGCATTAACAGATCGTATGCAACGTCATTATATCCAAATCGAGTCAGGACATGGCATATATATGGAGTGCCCAAAAAACCTGTGGTCAAGTGGTTGCCATAATCCCGGATGTTGGCAACAAGGCGATCAGCACATGTGGATCGCAATTCTTCAGGTAGCATATCAAATTGTAGTGCCAATGCATAAGCAGTCTGTGTATTCGATACGAGACGACCCGTTGAGGTCATATATTCCTTTACGAAGGCTGCTTTGATGTCAGAAAGTAGCGATGTGTACTTGGTGACATCTTCCTTTTTACCTAAGACCTCAGCGGCGTTAATTAGTAGTTGTGTCGAGTGGGCGTAAAAAGTCTGTGCGATCAGATATTTATCTGTTACAGCGGCTCGTCCATCATTATCATCATTGGGACGATAGAAAAGCCAATCCCCAAAATGAAAACCTGAATTCCAGAGATTATTTTTTGCCACAGAAGAGATATAGCCCACCCATTTTTGCATACTTTCATATTGTGTTTCCAATATTCTGCGATCTCCATAAGCGCAGTACATATCCCAAGGAATAATTGTGGCTACATCGGCCCAGCCAGCTGACGCGCCATCATTGATCCCGAGTACATTTGGTACGACATGAGGAATGAGGCCGCTGGGTTGTTGGTCAGCTTTGACATCCTTTAGCCATTTCGTAAAGAATCCTGCTACATCCATGTTGTAAGCTGCGGTATTCGCGAAAGCTTGTGCATCGCCTGTCCAACCTAAGCGTTCATCGCGTTGTGGACAGTCTGTAGGTATATCTAAGAAATTTCCTTTTTGCCCCCACTGGATATTGTGCTGCAATTGGTTGATTAGTGGATTGGAAGTCGTAAATTTGCCCGTTGTCTCCATATCGGAATATAGTGCGACAGCTGTTAGATCATCTGAATTCAATTCGCCCGGATATCCCTCAACTTTAACATACCTAAAACCTTGAAAAGTAAAATGTGGTTCAAAGACTTGTTCGGCCCCGCCTTTTAAAATGTAGCTGTTCTGAGCCTTAGCAGACCGCAGGTTTGTCGTATAGAAATTACCTTCTTTGGTAAGTACTTCAGCATGACTCAATGTAATTTTTGTGCCGGCAAGGCCTTGTGCCTTTAGCATAACCCAGCCGACCAAATTTTGGCCAAAATCTACCACAGTCTCTCCATTTGGTGTTTTAAAAATTCTGATGGGTTTAAACTGCTCATGTTTCCTAACAGGGGGGCCACTCATTGCGATAAGCTTTTCCGGTCCTTTGCTCATCAAACGTACGCTCGTCCAATGGGTATCTTCTTTATATCCGGCAGTATCCCAGCCAGCAATTTCCATTCTTGCATCGTAAATCTCTCCATCATAGATATCCGACGCCATAATAGGCCCATAAGTATACTTCCAGTTCTCATCTGTGTTTATCGTTTCCTTTGTGCCATCCGTATATTCAACCTCAAGTTGTAGAAGCAGTCCCCTTGTATCACCATAAAAATTATGCTGGCTTCCAAACCCAATGCGACCTTTATACCAGCCGTTACCAAGACTTGCGCCAAGCACATTGGAACCGACCCTAAGAAATGCTGTAACATCGTAAACTTGGTATTGCAAATGGTTCTTGTAACTGGTCCATCCCGGAGCAAAATATGTGTCACTTATACGGGCGCCATTAAGCTTGGCTTCGTATAGGCCTTTTGCCGTAATATAGGCCATCGCTGATTTTATCTTTTTTTTCAGGTTGAATTCTTTTCTGAAAAGTGGACTGCGTGCTGAAGTGTCCTTTCCTGAGACAGTGATCCATTGTGCATGCCAATCAGAGGTAGTGATTCCCGTTTGAAAGAATGTAATCGTTGACCAAGCTGATGTATTGCCATGATTATCTTTCACTCGGACTTGCCAGAAATATTTTTTCTTTGACTGAAGAGGGGATCCTGCGTAATCAATCAATACAGATTGATCAGTGACAGCATGATGTTTCCAAACTAAATCTTTGTCCTTATTTAAGGAAGTCTTATTTGTTCCCACCCGGATTTCATATTCGGCTTGTTGCGTATTTTTCTCTGTAGAGGTTATTTTCCAGCTCAATCTCGGAATGTCGGTTTCAACGGCCAATGGATTGCTCAGATGTTCTACCTTTAGGTCAATTACCTCTAGTTTTTGAGCGAAAGTGGAGAGATTCAGTACGATCAAAAGTCCTAATATTCCTAATTTTTGAAGCATAGTCTTCATAGATGGTTTTATATTTGATTAGTAACCTGTTGTCAGGAGTATAAAAGTAATATAGCTATTATCCGCAATAAATTTTATATAAGCGTCATGTACTATCCTGACACTAAAGAAAAACTTGTCTTATGCTAAGGTCGATTGGAAAATCTATCGATAAATTCGTTAATAATAACGGTAAATCGAAGCCGTGTTTAATATTCAAAAAATAAAAATTGACAATGGAAAATTATAGTCAAACTATCCAGTTGGGTGTAGCAAAGGATCGGGTCTTTAAAGCACTAACCGATGAAATACCATTTTGGTGGACAACCATATTTGAGGGCTCTTCCAATAAGAAGGACGATAGATTTACAATTCGATTTGGCGATCTTATTTACAAAGTAATGCAAGTGGAAGACTTACATGAGAATGCAAAAGTTGTTTGGCATGTCGAAGATTCATTGATAGCCCTTCCTGGATTGAAAAATCAAAACGAATGGATTGGCACAACGATCGTTTGGGACATCACTGAAAAAGAAAACGGGATTGTATTGCAACTTGAACATATTGGCTTATCCCCTGAAATCGAATGCTATGATATTTGTACAGATGGATGGCGACAGTTTTTGAAAAGTTTAGAAGCATATATTGAAACAGGTAAAGGACAGCCTTTTTCGAATTGATCTTTGCTAGCAAACGTCGCTTTGGTTAAGGTATTACGATCTTCGTAGTGGGCTGGATGTGACAACTGGGCTCCCGAAATGAATTTCTTGCCATAATCAATATATAGCTGTAATAATATATTACTGTGAGCCTGCCCTTGGAGGTGGCTCCAGTATCTATTTCTCCTCCGAGATTAATAATCCCTATAACATTGCCGCTGCAATTTTTCTTTCCCTAAAAAAGGCATAGGTTTGATTCGGAGCTGCCTATCGCATATCCATCTGATCCCAGTTCATCTTTAGGTTTACTCCTGATGTCATGTAGAAGGACGTGGTCGAAATAAAACCTCTCCGCTTTGAAAAAATTAATTGGACCTGAATTCAATGGAACTAGGATAGCTATAATTTCTTGTAGAAGCTTTGTTAATTGTTTATTTAATTTATGGAAATAACAATTAAATTAATACTCTGTTTGGTGAAATAATTAAAATAATTTACGATATTTGAATGAATTATAAAACTGTGAGGAAATAAAAATGAATATGTTTTCTGAAAGATCAATGGCCATATAGATCTTTATTGGTGTGGAAAGCATCTCTTTCTAGAATTGAATAAAAACAATGGAGTATTTTTCCCAACTTGGATACCATTCTAACGAAATCGTAAAATTCGCTGCCGCCAGCGGAATCTTTTCCCTACTTTTGAAATGTGGTGAAGTAATCCATTTTACACCGCAAGATCCAGCACATTTTAGAGCATGGTTGATTGAAAAAAACATCGAAGATATTAAAAGTGGAAAACAGCAGCGGGAATTTTTGGGGGCTAGCATTTAATACTGTAGACGGTAGATAATATTTTGGTAAAAAACCAAAAGTTATATTTTTTATACCAAAAATCAATTTATACGATCATATGAAAAAAACGATCCTTCTATTGGCGCTGCTGATTTGTATGACCATGAATAGCTTTCCAAGCGTATAAGACAGAAAGTTTGGCAGAATTAACAAAATTACTACAAGATCCAACATGGATGACGGTAGAGCAAAAAGAAAAATTATTAATTCGTCGAAATTTAAATTGGAGTAACCTCATACCTCCTATGATCATTGAACAATCCTGTTTTATTGCCGTTGGCGCGGGGCATTTGGCTGGTGATAAGGGGCTTATTACGCTACTTCGTGAAAAAGGATTCAAAGTAGAGGCCGTGGAATAATTCTTATCTTAGTGATTATTTAAAACTAAGATAGTAATGACATGCGAGCAAGACAAAACAGGAGAAATATTCTAAACAGCTGGCTAGACATATTTGATTTTTGGTATTAGTAAGGGATTAGTCAAAGCTATAACGTTGAATTAGCCGAATGAGAATGATCTAGTATTTGGAATTTCCAGGAGTGAACAACTTTTTGCATACAAAATCAAACATCCATGGGATAGCTGCTGATTTATCTCAACCTAAAGAGTCGTCCGAAATTATATGGTAATGTGTAATTTTAATTTATAAGACTGTTTGTAATCCACTCTTCTCTTCGTTGTGAAATTTTTGACATCGTGATAAATTTGCATTTGGTCAACGCGCACATGCACTATATCAAAAAAATTGGTGCCTTAGTCAACCAAAAGCTTCCTTTGTTGAAAAAAACATGAAGAAACAAGTATTATGTGCGGCTTTACTCAGCGGTTTTACGATCCTGAGTGCACATGCTCAAAATGCCGTATCCGGACAAGTTGCTGTGGATTATGTCCCACTATCAAATTATATACGACCGGAAGATAGTGTTAAAACAGGTTCAAAGAGTGATTTTAGGAGAATACAGTTCAATTTGGAAGTTCCGCTGTCTACCAAAATAGATTCTTCTGGCAATATAAAACGCTGGTCTTGGAAGATAGCGGCAGCTTATGCAAAGATGGAAAATAGAGGGTACGAAGAACCTTTATTTCCAACAGAAATGCTCAATGCGGAAATGGGACTTCAATACCTAACTTCATTAAGGAAAAATTGGTCATTGTTGACTTTTGCTTCAGTTGGGATTTATTCAGATCTCGTTAAAGTAAATGGTAAGGATGTACTGGGGCAGGGAGGAGTACTTTTTATCAAAAAATTTAGACCGAATTTAGCGTTTGGTTTTGGCCCTGTGTTGAGCAATAGTTTTGGTGTGCCAATGATCTTACCCGGCTTGTATTTTGACTGGAAAACAAATGGAAAAGTAAAATTCAATGTGAATTTCCCGCAAGGCCTATCTGCATCCTATCACCTCAATGAATTGGTTGATCTTCGGGCTGTCGTAAATCTTGACGGGATGACCGCTGAGCGCGAAAAGAATGGAAAATCTATGTTGGCTGGTTTTATGCTCTTGACGGCCGGACTTCAGCCTCAGTTCAATCTCGGCAAGAACCTTAAGCTCCAGTTGACGGGTGGGAGTACACTAGCTAGATTGTACGTCGAAAACGATCGATCCTTGAAAAGTTTATTTAAGAATAAAACGCAAGAAGATCCCCGATTTTCACCAACCTTCTATACCTCAGTAGCCTTTAAATGGAATATGCCTTAATTATCGGCTTAGGAGCTTCTTAAAAACAACATTTTGGAGAAGCTCCTCCCTTTTTGTGCGCGAGATTGGCAATTCTTGGTCCTGAATAAATACTCTCCCCCCCATAATAATATCAATATGATTTACATTCACTAGATAGGATTTGTGAATGCGAAAAAAATGGCTGCTGGGTAATGCCTCTTCCAATGCCAGCATCGTTTGATGGATTGTAAGTGTACGCCCTTTAAAATGAAGTTTTGTATAATTTTGCATACTTTCCGCATACAGAATATCTGTCCAGGAGATTTTAACAAAAGCATCCCCCTGCCTTACAAATAACATATTGTCATTCGGACTACTTTCCTGTAAGGGTTTGTTCCGCTGTACGAAAAGCTGATAAGCTTTGGTGCTAGCCTGATAGAAACGTTGGAAAATTATAGGTTTGAGGAGGTAATCAACAGCTTGAAGTCTGAATCCTTCCAAAGCATATTCTGAATAAGCCGTAATAAAAATACATAGCGGCGGTTTTTCGAGCGACTCTAAAAAATCTATTCCATTGAGATAAGGCATATTAATATCCAAAAAAATAAGATCTATATCGCCCTGTTGTAGCCTTGAGGTTGCAGCAAGTGCGGAAGGAAATGTCTCCACTAAATCCAAAAAATCGATCTGCTCGGTCATTTCGGCAATATGTTGGCGCAACAAAGGTTCATCGTCCACGATGATACATTTCATTTTCATTTCTTCCATTGTCAAGAGTTAGGTATTGAGATCGATAGTCAGTTGGACAGTAAAACTGTTGTCAAGCTTATGGATTGTTAAAGAATAGTTGTTTTCATATTGTAATTCAAGTCTTTTCTTTACATTTTCCAGTCCAATGCCTGAGTGTCCTGCCGAAGTTAATTGCGTGTATTCCTGGTAACTATTACTCATGTTAAATTGTAGCTTTCCACCTTCTTCAATACAGGACAGCAGGATACTGCCTTTTTGATTCGGGAGTCGGTTTACATGTTTAAATGCATTCTCAACAAAACAGATGAGCATAAGTGGTGCGATATGTAAATCTTTAGATGATTGTATCCAGGTGCAGTTTACCTCGAGCTCATCACCCCAACGCATTTTTTCGATGGCTATGAAATCTTGTAAATATTGTAGTTCACGTGTTAAAAGTACAAGTGGTTGGTTGCATTCATACAACTGATATCTCAAAATGTCTGAAAATTTCAGCAGCAAATAGTCTGCCATTTCCACATTCTTTTTCATCAAGATATGAATATGGTTCAAGACATTAAACATAAAATGGGGATTGACCTGATCCTGTAAAAATTTTACTTGACTTTCAAGAAAGTTCTGCTGTAGTTGGCTATGCACGCGTTGTATATCGGCATGTTCCTGATAAAATCGAATCCCACAGGCAGTACCATTGATCAGCAGGGAAGACGGAATTGCTTGATAGAAATGGTTGAAAATTAGGTCTGTACGTTCCTGTACAGATATACCGCCCTTAGAAAGAATAAAATAATAATCTATACCCCCAATTAAAATAGCTAAAATGATTACAAAAAAGACAGCTTTCAGCACAAAGGGTTTCATTTGTCTGGTCTTGATCGCCCGCGGCAATACCCGGTCACTCAGCCATTGTGATACGACAATGGAAGAAATTATAATCAATGATGTATGAATTAGAGCCTGAAGCCCATTGAATTCATCTTTTATTTGAATCCATACGGCAAATCCAAGCACAAGCCAAAATGAGAAAAGGAAAAGATGCTTATTTAAATAGTTTTTTTTGAACATAAGACGATTAAAAAAATACCTTTGGAGCCTGATCCCGAGGTAGCTCCAAAGGTAAAACTTATTCATTATTTTAGAAGATAAAGTAACCCAATCCGATAGAAAATGCCTGTGGCCTGGATTTAAAAGATTTGTTAAGGTCAGAAAAACCGCGTTCGTAACGAACATCAAGTGTAAATCGCTGAATATCGACTCCCAGACCGCCTGTAAGTTGTAAGTTTGATTTGTCAAAATGTTTGACTCCCTGTTGTATCGCTTTGAGCGGTGGTAAGTTATCATTCAAGGTATAGCTGTAAATAACACCACCCAATACCCGGAAATTGATGTCCTGATTTTGATAGATTTTATAACCTGCAACTACAGGGATATCGATCGCATTCCATTTGAGTTTGCTTTCGGTCTGTCCTTGCGGTTTGAGTGCTGCTTTGCGTTTATTAAAAAGTACCTCTCCCTGAATATAGGCCCTTCCGAGGTTAACTCTTGCCATACCACCTATATGTAGTCCTATAGCATATTTGTCATCTAAATCAGCTAATTCGGTGTTGAGTTTGTTGAGACTACTTCCCCCTTTAATACCCAACTGAATGAGTGGTTGCTCTTGTGCAAATAGTTTTTTGCTAAACATCATGGCAAAGAATACGATGCATGATAAAATTGCTTTGTTATTCATTTTCTATTGTTTTGATTTGCTCAAAAGAACGAAGGATCTATTCCTTGGCAAAAAGTGTTTGACGAACTGCATTTTTGTAGTGACGTAGGTTGATACAGCAATGATTAGTAGATCAAGTTTTCTATTTGTTTGTCAAGATTTCTGAATTCGCTACATTTTCTAGCACCGATTGGAAAAGTTTTATTATTTTTTTAACTTAGAAGATAGATGTAGTCTGCTCAATTGTATTGCATAAATAATCGATTTACATGAAAAATCCGTTGAAGCGAATATTTTTTCTCCCTTATCTGGTATGGTTCTTTTGTCTGTTTGTATTAATATCCTGCGCCAAAGAAGGACTTAATTCAAAAGGCGGTCTAATAGATCCTGGTTTCAAAGCTGTCACCTTACAAACTGGAATAAAAGGAAATGTAATTCCGGTCAAAGCGGATCTATGGTATGTGTCCTATGTCAAAGATGCTGTAACAGGAGAAATGCTAAGAGATTCGACTGGAAAAAAACTCAAATTGGATCGTACAGGCTCTATTGGGGTTGAAGGCGGGTGGTTGCAGTTGGAAAAAACAAAGAATAATGAGCTCAAATTAACCTTATTGGAAAATTTTGCTGATCAGCCCCGGAAGTTTTCCATTGGCATACTGTCAGCGGATAAAATGGATGAAGTGATTTTTATTCAAACGAGAGCGGACGGCTATGAATTAGTCAAAAAAGAAATCGAAGAAGTGAAGGGAAGCCGGAAAATTTATGTAAGTGCTGAAGGATGCACTAGGATGACTCTTGTAAACAGCTCAAATCGAGAACGAAAAGTTGATATCACGGCCATTTTTAAAGACGTAAAGTATAGTTCTGAATTTATAAGCGACAGCTATGGTGCTTTTGGCTGGCTCAATAAAGCCGATTCTACGATCTTCATGGACGAATTAATGGTAAATGGTGGAGTTCACTGGCAAGGTAAAGTTCCTTACAGCAAAAACAAAACTTTTGAAAATTATATTAAATCCGGTGATAAACAAGAATTGTTGCTTAAGCCCAATGCTCAAGTAACGGCGAGAGGGGAATTCAAATATCTGGAAAGAACGTGCAACTATATCTTCACTATTAAGAATAAAACATCCGGGCACAAATTCCAAGTAAAAGGTAGCTGGAAGCAAAAGGTTCCGCTGACACCGCTGACTATTCTAGAATAATGGGGAATGGCTTATGGCGAGCGATCTCTTTTTTTGGACACCGAGGTACATTAGAAATTCGTCAATACATCTCTTTTTCTGGAAAGAGATAAATATAGGTTTGCTGTGCGCATGAATAATTTGACCAATAGCGAATATTTTGCTGGGCAGGGGGGATCGAGGCACAGATGCTGCGTAATTTTGCTATGCAATTTAGCCTGCGGTTTTACTTACATAAGCGTAGTTTCCCGAAACAGCAACATGAGTTGCCCGAAGTTTATTACCTTCATAATCGGGTGGAGCTACTTGGGCGACCAATGCTAACGAGAAATCTGGATTCTGAGTGGCAGTGACTATCGAACCATTGGCTGCTCGCTTACCGGATGCTAAAAGATTAGATAACGGCAGTAAACCAGCATTTTGGTGATCTAAACGTGCCTTCAGTTGACTTGCATTATTGTCAATAACAACAGACTGATTTTTAGGATCATCAATGTTATCGTTGTTTTTGTTACAGCTAATAATTGTGGTAAATGTCAATGCTAAAAGTGGTAGGTAAAATTTTTGTTTTATAATATTATATATCTATCACAAAAGTAAATCGAAAATCTTATAGTTAAGGTTTGGTTGAGTTAATTTTGTGAGATTGTAGTTGTTTTTCTACTAGAGGTAGCATCGAATAAAATTTACTGAACATAAATTTTCGTCTCGTACATTGGGTAGGATTTTCTTCATTAAATGGAGATATCATAAGAAAAGGGGCTGATCTATGTCAACCCCTTCCTTTTGGCGATAGAACGAATTGTTCATCATCATCGCAGTGTTTTCTTGTTTTTATATGTAATTGTTAGTGTTTGTACAAACTGGCCTGTTTAGAGAACGATCTGTTTCGGTCTTGGTCGTTGGGTAAAGAGGCCTTATAGCTTAAATGTCATAAACAGCAAAGCTTTTGATTTGCGGGCTTGCGGTTGATTCAATGACATGAAAACGAATTTTAGATGTTTTGATTTTGTCAAACTTATGTATCCTTTTGTTGCCGACTGATTCACCAGAAGCAATGTTTACCCAATTATTATCGATCCAGGCAGCTATGGTGTATTTTCGAATACGCTCTCCACGCTGTATTACTTCTCCAAAAATGACCTGATTTACAGCCTTAGGCGTTTTCAGGTCGAGGGTAAATTCTTTTTCTGCTTTGTTCTTAACGATTGCTATGGGATGGGATATGACAGTGGTTAATGTTCTGCCAAACTCCGCTAGTCGATCAACATCCTCTTTAGGAACCAAGCCGCTCGTATCGACTACAATGCCCAGTAACATGTTGGAATTTCTGCCTACACTGGTATAGTAGGAATCCACCAGTTGATCCACCGAAAGGAGCTTCTGTCCATTTTCTTTCCAAAACCATCCACCTTGCCAACCGGTGCGCATAGGAAAATCGGCTTCTCCGGGGCACCATAGTGATCCATTTGGATTGCCGTTCAAACCATCGATAACAATTGTTCCGGTAGCTGATGTCGTAAAATCCGAACGGCTCCAATTGGGATACGGTGCTCTTCCTTCTTCATTTCCTATCCATCTTATTAAATTTTTGGCATCACTTGGACCTTGAAAAACCACAGCATCAGGTTGTAGTTTTTTTAGTAACGGAGCAATATCTGGTCCGCCATCTTTTATAGGCAGTACCCCACCATCAAACCAGATTTCAAACAGCTTACCATAATTTGACCATAATTCGGAAAGCTGCGTTTTCACAACTTCATTGTATTGTTGCTGCGTAAGTGGGCCTCCAGGTTGAACTTTACCGGGATTGTTTACATGCAAATATCCATTAGCCGAAGCACTGGCATAGATGCCAGGTCTGATGCCATATTTTTGACAGGATTGGATAAAGTCCTTTACGATATCGCCTTTTCCATCTTTCCAGGGTGATTTACTAATATTGTAGTCATGTGCCTTGGTAGGCCATAAGCTGAATCCCGAGCAATGCTTTGCAACGAGTACGGCATATTTTGCACCTGCAGCCTTAGCAGCCCTGATCCATTGATCGGTGTCCAATTTGCTAGGGTTAAAGACTGAGGCAGGAGGGTGCGAGCCCCATTGTTGCCATTTATAGTCGGGCGCATAATTTACAACATCGAAGTGAAAAATCACCCCAATCTCCGCTTCAGCCCATGCTACATGGGCCGGAGAAGGGATCACTTCCTTTTGTTGGGCGTAACAAAGTAAGCCCAAAAAAAGGAAATGGATCATTAAAATATAGTTCTTCATTTTTATTCGTACTATTGCCATCCTGTATTCTGTCCCAAAGCAGGGTTTAAACTTATTTCCTCTAACGGTATTGGAAATAAATACATTTTGTCATTCCAGGATCTTTTTTCTAGTGCGGTGTAGATCCGAATATAAAAATCGCCATTGACGGTTATACCATTGACTTGTGTAGCTGGATATTTGGCTCTTAAAGCTGGAGTAAGTTTCATCCCTAATATAGTTTCAGGACGTTCGATTCTTTTTCCTGCTTTCCAGCGTAACAGATCGTCAAATCTGAAACCTTCGTCAGCGAGTTCGACTCTGCGTTCCCGTCTAATTTCGTCAATCAGAACTGGAACCTCTGGAAACACCGAATTGGGATCTCTTTTTAACGAAGCAATAATCATATCAGGCATACCGACACGTTTTCGCAGCAGATTGATGCTTTTGTCGATATCAGTTTGTTTGATATCCCCTAATTCTGCTTTAGCTTCGGCATAAATCAACAATATCTCAGCATATCGAAAGATAAAGAAGTCCAGAGTCGATTGATTGGCTTGCCACATAGCAGGGTCTGAGCTTCTTCCTTTAATCAACTGATACCCTGTATTGGCAGTGTTTGTCCCAATTCTCGGTAAATCGATAATGTCTTTCGATCCGTCGCTGTTTTGTAGTAATACGAAGCCTTTGGTTGCAATTGTTTGTTTGGCCCGTGGGTCGCGATCGGCAAATTCATCCTCAGGCGTATTGTCCCCTTTATATTTTGTACTAAGCGCGGTAGGTAGTCCGTCTGAACAAAGATAATTTTGGACGAAATCCTTACTATAGCCTGTTCCTGTCTCGCCCAAAGTCCTGCTGATACCATTCATTAGGATGCTTTGGAGGTAGCGCCTTCCAAGGATAGACTCGGTATTGCCATTGAGTTCCTGTTGGATAAAGAGATTGTAGTAATCCGTTGTTGGGTTCCCGGTGGAGTATAGAGAATATTTATTTGATCCCATAATAAGTTCGGCAGCACTGAGCGCTTCGCGAAGATATTTTTCGCTCCCTTCGACGCCAAAATATTTCCTTCGGGTTCCTTCCCATAAGCATATCCGGGCTTTGAGCGCAGCAGCGGCATACTTATGCAAGCGCCCCGCAGAAACATTGTCGGCAGGAATATTATCAAGAGCGAAATTTAGGTCGGCTAGGACCGAATCCATCACGATATTCCGCGACGTTCTCGGCGCATAGAGCTCTTCACTTTTTTCCGTAAGATCCTTACTGTACCAGGCAACATCTCCATAACGCTTGGAGAGCCCCCAATAAAAAAGCGCGCGGAACAACCGGACCTCACCGGCGTATTGATTTTTAATTACCTGACTAGCTTCGGCGTTGTTGTAGCGCTGTAAGAAATAATTTACATTCCGAATATTTGTCCAGTTATAACTGGCATCTGTATTGGGGACAACATATTGGCCAGCTAAAAAAGCGTTTATACTACTCGGGACTTTATCGTCTGACTGATTGTCTTGGATAAAATTTTGGGTAGGCAGAGAAGTATAAAACTGATTTGCATAGAGCATCAGGTCATTTTCGTTCTTGAAGAAGGTTGGTTCGGTGATCGAGGACAAAGGTAACCTGTCTAGGTAGCTATCTTTTTTACAAGAAGCAATAAATGCCAATGAACCGAGTATGAGTAGTGTTTTTAATGTTTTCATAATTTAAAAGCTAAATCTTATCAATTAAAATCCGAGTTGTAGTCCAAATGCCACCGATTTACTCTGTGGAGCATCTTGAAAATTGAGAACTTCAGGATCGAAGGCATCAAATAAGCTCGTAAACGTAAGGAGATTCTGTCCCGAAATATACACACGTGCACGACCAAGTTTTGCCTTTTCAGTCCATTTTTTAGGTAATGAATAACCAAGTGTAAGTTGTTTCACGCGAAGGTAGGCAGCGTTTTGAAGGTATTTTGTCTGCTGTTGCGAGTTTCCACCATTACCAAATCGTAGCCTCGGAAAATAAGCATCCCTGTTTTCTGGAGTCCAATAATCTGTTGCATAGACAAAAGGGACATTCCATTCGCTCGTAAATCCCCAAAAAGCACTATTGCTGATCCAGGTATCTCGTTTGCCTATACCTTGTAAGAAAGCGGAGAAATCAAAGTTCTTATAATTTAATCCCATGTTAAGGCCAAACGAATACCGAGGTGTGGAATTTCCGATGATTTTTCGGTCCCCAGGGTTACCGACTGTATTGTTGCCGAAGTCGATCTTACCATCATTATTTAAATCTGCATAGCGGATATCACCTGGTCTCCAGGTACCACCCCATACTTGTGTCTGTTTTGGGGCCGAATCGATTTCTTCCTGACTTTGAAAGTAACCCTGTGTTTCAAAACCCCATATTTCTCCGTCTAATTTACCTTCATACCAGTTATTGAATATTTTGGTTGTATTCAGCGGATATTTCGTGAGCTTGGCATGATTGTCCGATAGCGACAGCATCAAGTCATAGGAGAGGTCGTCGCCTATTCGATCATTCCAACCCACACTAAGCTCCCATCCCTTGGTAACCAATGTACCTGCATTTTGGCTCGGTGCGGCTGTTCCCAGTACGGATGGCAGTGGAACCCCTGCAACAAGCATATCTCGCGTACGTCTTTCGTAAACGTCAAAGCTACCGGTAAGACGATTTTTAAGTAAGGCGAAATCCAGCCCGAAATTGGTCGTGGCCGATTTTTCCCAGGTAAAGTTTGTGCTTACAAGCCCTGGAGCCCCCACACTTACACCGGTTTGATTACCAAAAATATAACCTACGCTATTGTTTACGGGCATTGTTGGTAGGTAAGGATAGAAATTAGTTGCAGAGTACAGATCATTACTGTTAAAACCTTGGTTAGGCAATTCACCGTATGATCCTCTCAACTTTAAGTCATTGACAACATCCTTAATTCCTGCCATAAAGTTCTCTTCAGAAATTCTCCAACCTGCAGAAACAGAGGGGGTGAAGACGTATCTTTTATCTGCAGAGAAACGAGAGGATCCGTCGTAACGACCATTGATTTCCAATAGGTATTTCTTATCAAAAATATAGTTCAGTCTGAAAACTGTTCCAAAGAGTGCCCACTCGTTTTCAGCTCCGGTTACACTTGGTCTTGGATCATTATTTAGATTAATCGCTGGTTTGGTAGGGTCAACAAGATTATTTGCGAATATGCCTAAACGTTTGTAGCGGCTGCTCTCCCGATTGATACCCACCATTGCTTTAAAATAATGTTTTTCCGCGAAGGTGTTTTCGTATGTTGTAAAAGCATTTAAAGCAAAGTAATTATGGTTATCTGTTGTTTCTGATACAGATGAAGGGTTTGTCCAAGGAAATGTGCCAAGTAGAATCCCATTCACACCATATTCTTTAAAAGGAATCTGATGGCTTTGTAGAAAGTTGTTGTAGGCATTCCAGGTATAATCAGCGACTACCGAAACATGTTCGATAGGTTTGATTTTCACTCCTCCGGTTAGCCATAAGTCATTAGAATATCGTTTTCTTTTTCCATTATTGGCAGCTACAGCGAAAGGATTGGTAAAACTGCCCTGTCCTGAAAAGTTGCCGTCAGGATGTTGTATTGGCATAGTCGGTCTCAAGTCTCCAGAGATCCATCCCGATGATGTTCCCCCCGTAACGACTCCGGCGGTTTCTTTATCGTCTATATGTGTGAGGGCGAAATTTCCTGTTAAAGTTAGCCAATCTGTAATCTCGGAGTTTACTTTCATCGATGGATTCAAGCGTTGATACTTTTGGCCAGCTTCTTTAAATAGTCCCTTTTGTTGTAGATAACCTAAAGAGGTGATGACCGAAGTTGCACCACGGCCACCTTGTAACGATAGATTGTGTCTTTGCATCGGTGCCCAACCAGGATATTGTTCCTTGATCCAGTCTGTATTTCCTACATAACGGTACTTGGCTGGATTGGAAGGGTCTACATACACCGGGAGATTGTTGACCGGATCATTAAAATAGGCATTTGCAAGAATGGAATCTTGTTCTGTAAAGGACTCTGTCGCCGTGGTTCCGCCGTCTTGTCCGTTTCGATTTGCCTGACGGTGCATCCTAATGTAATCGATCGAATTGATGTATTTGGCCATTTTGGTGGGCCGGGAGATGGTGTATTCTCCTGTATAATTGATTTGCGGGTTTTGACTTTTTGGGTTTTTTGTCTGAATCAAGATAACACCGTAGGCTGCTCTACCACCATAAATAGCCGCAGCAGCAGCATCTTTTAAAACGGTTACATTCTCCACATCCGAGGGGTCAATAGAGTTGGGGTCACGTTGTACGCCGTCTACTAAGATCAATGGGCCTGCCGTACCGCCATTGATCGAACCTGTACCGCGGATGTTGAATTGAGAACCAGTGCCAGGCTTGCCATTCGCCGAAGTGATGTTTAGGTTTGGAACCAAGCCTTGTAATCCTTGACCTAAATTTGCAATTGGACGATCTGCCAAACGTTTGGCACTCACGGTTGCTACTGCTCCGGTCAGATTTTCTTTCTTTTGGGTACCAAATCCGACAACAACAACTTCCTCGAGGTTACTGTTTGCTGCCTTTAGCACAACATTGATTTCGTTTTTCCCCTGCGTGGGTATTTCTGCTGTTGCATAGCCAACGGAGCTAATAATCAATATGCTGTTTGATTCCGGTACAGTAAGGGAAAACTCCCCTTGGGCATTGGTACTTGTGCCGATGGAACTACCTTTTAAAAGAACATTTATACCAGGAAGAGCTTGTCCATTTTCATTTGTTACTCGACCTGTAATTGTGCGTTTTTGGATGTTATCATTGACGTTTTTAGCAACAAGCTGCGGCGCTAATTTACGCCCTATAGCGATAGAACGTCCCTTTACCTGATAATCTAACGATTTATCGAGTAAGAGCTCATCCAAGAGGGAGGTAATCGATTTGTTGTTCGCAGTGATTGTAATCGGCTTTATGTTTTTTAGCTCGTTCTCGTCATAAATGAACGTGTAGCCAGATTGTCTGCTGATCTCAATCAATATATTTTTCAGCTGTGCTTTATTTTGGCTGAGGTTGATGCGCTGTGCACGAACGTTTCCCATGGCAACCATAATAGAGGCCAATAATAGGACAATGGTTAGTTTCATAGACAGATGTGCCTTGTAAGATTTCAGGTATTGATAATAATACCTTGGATGATCTTTTTTCATATTTTTCAAGTTTAATAAACAATGTAGGCTGGTGCATATAAAGTCGTTGGTAGCGGCGACGATATAGGTCAGCGGTCATTGGTGGTTATAGGTTTTCGTTCCTGTTGTTGGTGGAACGAACGCAATAATTGGTTTTGAATCTCATCTCAAAGTTCGATGAACAAGCTGTTTTGTCGGGTTATCGCATAGCTACAATCCTCCTTCCTTCTCGTGTGAATTTTACGTTTGACTTTAATTCAATAGCCTGCAGTACTTCGGATAATTTAGCATCCCTGGGGATAATGGCCGAAAACTTGCGATCGCCATATGGCCCCATGTCTACTTCAACATTATACCAACGTTCGATCTTGCGTGCGTATTGACTTAAAGGCTCCTCATGTAATACATACAGGCCGTCCTTCCAGGCATAACTATCTTCAATACCGTTGTTTGTTATTTCAATGCCGTCTTTTCCATTGACGATCGCCTGTTGTCCAGGACTTAAGAGGGCTTGATGTTTAGTTTTTTTATCCGTAACACGTAGACTGCCACTGACCAGTGTCGTATATGTAAGACCATTGTCGTTGTAGGTGTTGACATTGAAACTGGTTCCTAAGACTTCGATACGTTGTTGTGGAGTCTGTATGACAAATCGTTTGTGTACATTTTTGGTAACTTCCAGATAAACTTCACCTGTCAGCTGGACTTGTCTCTCGTTACCAGTAAAAGCTGCTGGATAAGTGATCGAAGATAAAGCATTCAACCATGCTTTGGTACCATCAGGCAATACGACTTCAAATTGCCCGGCTGCCGGTGTTGAAAGCCGGATTGTTTTTACATCCTCCGTTTCAATGATTGTTGTTCCATTATTGTATCCCAATGAGCCTCCTTTAGAGATAATTCCACCACTTTTTCCGTCTAGAGCAATTGCCGGTTGTCCATCTATTGATAATAACGCCTTGTTTTTGCCTGGCGCGATGTCATCAACAAACAACTCATGTTTGCTTTCTTGATTATTATTCCGTTGCAGATATCGTATTGTTCCAATTGTAAAAAAAGCGAGGAGAATTGCGGCAATTGCTATAATATATCCTTTAATATAATAAGGCTGCTCTTTAGATATTCCCTTTAATCTTTTTTGTAGTTCGATTACATCGGAAATTAGCTCCTTGTCAGATGGAATGCTGTCTTCACCTAGATTGAGATACCATTCTTCAACAAGCGCTTGTTCTTGTGTTGTACATTTCCCTTCCAGATATTTCTTAAGTAAAGACGGGACATTTGCATGCTCTTGGTTCATCATGATAATATAGTTGGTTACTTCTATATGACGGATGAGAAAGGGGGAGAGGGGGGGCGATTAGAAAATTTTACAAAAAAACAGTAAGCTTACCCAAAGCAGGCTTCCTAATTTACTGCGAAGCAGACGTAGCGCTTCTTTCATATAACTGCGAACGCTATGTTCTGATAGATTAAGCTTTTTTGCGATATCCTTGTGACTGAGATAGTGCTCCCTACTCAGTTCAAAAACCTCTCTTACGCGCGGGGAAAGCTTATTAAGCACACGATCTATTTGTTCCTGAAGCAATTTCTCCCTTAGGGAATGGTCAGTATCTCTGGTATGATGTGTTGTAATAGGAGGTAATGAGGCCAAATACTTGGTTTTTGAATGTTCTTTGGCGATGTGATCTATTACACGGTAGCGTATGGCAGTGTGGAGGTAGGCAGATATTTCTCCCTGAATAGCCAACGTATACCTGTTTTGCCAAATCCAAGCAAATAAGTCATGCACGATATCTTTAGCAGCTTCGCGATCTTGCAACTTATTTGTTGCGTGAAGGTATAATAAGGCAAAATAAGTGTTATAGAGTTTCTGAAAGGCAAGAGAGTTACCATTCTTTAGCTCTTGCAGTAGATCCCTTTCTTCTATTTTTTGCTTATTGTACATGATCAATGGACAATATTAGTAAACAATGCATAGTTGAGCAAATCTATTCAGCTTTTGTTTGCATGCACACGATTGCGTAATATTCGATATTTTTCAAGGATGCCACTTACAGACTAATATGGTTCTTTAATAGTCAATATTTGCGATAGCTTTTTACTGCTTTCTCCTAACGTTTTCCGATAACTTGAATAGAAAACGTTTATTTCAGTTCTATACGGATATGTGTATTACTAGATTATAAAATGAAATTAATAATTTTGGAAATCGCTAAACCACTCGAAAGTCTGTAAATTATTAGCTATGAAAAGAATAATATGTTTTACCGTTGGATGTCTACTTTTCAGTGCTATTTATCTGCAAGGTTGCATGAATAGTGGAAGTACTATAGAACAGCGGGAAAAAGAGAGTTCAGGCTCGATACCTGCTAATTTTGATTCACTCGAGCATTATTTAGTGGATATTGATTTATTTAAAATAGGTGAATTGGAGGACAAAAAGATTAAATCCGAAAAGGAGTATCTTTTGTTATCTGCATTAGAAGATGATAAGGTGGATCTTTCGCTTTTGTCTAATTTGAAGAATATTGGATATGTTAGGGGCTCACTGGATCAATCTCTCTATAGTGCTGTCGACTCACTATTTTTCTTAAAAACAAGAACAGATCATGTCGACACCTCTTGTATTTATGAATTTCGAGATATCCTTGTGTTCTATAAAAATAAACAATGCATTGGGATCGCTAAGATCTGTTTTGATTGTAAAGCTATCATTTCATGGAGTGAGAAACTGAATTTCGCAGGTTTCGGTGATTGGAAAGATTACGATAAATTGCATCGTCTGCTGAAGAAAAAGTAATATTTCATCAGTAAATAAAAACGAAACCATCATGAGAAATAAATGAAAATAAGTTAGTAAAAATTGATTCGAAAATAGCATATATTTAAAATGAAAAACGTAATTAAAATCGCACTGATCGGACTATTCTTGACATTATCTATAAGCTCCTGTGGCGAAAGACTAAATGGAAAGGATGAATCGTCTTTTAAAAGTTCTCGTAAAAAGATAGAAGCGAACCTGAATGACAAAGAAAAAGCAAACTTGGAAAAGGCCTTGCGAGTGGCACTATCCGAAGCGATGTGGCTCAAAATGAATGAACCTGAAAAGTATAATGAGGAATCAATAAATCGTATCTCCTTGGGTATGATCGATGGAAAATCTTACGGTGCTGTAATTGACCTAGCCGATGATATCCTTCAAAAACAGCAGGAACGGAAAATAGCTCATCTTCAACAAGAAATAGATAGTTTGCAAAAGCAGAAATCTGAATTTGAACGAGTAAAAAAAGACCTGGCCGTCTTTCAATTGGAACCTACTGACCTGGAACTCGAGGATTTCTTTGGAGAACCTGTTCCTAGGATAATAGTGAGTATGAAGTATATCGGTAAACAGCCGCTAAAAGGAAGTCAGGGCTTTTCATATGTGCTGAAAAAACGTTCTTCACAAACTATTATCAGCAATGAGCAGGCTGTTTTTGGCGAGTCTGACAGTGTGCTCCAGCCAGGTGAGTCTCGGGTCAACACGATCGTTTTTAATCAGCCAAAAAAAGAGTATCCTAAATTTTGGAACTTCGCTAACTATCCCGTCAAAGGAATCAACCTGGCAGATTACGATCTGGAATTAGTTGTGACAACGGAATCAATCAAATCGAATGATCGGGAGACGGTACTTCCAGCAGGCAGTATAGCATCGATTGATGAAAACTTAAAAAAATTAGAAAAGGAAATTACTGATCTGAAGAAAGAGAAAATTAGCCTTGACGATCTGGAATTGACGTAAAGTTTGACTATTGTACGTAAAGTCTTCCTTTGTATTTCAGCGGACTCGCTGTTGTTTTACCCTCCAAAGGAGAATGATGGCTTGAGTAAAGACAGCTTAATTTATTACTCCGGAAAATTTTCTATCACAGGTAATGAGTTGAAAATTATGCAGCACAATAAAACGGAACTATTTAAGAGGATCCGATAGTATTGTTTGGTTTATAATTTATCAGGTAAGACCTGACAAATTTGAGATTAGAAGAAATAAACAGGGAGCTGATGGTACCATCAGCTCCCTGCCTATTCGTAAATGCGCTTTCGCTCAAAGTTTTTTAAAAAATATTTTGCCTCCTTTCTTAGTGGATGAGATTTGTTCTCTGAATGATCTTCTATGTACGGTTATAGACGCTCAATTGGGTATTCCTCCTTTATCGGATTGTATTAATACCCTTAGACTGTATTTATACCTCTTCTTGGGCGTTTTGATACGTATGTTTCGAATCTTGTATTTGGACTGGCACAAAGTTTGAATTTTACCCTGCTGTAATACATAAATTATTCACATTAACACATCGACGTATGAAAAAATTAATTCAAACACTAGGACTAGGTATGCTTATTTTAACAGTATTTGTAGGCTTTACATCATGTAGCAAAGATGATGATCCGGCTGATAACGATCTTTTTGTTGGGAAATATGAAGGCACTATTGGCTTTGATGACATGAACAATAATGATAATGATGTTGCCTCGGGAGAAGGAACGGTTACTGTCACAAAAGTTGGCGATACCTATAATTTCGCTTTTGGAAATGGCATTCCAAATCTCAATGGAGTAGATTTCGAAAAAAAGGATAACGTCTTAGTCAATATTGGCTCAGCAGGTACGGGTTATATCCGTATTGATGCCGGTAAATTGACAATTGGTTATACAAAAGACGGCAAGGCATGGACGGCCAATTGTAACCGGAAATAGTCCTACGAAAAATAGAAAGCGCCTGTTTTCCAGGTGAATGTTGTGAATTTAACATTTTATAACATCATTTTCTAAACGATTTGCGGAGCGATACTGTTCTATTAACAAACAATAAAACGAAAATAATTATGAGCGAATTAACATGGAAAGGCCGTTGGAACGAAATCAAAGGTAAGGTAAAACAACAATATGCTGATCTTACTGATGATGATTTATTGTATGCCGAGGGTAAAGAAGACGAATTGGTAGGTAAGCTTCAAAAGAAGACCGGTAAAACACAAGATGAAGTAAATAAGTGGCTAAATGATTTGTAGATTTAATATTGTGTGATAAAAAAGCGGGTAACAGTATTTGTTATCCGCTTTTTTTTATTTAATGACAATCTGCCCAATGAACTTTTAAACCTGTTGAATTTCTATTGCCTTGGACGGATTATTTTCTTTACACATCCCAATAGAGCAATACCTTTTATTTTTTGTTAAAATTGAAACGGCGTGCAATGCTAAATCCCCAACGGAATTGTCCCTTACCCCAGGAGCTATTGGTTTCACTAATAAATTGAGATTCTTGTATTGCGGTGGCATTCGTAAAATTGAGATGGAAGATATGGCCCCCTGTATCCATTTCCAAACCCACACCTAATGCATTGTAATAATGCTGTCCGCTTATATCTTCACGGTACTTCTTGTTCGATGCTTTTCGGAAAGGTAATGTATAGTCTGCAACTAATGCGACCCTTTTGCTGACCTTGGCCCTCCCACCAATACCAAGAGCAAATACATCATTCTGATCATTATAAGCTGTATAGTTCCGGTGAAGATAGGTTGGGATCATAACAAGTGATAGATTTGAACTAAATTTACGGGCAATGATGAGTTGCGTCACATAACTCAATCGATCATTAAAGTCTTCAAAGCTTGCTGACGAGGACTTATCCGGGCTGGCTTCCATGGCAGATAGGGTTGTACTTCCAAAAAAAGCAACGGAAACGGGTACAGTATTGTCGACCGTTTGTTCGATAAACCGGTATTTCACATTACCCTCAACGAGTTGTCTAACAGCTGTTGCGCCCTTCGCGCGGGCGATTCCAATGTTGAGGTTATCGAATAAACCATAATCAAAACCTATTCGGATGTCGGTCGAATTATCGAGACCGAAGAAATTTTTTCCTCCACCAGCACTGCCTGCTATATCGCCAAAACGGTGATCTACCCTAAAGTCCATCTCATTACGGTGAATTGTTTCTGTGGTCTTGAGATTGATCAAATTGCCGGATTTAAAGGTCGCCGTCACTTTTTCATTTTTCGGTGCATCGATATGGATTAATTTATCGAGATCTTCCTGCGCAAATGACTTTGCGAAAGGAAAGCACAGGAGTATAAGTAGTATTTTTCTCATTTGCAATGAATTCGTATTATTATGGTTTGTAGGTCGCATTAACGGTGATTTTCACTACATCAGCAATTTTTTTTCCAACGATGGAAGGAATAGAAATTTTATGATCGGCGAGTTTTACCTGAAAACTTGTAACAGCTTTTAATGTCCCATCTTTAACAATAAATGCAACTTTCGTACTGTACGGTTTAGTAACGCCATGGATCAGAAGTATGCCCGTTACGTTCAGCGTATAGCTGCCATCTTTTGTTAATTTGTCGGCACTTTCGATTTTGCCTTTAAATTCGGATAGGGGGTATTGATCACTTTCCATGTAATTTTCATTGAAATGCTCTTGCATGAGCTTTTTGTCAAATTGAAAAGATGTATTTTTTACCCGGAAGATGATTTCTCCGGTTTGAAGGTTCATCGCCGAAGCGCCTAAGGTACTTTTGGCCTCGATATTTTCCAATGGCGCATTACTAAAAAAGGTGATGCTGGTCTCTTTTGAAACAAAAGAAGCCTTTTGCTGCGCAAAGGTCTTCATGCCGATGAGCATCATGAAGAGCGCCATGTACATGTTGATTTTGTTCATATGCATAACATTAGTTTTCAGGTGAATTTCTTTTAATCCATGCATCCAACAGTTCAATTTCTTTTGCTGTGAGTGAGCCGCCTAGTGGCATGGATTTGGCCACCAGTACCGCATTATTAATCTTTGCAATATTGTCTTTGACAGAGGTATAACCACTGAACGTCCATCGTGCACTTGCCGAACGTCCTGTTGCATGACATGAGCTACATTTCGTTTCAAAGAGTGCTTTAGAAAAATTCGTGTAAGACACATTTAGTACCGTCACTGTTTCAGTGCCGTTATCTGGATTGCTCGTAAGTTCTTGCGCTTGCTTTTTGGTACAGGCCGAGAACGAGAGAACCGTTAAGGCAAAGAGCGACATAACAATGTAACGATGTGCGTTGAGGCAAGTATTTGCCGTTTTTAGATTTTGTGCCATAAGTTTGAATAGTTAGTTCGGTTTAGTTAGCAGGGGCCACGGCAGAGTTGTCGTTTACGATTGGCCAAACGCCAACGCGTGGGAAACTTATCCCTTTATTATCTCCACGCTGTATATCCTGGCCGAAGTAATATAAGGGCCATCCTTTGAACGTTAATTGTTTCTTTCCATAAACGGTAATGACAGCGATGTCAGCCGTACGAACAAGCGAAGGCAGAGCTCCAGTCTCTTTTTGAAAGATAGGCCAGATCGCATCATTACTGAAATCTGCGGCAGTATAATTGTTTTTGTTGAATTTGTCGGGTTTAAAGGCATACAACGTTCTGCCCTTATCATCTGTCAGATAGATTGTTTTTCCGGTTCCTTCGGTATAGTCGCCTAAATAGTTTTTAGTATCGTGTCCAATAAGTTGCGCATTCGCAACCATGAGTAAATAATCGGGCTTGGCAACATACCATATTTTATTTACAGCATCTCCTTTCACCTGACCAGATTGACTATCGCCGGCATAATAGTAAAGCGGCCAGCCCTTAAATGTACTTTGTTTCGAGCCATCTTCACGTGTTATTTCACCGAGAAGGCTTTTGTCAATTTTTAGGTCTGTGCTTGTTTCACTGCTGTAATAAACCGGCCAAGTGGCCAAACAATTACCGCTACAGGTTGAAGCTCCTTTTGTATCATTCGAAAAGAAATAGAGTGTTTTACCATCGGCATCGGTCAGAATATTACCAAATTGAGTATTGGCAGACATTTGCACGCCCTTGTTTTTATTTTCGACATTGCTAGGCTCACCATCGCTTTTTGAACATGCAGAAAACAGTGCAAAGGTCAATAGACCACCTATAAAAGTTAATTTGAGTTGTTTTTGGTTTGATTTCATAATGGTATGTTTTAAAATAATGTCTTGATATTACGATCGGGTCAGCGAAAAGGTTGCTTGAAAATTGGGTTGAAAAAAAATATTTTTTGGAGGCAACCTTTTCGATTATCTACTCGTATTAGACTTAATACTATATTTATCAAAAGAAAGAAGCAATATCGAGTGGCGATAACAGAAGTTGACGAAAAATCTATCCATATTATTAAAGGATGTATTGATGAGGACCGCAGGGCTCAGAAAGATCTTTATACCATCTACTACGCTATGTCTTTAGGTGTATGTCTGCGCTACGCTAATAACAGAGAGGATGCCATAAGTATTTTAAATGAAGGCTTTTTCAAGGTTTTTAAAAATATCAACAAATATGATTTTCAGAAGCCTTTTTCCATATGGATCAAAAAAATCATGACAAATACTGCAATTGATTTTTATCGAGCTAGGATTAAACAGGGTATCTTGGTAGATGTATCCATGTATGAGCATACCATTGTTGAGGATGATAGCATCAGTCAAAAGTTAAACTATGAAGATTTATTGGCGATGGTACAGCAGCTTCCACCGGCCTACAGGACCGTGTTCAATCTCTATGCGATCGATGGTTATGGACACGAAGAAATTAGTGGCATGCTGGGAATTGCCATTGGAACATCAAAATCTAATCTGCATAAAGCACGCGGTAGACTGGCGGAAATGGTGGAAGTTCAAGGGGTAAAATTTGGTAAAACGGAGGAGAAAAGATGATGGAAAAGGATAAGAACAAGATTGATGAGTTATTTGAGGAGGGCTTAAGTGATGCTAACTTTGACTTTGATGAATCACATTGGCAAGATATAGAATCGCGGTTAGACAATGAAAGGCGTGTAAAGAGACGAAAGATCGTCGTTTTAATGAGCTTGGCTGCCACGCTTGCTGCAGTTTTAACGGTCTTTTTTATTTGGAATGGAGCATTATTTAAATCGAATAATTTACCAAGTGAAATAAATGAGGCCGGTATTTGGGCGAGAAAAGAGGTTCCGGAGAGCAAAGCTGTTCAACCTAAGGAGAATTCGCTAGACGAACCCAAACGGGATCAAGGTTGGATAGCATTCCAGCCGATCAAACGTACGGATCATGCATTTCAGCTGCCAAATGAAACTATTGTACTGCAGGATATCCGTTTGGGGAAAATAGCCGATGCAAATCCGATAATCGGGCAAGAAAGAAAACTAAATACTGCATTCACAATTCCAAGCATAGAATATAACAATCAACGATTGCCTCATTTCAACTTAATAGAAGAACCGGTTGAAGGGACAGGGGAGCGTCTCGCAGCTATTTATCAGCCTAAAGAAAGTATGGGGTCCAATGCGCAGGAAAGAGAGCGGTCGGTTGTTAGTTTCTTGGCTGGGCCAGATTTGACAAGCGTGCGGGGGGCAGGCAAATCCTCCCTTAGTGAAAATATCGGTTTGGCCTATTCCTATCCCCTCACAAAAGCACTGCGTGTATCTGTGGGGGCTACCTACGCTAAAAAGAATTATACGTCAGCGTATAAATTTTATGCGCCATCAAATCCACCGGAAATGGCGCAATTGCCGAGCAATGTGAGCGCTGTATGTGATGTTCTTGATGTACCATTGACAGCAAGTTATACGGTATTGAAAAGTAAAAAAGTGAAGTTTAATGTCAGTGCAGGACTTTCGAGTTATTTTATGCTAAAGGAAAAATACACTTTTGATTATGAAGGCGGAGGTAGCTACGGTGGATCTCAGAAAAGTGCCGTCTATGAAGTGAATGGAGAGAACCAGCATATCTTTGGTGTCGCCGATTTTTCGATCTCCATTGAGAAGAAAATCAACGATAAAATTAATATTGGTGTAAAACCTTTTGTTAAAATGCCTTTAACAGGGATTGGTTACGGAAATGTGGATCTGGAATCTAAAGGCGTTGCGTTTACCTTGGGAATGAGTTTGTAATTCGGACTTGCTCGGCTTCTGTTTGGGGCATGTTCGGTACAGCTTCGCATCAGGGAGCACCTCTGGGCGTACTAATCTTTAATTACATTTTAATGTGCTGTACGTATGCGAACAATTTGATTAATAACTGTTCGCATACGTACATTTCATTTTTTGAAGCAGATCTTAGATCGGGCTATAATACGCTTCAGAAGGCATAAATGAACTAGGGGGGGCCAATGGTATGGTATTTGGCACGGAGCTAATAAAAATTGATCTTATGTTCTTTATGCATTTTGAAGTTCAATTTACATTTTAGTCATTCACTATAATTAAATATATAGGTTGTTTAGCTGCGTCGGGAGATGCGGCTTTTTTTGAGGTCAAAAAGCCTGATTTGACGAATTTGCCCCTTAAAATAAGAAGATTTTACCCCCCTTCCCTTGTAACGTTTTTGATAATATTGCAAGTGTCAATACGACATTTTATTGTGTTGATGATGTTAAATAACCAAGAGTGTTGCCTGATTAGCTGAATACCCTCTCCAAATCGCATAAAAAACGGGTGAAGGGAAAGTAAGCTGGCTAAAACTCAAAAACAGCTAAATAACCAAGTTTAATTATGATGAATTTACCAATCAACAGTGGATTGTTTGATCCTTGAATTCCTAATGGAACGCAATATGGCTACCTCATATTGCTATGCTACTCTTCATCAAAATATTATTTAATTACTAAACAGTTTTACTTATGAAAAGGAAAATAGTATTCACACCGTGCTGGCTTTGTTGTATCTGCTTTTTATTTTTAAGCTTACAGCAGACTTATGCGCAGTCAATAACTGTACGGGGCAGGGTTACCGAAAACAATAGGCCTCTGGCCGGAGTGACCGTCAAAAATATCGGTTCCGCAGTGCAGGCACAGACAGATACACAAGGAAAATATACGCTCAGTGCTGCCACAGTCACGGCATTAGAATTTACCTTTCTAGGTTATGCGAAACAGCGCTTTGAATTCAGTCAGCTCAAACAGATCAGCCAAGGGAACTACGAGCTTAATGTACAACTTAACGCTTCCGAAGGAGATGTTTTGGATGAAGTGGTGGTCGTTGGTTTCGGTTCGCAGAAAAAAACAAACCTGACCGGTTCCGTTGCGGTGGTGGATGCCAAGCAACTAGAAAATAGGCCGGTAAGAAATGCTATCCAGGCTCTGCAAGGACTGGCACCCGGCCTAAATATTTCCCAAAACTCGGGAACGATGGAAACCAATCCATCCATTAATATTCGGGGGACGGGCACAATCGGAACCTCTTCTTCTGCACCACTGATTTTAATCGATGGTTCTGAAGGATCGTTGGCGGCATTAAATCCACAGGATATTGAAAGCGTATCTGTATTGAAAGATGCTGGAGCGGCTTCAATTTACGGCTCTAGAGCTGCCTTTGGGGTTATTCTAGTTACTACAAAATCTGGAAAGGCTGGACGTACTTCGGTAAATTATAATAATAGCTTTCGTATGAATGCCCCAACATTAATGCCGAAGATGATGGATTCTTATACGTTTGCACAATACTTCAATCAGGCCGAAGTCAACGCAGGCGGTTCACCGCATTTCTCCGCGGAGCATCTGCAGCGCATCTTAGATTATCAAAACGGAAGCCTGAAAAATTCGACTATAGTCGATCCAAACAATAAATTGTACTGGGCTGAAGGATATGCCTATGGTAACGACAACAACGATTGGTTCGATGTCATGTATCGGGATCAGGCTTTTGCCCAGGAGCACAACCTAAGCCTCAATGGTGGAACCGAAAAAACAACTTATTACCTTTCAGGTAATTTCATGAAACAACAAGGGTTGATGGCCTTCAATACGGATCATTACGACCGTTACTCTGTTGCTGCTAAAATCAATTCTAAAGTATCTGACATCTTTCAGGTAAATTACAACGCGCGATTGGTGCGTGAAGACTACGACCGTCCTGCAGCATTGACCAATAGTTTTTATGATGATTTAGGCAGACAGGGCTGGCCAACGCTACCATTGTATGATCCAAATGGATACTTGTTCAGTTCTCCCTCACCTGCACTTGCCATGAAAGAAGGCGGACAGGATAAATCAAGTAAGGATTACATTTACCAACAGTTACAACTGATCCTCGAACCTATTAAAGGATGGCGTACAACCGGTAATTTTAACTATAGGACCACTACTCAATTTCGTCATTGGGATTCGCAGCGCCTTTACAACCATGACGTGAATGGTGATCCGTATCTGTATAAAAACTCATCAAATGTCTACGAATTTGGTTTAAAGGAAAACTACTATAACATTAATATCTTTTCTGACTACGATAAGAGCTGGGGCGATCATCATTTTAAAGTTATGGTCGGTGGTCAAATTGAACACACGGCCTATCGCAATCTCGGTGTGCAACGCGACGGAATCATTATCCCGGATCAACCGGTATTAAATCTGACCTCCGGCACAGACATCAATGGAAAAGCAGTAGTACCTTCTGTATCTGGCGAATATCAAAAATGGGCAACAGCGGGTTTCTTTGGCCGATTGAATTACAATTATGCTGAAAAATATCTATTGGAAGCTAATTTGCGTTATGACGGTTCATCACGTTTCCGCAGCGATAGCCGCTGGGGCTGGTTTCCTTCAGTTTCTGCAGGATGGAACATCGCCAAAGAAAACTTCCTTAAAGATTCGGCACCATTTATTAATATGCTGAAATTAAGAGCTTCCTACGGAGAGCTGGGCAATCAAAATACAGATGTCTGGTATCCGACTTATGTCACGCAACCAACGGGTACAGCCAATGGCGCTTGGCTAATCAATAATGCGCGACCGAATTCTGCTTCGGCTCCAGGCTTGGTAAGTGCCTTATTAACCTGGGAATCCATCAATACCAAAAACTTAGGCGTCGATTTTGCTTTTTTAAATAATCGACTTTCTGGATCTTTTGAGGTCTTCGAACGAAAGACATTTAATATGGTGGGGCCAGCACCACAGTTGCCTAATACATTAGGGACAACGGTTCCTCAAACAAATAATACAGACTTGAAAACAAGAGGGTTTGAAGCTACATTGGGCTGGAATGACCGTACAGCTAGTGGTTTCGCATATGGAGCAAAGTTTCTCCTGTCGGATTATACCACAACGGTAACACGCTATCCAAACGCAATAGGGTCATTATCAAACTATCGGGAAGGCCAAAAGTTGGGTGAAATATGGGGATATCAAACCCTTGGTATCGCAAAGACAGAGGAACAGATGAGTCAACATCTGGCGAGCCTGCCCAATGGTGGACAAAATGCATTAGGAACACAATGGGGGGCAGGCGATATCATGTATGCGGATTTGAATGGCGACGGAAAAATAGATGGTGGAAGCAATACAGAGGCCGATCCAGGTGATCGTCGTGTGATTGGAAACAGCACGCCGCGTTACTCCTTTGGATTGAATCTGAATGCGGATTACAAAAATTTTGACTTTAGTATTTTCATGCAAGGTGTCATGAAACGCGACTATTGGCAAGGTGGCTATTATTTTTGGGGAGCAACTTCAAAATGGTGGTCAACGGGCTTGGTCGATCATCTTGATTATTTCCGTACCGCAGACAATCCATTGGGCGAAAATCTGGATGCATATTACGCACGTCCTGTTTTTGGTACCTCCAAAAACCAACAGACGCAGACGCGCTTTTTGCAGAATGCAGCCTATATCCGCATAAAAAATATTCAGCTGGGTTATACCTTGCCGAAAGAAACAACCAAACGTTTTGGTGTGGAGCGTTTACGCATATATGTTTCCGGAGAAAATATCTGGACCGGCTCAAGTGTAGCGGGAATGTTTGATCCCGAAACTATTGATGGCGGAAGCAACGGAACGGTTTATCCATTGACAAAAGTATGGTCTGCAGGTTTAAGTGTTACATTTTAAGTCGATTCATTATGAAATTCAATAGTACTATTTTTAGATTGATGCAATTGGGCCTAGTCGCTTTGGTAGGCCTAGCTTCCTGCAATAAATATTTGGATATTGCACCCCCTTCGTCCATCATCCCTGAAGCTTATCTTGATGAGGAGTCACAACTTGCTGCTTATACCGTAAATCAATATGCTGGACTGTTTCCTTCGCATGGCAACTGGTCCTTTGGCACTTTCGGCATCGACGGAAATACAGACAATATGGCTATTCCAACACTCGATAACAAATTTATTCCAGGCCAATGGCGCGTTGGATCGAATGGGGGGGACTGGGATTTTTCAAGTATTTATCAGATGAATTATTTTATCAATACGGTGGTTCCCAAATGGAAGGAAAATCGTATTCTCGGAAATTCCAGTAACATAGCACATTATATCGGTGAAGCCTATTTTTTACGTGCCTACGTCTACTTCGGGAAATTGCAGGCCTTAGGTGATTTTCCTATTATTCGCAATGTGATGTCGGATAAGGATAAAAGTATTTTGGTGGAAGCGAGCAAGCGTTCACCAAGAAATGAAGTTGCTCGTTTTATACTTTCTGACTTAGATTCAGCCATTACCTTGCTGAACCAAAGTTCGCCCGACGGCAAGAAACAGCGGATCTCAAAAAATGTAGCCCAGCTTTTCAAGTCTCGAGTAGCTTTGTATGAAGGTACCTGGCTCAAATACTTTAGTGGAACAGCATTCGTCCCTAAAGGACCAGGATGGCCTGGTGCGGCAAAATCATACAATAGCAATTATGCATTCCCGACCGGAAGTATTGCCGGAGAGATCGACTACTTTTTAACGCAGGCCATGGAATCAGCAGCTGCGGTTGCTGACAATGTGCCGCTGGTGAGCAATACCGGAATAATAGAATCTGCCAACAATGAGAATCCTTACTTCAGTATGTTTGGTGCCGTGGATATGTCCAGCTATGGCGAAGTACTTTTGTGGCGACAATACAACCAGAGCTTGGTGACACACAATGTACCGGTATATGCACAGCGTGGCAATTATGCTGTTGGTTTGACACGGGGCCTTGTCGAAAGCTTCCTGATGTCCAATGGACTGCCTATTTACGCTGCGGGCAGCGGTTATGCGGGCGATGATTACATCGCAGATGTTCGGAAAAATCGCGATGGTCGTTTACAATTGTTTTTAAAAGAGCCTGGCCAAAAGAATGTATTGGTCAATATCGGACAAGGTACACACTATACCCTTATTGAGCCCACACCGACTGTTTACGATACCGATTGGGAAAGACGTTATACAACGGGGTATACCATACGTAAAGGAATTTCATACGACGGTTTACAAACACTAAACGGACAGGGATTTACGGGTAGTATTACTTTCCGAGCTACCGAAGCTTACCTCAATTATATGGAGGCCTGTTACGAAAAGAATCAAAATTTAGATACGAAGGCACAGGCCTATTGGCGCTCATTGCGTGCACGTGCTAAGGTCGACCAAGATTTCAATGCAACCATTGCTGCAACACAGATGGATAAAGAGAAGAAAGATTGGGGCGCGTATTCTGCAGGACAGTTTGTATCACCTACATTGTACAATATACGTCGCGAACGCAGAAGCGAACTTATGGCTGAAGGTTTACGTTGGATGGATCTCAAGCGCTGGCGTGCGATGGATCAGCTGGTTACAACAGCAGACCATTTTGAAGGTTTTAAACTCTGGGGGCCGATGAAAGATTGGTATAAACCCGAACAGCTGATTTATGGCGCTACCAATGATAAATCTGTCGTTTCAGATCCTGCGCGGAGTGAATACCTTAGACCATTGGAGATCCGAAGCAACGCCCTATCTTATACTGGGGTGAAATTTGCCATGGCGCATTATCTTGCACCTATCGCCATCGAGCATTTCCAGTTGGCTTCGGATGATGGTACAGCAGAAAACTCTGTTATTTATCAGAATCCAGGATGGTCACTGATCAGTGGAACTGCTCCAACCGGCCTATAGAAATATAAAAAAGGGATATGTGTCATCTCATTATTACACAAATACGAATATATCCCTCTTTTTGACTCAATATCCCCCTTGACTACGTAGGAAAAGGGGGATATTTTTGTTTACTGATCATCAAGAGCGGTTAGCTCAAAGAAACTTAAACTAAATCATGAAAAAACTTTTATCTGTCTGTCTTAGTTTGCTGTCAAGTTGTCTTATCGCCTATAGTCAACAGCCCATCTCAACGCAATATAAATTGGTCTGGTCGGATGAGTTTGATTATAATGGTGCACCCGACACGACTAAATGGAGCTACGAAGTAGGTTTCAAGCGTAACCGGGAAGAGCAGTGGTATCAAAAGGAAAATGCTTCCTGTCGTGACGGCCTGTTGGTTATTGAAGCAAAAAAAGAACAACGTAATCATCCCGGTTTTATTCAGGGTAGTTCTGATTGGATTGCCAGCCGTAAAAAGATAACCTATACTTCGGCTTCGATAAATACTTTAGGAAAGCAGCGATGGAAATATGGAATTTTTGAAATCCGGGCACGTATCCCAGTTGGAGAAGGCCTTTGGCCTGCATTCTGGACGTTAGGCACCTCCAAAGAATGGCCATCCAATGGTGAAATAGATATCATGGAATATTATAGGGGCAATATATTGGCTAATATCGCAACGGGTACTGACCAACGCTGGAAAGCACATTGGTTTGGTAAGACGAAAGCAGTCAAGGATCTTGGCGGAAAGGCCTGGGCAGATCAATTCCATACCTGGCGCATGGTTTGGGATGAAGACGCTATTGCGCTTTATGTGGATGATATGGAAATGCTTCACGTTCCTTTGGATCAATTGGTCAATCGGGACGGTACAGGATTCAATCCATTTACCCAACCACATTATCTCCTGTTAAATTTGGCCCTCGGTGGAATAAACGGTGGCACGATAGCGGATAAATTACTCCCCGCAAAATATGAAATCGATTATGTACGGGTCTATCAAAAAATAGAACATGCTGAAATGAATAGTTTTACGCCAGGGGAAATATGGAAAGACCAATCCGGTCATGTAATCAATGCCCATGGCGGCGGCGTACTTCATCAAAATGGAAGATATTATTGGTACGGTGAGAAACGTGGCGGAACTACATCGCAGGGCGTCAATGTCTACTCATCCAATGATTTGTATAATTGGAAGTTTGAAGGGGTGGCTCTCACACCTAGCGCAGATTCTACAAGCGATATTGCCTGGGGCTGTATTATGGAGCGACCAAAGGTTATCTATCATGAGCAGCTGAAGAAATATGTCATGTGGTTCCACCTCGAGTTGAAGGGACAGGGCTATGCAGCAGCCAGAGCCGCTGTCGCTATCAGTGACTCTCCACTTGGGCCTTTTCAGTTTGTCCATAGCTTCAGGCCTAATAACAATATGTCACGCGATATGGGTCTTTTTGTTGACACCGATGGCAAGGCTTACCAAATCTATTCATCGGATGAAAATTATGCTTTACGTATGGTTCAATTAACCGATGATTACCTGCATGTAACAGCGAAAGATTCCTTACTCTTTCGGAATCATCGGGAAGCCCCAGCTTTATTCAAGCATAAAGATCAGTATTATCTGATCACCAGCGGATGCACCGGCTGGGCTCCAAATCGTGCAGAGCTCCATGTCGCTAAGAGTCTTTTTGGCCCCTGGAAATCCCTTGGGGATCCAATGCAAGGGCCAAATTCGGCTTTGACTTATGGCGGTCAATCCACATTTATTCTTCCTGTCGCAGGAAAAACAGATGCCTTTATCTTTATGGCGGACCGCTGGAATCCCAAAGATCTTATGGATAGCAGATATATCTGGCTTCCGGTTGATCTCCAGAATGAAAAAGTACAGATAAATTGGAAGGATCAGTGGGATTTAAGTGTATTTCACTAGGTCGGCCGTATGATCGTACTTAACCTAGATTCAGTTAAATAAATCAGTTGCTGACACCATCGAAAAAAATTACCGTTCTGCTATGGACGAAAAGCAATAAGAACTCCTGTACAGCAAAAAGAGCTCGTAGTTGCTGTACAGGGTTTATTTTATTTTTTGACAATTCCGACTAAGGCCGATCTACATGGAATTCATTCTGAAATGCTTTTCGGTACTTTTTGACATAGTCGGATGGTGTATGGCCAAACAATTTATTGAATTGCTGTCTAAAGTAGCGTTGATCGTAAAAACCTGTTAAGTTAGCTACCTCATTAATTTTCGAATCTGTCAAAATAAGCATTTCTGCTGCTTTTTTGAGCCGTACCGACCTGATAAATTCATTGATCGATTTGCCTGAAATAGTTTTAATTTTTTTATAGAGTGAGGAATGACTCATCCCCGTTTTTTCGGCAAGGCTTATTACAGTCAATTCTTCCAGTAGGTTCTCTTCAATAATCTCGATGCACCGTTCTATGAATAGCTTGTCTGTGATCGGTATCTTTAGCTCATTCGACTGTAATGTAATAGCGTTAAGGAAAAAGTCCTGAAGGTTCTTTTTGTTCTGCAGTAATGTTTTGACCCGAAGCAACAATATTTCCGAATCAAATGGCTTGTGGATATAATCATCGGCACCATATTGAATTCCGGCTAACTTTGTGCTGTCGGAAGTACTTGAAGTAAGCAGGATGATTTGAATATGGTTGAGCGTAGCATTAGATTTTACGGCTTTGCAGAGTGACAATCCATCCATCTCTTCCATGATAATATCACTTATGACCAGATCAGGTTGTTTTTCCTTAATCATAGCTAATGCCTGAACACCATTACGGGCACTGTAGACCGTATATTCTACCTTAAAAATGTCGGTAAGGTAGCTGCGGATCGCATCGTCGTCGTCAACCAATAAGATACTAAACTTTTTGCTTGATATGGCCGTTGGAAATGTGGGAGCGGTTTCCGTCGCCACTTGTGCATCGTATAGCATTTGAATCCCCGACTCGTTGTGGGGCGCTACATCTGCCAATGGTTCTTCGGCCGGTATTTGGTGTGCCACGATAGGCAAAACGAGGTCGAATGTTGTTCCCGCTGTTGTTGAACTCGTATAACTTATTTTTCCGGCGTGCATTTCAACAAAAGTTTTGACCAGGTACATGCCGATCCCGAATCCCGTTTGTTTTTTTGGGCCATTCAGTGGATCCGAAAAATATTTGTCGAATATTTTATCGCCAAGATGTTCGGGGATACCTTTTCCCGAGTCCTTGATCTGAATGGTTAATTCCTCACCCTGTTGCGATAGGGCAATATGAATAGCGCCATTGGAAGGTGTAAATTTAAAGGCATTTGATATGAGATTGCATAAGATGATCTCAATTTTTTCTTTGTCGGCATTGACAAAGACCGGATCGGAATTTTCCTGGAACTGATAATCTATCTTTTGTAATTTTGCTTGGGCAGCGAAATATAGAAATATTTCTTTCATAAAGCTTTGGCAGTCGAAAATGCTGGTTTTGAGCTGTTCGGCACCGTCCTCTGTTTTTCTAAATACAAGCAGCTGGTCCACCAAGCTCAACAGTCTTTTGGCATTCCTGTGTACAACCTGAAGGGAAGCACTTTCTTTGGACTCTTGATTGGTCTTCAGCAGATCTTTAATCGGATTTATTATTAAGGTCAGCGGTGTTCTGAATTCATGCGATATATTTGTGAAAAATGCATGCCTCTTTTCATTGAGTTCTCTCTCCTTTTGAATGGTGAATTTTGAAAGCTGTATTTCATAATTTAAAGCGATTTGCCTTCTCCGATAGCGCAGATACCATAGCCCCATATAGATAATAGCCAGCGTGTAAAGCAGGTAAGCCCACCAGCTTCTATACCAAGGCGGGAGAATTTGAATATCGAGCTTAATCTGCTTATTCGTCCAATTGCCTTCCGAGTCGGTCGATTGAATAAGCAGGATATAATTTCCTTCATGCAGGCCGTTGTAATTTATCGATCGGGTAGACCCGGCATCGTTCCATTGCTTGTCTAAACCTTCCAAGCGGTATCTATATTTTATCTTTTGTGGCGAATCGAACTCCAAGGCGGCAAACTCCATCGAAAAAGTGGATTGATTGTAGGGGAGGGTCAGTTTGTGCATAGCATTATCTTGTCCAATATCAACCCGGTCGCTCAGTTCGGCAATCTTTTTATTGTTAATTTTAAGACTTGTGATTGCTAAGGCAGGGTCATAAATTTTCAGTTTAATGCTATCTGCATCAAAGATATTAAAACCGTTGTTTCCTCCGAAAAGAAGTTGGCCGTTTTTGAGCTTAAGCGCTGCCCCATAGGAAAACTCGTTGCTTTGAAGTCCATCTGTTTCCTCGTACCGTACAAATTTTTTAATGGAAGGATCGAACTTCGAAAGGCCATTGAAGGTGCTTAACCATAATTTTCCGGTTTTATCTTCCAAAATATTAAGTACTGCATTGTTACTCAAACCTTCATTTGTGGAATAATTTTCGACAATCTTTTTTGATCTGCTATCAAATGGCAAGAGCCCTTTACCTTCTGTTCCTAACCAAAGTCTGTTATTTTTTCCGAGCAGAATGGCACGAACAGGTTTTCCGATTAAATACCTGACGCTTTTTTGCGTCTTCTTGTTTAGCTGTATGATCTCATTGTAATTCCCCATCCAGATATTACCTTGTTTATCATCAATCATGCAATTGATATCATAGATGTCTTCGCTGAAGACTTCAAATTGATCGTTTGTCGGATTATATGTATATACTCTTCCCTCAGAAAATGTCGCAGCCCAGATCTTCTCATCCTGATCCTTAAAAAGTAATTGTACACTGTTATTTACGACCCCATTTGGCGTCCTGCAAACATAATATTTAAAACCCGAACCTTTTGCGTAACGTGCAATGCCCCTTTCGGTTGCGATCCATAGATCTCCGTTAGTTCCGGTCAAAAGATGGTTTATCGTATTGTCTGGCAATTGCTGTGGCCCTTTTTGAAAAGACTGAACCTGGTTGGTCTTGTTATCCCATACATAAAGGCCATCACCTTCGGTACCAATCCAGATCTTGTTATCATATTCAACGAAAGAACGTACAAATTTGTGCGCTAAGTTAAATCCCGCATAATGTTTCTGCTGTAAATAATTAAATTTATAGCCATTGTTATCAATGGTCTCAATGCCGCCCTTTCCGGTGCCGATCCATATTTTGCGCTGGGAGTCTATGTAAACCGTATAAATGGTTTTGCTATTCAGTGAAAATTGTACGGGCTGTAGATCATTTTTGTTTGCTGCTTTTCCACGAGATAGGTTAAGTATAAAAATGCCATTGTTTTGGGTGGTTAACCAAAGTTTGTTTTGCCCTTCCAGCGTCAGCATGTTGATCTGGCTTGATTTAAGCTCCTGTGGATACAAGGACGAAAGCATATGGTCTTTGATTTTCCAAACAAATAGTCCCTCATAATTACCAATAAAGAGTTCTCCGCTGTTTGTGCTAGCCATACAGGTTGCACTCGTAATAGCCTTTGATACAAGATTCAACTGCTGTGTTTTTTTGTCTAATGCATATAAACCGCGTCCCTCTATAAAAACCCATACCCGGCCGGTCGCGTCAATATGCGTGGCCGATACATGATAGTATAAGGTGGATAAGTTTGATTTATAATCTTTAAAAGCAATTTGTATCGCATATGTTTCTTGATGACTTTTGTAAAATAGTCCCCAGCCGTTTGTTCCGATATAAATATTATTATTACTATCGATTTGAATGGATTTCGTATCGGCATTGAGATGATATGACCGTTTTGATTTTTGGTCTATATAATTTAAACGGGTGAAGGTGTCAAAATTTCGGTCGTAGATTCCAATTCCTTGACCAGTTCCTATCCATAATTTTTTATTGTGGTCTTCTGCTATACAATAGATATAATTATGCGGAATACTATTTTCGTTATTTAGCTGATTTCTGTAGGTTTTTATATCATAACCGTCGAATCTGTTTAGCCCATCGTAAGTACCAAACCACATAAAGCCCTGACTATCCTGAAATATAGATTTCACCGAACTATTGGATAAACCTTTGTTCATCTCCTTGGGGAATTGCGCGTGGGTCAGCGTGCTTGTGTGAACAAGGATGAGAATGAATATCAGAATCAAGGCCTGACGAGAAGATAGGAGTCTGTTCAAACTAGGCATGTTAGCAGCTATGTTAGTATGGTATTTCCGATATCAGATAATTTATCGATTTTTCCTTATCATAGGTTATTATCTTGAAAACGACTTTTGCGATCGGAAAAAGTCAATTTGAAGATAATAAGGTTAAAGATACGATTGTTTTTTAAATAAGTGTATATTGTACGTTTATTTAAGACGAGCTGTTTTATGAGTAAGATTTTGCTTCATAAAGCAAATTCCAAACCTATATCGATCTCTATCATTTATCTCCAATTCCTGAAAAGATTGCACGTGCTCAAGAAGTCATGGATTATCAGATCCATTCCAATAAACAAGACTATTGGTGGTGGGCCGATGGTTTGTATATGGTGATGCCGGTGATGGCTAAAATGTACAAATGGACAGGGAATTCACTGTATCTGGATAAGATGTATACTTATTTGCAATATGCCGATAGTATCATGTTTGATAAGAAATAGACTGGATTTGAAAATGAAAAATAAGATTTTATTGTGCCCGGTTTTTCGGGATCAGGGGCGCGGTTATCGGCCTTCGATACTGAGGTTGAATGGTATGCAGCAAGAGGCAAATAACATTACTGATCTTTGTGAGCAGTCTGTAGGAGCTTGGGAACCTACATATGATACGCAGTTGTGGCAAAAGAAACGTAAAATTGCTTTATTTGTTCAGCCTACAGTGCAAAAGGATGCTGAAGGACTAGCTGATGCTCCCGCGACAGCCATACGGGTAGTAGAATGGCGTGATTGAGAAAGAGATTGCTGTGTTTTTTTTATATTAGAGAATAATATTAATACCCTAGCGCTAACATATTAAAAAATCATAAAAAGTAAACCGCACGTTATGAAACATTCAACCGTATTTGTCTTTTTATTTCTAATCTTTACACATGTATTTGGACAAAAAAGTAAAACAACCTTATATGTAATCGGAAATATTCACGATAGTGTTCCAAATTATAATGCTCAAATTTTGGTTGGAATTCTTAACCATATTAAGCCTGATATTATTCTTCATGAAGTAGACCGTGAAGGGATGAAGGAATATGAAACTGTCCAATATCACCCCGAGGGAAATGAAATAAAAGCAAGCAATCTTTATTTGAAGGAGAATCCGCAAACCCTCAGATTTCCATTTGATTTTGAAGGAAGAAACAAATACCGTAAAGAAAAAGGAATGGTACCTACAGATAACTTAGCCGTTAAATTGATAGACAGTTTGTACCGTGTTCAAAAATTGACCGACTGGCAAGCCAATATTTACCAAGAATTTCAGCGTATCACGAGAGATTTAATAAAAATAGCGGCGTTATCTCCCGAAAACTTCAATAATCATACTACGGATAGCATTGCTGAAAAAAGACAATATTATCAATATCAAGAATTACTGAAAATTACAGATGCAAGGTCTGAGTTTTCAGAAAGGTTTGTCACAAAACCCGATGGAGATAAGATCAGTTATAAAGATGGATTCAGATTAATGTCAGACTTCTGGGATTTAAGAAATCAAACAATGGCATCCAACATCTATGGGATAGCTCGAAAGTATCCGGGTAAAAAGATTGTCGTCTTAACAGGTTTTCTACATCGCTATTATTTGATAAGAGAGCTAAATAAGCTCAATAAAAACGATTTTGTACGCAAGGAATTTTATCAATAACAATCATAATTACGCGAAAGTATAGTGAATACAAATTCTTACTCCACTTTTAAGCTGTCGACCGGATTAGCTTTTGCAGCGGTAATTGCTCTCGTGCATAGGGTTAGTATAGCAATTAGCAGTGCAATAATCCCTGCGAGAGCAAGAATCCACCAGCTAACCGAAATGCGATAAGCGAATTCTTGCAGCCATTGATTCATGAACAGCCATCCGGCAGGAAGTGCAATCAACAGGGCTATTCCGACCAGCTTAACCATATCTGCGCATAGCAGATATACCAAATTGCTGAGCGTTGCACCTAAAGTTTTGCGTATACCAATTTCTTTTATCCGTAATTGAATAGCGAATGTAATCACTCCGAACAAGCCCAAACAGGCAATAAAGATGGACAAGAGTGCGAAAATTAACAGAATTTGGCCTTGCTTTATTTCCGAATTGTATTGATGTTCGTAGGTTTTATCTAAAAATGTATATTCTAAAGGGTAGTCGGGCACATATGTACTGTACACTTTATTGATGTGCAAAATCGCTGTATTCATATTTGTCGATTTCATACGAACATAAATGTTGTCCATTTCCATTTTATTAGCTGGAAGTTCTAGGATAAGGGGCTCAATTTTGTGTTGTAGCGAATAAATATGAAAATCACTGACCACGCCAATAACGGATTTCAGGATGGATTTTCCAGTTGCGTCTCTTCCAAATTCGATCCTTTTGCCTATAGGGTTTGTCCAACCTTGTTTTTTTGCAAATGCTGAGTTTATAATAACAGCAGCACTATCGGTTGGCATGGTACTGTCGAAATTTCTCCCCTTAACCAGTTGAATATGCATTGTTGGGATAAAATTAGGGTCAATTTTTAAGGTATTGGCAAGCGTAAAGTTGGGATCAATTTTTCCATTATTTTCAACATTGAAAGTTCCCACCCCAATGTCGTTTTTCCCAATTGGATTGCTCGCAAAAGCAACTTCTGTAATATGACTATCCTCAAGTAAGCTATTTCTGAGCTCGTCGCCTTTATTACGAGTGGATTCATTGTCCAAATGGAAAACCATGACCTGATTTTTGTCAAACCCGAGATTTTTTGTAGTCATAAAATTCAACTGTAGAAAGATGACCATGGTGGATACAATCAGCAATACGGCAATTACAAATTGAAAGACCACAAGTGATTTTCTCAGTAGATGTTGGAAACCATGTGTTCCGATCTGGTTTTTTAGCGAAGGAATCGTCTTTAGTCCGGCGAGTACTAAAGCGGGGTAAATACCCGTTGCGAATACTAGAAATACAAGAAACAGAAATAAAAACAGCAAGGTCCTTCCTATTCCAAAATGCCATAAATCCAATTGCTTACCGATCATTTGGTTTAACCATGGAAGAAAAGTTGATGCCAGCAATATGCTTAATAATGTTGCACAAATTATGATTAACAATGTTTCGACAAGAAACTGCTTTGTTAGATCTAATGTGCTGGATCCGATCACTTTTCTGACTGCAATTTCTTTCATCCTTATCGAAGCCTGAGCTGTCGTGATATTAATATAATTAACGATTGCAATTAAGAGGACAAGTGCTCCGACAATGGAAAAGATGTAAATATATTTGATATTGCTATTGTTGCCGAGCTCATAACTTAGATTAGAATGCAGATGGATATCAGTAATAGGCTGTAATTCGATTTTATAATCAAAATCGAGGTCTCGCCCATGGATGTATTTTTTTACGATGTAAGGAAGTTTTTCTTGAAGCTGGGGCAACTATGACTGGTCCTTTAATAATACGTAAGTATAAAGGTAAAGTTGATTCCAATCGGGATTGAAATCTTTTGAAAAGGAACGGATGGCTCTAAAGTTGAAATGGCTATTTTGTGGTACATTTTGGATTACACCAGTGACAAGTGTCGGTTCTGACTTATTAAAGTAAAGTGTTTTGTTGAGTGCAGTTTCAGCCGATCCAAATAATTGTATGGCTAAATTTTCAGTTAATACAATAGACTGAGGATTGTTCAATGCTGTTGCAGGATCGCCGGCAAGAAAAGTATAGTCAAAAAGATTGAAAAAATTCCTGTCAGCCATGAAGATTTCGTTAACCTTTGTTTGTTGACTTCCAATTGTAATTATACCACCCCCTTCGATATCGAATCGGGTAGCTTCTTTTACACCAGGAAATTCATCCTTAATAACATTGGCTAGGGGGCCTGCAGTTCCCGTTATATCAAAGGAACCGCCATCCCATTTTCCATGGGAAACAACACGATAGATGCGGTCTGCCTGCGTAAAATAGCGATCATAGCTCAATTCATCGTTGACAAATAAGAGTATAATCCAGCATGCGGCCAATCCTAAGGATAGTCCCAGGATATTGATCAAGGAGAAGATCTTGTTTCTGAACAGTTTTCGCCAGCCGACTTTTAAATAATTATACATGACATCGTGATTTGAATCTTAAAAATGCATTGCAAATCATTATTTATTGAATGCAACATGCTTGAAATCAATAGTTTTAAAGATATCAATAGTTTTGCCTAAATTTTAAAGTGTTAATATTCAGTGGTTTATTTGTTCGCATAAAAAGATGGTATTGTTCGATTGTGAACAATACTGTTCGCTTATGAACGTAGAAAGTTTACATCGTCGACTAATTCACCTCTTATGGCTTCAGTTCATCTTTTTGCTGGTATTTAATATAGTGTACGCATGTGAACGATATTGTTATAAACTGTTCGCATCCGTACATCTACTTTTTTTGAAAAAGATGCGAAATGTGCTTTAATAGGTCATGGGAGCCGTTATTGAACGCATAGGACAACTGGTATAGTATTTGGCACGGAGTTAATAAAATGGATCTTATGTTCTGTATGTATTTTGACGTTCACCTTTTGATTTCATTCATTCACCGAGTTTTGCCGGTTGTTGATCTAAAGTCTGTGAGCAGGAAGCATGTAGAGTAGTAGTTTTGGATCAACAAATAAAAACAGAAAAACTTACACGATAAAATAAAGATATTATGAAAACGCTAGTAAAAACAATCGCAGCAGCAGCCTTAATCGCAATTTCAACATGCGCAATGGCAGCTGAGGGCCCAGGATCAAAAGCAGCAAAAACAACTGTTAACTTGTCAACCGCAGACTTTGCTTTAGAGCACTATGTTGCTGTCATGGTTGAAGGTGAATCGGCTGGTGTAGAACAATTGTTTGCTGAAGATTTTAATCAAAAGGTTCAAACAGCAAACTTAAAGTCAAATAGCCGTAGTGAAGTGGTAAAATCATTGAAAAAACAAAAAGGTGAGAAACTAAACTGTAGGGTAAGTACAGAGATCCTTGAAACATCAGCCGATTATATGGTGGCCAGGATGACCTTGAAATTTGAAGATTTCACCAAGACAGATCTCGTAACCTTTGTCCGTGAAGGAAATGACTGGAAAGTGTCCAAATCGATCAATTCGTATAAATAGTAGCTCATAATTTGAGGCCAGCTCAGTCATAGCGAAAGCCGACCTCTAGTGAATCACATGTTTATAAATTTAGTTTAGAAGCCACATCGTGCGATGTGGCTTTTATATTTACTGAGAATTACAAAAAGGTCATTATATTGTTGTTATGCAAAATGTATTGACTTTTCGTGTGAGACAAGATGTGGCTAGGTAAACAGATAGTTATACCGTAAAAAAGGAACTGTCCACACGATTTTATTCTCAGGAGTCAGAACAGTACTTAAGGCCGTTATTAGGAGCCTGCATAAGACAAAAGGATAGACGAAGGAGGATTAAGTCGATACGATTTAAATTCTTGACTATGGCTATTATCAAACAATGCATTGGGATAGATATCTCAAAAGGGACCTTCACAGCATGTCTGTGTCAGCGTTCCGATGACGGGGAATTAGCATTCTCCAAGACAATGGATTTTATTAATGCGGCTAAAGGTTTCATCTGTACAAGATTAAGAAACGGGTTCATGTTGTTCTTCCCAATACGTCCAAGCACTATTTTTCGAGTCTCAATATTAAGACCAAGACGGATGCTGTTGATGCGAGGATCTTGAGCCAATTCGGTGTGGAACGTGTCCATAAAATATGGAGTCCTCCTCCAGTAGCCTTATTGCAGCTGAGAAATTTGACCAGATACTATGTGCAGCTGCAGGAGCAGAAAACAGTATTAGGTAACATCAAACATAGTAAGGATTGTTCCCATGATATCCAGAACTTTATCTTAAAAAGCAATAAAAAACTTATTGCTGAGATCGATAAGGAGATTTCCGGATGCGTGAGTGAAATTACTAGGCTGGTAAAATCAGATACGGATCTACATAAAAAAATTGAAAAGCTTGCAACAATAAAGGGTATTGGAATGCTGACAATCGTTACTGTCCTAGCGGAAACAATGGGTTTTGACCAGTTCTTTAGCGCCAAACAGCTTGTCAGTTATGCTGGATATGATGTGGTTCACCGGGAATCTGGAAGCTCAGTAAAGGGGAAAACGCGGATCTCAAAGAAAGGGAATAGATATATTAGGAATGCGCTGTATTTCCCGGCTATGGTAGCCAGCAGGTACAATCCAGTTTTGAAGGCAGCTTACATGAGGATCATCAAAAAAAAGACATCAAAAATGGTGGGTCAGGTTGCCATCCAGAGAAAATTATTGATCTTAATGTATACACTTTGGAAAAATGATACCGTGTTTATAGAAAATTATAAATTAAGTAGTCCCGATCGAAAAACCGAGACTACACTAGATAGTTCAGAAGCTGAACTTCTTTAGAATACAAAAATACTTTTTTGTCTAAAAATTTGGAATATAAAACAGTACCTTTTTGTATGATGACAGATTTTTATGATCGTAAATTTGTTCTTTTAAGTTTTAACTCTAAATTTAATCGTAAATTCAAAGAGCAATAACATCTTTATTTAAAGGAATGAAGAAAACCAGAAGTTGGCCATTCTTACTTATCTTGTTTTTAATCGCTACAGCAATTATTTATTCAAGATTGATTACGCATTCGATGGTATTAGGGGAATATGACTTCAAGTATCACGAATGTTTTGCAGGTGCAGAGCTGCCAGATAGAGATGATGAGCTAACCTTGTTGGATAACAATAAATATCGAAGTTCTTTTTTTGGCAATGGAGAATATCATGTAGCATACGGCGTTTTTGATACGCGATTGGTTTTGAGTTATTCTGGAGGTACTGCTTCGTGTGAATTAGTCATAAAAAAACGGGGAAATAGTATTGTCATTGTTGTAGATGATACCTGCGATTTTTTTTATGAAAAGGCAGATTAAATCAAATTGATTGTTTTTTCTTGGCTGAATTGAAATTATCACTTAGTTTTTATAATCCACAGGTAATTCATACCCTCTTTGGTTCCTTAAAAGACTTAGCGGTGGTAGCCCAATTTCTTTTCTTCGTACATCCACCTCATCAATGTTCTCAATCGGTGTAACAATTCTTTTGTTTTGTTTACCCATTTCCCAGTATGATCCATAAATCTGTTTTTGACGGATTATGGCCCGGTGTCTATCAATAACTAAGGCCATGTTAAAAGGTGGATACTTGAGGTCTATAACCGCTTTTTTCATCAATGGTGTCAAAATTTCAATATTTTTGGCATCCTCAATCCCATTATTTAAAGTATGTAATAATAATATAAAGATAGCGTTTACGCCATCCATGCCAACAGTTTCAAGATTCGGAAACTCTGTTCTCGCAATAATCTCCTTTATCACGGCCATATTAGCCGTGTCACTAGCGAAAATAAGAGAATCAGCTTTTTTGTATTCAATAACTCCCAATAAGGAACGCAATGCCTGATCCTTTTCCAACATATTGAGTAAAGTTGTGCGGTCCTCCAAATGAGCTATTTTGCTTAGATGTTTTTGACGAAGTGAATCGTAGGTTTTTCTCCAATTGGTATGATGTTTTAAAAAACTATTTACATTACTGTCAACTTCTAGCATCCCTAAAGAAGCCCCGTTTAAAATAGATTGCTTTAAATATTTTTCCGCTGTTTTACTGTCTTTTACTTTTAGTGCTAATTTTACCAATTCTATATCAATAAACGGATCTATATCACTAATCTTGACCATTTTTCGATATAACAAATAAGCTTCAGGTGTCTTCTTTTCAAAAATTAAACTATCTGCGGTATTCTTTAAATAAAAATAAGAACTGCTTTTTTGAGCTTTCACGTGACAGGAAATGAAAATTAGGAAGAGAATAAGAAATGGCTTAAACATATGTTTATATTTATATACCTAAATATAATATATTGTCATTAATAATAAGAATATGTTTTGTATTTATCCTATTGGAAAAATAAGCACCTATTTAAAAATGGCCCTATTAAACACTCGCTTTTTTACTGATTTTTTTCCCTGCCTCAGAACTTTATTCCGATCAAAGAACTATTTTTTAGAATTAGAAAAAATGTATATCTAGGTTCAGATGTGGATAGTATTGGCCGTCGAGGTCGCCCATGCGATTATCTCCTGGATTTATAGAAAGTGGCTTCATTATTGTAATCAACTCGGTTGCCGAGAACGTATTGGAATAGATTATGTTATTCTAAATCCGTAAAAATCAAACAGAGGTATGGGTAAAATTACATATTACATCTGTTTTCTGGCTGATGATTTACCGAATGTGGCTGGAATTCTTTAGTTTTGGCTATTTGTTTAGGTTAAGATTACACGACCAGCCTCCTTGGCGTAAGAACGTTTGGAAAAACTCAGAAATACGGACGAACAATGATATTGAAAGAAAGAATGAGCTACAACTATCTTAAATACCTTTTTACAGGAACGCTTTCGGCTTTACTGCTTACAGGCTATGCGCAGGAAGTGGGGAAACAGCAGAAAGATAAGAAAGAGAAACCACAACAGCATAGTGTGCAAAGTGGCGCTGGTGAAGTTCAAACCATGGATTCCATTGACGTCGTACGTGACTACCGGCCCATGCTGGCTGATGCCGTTAAGGTGCGCCGCAGCCCGGATATGACGCTTATCAACCGCGATGCTATTGAAACCGAACTGCGCCAGATTGCCACTGCCACCTATTTAGTACAGCAAAAATATAAACAGGCCTATTACCACGAATTGATGCAACGGCATCCAGACGCTTCACAAAGCAATATCGATAATTATCGCATCAGCTACCTAGCTTACGGAGCCGGCGAATACAAAAGAGCGAGCGGTATGTTGGAAGCCATAAAACCTTCGGATGCCTTTTATCAGGGGGCCATCATGACCTTAGGTCATATCGCACTGGAGACGGGCGACAAGCAAGCTGCACGAAATGCTTTTGTCAAAGCGACAAAGCTGGATTTGGACCGGCAAGTGAAGGCCGATGCGCTGTTTAACTATGCTAAGATCTTGTTTGCAATGGACTCCACCCAAGCTGCGCAAAATGTCCTCGAGAAATATATCGCTCAGGAAGTGAAACCTATCGATCCGGGTTCAAAAAGAAAGGAAAGTGCGGAAACACTATCTGCTGAAATTCTACGGGGGACGACCAATTTCCATGCTGGTGTCAGTATGCTGGAATCGTTAAAAGAGCGCGGTCGGGAAGTCAATGCGATCTATCAAAAGGTAACCTACTACCGCGGATTGGAGTTTTATAATGAGCGTGCTTTCGAAAATAGCATATCCATGTTTATGCGATCTGAAAAGTTTCCGGTCAACGCTGAAATGGCGGCTCTTGCGACCTATTGGAAAGCAGAAGCCATGTATGAAGTGCGCAAATTTGGTGAAGCAGTAGAAAACTTCTCCCAGTTTCTAAGCCTGCCCGTCGCTCGGAATACTGACGTCTATAATTATGCCAACTATGGATTAGCGTATGCGGCATACCGAAACAACCGTTTTGAATTGGCGGCCAAATATTTTGAACGCTTTCTGACTGCCGGAGGAAATACGGTGGATCAAAATATACGGTATGATGTTATTGCACGTCTAGGTGATTCGTATTTGTGTCTGCGCGATTATGGTCGGGCAAACAAGTACTACGACCAGCTGATCAACAGCAAAGCGCCAAACCAGGATTATGCCTTCTTCCAGCGTGGTATTTTATTTGGTCTACAAGGCGACAATGAAACCAAGCTCAATACGCTGCGGTCCGTACTGAAACAATTTCCATCTTCGAACTATGCAGATGATGCGGCCTTTGAAATTCC
>JBMAAL010000009.1:0-87669 GCA_050281725.1 Sphingobacterium sp. | reverse complement strand
TCATTTTCCCCTTTCGTATGCCATGTAATACCTGGATGTGTGATGGGATTGGGGTTCAAGGTTCTATAAGTATCCACAAGTCCGATATCGGCCAATACTTTTGTTGAATACCAGGGAACCACCAGATTATGATGTATTTTCTTAGTATTCTTGCCCCAATCCAAATGAGACGGCGTATTGAGATCTCCACCAAGAATCATTGGAATTGAATCCGCTTGTGCAGCATATTTTTTAGATAGGGCAATACCTTTTGTATCATTTCATATTTAGCGCCCGATCTTTCCCAAATAAGGAGTTCGGCAGCTGTTTTACCCAAATTTTCGGGCTCGTTTTCCCATGGTAAATAATGAAACCAATTTGAGAACAATCTAATTTTCTGCTTGTGGATAATAATTTCTCTTCCACCGAGATAAAAGGGAAATTCAGTGTCAATCTGTTCACCAAAAGGATATCTAGATATGATCGACAAATTAATACTCTTGTCATTTAAGGCGGTTCCTTCAGGAGCAATTAAATGAAAATTGTACCCTAAGGAATCGGCTATTTCTTTACCGGAACCGTAAGTTTCCACCATCAATATGATGTCCGGATTTATTTCTCTTATAATCTGTACCGCATGGGCTTTACCATCCTCACTGTCATTTGCTCCGTGCAATATATTCCATGCCATCACCTTAAAGACTTCAGCTTGCTTTTGAGCTTCGCTGTTAAAGCAAAGGAATGTTAATGCTAAAAAGAAAATAATAGACTTCATGTCTTGTCTTTATTAATTTATAGATTTTAAATTTAGAAGATTCATCAATGTATTACAGGGCCGATATCTTATTGTATCCGGCCGCTTTCGCTTTCGAGAGCCGATTTGCGATTACGTTGATCCTTAGTCGCTCCACTGCTGAACCTATAGTTGAAACTCAGACGTACCTGTCTTGATTCGTAGTAACCATAACTTGATGAAAGCAGTCCTGGTAAATTTTGCGTGTATTTAACTTGGTTACCTTTATAGATGTCGGTGATAGCCAGTCGTATTGTTGCTTTGTCTTTTAATACAGATTTTTGGAACGCGATGTCCGCTTGACTAACCGGTCTACTGATGGTATTGGCCCCTCCGAGTCGTTTTGAATTGTAGACCACCAAAACTTCTGCCCTCATCTGAAAGGGGAGTTTGAAGGTCTGAAGGAGACTGGCACGTCCCGCAGTCTGCCTCAAGTTGAGATTTTGGTACTGGTCAAAGGAAACGTCATTATGGATATAATACAACAGGCCATTGAAAGTCATGTCCCACCAGGGCCTAGGCGAATAAGTCTGCGTCAGTGACAGGGACCAATGTTGCTGTATCCCTACATTCTTACTGATCATCATGATTTTATCCTGTTCCAGCGTATCTGTTACTTTTGCATTCAATTGGTCTGTGTAGGCATAATTTATGCCTATTATTGTCGAATTTTTCACGGAATAAAGTAACGAAAACCGCTGGGTCAATGAAGGTACCAGGAAGGGGTTTCCTTTCCAGAATGAAAGCTCATCAAGCATATATACAAAAGGATTGAGATCCTGATATGCTGGTCTTTCTATACGTTTGGCATAAGACAAAGACAATGTCTGTTTAGTAGTCAATTGTGTGGCAATGGAAAAAAAGGGGAAGAAGTTAGTAAACTTTCTATTGATATGCTCGTTGAGACCTGCCCCATACTCCTGATAAATTAGGGTACCTTTGGAGCTAGCATATTCTAGTCGCAGCCCGCCCTGTAGGGACCAGGCACCGATGGACCGTTTGTAGTCAACATACGCACTGCTGATATGCTCATCGAAGTGGAAATCATTTGAACGCCTATTGTCTAGGCTATCTTCCGATTGTTTAACATGATAAAAGTTTGCGTTATTTTTCGAGCCGACTGCGGAGTATTTGGCACCTGTTTCCAACTTCCCGCCCCACAACCGTGTCGCATAGTCTATTTTTAATCCTTTTAGATCAATATCGATATCATTAAGAGTACGGTAAAGATTTTCGTCAATAACGACATACTGATTGTCACGGTAAATATTTGACTGCAAGTTTTTGTTCCATTTACCGAAGAGACCGTAATCGGCATCAATATTTAGACTATGCCCTATTGTATCTTCGTATTTGTAGTTCAGGTTAAAATTGTAGCGTTTCGTATTCTGCCCGTAATAATCGTTAATGGCATCCAGCGTTTCCTCAACCGTGGTGGAAGGCGGTGTCGTAATGGCTGTAGCGGTATTGGTGAGACCTCCTCCAAAGATAAAATTGCCATTTGCCAAAAAACCGACCGTATTCTTTTCGTCAATAAAATAGTCGACCCCGACTTGAGCCGCCATTTTCTGACGTTTGTCCACGTCGATCGTATGGCTGTCATACGACTTTCCATTTTGTTGGCGATCCGTACCATAGAGGTAATTGTAATACCCCAATGTATGATTGTAAGTTCCATAGACATTAATCCTATTAACCCGATAGTTAAATGCAAGGTTTTCCAATTGTTTGGGACTGACACCATAGGCAAAGGCCGTGGAAATGTTTCCATTTAATCCTCTTGTCTGATTTTTTTTGGTTTTGATATTGATTATACCTGCAGCTCCAGTGGCATCGTATCTGGCACTTGGATTATTGATAATTTCGATGGATTTGAGGTTATTGGATGACATCGATTTCAATAGATCACTAAGTTCTTTTCCTGAAAGAAAAGTTTGTTTTCCGTCCAGGAGGATCTGTACACCACTTTTCCCATTGAGTGTAATGTCTGTATCGTTTTCTATCTGCACACCAGGGGATCTCTTCAAAGCATCGAAAGCTGATATATCCTGTGAGCTTATGCTATTCTCTACATGATAGACGACTGTACCTCCGTCTACAGAAAACAACTTCTTTTTACCTTCGACTTCTGCCGCTTCCAATGTATTTTCCTGTCGGAGAAGATGTAGTGTCCCAACGTTGCCATGGGTTGGATTAAACGAACTGCTTCTCAACTCTTTATAACCAAGATGATTAATCAATAGATAATAGTTGCCTTTTAGTTTATGCGCAATCCGAAAATAGCCCATGCTATCCGTCATGGAACTAGATATTAGTCTGCGATCGATGCTATATAAACTTATTGTAGCCAAGAAAACAGGTGCTTGTTCAGTATTGACAACCTTACCCTGTACGATATTTTCCCTAACCTGTCCATAAAGAACTCCGCCCCATAAGAAGAATATCCAAATTAATAAGAATTTTGGTAAAGAAGTCATTCGGTTTATAATAAAATCGTTTTTTTTTCTTGGGTTAACAAGTTCATATCCTGTGACCTAAAATGGTTGTTTATATTCTCCAACTAATATGCTTTAAAAAAGCTATTTTATTTCAAAATGCCAATTATAATCAATTAATGTCTTTTGTGCTATTTCAAATTTCCGAATTACAGTTTGTGGATGTTTATCCAAACTCTCTGTCTTTAACTGTATAGAATCAATTAAAAAGATAAATATCATTCTATCATCATTAAACCTATGGTTCAAGCGAGCGTCCCAGTCTCCCATAACAGAGAATTGTGTGGAATCGTTGGATTTAATAAAACAATAGTCTCGAATTTGTTTATCTATTTTACCATATTCGCTAAAATAGATTTTGGCATTATTAAGAGAAGAATCATTGGTAAGATAAACACAAGCATCTTTACCTGTTTTATTGATTACACAAAATTTTGAATCGATGCTATCGCAGGAAATCAATGCGATCAAAATATAAATAAATGATGCTGTCTTAAATATAGCAGAACTATATTTTAAAAACAGTAGACTTTTCTTCTCTAAAAGCTTTTTCATTATTATTTAGTCTCTTCTAAGTTTATAATAGACTCAGTCTCTATCAAATTGAAGTATTCCTTTCCCCTCGCGAATTGATTTATAAATACTATCCCGCAGTTTTGGATCTATGTTTTTTTGTTTAATGTATTTTAAAAAACCTATAATGGTGTCATTCTGATGATATGTTTTTTCAGCATTACTCTTCTTCAAAAATAATCGGTGGGTACCAAGCAGGTCAATTTCAGTTAATTCAACAGTAGAGTGTATAGGTATTGGATCAGATAAAGTCACCTTGAAAGTTGGAACAGTTGATTTTAATAATACCTGGTCCAACGTCCCTATTTTTTGATCGCCAAGATAAATATCATTGGGCATAGATGCTATTTTCTGTTCTTCTCTGAATTCCAGAAAATACTGTTTTTCCCTACCGAAATCACACCCGATCAAAAGCACAGCCACAATTAGTATTATTTTTGCAGATGAATATCTCATAATGCGTCTATAAATTAACAATAACAAAATCTATAATACTTAAGATTCGTTAAAGTTGCCAATTCTAAAATCCAGCCAATCTTCTGATTTCGCATGTTTAATTACAGTTTGACACCTCATCCTTTCTGTGGCAACTGGCTTAAGAGTAACGTCGGCACCTCCCATTTCATCTTATTGCTCCATACGATTGGCCGGTTACTCCGATGCGGCACCAGGACTGGGTTTACGATCAAACATAACCGGTTTTTCACTACCGTCCAACAGAATTCCTATACCTTGAATCTGCCCCTCCACATCGCTAAAGAAGTTAAAGAGAAGATTACTTGGTTCAGGATCCGCTACTCCATTTTTATCGACAGACCGTGGGTCAAAAACATCATAATGTCGGTGTATAAGGACAACCTTCTCATAACCCAGTTCACTGTATAGCTTGTTATCCTTAAGCCTTACCTCAATAATTCCATATGCAGGGTTTTCAAAAAAACCAGTATACTGTTTTAAGGAATGGGAAGGTTTTGTGGCTGTAACGGGCAACTTTTCTACTTCTTCTTTTTTAATATGACGCAGTGAGTCGATTTCAGCCTTTTTTTCACCATTCCAGTCGATTGGATTCAAACCAAGAAGTATATCCGCTATAGAATTTCTGACCACCGTAGGAACTTTAGATACGTTTTGATTGGTTAATACGACAATTCCGAGTGTATCTGTTGGAAAAAATGCCACATTCGCAGAAAATCCGTTAATATTTCCACCGTGTTCTACTTGATAATGTCCTCTATAGGAGCCAATCATCCAGCCTAAACCATAATTGGAAAGGAAGACATCTTTATGTTTGTCTGGTAAAGCTGCATCCATCACCATTTGGGAGCTCGCAGCCTCATTTATATAATTTGCAGGAAGTATTTCTTTCCCATTGAAATAACCTCGGTTGAGCCAAACCTTGAGCCAATTAGACATGTCATTAGCACTGCTATTTATGCTTCCTGCCGGCCCCATGCCACTAATATTATAATAATCAATTAGTTTTATCGTGTTATCTTTGGAAAGTGTATAAGGCAAAGATGCATCGCTATCCCGTTGGAAGGTTAAAAGATCGGTGTTAGAACGGGTCATTTGTAGAGGGGTAAAAAACTTTTCCTGTATATTTTGTTCCCATGTCTTACCACTCAATCGCTCTACAATCATTCCTTGAGCAAGGTACATAAAGTTATTATAGAACCATTTCATGCGCAGGCCTGAACTGGGTTTCATAAATCGGACCCGTGAAATCAGACTATCTCTATTTTTGCTATTGAACAGAAACCAGGATAAATCATAGCGGGACAAGCCTGTCCTATGCGCCATTAGATCTTTAACCACGATTTGATTATCCATCTCATCATTGTAAAACCGCAACGCTGGCAGTAAAGATACCGCTCTGTCCTCGAATGTCAGTTTGCCATCTGCTCTCAACAAACCTAATAATGAAGCGGTAAAAGCTTTGGAGCTCGAACCAATTGCAAAAAGCGTATTCGGTGTGACGGGTTTTTTATTCGCGAAATCACGATAGCCAAATCCCTTATTATAAATTATTTTATCACCTTTTACAACCGCAACGGCAAAACCCGCCACATGATGATCTTTTAAAACTTGGCCGAGTACAGAATCAATTGCTTCAAATTGATCCTTCTGCTTTTTTATTTTCCCAACCTGAGAAAATAGTGAAAAAGAAAACCAGAAACAAAAAATAAAGGTTAAAAGGAATTTCATATCAAGTTGGAATTTATACGAAAATACTTATTCAACTTGACTCCCGCAAACCACTGAAGACATTGACTTTAATTATTTTGTTCCCGGTTGTTCATCGAAATCTTCAGGTTTTAATCGCGGATGCTAAGAGTGATTCGCTGACTATAAAGGATAAGACAAATTACCCTGAAACAACGTTTATTTCTGTATTCTCCGTGTATAGATTTCTTCCATACTTGCTTTATTTTTTTCCGCTTTGTTGATGTCCCTTCCTTCTTTAGTCCATAAATAGGGATAAAACATAAAAGCTTCATTGGTACTTAGATTTTTGAAATCATCTTCCCAATTTTTCCAACGTAAATCCTTATAATACGCATCAATATTCCCACTAAAGCAAAAATTAATAAACTCTGTATAGGTTAGATCGAGTTGTTCATATTCATTATTATCCGGAGACAGATAATATATTTTGCCTAAATCATTTCCTAGAACTCCTCCATTTAATAAGAAAAATCCACCTACAGCATCATCTGCAATAATTAAATAAGCGGGTTTGTCGCCAAAATTCTGAAAAGTTTTTCCTTTATTCCAATTGGGTAGATTTCGATTTAATTTCTCGCTTCCAGAACCGTAAATCCTGATCCATCCATTATCAATCAAAATACCACCCGTATGAAAAACTATTGCACCCATTGGTGAACGTGTTGATATTTGGGTATTAAATAATGCTTCTTTGGACCTCAATGAGTCATTCGCTAAAATCTGAATCTTATTTTTTGCAGCATTTCTCCAAGCCATGATTAACTTTATGGCATCTTCATCCTTATCAATAAGTTCATTTAATTGTCTCATTTTGGCTTGCCCAAAAGCAAAATGAGAAAGCATGACAAATAGTAAGATTTTAATGGTCAATTTCATACGGTGTGTTCATTTTAGCTACTAAGCTTTCTATCTATTCTAAATTATAAAAGCATTGACTTCCTATCGCGCCACCACCGTATTCCAACACAAGCCTATCATTGACCATAATGTAAGTGCAACCATCATTATAAGCCGTTTTTAAGCTATCGGCAATTGGTTTATCAAACACATTGAAGGAATACCTCCCCATTCCGCTTCGTTGAAAGCTTATATTACAAGGTTCTCCGCTTGTAATACCGATACAATTTGCTTTATCTAACTTCTCTTTGAGAGTCTTTAAAGTCCCTCTTGTCCAACCAAGTTTTTGCAATAAGGAGTCTACTTTATTCGAATTAATTTTCACATCCCAGTTACTGTCAAACCTGCCGCCCACTTTCAAATGGAAAATACCTAAAGTATTGTTTTTGCTAAATTCTATTTCAACATATTTATCTGGTGGAATTATTTTGTTTATATAATTTTTGACATCATAAATCTCAGCTCTTTTTCCCACAAAGTTTTCTTTAAGCTCCGTTACGGAATAATCTTTGTCAAATCCGCCAAAAGCAGCCTTAATCATAACGATCATACCGACAAAAAATACGAGCCCTATCCCACATATAACTAAGAGTATTTTAAAAAAAACCTTCATTTATCTGTTGTCTACTAATAAATTAATACCTGGCTTCTTAAACAATTATGCGATAATTAATAGTCTATCGGCCGACTACAATCTCGTCACTTATTCTTTCGTGTAATTCGATTTTCCGTTTACATCCACCTGCTTACCTAAATACTTTGGTTTTCTATTTCTCATTACATCCAAAACCGCTTTCATAACCGATAGTTTTTCTCTCAATGCATAATATTTATATCCAGGGTAAACTCCTCGATCCGCACTATAACCGAATGATTTTATGCCCAATTTATCGCCTAGATAAACACATCTATTTAGATGATATTTTTGAGATACCAAGATTGCCGTATCCATATTAAATATATATTTTGCCCGGTACATGGTCGAGTAGCTATCGAACCCAGCATAATCAATGTAAATTTTTGTGGTGTCGATACCATTTTTCTGACAGTACAACTTCATGACACTAAGCTCATCGTACTCGTCTCTTCCATTGTCTCCAGACAACAATATTTTATCCACTTTGTGGTTTTTGTACAACGAGATCCCGGCATCGAGTCTATCTTTCAGATACCTACTTGGCTGATCACCATTGATACCAGCGCCAAAAATAATGGCTACCTTGGCTCTTGGCACATCTTTAAGTTCAGTGAAAATCACCGAATCTGTTTTAGCCGTTACATTTCTATTGGTTATCACCACAACAACCAGGGCTACTACGCATAGAACGACAACCACTAAAACGAATCTTTTAATCTTTTTCATTAGCTTGATTTGTTCATGATAAACTTATCATTTTAAACCTAAATTTAACTGTAAAATCTCTTAAAAATTGAAACAATTATGATTCGCTGCAGATCAATTATCATTCGTATCGCCTTGTGGTCTTCTCGCTATATTTTTGATGGCGATTAATCCCTAGAATTGAAACATAACCAACATCGATTTATGATCGGTTGGCCACACGCCTTCGGGCAGCAGGAAGTTATCTTCACTATCTTTTTCCTGCTTCTGTCCATACTTTACGGTTTCTACAGGACCGACAATGTTAGCTTTTACTGGTTTCAACGGTTTTTTGCTGCGGTAATAAATATAATCGATCCGATCTCGATCATCCGCTGTGGGTGCCCATGCCAATTTCCCAATAGGAACATCCTTGTTAAAAGCAGGATAGGTAAAACCAGGATGACTGACCGGGTTGGGATATAATTGACGGAAACTATCAATAAATCCGGCTTTTTCCAATAAAACCGAACAGTCCCAAGGAACCACTGCACCTCGATGGTCGAAAAGATCTTTTGTAGCCAATGTCCAATCCAAATGTGAAGGCTCATTAAAATCACCTGCAATAATAAACGATTGTGATTGATCCTCTTTTTCTACGTCGCTCAGGATATCTTGGATAGCTTCATCACGTTTGCTTTTCCGATTAGCCTCAATAATGGTACCTACATCTGAAACAGGACGATCTAACTTCTCCCAGGTCAAACCATCGTAACCACGCGGCAAGTAGCATGCGTAATTTGTGTAGTCCAAGTGTAAAGAATAGCATACAAAAGAACGCTTTCCAATCTTGATCTTACTTTTTAAAACACCGCCCATGGTACTATCTTTTTCATAAAGCGCATGCTGTGATTCAATCGGATATTTGGAAATAAAACCGACATCCAGTTTTGCATCACTGGACTGGCCAAAATAGATTGCCCCTTTAGATTTGAGTTCCGTTAGTATACGCTGAATAAAATCTGTTCCCTTGTAATTGCGGACTTCACTAAAGAGAACGACATCTGCATGCTTCGCAATAATTTCGTCCGCAATCGCAGGAAACCCATTGGGCACAACAGTCCCCTCCTGCCAAATGTTGATCTGCAGTACTTTTACCTTATTTTTTGCCTGAGCGAAGAGTGTATGCCCCAAAAGGGCTATCACTAAAAGCAATATCATCTTTCTTAGTTTCATTGGAGTTGTCTATTTCTACTGGAAAGTATTACCGCAACCATCTTATCGAATGCGGTTTCTACCATTATGTTATAAGCGAGTTTCTTACTTATTTCTGTAATAACCAAATAATTTTATCCACATTATCAACTCCAACACATTGTCGTTGACTTGCTTCATCAACTTTTTCGCGATTTGTATCGAATTCAGCAGTAGGATACATCCAACGCAACGGCATTTTTGTATTTGTAACATTTTGATCAGCTTCAATTGAATAGCATCATATTTATCAGCATTCCACAATTTATTAAATAGCGAATTATTTAATACCTTAGCCACACAAAGTTTTAGCACAACCGGTTTATGAACATAAAAATCAAGTATCATGAGTTTGAAACAAACGTTTTATAAAGTACGAAGTTCTAAAATAGTTCAGGGAATTCTAATAGCCAACATTTTTGCATTTCTAATTATTGGTATGCAATCTTCATTGTTGCCCAAAGATGTGGGGGTACTTGTTTTTTCTGAGTTTGTAATTATTCCGCTGTTGATGGGTATTATCATGGCTTGGTGTTGGAAAGATACCGACATGAAAGGAACACAAATAACGGCATGTTCTACCTTGGGTAGTCTGATGGCTATCTTACTCAGCTTTATATTCCTAGGTGAGGGCATTATTTGCCTCTTAATTGTTTCACCTCTTATCTTTGGCTTTGTTATCGCAGGTGCCTTTATTGGAAGGTCAATGTTTAAAAAGAGTAATCAAAAATTGAATATAAGCATTGTTAGCCTCTTACTTGGAATTTTTATTGTCGACTCCCTGACTGATCATCATCGTGAAAATATGGTCTCCGATGAGATCTTAATTCATGCGAGTCCAACGCAAGTATGGAAACACGTGGTCGCCTTCGATCCCATATCTCAGAAGGAAAACTATTGGCTTTTTAGTATAGGAATGCCGAGCCCCATGGCTACAACGGTAAGTGAACATAAACTGGGCGCAAACCGAAAATGTATTTTTAGCAACGGGTATATTTTCGATGAGAAGATTGTAAAATTTGACGTCAATGAAAACTTAATTTTTGATATCATTGATCAACCCAAAGACCCTGAAATCATGGGACATATCGATATCAAAAGAGGTCAGTTTATATTGAAAGACAATGGAAATGGTACCACTACCCTTATTGGGAACAGTTGGTATAATCTCCATGTTTTCCCAACCTGGTACTATGATCTTTGGGCAGAAAGTATCACTAGGAATGTCCATTTCCGAGTCATGGAGCATATTAAACTTTTAAGCGAGCGATAACCTATGTTTTCTTTTGTGGTAAAAAGAGTTGGCTTTTTAAAGGATATCCCCTTATTAGCCATTCTATTTGATAGTCTCATGAGATTTTGGATGTTCATTGTCAAGCCTGAACTGCTAAATTGGATCGATGATCTGGAAGAAAATGTGAAAGGAATGCCCGGGACGACGATTGGGATACATAAATATGGTGGGACTGCGTTCAATTATTTAGGAAAGGAATTTGCACATGTCCATAGCAATGGTTTAGTGGACATTTTATTAAATAAAGAGCTAAAAAAATCATTAATGATGGAGGGAAAAATTAAGGACCACCATATATTTAAAAATTCAGGCTGGATCAGTTTTTATCTTCACAATAAGCAAGATGTCGCCTATGCCTGTTATCTCTTGAAAAAGGCTTACGACCGCGCCAGATAAAAAACAGCATGCTATATTCTGTTAGACAGGCTTTGTCTTCATAAAATGCTCAGTCACTGCAATAATTAGCTATCGCCTCTTTATTTTGGCTATCTATGTACTCATTATGAAGACACCATCTAGGTATAAAAAAGGAAGGTCTTTATCCTTTAGATTTAATATCTTTGCTGTATGAATATTGAACAGATCAAACAACCTTTCCTCAAAAAATTCCCTGGAGATTTTTCCAATAATCCTACACAGCGAGGCACGCCAAAAGTGCTATTTGCTACGATTGAACCTGCAGGGTTTGAACAGCCTCAACGGATTGCTTTTAACGAAGCTCTTGCCGAGGAAATAGGGCTGGGTAAATTTGAAGAAAAGGATCTTAACTTTCTGGTAGGCTCTCACCTACCCGACAATATTCAGAGCTACGCTACAGCTTATGCCGGACATCAATTTGGTAATTGGGCCGGGCAACTGGGCGACGGCAGGGCCATTCTGGCGGGAGAAATTACTAATGCTGCTGGTAAGAAGACCGAAATACAATGGAAAGGAGCCGGTGCAACACCCTATTCAAGGCGTGCAGACGGAAGAGCCGTATTGCGGTCTTCTGTACGTGAATACCTCATGAGTGAAGCCATGTATCACTTAGGCATACCTACCACCAGGGCCTTAAGCCTGGCCTTTACAGGAGAAGATGTTCTTCGGGATATCATGTATAACGGCAATCCACAATACGAAAAAGGAGCCGTAGTGATCAGAACTGCCGAAAGCTTCCTTCGCTTTGGGCATTTTGAACTGATGTTTGCTCAGGGTGAACATACGTTATTACAGGATCTGCTTGATTTTACAATTGAAAATTACTTTCCTGAAATTGTTTCATCCGATCAGCAGAAATACAAAGATTTTTTTGAGAATGTATGTAGCCGCACGGCAGATTTAATGGTAGAATGGTTCAGAGTAGGTTTTGTACATGGGGTAATGAATACAGACAATATGTCCATCTTAGGCCTAACAATCGATTACGGTCCATATTCAATGCTGGATGAATATAATTTAAGTTTCACCCCGAATACTACGGATCTACCGGGAAGAAGATATGCATTTGGAAAGCAGGCACAGATTGCCCAATGGAATCTATGGAAACTCGCAAATACCCTCCAGCCCATCATCAACGATGAAAAGTTTCTTGAAAACACCCTAAATAATTTTGGCGTTTATTTTTGGGAAACTCATGACAAAATGCTCTGCAAAAAATTCGGATTTGATGAACTAAAAGAAGAGGATGAGGTGTTTTTTAATAACTGGCAGAGCTTAATGCAGGACCTCGCATTGGATCATACCTTATTCTTCAATCAACTGGAGAAAACAACACCAGAAACTGATTTACAGGAACATTTCAGCCCGGTAGCTTACAGCGCTTTAAATGAAGAAAAGCTCAGCAGACTGAAAGACTTCATGGAACACTATCGATCCCGTCTGAATTCAAATGCTATTTCAAAAGCTGAGTCCGTGGAATTAATGAAAAAAACAAACCCCAAATTTATATTGCGGAACTATCTTCTTTACCAATGTATTGAAGAAATTAGTGCCGGAAAAACAGTACTGTTCATGAAGCTAACGCAAGCATTAGAAAATCCTTACCAGGAATTATTTCCGGAATTTTCCGTCAAGCGTCCTTCAAGCTATGACGACACCGCAGGATGTTCTACACTTTCATGCAGTTCGTAGTATGAAATGCCCCGTTCGTTAAACATTCAGGGTGGGTTTAAAAGCTAAAGTTTAGGATTTGTAGATTTTCTAAAAATAATCATACACAATAGCCAACCAACAAATAAACCTACCAAGAGATAAGACTCCAGGTGCATATCCTGAAAACGAACACTGGGTATATCACTATCCGAAGCAAACTCGGCCCTTTTTAATAGGTCACGTATCTGAGCAACTTTAAATTTTAAATAAATCACGCGCATACCACATAATGTAAGTCCTGAAGTACCGATCAATAGTATAGTATACAGTTGGTTTCTTACCGAAGATATTTTACAATAATTTTTGACTGACAGATACAGAAAAGGAAGAATCCCAAAAGAGAAAATAAAAATCAGTGCTGGCAAAACCTGACCAGGTAGGCGCCAACTATCATTAAACAAAGGGCTTTCACCTATTATTTCGGTGGTAAAAAACACCAAAAACCGATCTCTAATAAAAAAGGCAATTAGACACAATACGGTTGACAGTCCAATAGCAATGCTGTATTCCTTCATCTTTTTCTTTTTCGCAAAGTTTTTTATAGGTTATCGACTTAAACCATTTTCAATATTGCTTTTACATTGTACAATTTGTTTTTTCATTAGCTTAAGCTCCTTTATCTTAGTGTCTATCTGTTTCAATTTAAGATCAAGCACTTCCATTTTACTTGCCTGAGTCAGCTCTTTTTGATACCACGCATCAATAACCTGTTTAATTTCAGCTAATGTAAAGCCTACAGCTTTCGCCATCTTTATGAACCTCAGTTTTTCGGTTACTTCATCGTCATAATACACGTACTTATTGGAAGTTACATCCTTTTTTGTCATGCCAGAAATGAGTCCGCTCTTTTCATAAAAACGTATAGTTCCAATAGGCATGTTCGCTTCCTTCGCTAGTTGACTAATTAATTTCACTTGATAATCAATAGTTTAAAAAAATAATAAAAGTATATAGTATACTTCATACTTGTGGGTTGTAAAAATACAGTTTAAATTTGTCTATTGAAAATCAAATGGTAGCTATCAATTATCTTTTATCATGAAAATAGGATATTCCGACAAAGAACTTATTAAACTTGTACCCGGCTTCACAAACAATTTTATTGTAATAAATGGCCTATCAATCCATTATGTTCAAGGGGGCAAAGGAGACCCCATAATTCTTATTCCGGGTTATCCAGAAACATGGTGGGCTTACCATCATGTCATGCCCATATTAGCAGAAGACAACCAAGTATTTGTTGTTGAAATTAGAGGGATGGGTAGCTCGGATAAACCGGAAAATGGTTACGATAAAAAGAACATGGCCAAGGATATCTACGAATTAGTCAAGCATTTAGGCTTCGACAGCGTTTGTATTGCAGGTCATGATATCGGTGCACATGTCGCTTTTAGTTTTGCTTGTAATTATCCACAAGCAACAAGCAAATTGATACTGCTGGACACACCACATCCAGACCCAAGCATGTATCAGCTTCCGATGTTACCTATTTTAGGGAGCAGTTATTTATATCCATGGTGGCTAGCTTTCAACCAAGTCAAAGAATTGCCAGAAAAGTTGCTTGAGGGACGCATGTCAATCGTCATTTCTTGGTTATTCGACAACCTGCTGATTAATAAAGATAGCATAAGCCAATTTGATATATCGGTGTATAGTGAAGCGTATGACAACCAGGATGCCATTCGTAGTTCCAATGCATGGTATCAGGCCTTTCCACAAGATATTAAAGATTACGGGAGCTATAATAAATTAGCAATGCCAGTCCTAGCGATTGGTGCAAGTGGCTATGACTTATTGCATCATTCTTTACCGGAAATCACCTGTAATCTAACACTTAAAAAAATTGAAAACTGTGGCCATTTCATTCTTGCCGAAAAACCTATCGAAACTGCCGAATTGATCAAAGCATTTTTATTGACAATCTAATTTCAGACGAAATCAACTTGTAATCAACCAGCAACAATTGTGTTGGCTATCCGCGTAGAATTTTCAGCTTTGGGGATAGTACTGTCCTAGTTTCAAAATAAAAACTTAAAAGCTATAATCTACCCCAAAACTGATATAACCAGGCAAAAGCTTATATTCGGTGCTGGTATTATAAAGGTCTGTCAATTCAGCATTTCTGAAAAAGCGAGTATTGAAAATATTTTTTGCTATCATGGTAAATCTTGTCCTATGCTGCCGCAATTCATAAGCTAAGGAGAAATCCGAGAAATAATAGGTCTTGGAATCCTGGCCAAGGAAACTACCAAAGCGATAGGATTCATTCTTTAGATTACACTGTATGTTTTTTCCCATATTCAAAAATACATTCAGAAACCCGCGACTATTATGTAGTGTAGTTTTGCTATCTGAGCGATAAGTAACCGACTGCAGGGCGTAACCTGTGTAAATATTCAACCTGGATTTCCATGCACTTCTAAACGATAGTCCATAATCGTATGTCTCTGTATGGATGCGACGATTGCCCACGCCCACCACCAATGTTTCGTAATCTGCTGTATTTGCGCCTAAGTCCAAACGAAAATTTCCTCCTACAGCCTTCAGGTAGTAATTAAGATCCGCCTTATAATTGCTGCTCTTTTTGTTTTTGAGCAATACCTGTTGCACAAGGCTAAAATTGGGGTCTAAACTGCTTTCTGTACCCACATAATCAAACAAAATCTGATGTCCGACCGAGAGGTTCGCAAAAAAACGATCTGTCATACTGCCATAGGTATACATCAGCGTGCCACCAGAACTGCTTAGCGTGGCTAGCTTATCCATTCCTCGAATAAAGTTTCGAACTCCTGTCGTATAATAATGGGGAATGAGCTCGGTAAGCGAGGTATTCTGTTGCTGAAAATAGAGGTCGGTTTCCAGGCGCCCTTTTGGGTGGATAACCCATTTCCCCGATAATCCAGGCGAAAGCAAGAGGTTATTTTTAGGCATGGTTTTCCCAAAATCTGTTAACCTATTCTGTACGAGACCTACCTGCAAACGAGGTGTTAATTCCCATTTATTTCGTTTAAAAGTGTACTTGGAAGTAAAGTTTGTCTGGAATAAGTTTAAGTCCATCGCATTAGAAAATCCCGAGGGAGAGACTGCTTTTCCCCCTAACTCATCTGGATTTGACAGCAAATCTAATTCGGTATTAAGCTGTTGCTGCTGATAGGCCATATTGAGAGCCAACTCAAAGAAGTCACCATTTTTTTTCCGGCTTACATAATGCGTAGTGGCACCCAAATACTGTAGATTATTTTCAATATGTTGTTTTACCGCACGGATATCTTCCCCCCCAAACAAGTCTTTATAATAATATTGATCGATACTGTAATCTACTGGCGATTGCTGGTTTATCCAACGTAGTGAGCTGACCAGTACATCCCGCTCCGAAAATTTGTAGCTATAACTCAGATTGTGGTTGGTCAAATACCCCTTGCTTTTGGTCAGTTCCTCACTTTGTACACCGTTGAACAATAATGCGCCCAAATCATTTTTCCTCAAAGAACCTAGTGTACCTGAATAGCTCAACAATGTACGCTTATTTGGCTCCAACTGCAGCTCCAGTTTCGTGAAGTAGTTGTCGATGTTTCTGGTAAACTGATAATCTTCGGTGTTGGTAAATTGGATATCCTCCAAATGATAGTTCTGCACGGTATTTCGGTAAAATGATTTTTTAGTAGGATTTGCAAAACCCAGCCATTTGATTTTTAACTGTGGGGTCGGATTTAAAATGGTATTCAAGGACAACAACTTGTCGTTATTGAAATTGGTTCTTTTATAATCAAAACCAGGCAGATTTGGTGTATTATCTATCAAAGTGGGTGTTGTTACCCCCACACCAATCTGACCTGGTTCATCTGGAGAACCAGACTGAATGAGGTGGTTGATGCTGCTTACGGCATCCACTCCGTTATTGTTAGCAGCACCCAATAGATAATATTTGTTCTTCTTCCCAAAATTCATCAGGTTAGCACTCGCCTGATAATATTTGGGGCCTATGGGAACCACCTGTGCATCAACAGAGCCAAGCCACTGTGCCCTGCTTTCCTCCTTGAGTTGCAGATTTAGTGCAATCTTGTCCGAATTTTCGATACCTTTCAGTTGCTTATTATTGGAATACCGCTGTAATATCTGAATTTTTTCCAAGGGACGAACAGACATGCTTTGTGTCAGCAAGCGGTAACCCTTTTCGAAAAAATCGTCCCCTTCCACCATCACTTTTTCCACTTCTTTATTACCTATTTTGATACTACCGTCGGTACCCACCTGAATACCTGGGATCTTTCGAAGTAGATCTTCCACCGTACGCTCGTCGCCCTGCAAAAAGGATTTCACAGCAAGCTCAATGGTATCTCTGCCCCGACGATAAGCCCCTTTGGAGTGGACAATCACTTCCTGCAATTGTTCCACTCCCCCAGCTGATAACTGCACATCAATTAGCGTATCGGCCTGCATTGGTGTGATGGAAAGGGAAACAGGCTTAAAGCTCAGCGCCTTGAATAGCAACGTAAATGATCCACTTTGGGCCGTTTGCACATGATATTTCCCCTGGCCGTCGCTAAAGGTATAAGCCAGCATTTTGTTATCGCCATCACGCCTTAAATCAATACGCACCCCTCCTAAAGGTTTTCCTTCAGTACTGACGCTTCCATGGATAGCAACTTGTCCATGTACGGCCATACACAACAGACAAAAGCTGAGTAAGACCGCTATCCGCTTATTGATGTTCCCATTCATATACTTGCTCTACACTGCCCCTAACCTTTTGCTTCTCAACACTTACGCCTTCCATCATTGGCATTTTGCTGTACATAATACGCATTTGCTCTTCATTGAATTGATCGTCTTTCTTGACAAACTCTTCCAGGCTCAATTTGGGTAAAGATTGAATATATTTATCATTTACGGGAATATCGCCAGTATAGGGATAATTTACCTCCTTCAAGTACCAATAGTTCGGATTAGCACTTTCGTTATAGAGCATCACGATAAGGCCTGGCAAGCCGCCAAATTTTGATGGTCCAACAGGCACGGGAATATCATTCGTATAATAAGCTACCAACGTAGTCCCTCTATAAGAGGCCGTTGCCTTATGGCATACATGTTTGCCCAATGTATCGACATCGGTGTAATCCGTATTCCAGACCAGTGCCGGAAATTTGTCCGTCACCAAATAGTTAACACCTTGAATGGAACGGGTTTCTAACTGTTGGTCAGTCTTATTTTGATGGATCACGACCCTGTTATACCTCTTGCCAGAACCGATTGTTATCGAAAATGAAGATGCTACTTCATCGTCGGCATCTTTGTTAAGCTCTTGTTTACGAATTGGCATCGAATCACGAACAGCAATCTTCACTGTTCCATCATAATAGACAGCTTCTTTAAAAGTAGCCATTGCCGATGGAATGTATTCATATACGGCATGAAGCCGCTGTGCAGAAGATAATCTGGAAAGGAACAGAAATAAAAAGAATATATAATACTTACGCATGATAATTTAGTTTAGAAAGACGGGGTCAAAGCCCCGCTTTTGTTTTTTGTGATAATGAATAAAAAGTTAGTTGTTTGCAACCCAGTCATGCATTGCAGCAAAGAAACCCGCACAACCACCAGCTGAAGAAGCATAATCTGTATAGACTGCGCTACCTAGTAAAACGCCGTCGCTGCTATATATACTTACTTTAAAATTACAGCGTACAAAGGCTGCATTCGTTTCCGTGGTTTCCTCGGTTACCCGGAGCGTATTGTTGGCCAGGCGCTGAGAAGTTGTTTTCACACGTGCATTTCCGTTGACCGGTGTTGTCGCTGTCTTAGCTGAAGCAACAGATGATAGCATAACCACTGCTACCAAACTCATCATTAATCTTTTCATTGTTTTTAAATTTACTTGTTAAACCATGGTATGATTTGATGGCATACCCTTGTATATGACGGTAAAAATAAAGACACATTTAATTATTTAAATGATGATTAAATATCTGTAAATGGTCACTTAGAATTCGTAGCTGATCCGTTACTATTCGCAATGGGCTTGTTCACTGAATAACTAAAATTATGGGGCAAATCGCTATGAGATAAAAACGTACGAAGCCTTACTGTAAAGTAGCCTACCTCTGAAAAAAAATCGATAGAAACAACACATGAAAGATTCCGAAAAACCAAGATGTTCATACAGAAAACCTCCTGTTATATCATATTTATATTAAATTACAGTAAACTATAACTAAAAACAGCATTTAATAGCAGCTTTATAAAGCTTCAAAATTTTAAGAGGTTTCACCTACATAAAATCTCTAATATTTTTCTTTATTTCACTTTTAAAATTCATATTTTAAAAAAAAGCAAACGAAATGTTATCCACAGAATATTATTTTAACAAATATTTTCTGCAACTCAGTGTATTTGCATTTCCATGGGTTGGTTCCGAAGAAATTGCAAAAGACATCGTGCAGGACGCATTTATCGTTCTAATGGGTAGACAGGACTTACTGCAAAAGGGAGAGCCCGTCATTAAGAGCTTCCTTTATAGCGCTGTAAAAAATATAGCGATGAATATCAAACGGAGAAATGTGGTATTTGATCGTGTACGGAGCCAATTTAATCCTGACCAACCGGATGACAATGATATCCTGGATAATTTAATAAACGCCGAATTGATTGGAGCTCTTCATCGGGAACTCAATGAATTGCCCGAAGGTTGTCAACGAATCTGCCGTTTAATCTATCTGGACGGAATGAAGTATGACGAGGTCGCACAGGAACTCAATGTTTCCGTAAATACGGTTAAAACACAACGGATGCGTGCGATAAACCTGCTTAAAAGAAAATTTCTAAGCCTACTTCTTACATTTTTTACACTCTAACACACAGCGCTTTACAACTAACCCTTAACTTTTTTCCATAAACGGATCACCCATTTCAACCGTTCAAGTTATTTAGCTTCTGAATTATGATAGAAACCGACAAAATACTATTAGCAGAACTGATTGCTCTACTTTTGAAGGATGGTGAGTTACCATCCGACAAAGAAGACCAATTAAAAAATCTCTTACAAAAATATCCCAGCGCAAGGAATAGCTTATCTCGTCGGTTATCACAGACTGACATATATGTTCCTTTTGATCTTCGTAGTATTGATGTAAAACAAGAATGGCTAATCACACAAAGTAAATTTACGGCGAAGGAAACGATTTTACAATCAAGAAAGAAATATCTCTTCTTAAATAAACCATGGTACAAAGCTATTGGAATTGCTGCCACCTTATTACTTGTCCTAACGCTGTTATGGCAAAGACAACAGCAAGAAAAACCTATAAACTATTTAATTCCTGACAAGATATACGGACATAAAAATGATGTTCTTCCCGGAGGAGCAGGTGCAGTTTTAAAAATTGAGGGCCAAGAAGAAATACGATTAACCGAAAAAAAGGCAATCCAATATTTTACGCAAGGTATCGAATTAAAAGAAGGACGGCTTATATACCCCGCTAACTTAGCAGAAAACCTAAAAAATACTTTAATGGTTCCCAAACGATCTACTATGGTATTAACCCTTAGCGATGGGACTAAAGTGTGGGTAAATGCTGCCTCCGAGCTCAGCTATAAAGCAAATTTTGATAAAAAAGAGCGAAGAGTGACACTAAAAGGTGAAGCCTATTTTGAAGTTGCAAAAGATGCACATAGGCCCTTTATTGTTGAAACAAATCATATCAATATACAGGCGATCGGAACAGCTTTCAATGTAAATTCCTATCATGCAAATACGAGAGTATCATTGACAGAAGGAAAACTTAAAGTTAGCAACAATGAAAACGAAATCTATATGAATGCTGGTAGCGAAACGGAGATTGTCGATAAAAAGCTAAAGACTTTTCCATTAGCCAGTAAAGCTGAAGCCACAGCCTTCAAAGACGGTTATTTTTATTTTAAAAATAAAGATATGCAACAGATACTTGATGAATTAAGCCGTTGGTATGGAATTCAGGTCGATTGCAAGATTCCTTTAAATAATGAACGATATGAAGGTAGCATGAAAAGAGATGTAACACTGGCGGAACTTTGTAATGTACTAAAAGATTTGACAGGTTATAAATTGACCATTGACAATGATAAACTAATTGTAAACAGATAAACTAATTGAGGAGGACTTTGTATGTAAAAAAGCGAAAAACCTAAATTAATATGATAAAAATGCAGAAGTACGGCAAATACTCCTGCATCAAGATTGAATTAACACTGATCATAAACCATTAATTCTATACCAATTTATGAATAATTTATTTTATTCAAAAGGGACCTTATGTCCCGTTGACAAAGGGAAAACTCTGAACCATTTATTAAAAATGAAACTGACAGGAATCTTATTGGCGACATCCATGATGGGCGCCTACGCTTCAAGCTCCGCTCAGATAACTTTACATGCCCAAAATACCAAGATTGAGACTGTCCTGGAAAGCATTACCAAACAGACCGGTATACATTTTATCTTTAAAGAAGGATTACTAAAAAACGAAAAAGCAACGGTTGAAATCACAGATGTATCACTCGATAAGGCTTTAGATAAAATTTTCAAAAGCAGCGCTTTCTATTACATGTTACATCGTGGTACTGTTGTTATCAAGCGTAAAAATGAAGATATTTCTTTGCCAGAACAAAGTACATCCGGCATATCCAATCTGCAGCAACAAGTTATAAAAGGAAAAGTACATGATACCAAGGGAAATCTATTGTCTGCTGTCAGCATCCTGCTAAAAGGCTCCAATACAGGAACTTCGTCGAATACGAAAGGAGAGTTCCAACTGACACTCCCCGATGGCAAAAAAGGAACCCTGATTTTTAGTGCAGTCGGATTCAAACAGCTTGAAATCCCGATTAACAATAAATCGGAGCTGAATATTATCATGGATACTGATGAAGTGGGACTTGATGAAGTGGTGGTCGTCGGCTTCTCCGAAGTAGACAAAAAGCACGTTGCATCTTCCGTATCACAAATGGATATGGAGAAAATAAAAAATCGTCCAATTTTTAAAATGCAGGATGCTTTTTCAGGAACGATCCCAGGAGTCACAATGATGCGCGGAAACAGTATGCCGGGAAGTGTTCCGGGCACCATCTCTATTCGCGGAATCAGTACCTTACAAAATGCAGATCCTTTGGTCATCGTCGACGGTATGGAACAGAGCATACATGATATTGACCCGAATCAGGTTAAAAGCATTACCGTCTTAAAAGATGCCGCCTCAGCTTCCATGTATGGTTCCCGTGGCGCAAATGGCGTTATCATCATCGAAACAGAACGCGGACAGACAGGACAGTTTAAAGTCGTTACCAACAACTGGTTTGCAGTCAATAAGCCCATTGATCTTCCAAAATTTGTCGGAGCCGTTGATTTTATGAAATTGCGGAACGAAACCTTAATCCAACAGGGACAATCTGCGATCTACCCCGAAGAAACAATCAACAAATATGCTTCCGGAGAATTAAAAGAAGTCAATTGGCTCGATCAAGTCATGGAACGAACGTCGACAGCAATTAATAATAACGCAAGTATATCTGGTGGTGGTGGGGTTGGTACTTTTAATTTAATGCTTGGCCATATAAAAGAAAATGGCCTCAATAAGATTGAAGGTACTCAAAAGTTTTCGGCACGTTTCAATACAAATATTAACATTGCCGATAAATTTGTATTAATGGCCGACTTCTATGCGCACCGTCTACAGGTAGATCGCCTGTTGGCAAACGATGATGGGCACGGCCTTTATAAACAGGCCTGGCGCCTGAACCCAACGCAACAAATTTTTTATGATTCTGACCTTCCCGAACACTATATCCTGCATAATAATATCAACCCAATTGCTTCAATAAAACACGGTGGTACAAAAAACAATATGTATGATCGCAGTACCATCAATTTACGTCCCAAATATAACATCAACAGCAATTTCAATATTGAGGGAAATGTCTCCTACATGATTAACAAATCGGCCAATAAACAAAAAAGGTTGACCTATAAGTTCTTTGATGAAAATGGTGCTCCGGCAGCAATTTGGGGAAATGATGTCAATGCCTCGCAAGGTGTTAGTGAAAGCCAGCTCACCGCTCGGATGCTGATTAACTTTAACAAAGAGCTCCGCCAGCACAAAGACAAGATCTATCTAACCGCAGGTTCAGAAGTCATGAATTACACCTTCACCGATTTTAGAGAAATCAGCAAAGCTTCTTTTTTCGGTAAATTAAATTATTCCTTTAACAACCGCTATATTTTAGAGTTGACCGGACGTTCAGACGGTAGCAGCAAGTTTGCCCCCGGTCATCGCTGGGGATTTTTTCCCTCGGGAGCTTTCGCCTGGAACTTACATAACGAACATTTTTTTAAACCTATTCTCGAATCGGGAACGGTTAATAACATTAAGATACGAGCTTCCTATGGACTTATCGGAAACGAAAATGTAGCGCCATACCTCTGGCAGGAATCTGTAAATACCTGGGGCTGGACAATACGTGTTCCCAATCCAAATTTCTCCTGGGAGAAACAGAAACAATGGAACCTGGGCCTAGACGTCAATGCATTTAAAAATAGACTATCCTTTACGGCAGAGCTTTATCATAAAAATTCATACGATCTTATTTATGACCAATTTGCCGTTCCTCCGCTCACGGGGTCAAATAGTCTGGAATCTGCGGTCAACATCGGTGCCGTGGAAAATAATGGTTGGGAGCTGTCAGCAAGCTGGTCCGACAAAAAGGACGATTTTTCGTATACGATTGGTGGAATGCTTTTTGATAACCGCAACCGAATGCTCAAAGCGGGCTACAATGAAAACGATAGGTTGATCTTTAAAGGCGATAATAACCGAATCTGGTACAAAGGTGTCCCAATCAACAATTATTATGGCTTCCAGTCTGATGGCTATTTCCAAACGCAGGCGGAAGTTGACGCAACGCCCGCTAAAATGCCAAATTCAAAACCTGGCGACATCCGCTACGTGGATAAAAATCAGGATGGTATAATCAACGATGAGGACCGCAGCTATCTGGCAGACCCTCTTCCCCATTATAACTATGCTATAAATATGGACTTTCGCTATAAAGGCTGGGATTTCTCAGCATTGGGTCAGGGGATCGGAAAGCGCACGGGCCGCTTGATCGGACAAGAGGCCTATCCGGTGTATGTTGATGGAAACAGTAACGACCTCGGCGCACCGCGTGTCGAATATGTAGCAAACCATTGGAGCCCCGACAATCCGAATAGCCGTTTTCCACGTCTTTGGACGGGGCCAAGCCCCAATACCCTACTCAGTGATGTTTGGCTTAGCAATGCTGCCTTTTTCCGTATCAAGTCTCTTCAGCTTGGTTATACATTTCCTAAAATCGGCAAAAGCATCAAAAATTTTAGAATATATGTTAATGCGCAGGATGTATTCACGTTCACGAAATGGGAAGGTCTTGACCCCGAACGTATTGATGTCGATAGTCCTGGAACAAATGATGGGAACGGAAATTATCCACGTATGGCAACCTACAGTGTTGGACTGAGTGCGAGTATTTTTTAAAACTATGCTAATGAAAAAGAAAATTTTAACCTTGATAATTGCGCTAGCAACGTTAAGTAGCTGCGAAAAATTTCTTGATAAAAGAGATCCTACAGCAACATCCTTCGACGAGTTCTTCAACACCGAAGAAGACTTACGTCGGGTAGTCTACAGTAGTTATTTGGATGTTTTTATGGGACCAGGAGAACGCCGCCTGCTCTTCTATATGTTAGATGGTCGTAGCGATAACGCCTATGCTAGAATAGAGACAGACCACCATATGATCATTGCCAATGGCAATATGACAAGCAATGCACGTTTGGCTGAGTACTATTGGACATTATATAATAAACACGTGGGGCGGATCAATACTTACCTCGCGAATATTGACATTCCCTATGTGGAAAATGAGTCGATAAGACAAAAATATAAAGCAATCTTAGAAGCACTACGTATCTGGCATTATTTCAGGATCACTGAAGTTTGGGGTGACGTACCTTTTGTCCTAGTGCCGGTTACACTTGAAGAAGCAATACCTCCAGTAACGCCGAAAGCTGAAATACTGAACAAACTATTTGAAATGAGCCAAGATGTGGCAAACAGGCTCCCTGAAAATGAAGGTACCACAAACGCCTATATGTTCAACAAATACTCCTTCAAAACGTTGGTCATGCGATATGCTCTTTACAATGGACGCTATGATCTTGCCGCAACGCTTGCGAAGGAAATAATGGACAGTGGCAAATATCAACTTCACCCCCAATATGCTAGCCTATTCAATTATCAAGCAGACAAGACCAATAAGGAGTTTATCATCAAATTTGACATGGAAAGCCACAATAATTCTGCTACAAATTCCTTTCAGCATCTTGCCCCACAATATAAGACCGGAAATGGGCAATCTTATGTCGTCCCTTTGAAGTCTTTGGTTGATAGTTATTGGACACTACAAGGGCGTTCGATTGACAAATGCCCCTTACACAGCAAGCAGGAATATGAGCTCAACCCCAAATTAAATCGCGATCCACGTTACACAGCAAGTATTTTTGGGCAGGGCGACCTATTCAACAAAGAAAAAATAGATATTTATGATTCAAAGAGTCTATTCTATTATCAAAACTTACGAAGCAGCCGATCGGGTTATTGGTTTAAGAAATTTGTCGATGAAGCTGATGCATTTCGGACGGGAGGTAATATGTACTTTCCTTTGGCACGCTACGCAGAAGTGTTATTGACCTATGCCGAAGCCAAAATTATGTTGAATAACGTAGATGAATTAGCGAAAAGCTGTATCAATCAGATTCGACAACGTGCAGGACTCGATATGAATGTAGCAGATGTCAATCTCACTGTGAGATCTCAACAAGAATGGATTGACTTAATTCGCAATGAGCGAAGGGTCGAATTTGCCGGTGAGGGGCTGCGCTATAGTGATATTCTTCGATGGAAAACAGCAGAAGTGGTCCTCAATCAACCTGCATTGGGTCATATGCGACAAAGTGCGGACGGGAAATCTGAGGTGCTTAAAATTGAAGATAGAAAATTTTTGAAACATCAATACCTCTGGCCTTTCCACGAAAGTAGCTTTCAAGTCGAACCCAATCTGATCCAAAACCCGGGATACTAATGGAACAATAAAACAAGAGTAGCGCCTATATAACGCTACCCTTGTTTTATTCCTGCCGACTGCTATCTTTAGGAATTTCAGGCAATTGCGCACTATGCCCATCAATTTTTTGTGCTGCAGCCATTGAAACTACCAAATCATTCAGCATAGTGCTTGCTGCTGTTGGTGAATTTGGAAGCAAGACTAAATTACTTCTGCTATTGGCTCCAATGGCATTCAGCGTGTCATAATGTTGTGTCACGACAATTAACGCAGAAGCTTCCTGTGCATTGATATTGGCCGCATTCAGCATTTTTACCGATTCTTCCAGTCCCTTCGCAATCTCTCTTCGTTGGTCCGCAATCCCCTGCCCCTGTAATTTTTTAGATTCTGCTTCAGCTTTTGCAACAGCAACAATTCGTATTCTTTGCGCCTCAGACTCATATTCTGCGGCAGTTTTTTCGCGTTCAGCAGCGTTGATCCTGTTCATAGCATGTTTCACCTGTTCATCAGGATCAATATCTGTCACCAATGCTTTGATAATATCGTAACCGTAACTTTGCATCGCATCCTGCAATTCACTTTTTACAGCAATGGCAATATCGTCTTTTCTTACGAAAACATCATCTAATTTTGTTTTCGGAACTTCAGCACGCACAACATCAAAAACATACGATGTAATCTGATTTTCGGGATTCTCCAAACGATAATACGCGTCTTTTACATTATCTCTGATTACCTGGTACTGAACAGAAACTTTCATCTTAATAAAAACATTATCCAGTGTTTTGGTATCAATTATGACATCCAATTGCTTTATCCGAAGATTCAGTCGCTTAGCGATCTGATCCAAAAATGGAATTTTTAAATGCAAACCGGCATGACTTACTTTTAAAAATTTTCCCAGCCTTTCTATCACGGCCGCAGACTCTTGCTTTACCGTATAAAATGAAGCAAATAATGTAATAAGTCCCAAAAAGACCAAAATTCCTAAATATAGCATAACCTTAAATTTAATATTGGTGATCTACAAACTTACACGTTTACATTGTCATTCTTCTATTACTTACATAATTTTTCGATAAAGTTCCGAAACTCGGTTATCCGTCCTAAAGATAGTCCACAGTATATCCTATGAGAGTCAACGGAGATAAATAAGCCCAATATTATACACAAATTTCTCATTTCGATAGTATCAGAGGGAAGATTTTCAGTTAGTTTTGGCAAGCGCTTGTGGTAGGCGCAAAATGATTAATTTGTTGTTGGGACGATAAATTCGTCCCACTTCATTCGCGCCTTACAGCAGCTAACTTCGACCATATTTGTTATATTCTAAATCGGTCATCCTTTGCGTGAATGATTAAATAAAAAAGGTTGATATCCATCAGATCTATGACCTGCTTTCATCATGAACAATTCACTGATTTCCTTGAATCTTCGACCATCTAACGGAATACTTATCTAAAAGAGAATACCAGCTCGTGGAAAGCGGATATAAACTGCTCAAATTGATAGCAATAATACCTAAATTAATTGTAACAAAAACATAGACAGTAGGTATCTTAGCTATTATAAAAATAATGCCCTACCTATGATATTAAAAACGCTGATCGTCGATGACAACAAATTAAATCACTTTATACTGGAATTTCATTTGCGGGAAATTGGGCTATTTTCCAACCTCATATCATTGTATAGCGGATCAGAACTGATTGAAAAACTCGAGGAATTGTGCCCGATTGATGGGAAAATTCTTATTTTCTTGGATATTAACATGCCTACTATGAATGGCTGGCAAGTTCTGGATTTTATCGACCAATTTCATCTTAAGACCAATATAAGTGTTATTATCTTAACATCGGAATCTTCCCCACAGACACAGGAAAGAGCGTTCGCCTATTCTAGCGTAATCAATTTTATCGAAAAACCGATCAATAGAGATAAGATCCTAAGTATACTTCCCTGAATTCTGTTGGCGTCTGTTTTGTGACCTTTTTGAAAAAGGTCAAGAAATTATTGGTCTCCGAAAAGCCCAAATTAGCGCTAATTTCTTTTAAAGTTAATTCGGGCCTTGTAAGATATTCTTTTGCTCTTTCGATAATGTAACTATCCAATATCTGCTTGGGACTTTTGCCGAAAACTTCTTTTGTCATTTTCGACAAAGTCCGCTTGCTTACCAAAATCTCATTTGCATAGAAAGCCATCTTCTTGTTGCTATGGTGATAACGTACAATAGCCTCGAAAAACTTATTCGCCCTTTCCTGATTATAGTTTCTGACGATCTGCTCTTTTCTACTTTTTTTATTAAAAACAAGGTTATAGTGTAGCACAACATGCCCCAACATGCTCGAAATAAATTTTTCTCCCAATCCGTGATCTTCATTTATCTGATAGCTACGGATCATATATCCCATATACTTGAGGTATTCCATTTCACTTTGGTCAAATTCAAAGCTAAATTCATTGCTTTTTCGATTATCAAAAAGGATACGTACAGTAGGATCCACGAACAGTACACGATTAAAAAAAAGAATTTCCATATCTCTCAAAATCTCTACCTCAGGGTTACTTTTCAATTGAACGACCTTGGCAATTTGCCTGTACTTACCTGGTCCAACATTTAAAAACCTCGAAATCGTCATGACCTCAAAACATTTAAAATATGTATCGCATTTCTCTGGTTCATCTAAAAATTCAGAACCTGATATCATTAAATAATTTCTTTTATGCATACGCTATCTTTCGTACCGACTTTAATACAGATGTCCTACACAAAAATCCGTCGCTTCTAAGACTTTTAATCTGAAAATTATACCCATCAAAGTTTCTTTGAAAATAAAAAGTAAGATGTTTGAAATTGCTGTTGCAATTTCAAACATCTTACTAGGGTCTTAAACTGATCCCCTATAAGGTCTTTACATAATTATCGATCACTTTCACTCTTTGACGCAAAAATGTTTTTAGCTTCGCCTTATTGAGCGCTAAATTGTTATCATCTGTTTTCCAAATATTGAAGTCTTTCTTTTGAGAATCCCTAATCTGAGCGGCATAAGCCTCAATGAATTGCATTAACTCTTCAAACTTTTGACTGCGATAATCCTTCCAGGTCTGCGTTAGTAATCTTCTTAGATCCGGATCTTGGAGAAGATGCTGATAGAATTTGGATCCTATACGTTCGTCATCTTCCCTAATCAAGTTCATTTCTAGATAATTGAAATAGGTCCTTCCATGGTCTTCGCTGAAACCAAAACCGAAGTCGAAGTCCCAAATTGGTCCCATCGTATATTTCCCATTAACCTTTTTATGCATGTAAACACTTTTAGGCTGATTGACCTCATTATTCCAGGCAAGCATATTAACAATTAAAAAATTAACAAATTGCTGTTTATCAAAAATCTCTCCATAATTATTATTTGGAAAACTCTTTTCATACAGCTTATCTTCAAATGACTGAAATTCAGCTTTCCAAGTATTGAATTGCTCCGGAGATTCTGGGTCCGGGTCTTTCAACATTACAGGAAGGTTGGCTTTTGCACTCCTAAATTTATAAGCTTCATCAAAGTAATTGTCTATTTCCCACAAAACACCCCCATCTCCTAAATCTACCCTATTTTCTTTCACTTCCACCTGTTGTGTCAAATTATAGTTTCCTCGATACTCGCCATTGACCGTTAAATCAACAGCGATAATATCGTTTGTATAAGGCATGCCTAATTGTTTGCCCATTTTCATAGCTACAGCATTGCACATTAAGGTATAATCATTATAATTTGCCAATAAAACCCAATCTTTAGCTGCAGGGAGGCCAAGTACAATTGCCTTTTTATCCAATTTTAACCGATATGGTTTTTTAGGTTTGCTCCAGGTAGAGTTTCCTCTTCCTTTAATCTTTGTCTTTACTTTATCCATATTGGCGAATCTGCCATTACCAACAATGTGAACCTCCGCATTGAGATAAGTATCTTTATCAACCACTTCGGCACTGCCCTCGATATTAATATAGATATGTGGCACACTTGCTTCAATACTGTTATCCAAGATTGGCAATTCCTCGACTTCTTTTTCCCCCGGTATGTCAGCAGGCTTTTTGGTGCAGCTTGTAATTATGATTATACCTAGCATAGTCCCGTAGATTCCTAACTTTATTCTTTGTTTCATTTTCATAACATGATTTTTTTTACGTTATACATTTGTTATAGCCATGCAGATCTTGCTGCATTATTCTATCGATTTTGCCTCAAGGTGTAGCAACTTTGTACGTAATGCAGCTCTTTCACGCTCCAATATATTTTTTTCTCGTTCAAGACGCGCAATCCGTTCATACATCTTCACGCCTATATTCTCAAAATCTGCTTCGCCTGCCACCTTGTTTTCAGTTGCTTCCAGCATTAATTTTGCCTCTGGCAAAAGGGTTCTAATCCACGAAATTATTGTGCTTTTCTTTGCGACATCATATTTTTCTGTCGCTTCCTTCATCGTCATATTACCATAAACTATAGCAAATACGACATCAATTTTGGTTTCCCTATTCACTCTCTTGCTCTTCATTTTAATAATTGTTAGGAATGCTCCAAGCCATCAAAGAGCTCATCCCCCTTGAGCTAAATTATATGATGATCTCTTGCGGGCGGTTAGATTTTTACGACTTCCCATTGGCGCATATTTGCAAAACTATGGTTAGAAAATCTCCTGTACAACCTCAAATGAGCACATTTTCGTTTACTCACAAAACTTTCTGCCAAATAGCAGATCAACGTTTCCAACAAATTTTGAGCAATAGTGTCCAATAGACCATTTATCTCAAATGGTTCCAAAAACACTTTCCAGAAATAAATTATTGATTTCTTTTTCTATTTGGTTAACCCTACTGTCCCCCGCTTTCTTCAAGTTCCTTTTTAGTAAAGTGGACAAATGCCGAAGGCGGAAGTCCAGTTTGATTTTTAAACGCTGTCGAAAACGTGCTTAATGAGGAAAATCCACACATTTCTGCAAGATGTGCCAACTTGAAATCAAGAAGGGTCGGATCGCTTTTGATTCTGCCGATAATATAGTTTATCCGATTTGTCTGCAGATAAGTGTAAAAGTCCATACTTCGATATTTCTGAACGATATAACTGGCATAGCGTTGATTGGTCCCAATACTGCTGGCGAGTTTTGCCAAAGAAGTCGTTTTATCAATAAAAAACAGGTCGCGTTCTTCAAACAGAAAACCTTGATACAGCCGATCCTCAGTTTCCTTCGAAATATTAATTTCCTTGGCCTCTTTCTTTAATTCAATTTCCCGTTTGGAAAGCGCTATTGGATGACTGACCGAGGAAGACCCTGCATCTAGGGACTGATCCATCACATCGTGCTCCCTTAATTGATGGTAACGTTTCTTATAATGGCGCTTTAGCAAGATTAAGTAACCACTAAAAATAATAAAACATAACACGACCAGAACAAGACCGACGATAGCCATCATATATCTATTTTCATAAATCTCTTTATCTGTGCCGATTTCGTCGATTAGACCATCACTTATCTGCTGGGCTATTTTTGTACTATTATCCTTAATGTGTATTGCTTTAGCAGTATAGTCATTGGATAAAGAGAAATCGCCTCTCATTTTATAGTAAACGGCTTTTGTCTCGTAAGTCAACATTTCCAGTTCTTCCACATTCTTCTCTTTCAGATAAGGATCGATTAAATTCAGACACTGATTTGCCTTCTCCAAATCTTTTTTTGCGAGAGCTGACTCAGCCATTATGCGATAGATATAGGGCTTTAAGTTAGTTTCCATACCTCCCAGCTTTTTCAACGAGGCTTCAAGAAGAGAATCAGTCTTCTTGATATCTCCTGTATGGAGTTCGCAAATGGCATTGAGCTGATCGTTTGTTGCTTTTATTAACAAGGCACGCTTATCTTCATTCCCTTCCATCTTAATATTAGAAGCCGCTTGGAGAACATACTTTTTTGCCTTATGGTAATCATTTTCGGCAACAGCATGAAAATACCATTCATGTGCTATATTTATCCTTGTTAAAACTTGTCTTTCCTTATCACTTTGCTTCTCATTTGCTTTCTCGGCCTGCACAAGGTAACGCTCAGAGACCCTCATCAATCCTAACCTTCGAAAAGTTGTTGACAGAAGTCCCGAAGTTACAGCTTGCCAAGAGTAATTAAGTGTCATCTCCGCAAGCGAATTAGCCTTAATGGCGCTCTTGATCGACTTACTCATATCACCCTTATTTTCGTAGATCTTGGCCAAAAGCATATAGGATTTAATCTTTTGCTCATCACTTGAAGCCACGGCTAACAAGGAATCGGCAACACGCTCAGCTTCTACAACATTGGTTGCAAGCAGCGAAACATTCACTTCAATATATCTCTTGTCAAATTCATCTCCCTTGGTCTCCTGACCAAAAGTATAGTACTGACAAAACAATAGAAAAAAACAAATTATTGGTACTTTCTTCATAGGTTTCAAAACTTTGCTCAAATAGATCAACGCTTTGTTTCTCAAAAAGAGCTTGTTAAATAGTAAGTAACAGGATCGCAAGTAGGATGAGAACGCCGGCAACAACCGCCCACCAAAAACTGATCTTCGGAGACTTCTGCTGTCCAGTGGAGCTTTTCATTTGTAGATGGGCGTCGTTTAAGTTCACATAATCATAGTACGCTCGCAACTGGTTAGAATCTACAACAACATCAATTGCCTTCCTTACTTCTCTTTTCAATTGAAGCAGCGTTAGCTGTGAGGATAGATACCCCACTTCATTTCCCTTCAAATCACGACTCCCAAAAAAGTCCGCAAAAGCTTGATCTAAATCGTCAGCAATTGAAAATCCTTCATTTGAAAAATGCTTCTCGATTTCGAGATTTAGGTGCTTCTCGGTATCAATAAGAGTTAAAAGCAAAGCCTTTGGATCGTAGACAGTGGAACGCATCGAAAATTATGTATATACAAAGAGTCGGCAATCTACTAAATATCCTATAGATGACAAATTATATCACGCTCGATTAAAAGAACAAACTTACAATCAATTATTTAAATATCATTATTTTTTTAAACTACTAAGATTTAATTAAGGCTACTTATTGTCATGGATACTTTTATCAAAGTCCTCATCCATGTAATAGCCTTTATTATTTTCTTCTCCGTCCACCATACTCTTTATCCCCCCACCGGCATTCACTTCCTCTGTATACAGCTCCTCATAGTCCTTTGTATACATGGCGTTGGGAACAACATTGATATCAAAAATAATCTCCCGAAATGGTGATTTTTCAAAATTACCGTATAAGGTGACATAATGTTTGACATAACCTATGTTTTTTGCACTATTATAACTTAACGAGAGCAACCGCTCTTTGCCCGGAGGGACAGAAAATGCACCTGATTCACCATTAACTTTCAGGCAACCGCAAGAAGTAATAATATCTGTGATTATCAATGGATTTTTCCCTGTATTCTTAATATTAAAAGACAGGTCTTTTTGCTGGCCAGCCAGTAAAGGGTAATAATGTCGCTGATTGTCTTCTACTGCTATTGTTGTCTTCTTGTTTTTAACGTCTAAACAACTCGATGACAGGAGACTCATTAAAACACTTAACAAAACACTAAAATAACTGTATCTCATCGCAGGCAATAACCGAATTTCTGATTGTTCTATTTTTGTAGATTTTAATATATAGTTTTTCATTTTCATTGATCCTTAAATCCTTATTTAATATCATTAATCCAATTTCCTTGTCAAGATCGCTCGTGCTGATCCGATCAACAAAACGATCATTTACAAATATTTCTATCGCCTCTGGTGGTAACATTCGGTGACGCTCGTTCAGAAGGAAGCGAATACTCAAATGCTGCGTCTGTTTAAAAGGACGAAAAAAAATCTTGTCGATGACAATGTCAGCTGAGCACAGAAACCATCCTTGGTTAAAATCCGATCGGAAGCCAAGTACATTGTCGAATAGGAAATGACTGTTTTCTTGTTCTCCGTCAGCCGATAAAACGCTTAACTCGGCTACTTTATTTATTTTATGAGGTCTCTCCAACTGATCTCGCCATTCATGGCAGTATATGCTCAGCTGCCCCTCTTCTTCCTTGTAGATGGACACACCTCCTTTTCCCTGATTGTTTTCCAGACCTAATAGCGCTTCATTAATTGTATTCGCGATGACAAGTTCTTCACCTTTTATCTTCATAAATCCACCGGCCCTATACCCTTGCTGATAGCAAATCTGCAATGAAGTATAATTCATCGCGGTTATCAGCTTAGCTAGACGTAATTTTTCTATTCCATTTGTCTGTGGCTCCAGACGCTGTATATCCTTGAATAGTTCCAGGAATTTTTCTGAATCAAAATAATTTCTCTTAGCCGTATAAAAACCTGTGTATATGTCAGCAGCGCTGTTTTCCTTTTCGGCTCTTCTTTCCAATTGCAGATAATAGGATGTTAGCAAGGTGGCAGTGACGGGATAAAATCTTTTAAAATAGTTGGTCACCAGCTTCTCTACCGATAGCTGCGTATCAATCATCAATGCACCTAACACATAGGTTTTTACATCGTCGAAACTCGAGTAGTCATAACCGCTCCCATTCATAAAAATCCCTTGACAACCCAATGATTGAAAAAATCGGAGGTGCGATTTCGTTCTGTATAAGACCGGATATGGGGTAAGGTAGTCATCAAAATTACTTACGTAGTCCCAAAGAAATAGTTGGTCTGATTGTTTCCGCCAATCGTCTACCAGACTTGAAAATGCCCGCACATGTGCGTCATTTAGGTCAAGGTCTCCCTGCGTGGGCAGGTCGATCGTACTGATAAAAACGCCGACGTTCTTATTTGTTTGTGTCGAAGGGGCATTTTTTGTAGTCCGATAAGCCATCGTAAAAAAATGATGCGACGGATAGCGTGTTGCCAACCTATTCAAAAGAGCAACAACTCCAGCAGTTGCCTCACCGGATTTATTGCCCAGCTTACGACATTTTGAACAGCTACATACCAGATCATTGTCATTGGGAGCAATCATAAACCATTTGGATTCGCTCACTCCATAATGATCGCTAATAAACCTCTCCAGGGCTTGAAACATGGTGTTTGAGGAAAAACAATATTGCTGTCTGTTCCGTTTCCCATCGACAAGTGCATAGGCATCGGAAGGCAAATCCTGCGGAAGCACCTTATACAAATTATGCCCCCAGATTCCCCAGTCGCGCTCAATACTATGCGTATTCAATATGCCAAGATTATTTTCATCTAGGTTAGGCAAAAAATGTGGCTCTCGGTAACGAAAAGCAAAGGAACCGGTCCTATCCTCAAAATCTATATATGCTGCCGGTAAGTCGGCAACCTCCAGTGGCTGAAATTTGCTGATATGATCGATTAGCATATAACTTAGCCATCTTAATACAGACCTATCTTTTCCGAAAATAGCAAGGCTATGGACTCCGTTTTTTATTTCAAAATCATGATCCATATCGGGCACCACTTCCAGATAGATCCTTTCACCATGATAATTGGCCAATTTTTCATCTGAACGTATTAAATTCAAGCTTTTGGCTGCTCCTGCACGACCGCTCATATGTTGGTAAAGGTAATCTGCCGCCACAGTGCTCTCTTCGTCTCCGTTGGATGTTATCAAAAACTCATCACGCGAAAAGTCTACACCTTTATCCTTACAAGATAGGTAAAGCGGACATAATAGCAAAACGGATAAAAAGAGTTTAAAATGAGACATGAAGCTGAACATAAAAGTTATACAAGTTTTTGTAATTGCTTCCATTGACTGTGCCTGCAGCTTGGAAATTATACCAAGTACCCATCATGCTTGCACTTACATTTTTCGAAAACGATCTGCCCACACCCGCACCGACCATCGCATTAAAAACATTGAAACTATTATATAGCTGATTGTTCAATAGGTCGGCATCCGGCGCGCTACCTATACTTCCAGTAGCTATAAGATAGTTTTTTCGGTTGTTCATAAAATACTGCGCCTTTGCAAGCACACTATATAGGTAAATACGCTCCCCTTCGCTATCCAGCAAGTAGTTGTTCCATTTAGCTCCCAAACGAAAATCAGCAATTTCTTTTGTCAAGCCTACATTAAGATTGAAAAGGTGCTGTCCAGTAAAAAATCTTCTATACCCAAGACCAACCTCTGCTTCCCAAGTAGGTTTCCACTCGTAAAGCCCTGCTGCATCAACAGCGATCTTTGCAAAATATTTATTGGCAAGGGCAGCGTCAATTCGTGTTGAGAATTTAGTAGTCCAGGGTCTGCTCCACTCCACCTGCGCTTGTACCCCTTTACCTTCCTCCCTGCCTGTATAGTGTAAACGCCCCACATAGGAAGAACCATCCGCTAGCAAGCGTCCATATTCGAAAGAGGAAATTGAGGATATTCGATTATCATCACCAAATCTTGCACGTAAATGCGAAATGGCAATATAATTTTCAAAAGTTTTCTGCGCTAAATAATTGAGATGTGCTTTGAAATCATCCAATTCAATGAGCGACGGTTCATAGAACTTCTGATAGTAATAAGCGGAATCAAAATTTCGAAGACCTTCGAAAGCCAGACCTTTTAAATGCTTAAGATCTTTGTTGTCTTTACACAGCAATCCTTTATCTATAACGGATAGCGCGGCCTGGTGATTCTTTTCATTGAGCAGCTGCTTAGCATACACCTGCGTTGTGCTGACAAACGTATTGACCAATGGCTCATGGTAAGGGCTTTTTTCCACCTGCTCATGAAGCATCTTCCAAGAATGAGGAATTTGTTCGGGCTGTTGGTTTAGTGCCTCCGCCAATTTAATTTTGAACCTAGGATCATCGTATTGTTTTTCGGCACGCTGTGCATACAGAAGCATCGCTTCCTGATCCTTTAACATAAAGCTGATATTGATCATATTGAGCAGTGCTTCTTGGTTGGTGGGGTCAATAATAAGCCATCTTTTGACCAGTCGCTGCGCTTCAGGAAGCTTATAATCCTCACGCATACTTCTGACTATTGGTGAAATCATTTCGCTGTAACCACCGATATAACGTTGGCGATCTTCGGGCAATGACTTTGTTATCACCTGCTCATAGGTCTCCAGCGCAAGCTTATATGCGCCCTGTTTCATGTAAATCTCAGATTTCTTTAACAGTAGATCTAGGTTATTCGGCTCAGCAGATAGCAAATCATTCAAGCTCAAAAGTGCTTCGCCGTAGCGTCCCGATGTCATGTAAGCGCCGTAAAGCCCACGTTTTGCGATACGTATAGATTCTGGGTCGCCATAGCGTATTGCTTCCTGCCAGTCCAGGATTGCCTCAGCGACATTACTGTCCAACATATTGTTCTTGGCTTCCTGAAGGCTGATTCCAACAATTGACTCCCTGAGCTCCGTATCTCCGGGATATTTGGTAATGAAATCTTTGGTCATCGCGGTTACCCTAGACTGATTTCCCATTCTTTTGTGAACCATAAGTTCTAGCATATCGACTCGTTTGCTACTACCCACATGCACCTTGTGCTTCTTCAGCACTGCAAGTGCTTCGTCATATTGTGATTTCGCTAGAAGGTCGTTGAACACATAGTTAAAAGCTTCCTTGTTTTTTGGTGCTTCCTCAAAAATTTTTCCGTAAAGTGCTGCTGGTTCATTATTTTTAGCACTCCGTGCCGTTTCCTTTAGGAAATAACGATATTGTTTCTGCAGCATAGGGATATTTCCGGCTCCACCTTTGATGCGGACATTGAGGAGCGATAGAATCTCAGGATAACGCTGATCGTGCTCAAGGATAGCGATTTTCTTCTGAAACAGCGCATCACTTGCAGGAAATTGATGTAACGCTCGTTCAGTATAAACCAGGGCATTGGCATAATCTCCAACCTTAATGTAGCTGTCGATTAAAGGCATATAGTTCCAGTATTGAAGTGGACGCTCATCAATCATTTTCTTAGTCGCTTCAATAGATTGATCCATCTTCCCTTCCTTTTTTACCTGCAGAAGCCGCTGTTCGACCAGATAAGCCTGATCTTTTTTTAGCTGACTATCCTCCGGATAGATTTGGGAAATCCGCTTGAGCAAGCGGTCTGCCTCCACATGATTACCCAGGTGACGGTAGAGCTCAATTTTCTTACGCCAAAGCCCTTTCCAATAGGGATTAACCTCCAACAATTCATTGACGTAGCAAATTGCACTTGAATATCGACCGGTCTCTGTTTCAACAGCTACCAACATATGCTTAGATTCGACATTTGCGGGCGCCGATTTGAGGGATTTGACAAGCTCATATCTTGCTTGGCTATAGTCCTTGCGGTGAATATAATATTTCCCCACAAGCATACGCATATCTGAATCCTCCGGATTTTTTTCGAGAATAGCATCTGCGATCTTCTTTCCCGTATCCCATTTCCCTTGTTTATATAATTCGTTTATTTCGTAGGCCTTTTCATTTCTATCAATTGTGGTCGATGCCCGCTGCCCGTAAGCAACCGGAGTGAAATAAATTGATGCTGAAAGAGCTAAAAGTAACTTCGTTTTATGGATATTTTTAAACATTATTAATTCATTTAAGCATTTTTTGTCTGAGAAAACCCCTTACGAGTCATATTTCCCCATTTGATATCTTTCCGTGTTAAATATTGTATATAGCCCCGCAAGGTAAAAATGATGACAAACGGGTGATATAATATCGGTTCAAATGCTGAGAATAATACCAGCTTGAGATATTCCCAAAAGTTCCGGTAAAGTTTTCCCAAAACCAGATCGTAGGAAACAGTGATAACAGATACTGAAAATCCAATAAGGTAGGCATACAGCAGCATCATCCAGAATGTATCGAAGTTGATCTGGTGGGTAATCAGCAGAAAAATCATAAATAGAAGACCGGTAAACTCTATAATGGGAGCTAGGAATTCGAACAGGATCATATAGGGTAATACAACAAAGCCTAAACGTCCATAATCCTTATTGAAAATCATTTTCCGGTGATCGACAAGAAACTGAAGCAGGCCTCTTCCCCAACGGCTTCTTTGACGGTTCAATATGCTTAAATTTGGCGGTCCCTCAGTCCAACACAAACTGTAAGGACATTGAGCGATCCTATATTTACGATTATTTTCAAGCATATAGGCAGAAATCCGCGTAGTGATATCCATGTCTTCGGCATGCGAAGAAGAGTCAAAACCACCTACTGCAATAATTACTTTAGAATCAAATAGGCCAAATCCTCCAGAAACATTTGGAACAGCATTGATCATATCCCATCCCATTTTTCCTACCAGATAAGATCTTAAATATTCTGTTTCCTGAAATAAAGGAATCAAACTTTTCGGAGGTCTTATCCGTGTGATCTCGCCATTTTCGATCCGGCATCCATTTGCCATACGCATGGTGGCCCCCACGGCTATGACCTGTTTTTCTGAATCCAAAATAGGGAGCACTATTTTACTAAGGCTGTCTTTAGCAAGAATACAATCAACATCAGTATTGATAAAGTAATCGTTCTGAACCACATTGATCCCGGCATTGATAGCATCCGCTTTTGTTCCACCATTTTCCTTATCCAACACTATCAGCCGGCTATATGCTGGATTTTTTGACCGAAACACGCGTTTAATAGGTTTACAATTCACTTTATAAACCAGATAATACGGAACTTCTTCCAGCTCAAATTCCGTTAAAAGGATATCCAAGGTTTTGTCTTTGCTACCGTCATTCACGACGACAACTTCAAAGTTGGGGTAATCGAGATTCAACAGCGAATTGACACTATCCAAGATGATGACCTCTTCATTAAACGCAGGTGCGACAATAGAGACTCCCGGCGCCTTATCGGGAAACTCCAGCAAATAGTTCTCTTCCCGCTTCGTGTATCGGTAGCGATAACGGAGGGTATTATAATAGCTCATTACCATTAGTACAACATAGGAGATACCCAATGTCGTGGCATAGAAATAAATGAGATAGGTAAAAAAATAGACCATCTTAAATAAATTTTAAACTGATATAACTAATCTTTCTGCAAACACTTGATTTAACAGTAACTTCTCCTTTTCACGCGACTGCAAAATCGCCTCCTCCTGGAGATGGAGCAGTAAAATTTCCCCTTCTTTTCCCTGTGCCTTGATGGAACGGGCGATTAACATTTTTAAATGATCATCGTCAGAAAAGCAATAGGTATCTGTTAAAAATGGGATGACTTTCTTGGATTTCAATTTGCCCATTGCTTTCACAATTGCCTCACGTACAATAGAAGATTCAAGGGAAAATCGATTGACAAGCTCTGAAATACCATCATTGTATCCAAGGTTTCCCAAGGTCAAAGCAATTTGTGCACGGATATCTCTATTTTCCTGCGTTTCCAACATTTCAAGAAGAGCTGGACAAGCTTCTTTTTGCTCAAAAAACTCTATTTCCTGTATAATGAATTGTATATAATTAACATTTCTGGAATTATTGATCCAACGGAGAAGATTTGGAAGCTTAATTTCCCGGGAACGTTTCAACAATGTAGCGTGAAGGCGCAATTTATCCAACTGTGTAAATGCTTCATCGAAATTCTCCTCCATAAAACGAAAGGGATTATAATTTTCCTGGCTTGCGTATAAATCTCGCGCGGTCTTTCGTAGATCTTTGTCTTTGTGAAACATGGATTTGGAAAGAATGCCACTGTTCACCCCGATGTTGAACTCACCCACAACCTGTAAAGCCTCCCGACGTTTGGACAATCCGGGTGTACGCATACGCTTTTCCCAAAAACCCATGAGTCTGAGTGCTTCTAAACAATTTTTGTAATTAAGCTCATTTAGCCGACCGCTTTTGAATGACTCATTTTTTACGTGGAGAACGATATCGGTCAATGCATCCGTTCTCCATTTTTTTGATCTCGAAACATCGTAGTGTAATAGTTCTCGGATTTCATCCACATCATAGTTATTCTTTGCTGTCATAACAAAAGCCAGCTTTTCATCGAAATGCTCACGAATTTTTCTCCGCTGTTTTTCTGTTCTGTTAATGCGATAGCCGATATAAAGTAATCGGACGATACCGAACAAGACAAGGCCCAATAGCCCCAATACCATTGCTGCGGTAATCCTAACGACCAATGGGTACCCATTGTACAAAGCTCCCATGTAGCTTAAATAATAGAGGTAGTAATCATAATACATCTTTTGTGCTATTTAAATTTTAATAGATAATTATTGCTTGTCCTACAGCACAAAAACATCGTGACTGGAACGCTGATACAAAATTGATTATCCGCAAAACAAAAAATGTCTCACTTTCAAATAGCTCGATTTTCCATAAAAACAAAGACAAAGCATTAAACAAAAAAATAAAACACAAAAACCACAATATCAACACATTAATCACCAAAATGAGCTTATAAAAAATAAGCAGATTTTCAGTGAAACTAAAATCTTAAATGGTAGAAAATTTCAGATTGGTTGAAAAAGAGACAGTCTGAAAAAGATAAAATTTGATCCATGAGAAGAATCTCGACTGATAGCCAGCATATTTCCCATTTACATCAGATGAGACGGATCGTCGTTAGGCTTTTGTGGCTTTCGTTTCAATCCAAACGGTAACGGACAGCATTGAAAACGGTTCACTTCGCAATACTTTCATATACAGCACAATTTTCCCTGAATACACATGGTTAAAGGATAAGGGTAATATAAAGTCTGATACTTGAATTTGCATACAACCGAAATGACAAGCCGTCATCTTCAAAGCAGTCGAACAAATAACGACGACATGAAATCCGATAAATTTTAAGAATATTATAAGGGGGTAAAATGGGAACGCTTTACCAGGCGCTCATGGGGCTGCAGTTATACCGAAAAAAGCATAATCCTACCGGCTAGATGCAGCTCATAGTAAAAAGAAAATAGATGGCTAGGACGCAGTTTTGCAGAACTGTAAGGGCGTACAGCCAAATTCAGCCTGAAAACTTCTGTAGAATGAAGCTCGTGAATTGAATCCGCAGACAAAGCTCAAATGATCAACTGTCGTTTGAAGTTCAGTATTTTTCAACTGTTTTGCTGCATAATTCACGCGAAGGTGGTTAATAAAGGCATTAAATCCTCTGCCGAACTCCTTTTTAAGGAACGGAGATATATTGTTCAGCGGTATTCCAAGCTGATGACTGAACTTCTCTTTATTCAGTTCGGTATCCAAATAAGCTTTGGTATGGATAAATTGTTCGAGCTGTCGACGATAAAGCTGTTCCCGTTTATCCAACGATGTTAAATTCGAGTCAATATTTTCTATTTTACACAATAATGCATCGCTTACTGCGATGTTTAATGTGAGTTCTTCTGAATCTGTTCCCTCAGATTGTCGCAGATAAGTGAAGTAAAATATAAACAAAGACGAAAGGAACGTTATAAAAAATGAAAGTACAAATACTTCATGAATAATGACATTTCTGTAATGGCCGATCATAATCAGGATTTCTACAATGAGTAGAAATATAAATACGATAGGGAAATAAACTTTAACTCCATATCTTTTCATAAGCCTAAATGGATCTACACCCGTTTCCTGCTGATTTTTCAACCCCACATACGTCAGATAACCGGAAAAATGCACGAATGACATTAAGTGGACCAACAAGATGTCATCAACATCAAATCCATCTAAGATCCACCATTTCAATTTTACTATACCAAACAACAATAGACTACTGACAAATGGAATAAAGTGGAAAATGAACTGCCAACCTATATTTTTGGACTTTAAGCTACTAACCAACAATAAAATAGCGGGCCCAAACAGTAGCCCAAAGGGTAGGCAAAGGACCAAATAGAGCTCGTCCGCTGACCAAATCTTTAAACCACATATTAACATTTGATGACATGCACCAATTACTAAGAAAATCATCAGGATTTTGTTGCATAACATCGGTCTTTTCGAACAATTCAAAAAGAGTAGATAGCCTGCGCAAAATAGCGTTATTATGGTTAGGGTCGTAACAAACATATCTTTTAGCGATCTTCTGAATTCCCTCCCTTTCATGGCATTCAGGGTGGAATTAGAATTGATGGCTAAAATAGACAAATCAGTCAGTTAAACTTATCAAATATCCAAGACTTGTTTTTTCTGTAGCTATTCAACTACATCGCAACATCAAACACCAAATTCGACCAATAACTATCTTATGACGACCAAGTTTCAATTAATAATAAGATATTTCCTTAATAAATATGGAACTTCACCTGTAAACGCTATTGTTCCATAAATGTCGTATAATTATGGACTGCAATTGGCGCTTGAGTTTGCACATTAATTTCCCGCAATGCGTTAATTATGGCTGATTTGCTATTCCAGATACGACCTATCTCATCGGCATCGAGTCCGATTTGAATGTTTGCTTTAAAATTATTTCTTTCCCAATTGGTACGCTGAACGATGGTTGGTATTGATGCTAATTCATAGGCCATAATGGTGAATCCGTTGATGTAGTTCATTGTATCGCTAAACCAATTGTATTTTTCGATTTCTGATGCCCAGCCGATAGCGCTCATTTCATCAAACCAAGTTGGAATATCAGCCATTAGTTCATCCTTTTCCATCCCATAATGGCGTAAGGTCAGCCTAAGATCTCGGTAGGTATCTTTCAATAAATACAAAAGTTCACGCTTCCTATGCATGGATGCTGCACTCCATTCTTTTAGCTGATGTGGCTCAAGATCTAGATGCAAACCTTGAAGTTTTGCATCTACATCGACGGAAAGATTAAATTTAACGTAATATTCCAGAATATAATCTATCATCATTTGACGATTTTCAGGATATATCCACTGTTCATTTCCGATTAGATAAATAGATTTTATGCCCAGGTGCTTAAGTTTTCTGTTCCATTTAGCAAGATTTTCTTTCTGTATCGGGTGTGCAGGAATTTTCGAATATCCACCATATACCCGAGTAACTTTATTCTGAATATAGCTGTCAATTGTTTCACTCATCCTGGCTTCATCCATAATCACATTGTTGATGCCATAAGGACGTTTTTCAGATCCCCAATGCCATATGCTAAGCTCCGGAATTTTGTTTTCCGGTGCCGGTCCCGGGCTAGTCCCATTCTTCCCCTCCTCTCCAGTACCTAAATTATCCTGTGATAAATCATTTTTTCCACAGGATATAATTGCAAAACTAATGAAAGCTATGCCTAAAATTCTATACCCATTCATTGATCGATAATTGACACCCATTCCCTCCTTTGGTAAACTTTCCGAAGTTTATAAAAATTTTTCACTTTACCTATAGCCTTCAGTAAAAATCACAACAGGCCGTTACGCCCCTTATCGCGGAATTTTACAGGAGTTGAATGAATAGGATTTACTCTGGTTGGATAATGACATAATGGATAAATTGAAATTCGGTTTTAATGCGGGTACGGATGCGGGTAATTGCTTCGGTGATATCTTCTGTATCAAGATCATCCTTAAAATCAATGATAAGCATCAATATAACGTCTTCAGGAGACTGATAGGTAGACAATATATTTTTTGTTTTTATCACACAGCTATCTTGTTCGACCAGTCCGGCAATTCTATTCCTTGTTTCGGAAGCTATTCCCTCCCCCATCAGCAAACTCCGACTTTCCCTGGCGAGAATAAACGAAACAAAAACCAACAGCACTCCAACAATTACAGAAGCTAATCCATCCAATTCAGGAATCTGCAGGGAATGGCTTAGCGACATGAGGATCATGACAATCAATAGTCCCGCCACTGCTGCGCCATCCTCAAAAACAACAAGAAAACTTGAAGGGTCTTTGCTTTTAATGATCGCATCCCACCAGCCAACCCCCTTTCGGGTTTTGTTGAATGCTTTTACAGCAATAATAAAAGAAGTACCCTCAAAAATAAGCGAGAGGATCAAGACGATATAATTCCAGAAAGGATCTTTCATCAATTCGGGCTCCCGCATATGCATCACCCCTTGATAGATAGACAGTGCTCCACCCAAACCGAATATGAGGATAGAAACCACAAAGGACCAAAAATAAAGCTCTTTTCCATAACCAAAGGGATGAGACTGGTCGGGCGTCTTTTTACTACGTTTCAATCCATATAATATCAACAGCTGATTAGCCGTATCAACTGTGGAATGAATTCCTTCAGAAATCATAGAAGAACTGTTGGTAAAAGATCCGGCGATAAATTTGGTCAGCGCTATCAGTAGATTGGCAGCAAGGGCACTGTAAATTGATGTTTTATTATTGTCCATGATATAATAGCCTCTATTTTTTGCTGTCCACCATAAAATATTAAAATATTCGATATTATTATTTTCAAACTGCCGTCACCCAATTTTTGTTTGCTTTAAATAGCTTCAAACATGGTTTAGTGCAATTTTTGTTATTTATCATTAAGATGACCCGTACTTTTACCTTTTTAAAGTAGTTTTATATCCCTATAATTGTCTTTATAACACCATACGACATCTTTATGAACAGCTCCGAACAAATAGAACAATTACGAATTGAAAATCTTGAGCTCAACAACCGGATTACTGAACTAACTGACTTTATAGACAGTGCATCATTAGCACTACATTGGGTCAACGGGGAAGGGGTTATTATTTGGGCCAATCAAGCTGAACTTGACCTTCTTGGTTATCGTAAGGAAGAATATATTGGTTTCCCCATTGCAGACTTTCACACAGATCAGGATACCATTTCGAAAATCCTACAGATGCTTTTAAATAATCAACGTGTGGAGGATTATCCAGCAAGTCTGAGGTGCAAAAATGGAGATATAAAGCATGTTGTTATAAATTCCAGTGCTTTGATGAAGGACGACGAATTTGTCCATTCGATGTGTTTTACCAAAGATGTTACGGAAGCCGTACGTGCAGAAAAAAGACGAAATAAACTCACAGCAATCCTGCAGGAGAAGGAAGAGCGACTTCGCCTTGCCATCGCCTCTACCGGGCTTGGGACCTGGGATTGGGACGCTGCGAAAGGAATAGTTCAACTTTCTCCACAGGCTCAAGAAATTTTGGAACTTTCTGCCCCAATCCAAACGAAAGAAGCCATGATAACGCTCATCCATCCGGAGGATCAATCCGCTATTTTCCAGCAAATGAAAGGGCTAAGCGAGAATAAAATGGACGGCCATTTTGAGTTTACCTGCCGCATTATAAAACCTATCACGCATGTGATTGCCTTTGTAAAAATCACAGGATCGGCTTTCTTTAGCGGCACCAAAGAATCGCGCAGGATTATCGGAGCGCTTATGGATGTGACGGATCAGAAAAAAGCGACAGAAAAAAGTGCCGAACTCGCAGCCATTGTTAACTCATCCTATGATGCGATTATCGGAAAGACGCTAGACGGTATCATAACCAGCTGGAACGACGCTGCGACGAATCTTTTTGGCTATTCAACCGCGGAAATGATTGGTCAGTCCATCCTAAAATTAATTCCACGAGATAGGCATTCTGAAGAAGATTATATTCTGGGCCGAATGCGCATGGGGCATTCCATCAAGCATTTTGAAACTGTTCGGCAGACAAAATCAGGCAAACTGGTCGATTTGTCGCTGACGATATCCCCCATAAAAAACGATCTCGGCGAGATCATTGGTGTATCAAAAATTGCACGGGATATCACCGAAAAAAAGCAGGAAGAGAAGCGAAAAAATACCTTTATATCCGTAGCAAGTCACGAACTCAAAACACCGCTCACCACAGTCTTGATGAGTGCGCAGATGATGCAACAGCATGCAACTATATTTGGTGAAAAAAGTGCCCAGATAGGAACTAAGATCGAATCCCAAGTGAGAAAAATGATGCTCATGATTGCGGATTTTCTAAGTATTACGGAGGTAGACGAAGCTAAACTGCAACTTCACAAAACCACTTTTCAGCTTGACAAATTAATGCAAGACTGTATTAATGATTTGGAAACGAATCGCCACAGCATTGAACTGCGTTGCGATCCCACCGTTCATATTTTAGCTGACTGGCCCAAAATGGATCAGGTTTTTGCCAACTTACTTAACAATGCCATAAAATACTCTCCCCATGGCGGAACGATTATTATTGGCACGCAGATAATAGGCGAAAAAGTACGTATATATGTCCAGGATGAAGGGATTGGAATCGAGCCCAAACATCAAAAGAATATTTTTAAATCATTCTATCGGGTCGATAACCTAAATACTTCTAACATATCTGGATTTGGCATCGGTCTATATTTGGTCGCAGAAATCCTGCGAAAACACGGTTCACAGATACACGTTCAAAGTGCTAAGGATAAGGGATCTATTTTCTATTTTGATTTCCCCTTCACCTACGCTTCAAGCTAAATAGCATCTAAGCCTACTGGTCTACATTCCAGCAGATCTACAGTATTAATATAGCGACTAGAGCAGCCCGACCTCACTTTGCCGAATAACTAACTCTTTTTGGGCAAATTGTAATTCGAGTTTTTTCTTGAATTGTTTCCAGTAGGCATGGTCGATTTCAGCAACCATGATTTCATAAACCACATTATCGTCTTTAATTGGCTGTTTTTTAGGATCGACCCATATACCAATGGCAGGGGCACGCGTATAAGCTGTTATCCCGCCAAAGTCTTTAATGAGCTGCTTACTAATATCCTGAAATAGTTGAGCGGAGAAGAGTGTTCCCGACGCATCGTAGAGTGGAAGAAAAAGTTCATTTTTTTTGATGGGCTGGCTGTTACTTTTTGCTTTTTCTATCGCCTTACATGCATCTTTAGCACTTAGAATTTTCAAAGGCTGGAAATTTTTGCCTTCCTGTTTATTATAATTTATGAAGAACTGTTGCAGTTCATCGAGCACGCTTTCAGGCAATTGGGCGACACGATGAATGTGACCAAAGACGGCTGAAGCCTCCGGCACAACCAAAAATCGATCATTTTCCACAGTGTCGCCATCTTTATCCTGCTGTATCGCCTTTATTGCACCAATTATTCTGCATTTCAATATACAGCCAGGAAACGTCCCTTGTTCCGAAATAACGATAATATCCAAGGGGTCACCATCCTCTCCTACCGTGCCCGGAATAAAACCGAAATCATAGGGGAAAACTGAGCCCAAAGGAAGGTATTTTGCTAGAACAAATCCGCCACATTTTGGCTCATAGTTGTATTTGGCATTTGAATTTTTGGGTGTTTCAACCGTACAGAATATGTATTTCATCGTCATTTCTAAAATGGGTCTCGGCTCAATATCGACTTATTAAAACTAATGAGTTTTATAGTTGAACAGCAGCATCTACAATTTCGTTTACGATTTTATAACAAATTTAAAGCGCCTAGGTCTTGACACCTTTTGCCTTTTTGATAACTTGCTCTACCCTTTCCAAACGCTTTCTCCAGGCCATGACTTGCGGTTCTTCATATCTTGGAAGGCCACCCTCCTGCATTAATCCCAGTACTTTGGCTAAACGCTGACTTAAGTCCGCTGTCCCACCGTTCAGCTTCTTCCATTTGCGCTGATCTTTCAACAGATCATTTTCATAGGCAGCGAGCGCCTTCTTTATCGTACTTAGCTCTTTTTTGTACATTTTCTGCCTATGATATACAATCATGAGCCGATTATATGCAGCGGTATGCAGCTTATCCTTTGCGATAACTGTATGATAGTTTTTGACAGCATCCTCCAATTTGCCTTCGGATTCTAACAATTTAGCCTGTTTCATTAATTCGTTGATAGACAGACGTGCTGTGGATCTTTGATCAGCCATTTAAATACGATTGTTCGAGACCATAAAACGCGGGTATGAGCCCGGTGATCATAAAGCGATTGCCTTTCCTAGGGAATCTCGATAGAAGGACAAGATTCAGCAAATAATAGTTTGTTTACTGATTACATCTTCCCTAAAACCTTTTCACACCGCAACTATTCCAGCGTTGCTAGCTGAAATTCTTCAGTACAATGTTAGCATTTTAAACGAATACACAATTGGTTAAAACTAATTCCTGTATAGTTCGGTTTAATTTCTAAAGTCTTAAACTTAATCATTTTAAAACTAAATCATTATGAGCACTATTCTGATAAAAGATATCATTCGGCAATTAAAGGATGTGGAGCACGCCGATCTATGGATCGATGAAAATTTTGAAAAAAAGTTAGCTATGGTGACCGAATCATCTGTTTATGAGCGTCCTATCCCAGAAATGCACAGTGTAGCGGAACTGATGTCGCATCTCATTGAATGGCGTAAGGAGGTTCTGAGCCGTTTGAGGGGAAATCCAAGGGGACTCGAAATGAACGAAGCTAGGAATTGGCGAACGAATGACGAACTGAAGACAACAGGCTGGAAAAAGCTGTTGGAAGATTTCTGGGATAGTCAGCAACACGTTATTCACTTTCTCAACGGCAAAGACGATTCCTTCCTCGAACAACCCTATAAACATGCGAATCCTGATTTCCCGCATAACCTCAAATATCTGCTGACAGGCCTTATCCATCACGATTTTTACCACCTGGGTCAGCTGGGTATCACTATTAAATTTTTGAAGCTAAAAGAGGCGTTATTGTAATATGAAATAGTTGTGTTGGTCATTTTTTTGAAACGATACTGTTTTGACCACTGTTTATCTAGAAATCAAAACTCATTAGATCATGAAAAGAATATTTTTGACCCTAGCAATTGCATTTTCTATTGTTGCTGTCCAAAGTTGCGGCAATGCAAATACCGACAGCAAAAAAACAGCGGACAGTATCAACGAAACAAAAGCACCAGAAAACATAGACGATAATAATACGGCAACGACGCCTGTTGCTGTCAGTGAAGACGATGCAAAATTCGTTACTGAAGCAGCAAACGGTGGCATGGCTGAGGTAGAACTTGGAAAACTGGCAAAGGAAAAAGGCCAGCATGTGGATGTAAAAGCCTTCGGCGAAATGATGGTTAAAGATCATTCCAAAGCAAATGACGAACTTGCAACGCTTGCACAAGCAAAAAATATCACGCTACCAACCACCTTGGGTACAGATGAGCAAAATTTGAAGGATGAATTGTCCAAAAAGTCGCCCGGGGACTTCGATAAATCATATATCGAAGATATGGTTAAAGATCATGAAAAGGATATCAAGCTGTTTGAGGACGCTAGTAAAAACCTTAAAGATACCGAGCTGAAAGCGTTTGTAGATAAAACTCTGCCAACACTTAGAAACCACTTAGATCATGCTAAAAGTGTAAAAGATAAGTTGAAATAATAGCATAACACAGGGGCTGATATTGGATATTGGTCCCTGTCCTTACGCAATCGCCCCTATATTTGTCGTATTTCCACAGTATCTTCCTGGGAAATCGTAATGATATTTGTCATGTACATTTTAAATAAATTCGTTATGAGCACACGTATCAAAACCAATACTATTTTTAAATCATTACTTTATATCATTATGATGACTACTGTTATGCAATCATATGCCCAAATTAAACCCTCGGCTCAAGGTTTAGTACACCTTAAGGACAGCAAGGTATATTATGAAGTTTATGGTACTGGAAAACCGATTGTATTATTACACGGCGCTTTTATGACCATCAGCACAAACTGGAGTCAGCTCATACCCGAACTGTCAAAAAACAGGAAAGTCATCGCCATTGAGTTGCAGGGCCATGGCCATTCACCCTATTCTGATAGAAAATTTGACCACGCCATACTTGCTGCCGATGTCGCCAAAGTGATGGATTATCTGAAAATTGAACATGCTGCAGTTCTTGGCTACAGCTTTGGAGGTGCAGTAGCCTACCAATTTGCCATTCAGTATCCGAAGCGCTTAGATGAATTAGTCATTATTTCTGCTACCTATAAAAGTAAGGGATGGATGCCGGAAATTAACAAAGCCTTCCAGAATATGAAACCAGCACTATTTGAAAATAGTCCGATGCAGCAAGCCTATGAAGCCGTTGCTCCCGACAAAACAAAGTGGACAAAATTTTTAGAACAGATGATCTCTTTGGCACAGCAACCATTTGATCTGGGAGACGCAAATATTGCCAAAATATCTTCACCTGTACTCTTGATTGCTGGAGACAACGACGGTCTAGATAAGATCGAGCTGGTAAAAACATATCAATTATTGGGCGGTGCAGTAGTTGGTGACTTTGGACAAATGCCGAAATCCCAATTAGCCATTATCCCAGGACAGGGTCATGTCAGTCTGATGAGCCAGACAAGTGTCATTTTAGGTTTCCTGAATAGCTTTTTAAAATAATCTACACAACATATACTGTACTTATTGTTTGTCAAACTGGGCCGTCTTACCAATAACATCTGCTAAGGAAACACGAAAATTAAGATAAACAGGCTTTTCATTTGCTCCGGATTATAAGCCCTGAAATCATTTGATTTGCTAATGAATAGCGAATCAAATGATTTTCCCTATATTTAATCACCGTCATGCGACGAACATAATCGTTGACAATGGAAGGATAAAGAATGGTTAAACTACCTCAATCTTATTATACTAATACAAATACCATATTCCTGGCGGAAGATCTGTTAGGAAAAGTTCTCTATACGCAAAAAGATGGCCTAGTAACAGCGGGTAGAATTGTCGAAACCGAGGCTTACTTTGGCATTATGGATAAAGCATCCCATGCATTTAACGGAAAGAGAACATCGAGAACCGAGCCGATGTACAGGGAAGGTGGCGTCGCCTATGTATACCTCTGTTATGGTATTCACCACCTGTTGAATATTGTGACTTCTGGAGCAGACGATCCCCAATGCGTTCTAATTAGGGGGATTGAACCGGTGGTTGGCATTGACGTAATGGCATTGCGGAGACCCGTGCGGCCCGAAAAACCCTCCTTCTCCAACGGACCGGGATCTGCGGCTAAAGCTTTGGGAATTGACGCCTCATTTAATGGCGCATTATTGACCGGTGATAGCATATGGATTGAAGATCACGGAATAAAATACAGTTCAGCACAAATCGGAAAAGCAGCACGAATCGGTATCGCTTATGCTCAGGAGCACGCAGTCCTACCCCTGCGTTTTTTTGTAAAGGACAGTAGATATGCTAGGAAGGGATAACATAACAATGCGGTTTATTGTTGAACTTTCGGGTCAGCCTGCTGTTTTTCGATTATTTTCCTGAACAGGATAAATTCTAAGATGGTGCTGGCTAGATAAATAACGGAGAACAGAAGCAGCATTTTTAACGGGTCAAGAACCATATGATATTTATAAAATCCAACCAAAATATAAATGATCAGTAAGATCAGGCAAACAGCCGGGATTCCCGAAAATGTCAAAAACGATAATGCTCTATTACGGCGAATTTTTTCGATATGATTTAGAAAAAATAGTAAGGAACATAAAATCACTGCGAAAAGATAAATTGTTGAAAAACCCAAATTGACAATAATATCCAGAATAACGATGATTGTCTCCAAAAATCCCGTAGCAGCCGTATCCGTCTCTGCGATAACAAGTCGGTACAGTATAAATAGCGCGACACTTATCAATACATTAACCAACCAAAATCTGAATATAATTTTTCCCATATTACTTCGTATTTTACGATTGCTGTTGCTGATTTCTTGGTTTTATGAATAATATAACCGAGATAACGTTTTGTTTATGCATTGATAACTCCTTCAAGTACGCTTACAAAGATATTAAGTTATTTTCTGGGACTGATACACGAATATAAAGTCAGTCTCGGCGAATAGTAATTATTATGCCATCCAATAAGCCTAACAGCAGATAAAAACGGCACCAAAATCCACCCTACTTATTTTTAACTTTTAATTAACAAGTCGCTAGAATTCAGGGCTTAAAAAGAGGCCATTTTTGGAGACTGTACAGATCAAGCACAGATGAAGCACATGCTAAGCACAGATAAAGCACGGATATAGCACTGTTCGGGTACAAGAGATTAGTGCCTTGAAAGTGCTTTAAACGCACTATGAAAGTATCTCTATAGTGGATCAAACCAATGTTTTTTTCCGTCGGCAAGCATACACAATATTTAACTTAAAGAAAACACAGTCTCCATATCGTCGCTTACATTCGAGGTCAATAGAGGTAATTTCACAAGCCTTTCCAGCAAATCGTATTTGCAACTAAATTGGTATATTGCGCTGCAATATGGTGTAAATTTTAAATTATCCAAATCTATTGACTGAATACCCTAAAGCAATTAAATTCAAATATTCATGGCGTAAGTACCAATTACGGGTACTTGAAGAATTACAGGAGCATCTTAAAGATGGTCATTTACATGTGGTTGCGCCTCCCGGCTCAGGTAAGACGGTCCTGGGGCTTGAAGTTGCTATACGCATCAATAAACCAGACGGAGGGTCTTAAACACGATATTGTTCACATTGCCACACAGCTATTCCAGGCTGGAGAAATTGAAGTCTTACTAGGGACCAAGTCATTGCTAGGTGAAGGCTGGGATGCTCCGGCAATCAGTGCGTTGATTTTAGCGAGTTTTGTCGGCTCATTTGTACCTTCCAATCAAATGCGAGGTCGGGCTATTAGAGCGCAGCAGGGCAATAAGGACAAAACGGCAAATATTTGGCATTTGGTATGCGCAGACTCTACCTCCGCAACGGGTGGCGATGACCTTAAATTACTAAAACGACGCTTCAAAAGTTTTGTCGGCGTCTCGCTGCGACAAGAACCTGAAATTGAAAATGGTATAGGCCGTTTTGATCTACCCAAAAACATAAACAACGTTGGGGAAATTTCACGGAAAAATGCGGAAATGTTGCTATTTGCCGCCGACCGAGAGAACCTCAGACAGCGGTGGAATGACGCGCTTACAAAAGGAGTGAATCTGGTCGAGGAGATCAAGATATCTTTTGCGGAAGAACAAGATTATCAACGGGTAAAATCGTTGTATCTCAACAAAACAATTAGAAATGTACTGGCAACAGTGGGCGCTGCCTAGCTAAGTTTTGGACTTGACAATGTGCAGGGATTTTTTAGAGCATTAAAAAATATGCAAAGCCTAAAAGATTTTTATATTTACATGACCAGCTTGGGTGCAGTCGGAATGCTGCTTTTCGGCAGAAATACTGTCAGATCACTCAGACTATATTTGAAATACCGCGATATTTCCAAAGATCTCAACCAAGTGAGTTATGCGCTCTTAAATGGCTTGCTAAAAGCTCGTATCATACGGACTGATCGAAACGAAGTACGCGTAGAAATGCAAGTTGATCGCTCCGGCGCCGTCTACTGCCATTTAGAAGGGGGCACAACATACGACAAATCCGTATTTATCAATGCATTACAAGAGATTATAGCGCCGATCAATAATCCGCGTTATGTGATTGTCAGGAAAAACAAATTTGCTTTTTTTGTCAAGCAGGAAGATTATCATGCTGTTCCGGAACTGCTGGCACGCAAAAAAGAGTTCGCCGAATATTTTAGCAATCAGTGGGAAGCACATGTAGGGAATTGTGAATTAATTTTTACCCGAACAATTGCTGGTAGAAGATTGATCTTAAAAGCGCGGGTGAAATCATTGGCGGCACAACTGGATGAAAAAGTACTGCAGGTAAGCAAGTGGCGGTAAAGAAATAAGTCAAAAAAGAATTTCTCCCATTCTGCAGCCAGCTACTACCGCGGACTTTCAGATGTTTAAAGAAAGTTGAATGAACACTATCTAACTAATCGATCAGCGCTACAATTGCTGGATCTTCGGGATCTGTTTTTGGAGGAAAATGCTTGATAAGCCTGCCATTTTCATCGATTAGATATTTCTGAAAATTCCACAAGACAGCAGAATTTTCTACGCCGTTCAAGCTTTTATTGGTTAACCACTGATAAATAGGCGCTTGCCGCTTTCCTTTAACATCAATCTTTGCTGCCATCGGAAAAGTTACGCCGTAATTCCGTTGACAAAAAGCAGCTATTTCGGCATCTTTACCAGGTTCTTGGTCTAAAAAATCATTTGATGGAAAACCTACAATGACCAACTTATCACTGAATCTTTTATATAAGCGTTCAAGTCCCTCGTATTGTGGTGTAAACCCACATTTAGAAGCGGTGTTTACAACAAGTATCTTTTTACCTTTAAATTGCGTAAAATCGATGGACGAGCCATCCAACCCCTTCACTTTAAAACCATATAGCGTAGCTGATTTCAAGGTCATATCTACTTTAACGTTACCATTGGTGAATAAATAATAGGCCACACCTGCGGCGACTACCGCCACAATGAATAAAATTATAAAGAGCATTTTTTTTATTTTTTTTTGAAACATGACAATCGATATAAGCACGAAACCATCCCAGAATCGTCTTTACTTAGGTCGATGAACACCCTTGGACTTGCGACCAAGGACGATACATAAGAACCTTGCCGATCAACGTTGTACAAGGCAAAACGTATTCTGCGAAGTTTTATAAACGATGAGTTCAGCGTTTACAATGGATTAAAGTTACTAAAGAAAGTCTGAATTGGAAATGAAAAATGATCCACGTATGCAATGGTTCCGATACGTCCTACCATCCAAGGTGACAACATACTGCGACGGCGTCTGTTGCCAGGCCTCAGTCCAGTATACTGTCCCGCTGTTCCGAGAGGCTAAATTTTACTGGGCTTATTCTCGAAATCAAAGTTATGAGGTACCATTAATGAACTATTAACAAGAAATTAATAGCTTCCATAAATCGGTATGAAACGAAAAATTATTTATAAATCTTTTAGTAGGCCCAAAGCAATTTTGCCGTATATTGAAAAGAAATATTACAGCAATTTATCAATAAAGAAGTATTGATCTAAGCGATCTGACGAGGTTTTCTTTCGAAAAAAGAAAACAATACGATCTAAATGCTGTATATTAAAGGAGCTCAATGGTCGATTTTTTTTGACTACAACTATTTCTTCTTCAACAGAAGACCAAAAGTTCCTTTGGGTAGTTGTTTTTTAACTCGAATAAATTAAACTAATATAAACACCAATCCGATTTTCTATGAAAATTACGTTAACATTAACCCTTATCATGTTTGTACAAGTCCTGTTTGGACAGAAGTCTTTAACGCCTCAATGGCAATCGGACACTACCCTAAGATCTCCAGAGTCCGTTTGGGTAGATGCCAAAAACAAAGTACTCTATGTTTCAAATACGATTGCCTTCGAACCTAACACAACGGCATTCATCAGTAAACTGGATATGAACGGAAAATTTATCAAAAAAGATTGGGTGACAGGATTAAATGCTGTTTTGGGCATAGGAATCCACAAAAACCGGCTCTATGCAGCGGAAGCATTCGCTAAATCGATTGCCGTCATCGATATCGATAAAGCAAGCATCGTTAAAAGAATTACCATCGATGGTGCTGAGCTGCTCAATGACATTACAGTTGACTCAAAGGGTATTGTTTATGTGAGTGATACGCGACTTGGAAAAGTCTATCGCATTGAAAATGATGCCCCTATGCTATATGCCGAAAATCTCAAAGGTGCAAACGGACTGCTGGCTGTCGGCAAAGACTTGTATGTGTTATCGGATGGTGCTCTTGTTAAGATAGATCAGGATAAAAAAACCACTGTAATATCGAAAGGTATGGAAGGTGGATTGGACGGTGTAGTACAAATTAAACCCAACGAATTTGTAGTTTCGGGCTGGCAAGGACTGATCTATCATGTCAAACCTGACGGCTCCAATACGGTATTGCTTGATACACGGGACAAGAAGATAAATGCTGCCGATATCGGTTACGACAAATCTTCGGGTATGCTTTATGTGCCTACCGTTAGGAGTAACAGCGTTCAGGCATACAAACTGGACTAAATGATTTAATGGATATACAAGCAGATGAAGCTTTCCACGTTTACCCCTTATACCAAGTCATTTAGAAAGGCTTTTTTGATTATTCCCTTTTTCGTTGTAATTGATGTGTTTTGCGAAATTGTACAACCTCGTCTAATGTCTATTATTGTCGATGATGGAATATTGCATAAAGATATCAGCTACATTTTGAAAATTGGATTGGCCATGATCGGGTTAGCCATCGTTGCCAATTTGTGCAACATCTATTACTCTGCACATGCATCTGTGGGTTTTGCGACAAATCTCCGGACTGCCCTGTTTCGAAAAATACAATCTTTTGCTTTTGCGGATACCGATTATTTCGGTTCGGCGTCGCTTACTACGCGACTCACCAACGACACCAATATGATGCAGCAAGTCATGATGATGTGCCTGCGTATGCTCCTCAGGGCACCGCTTATGATGGTTTTTGCCATTATCTTTGCGGTTTCTATAAATAAGGATCTGTCCATCGTAATGGCTATTGCGTTGCCTATATTGGCCTTAAGCATTTTCATATTATTACGCAAAGGGCTCCCCTTTTTTATCAAGATGCAGCAGGCGGTCGATCGTGTCAATAGTGTTGTGCAGGAAAATCTACTCAATGTGCGGGTGGTAAAAGCTTTCGTCCGCCAGGATTTTGAGAAAAAGAAATTCGACAAAGTGAATTTCGATCTGATGGGTGTTGCAACCAAAGCTTCAAGCATCGTTGTCCTTATCATGCCTGTAATGCAATTGGTGATGGGCTTGTCGCTTGTTGCAGTGACCTGGTTTGGCGGACAGAAAGTAATGACCGGAACGCTTGCGCTTGGTGGACTGATGTCCTTTCTAAGTTATATCACGCAGATCCTTATTTCTTTGATGTTGCTCTCATTGACTTTCATGATGATTTCAAGGGCAATCGCTTCGGGTGATAGAATTGAAGAAGTTTTAAAGAAACAGCCTTCCTTATCGGATACTGTGGAAGGTCTCCAAAACAGATACGCTATCACAGCAGGACGGATCGCCTTTCAGCAAGTCACTTTTCGGTACAACAAACAAAGTGAGAAACCCAACCTCGACAACATTAGCTTCGACGTGAAGCCTGCGAGTACCTTAGCTATCATAGGTGGTACAGGTTCCGGAAAGAGCACATTGGTACAATTAATCCCACGACTGTATGATGTGTCTGAAGGTAGAGTGTTGGTCGATGGCATCGATGTCAGAAATTACCAACTACAGGAACTGCGCAGACAGATTGCGATTGTCTTGCAGCAAAATCAACTTTTTTCAGGGACTATTTTAGAAAATCTCAAATGGGGAAATGAGCGGGCAACGGATGAGGATATTTATGCCGCTACCAGGATTGCCTGTGCAGACGATTTTATACGCTCTTTTCCCGCCGGCTATCAGACGCTACTGGGACAAGGGGGCGTCAATGTTTCGGGAGGACAAAAACAACGCATATGTATTGCCAGGGCTTTATTGAAGAAACCTAAAATCTTGATTATGGACGACAGTACAAGTGCTGTGGACATCGACACCGATCGGAAAATACGTGAAGGTTTAAAAAATTATCTGCAGGATACCACACAATTGATTATTGCACAGCGCATTTCAAGCGTCATGCACGCCGACCAGATATTGGTCATGGAAGAAGGCCGCATTGTCGGTTCCGGATCACACGAGGTACTTCTGCAAACAAATACCATCTATCAGGAAATTTATCAGTCCCAACACCTGCAAAAAGAAGAAGCCTAATGAGTACCTCAAACAAATCCATCCCCGTGAGTTTACCCGGCCCCGGAAGTTCAAGACGCATTAAAAATGAAAAGCCTCAACAGGGATTTAGGGCTTTATGGCGATTGATGCGCTACCTGTCTTCGCAACGGCTGATGCTCCTGCTGATTTTAATTTCACTTTTGCTGGGAACAGCGGGAACACTAGCGGGCAACTACCTTTTACGGCCTGCAATCAACAATTATGTACTTAAAAAAGATGTTGTTGGTTTAGGACATATTGCCCTCGTCATGATCGGAATTTATATCGCTACGGGAATTTTCAACATGTTGCAATACCGGCTAACCATAAAAGTTGCGCAGAAAACGATTTCCAACCTCCGAAATGAGCTGTTCGACCGCATGCAGTACCTACCTTTGCAGTTTTACGATACCCATCAACATGGTGATCTGATGAGTCGCTTCACCAATGACATGGATACCGTAAGCGACGCTCTAAATAATAGCATTACACAGCTTTTAATCAGCTCAATTACCTTGTTGGGACACTCGCCCTCATGCTATATATCAGCCCTATCCTATCTATTATTGCATTGATCATGATCCCACTGATGTTATATCTGGCGAAACTGATCATCAACAAAAGCAAGCGTTTTTTTGCCGCCAACCAAGCTGCACTCGGTAATGCCAATGGATATGTGGAGGAAATGATCAGCGGACAAAAGGTGGTGAAGGTCTTTGGACACGAAAACGCCGCCATCGAACAATTTGAACAGCTTAATCAAGTGCTCCGGGAAAAAGCAACAAAGGCACAGTTTTATTCTGGCATGATGATGCCTTTGATGGCGAATATGAGCACCATTAACTACGCGCTGACTACCATCGCAGGTGGTATTCTAGTGATCACACGTGGATTCGATTTAGGGGGATTAACTGCATTTTTACAGTATGCACGGCAATTTGGACGCCCTGTAAATGAGATTTCCAGCCAATACAATAGCCTACAGGCAGCGTTGGCAGGCGCAGAACGTATTTTTGCCGTTATTGACACTGCTCCTGAAAGTGAAACGGTCGATCCGCAGCCAATGCCGGCCCCGGTGCAGGGCCAAGTAACACTATCGCATGTAAATTTTGGTTATGTACCGGAAAAACAGGTTTTATTTGATATCGACATCGACGTAAAACCAGGTCAAAAGATCGCTTTCGTGGGTGAAACTGGCGCCGGCAAGTCGACAATTATCAATTTGCTGCCTCGCTTCTACCCTTTGCTATCCGGGGATATTCTGTTAGATAAGACATCTATTTTTAAGCTGGATCGCAATGAACTGCGTAAAAAACTATCTATTGTATTTCAGGACACCCATTTGTTTACCGATACGGTTATGGAAAACATCCGGTATGGGCGGCTCAGCGCAACGGATGATGAAGTGATAGCAGCAGCGAAGCTTGCCGCAGCAGATAGCTTTATCATGCAATTGCCACAAGGGTATAAAACCGAATTGGCCAATGACGGAGCCAATCTGAGTCAGGGACAGCGGCAGTTAATTAACATCGCCCGAGCAACTATAGCCAATACGCCAATCTTAATATTGGATGAAGCGACCAGTTCGATCGATACACGAACTGAAATCGCTATTCAGGAAGGTATTGACCGGTTAATGCAAAACAAAACAAGCTTCGTCATTGCCCATAGACTCTCGACCATAAGGAACGCCGACGTCATCTGTCTGATCGAAAAAGGGAGAATCGCCGAGTTCGGTTCGCATACAGAATTGCTAAAGCAAAAAGGTAAATACTATCGTTTGTATATGGGACAGTTTAACTGACCATCCCGAAGCTTTAACACTGTAGTTATTTCATGAATACTGTATTTATTTCGTGGCAGAGGACTTTTTTTGAAAAGTACCGCGGCTTGCAAAACACGAGATCATCGATTTTCTGAAAGGTGGCTACAACATTCTGACATTTGGATACATCTGCCGTCAACTTTACGCGGAACTTTCTGTTAGCCAAATCGCTTATGAATTAGGCTTTGAACATTCACAGTCATTCAGCAAATTGTTTAAAACAAAAACCAAACTTTCGCCCATGGAATTTCGAGCGAGCTTTCACTAAGTTAGTGAAAGTTAACCGTGACCATCGAATGACTATTGTATTCAGTAAAACGGTCCATCTGGGCACGGACATATTATGATTTAAGAGGTGAAGATCAAAAAATAAACAGCAGACCGTGTAATAGCTATTATCCGGTCTGCTGTTTGAATCAACAAAGATTATTTTTCTTTTTGATCTTTAATTGCATCTTTAATCGCTTTAGTCTCTTCGGCGGTCTTTGCATTTATTTGATCTTTATACTTATCAAATTCATTAGAGACCTTATCAGCCACATGGCCTGCTGTTTCGCTGATAGAAGAAGATACATGATCATACTCTTCTTTCACTTTATCGGCTACTTCTTCGTATGTGTGTTTTGCCTGTTCTTTGAGGTTCCTTGTCTTTTCCTTGATTTTTTTCCGCGTTTTTTTTCCACTATTCGGTGCCACTAATAGACCGACCAATGTACCAACTGCTGCACCCGCCACCATTGCGAGAAGTAATCCCGTTGAATTATTTTTTCCGTTGCACATCTTTAATTTCTTTAGACAATCGTAATTAAGCATATATTTCAAAATGATTATGTTGTTAAACTTCTACAAGACCAAACAATAAAAGCAAAAGATTAGTTTGTCATATTTTAAATAATGCGCTAAAGATTCGATGTTAAGGACCAAGATACTTATGGATTTAGGATAGCATCAATGCCAACTTGAAGCAACTCATCCCGCTTTTCCCGAATACCATAAATACTGGGATATACAATTCTATCAGGCACGATACCGACCCCTTGTGTTTCGGTTTTATCAGGATAATAAACTCCTAACCCCGAAAAAAATGTTGAATAACCCAATGGTAATGGTACACTGCTTACATTACCATCTGCTCCAGCGGTTTGAGAGCCAATAACTAGCGATCCGGGTATGGTACGAAATGCCATCACCTGAAATTCGGAGGCACTTTGAGTAGTCTCATTTACCAACATGACGATTTTGCCTTTGAAAGCATTCGGGTTTTGTGCCCCAACTTTATCCGAACTTCTGTATCGAAACCGCCCAGGACGCAAGCCAAAGTTCGTCGAGAAAAGTACAAACTCCTGTTGCAACGGAAAAACCATATCACTTAATTCATCATGTACGCTCGCGGAAGGGTAATTGCGATAATCCAGAATAAGCCCTTTCTGATTCTGAAGACTGTCTTTTAACCGTTTGGTATCTGAATCCCTAAAAGTACCAATATCGACGACCACAATACCACCTTCCATTTTACGAATAGCAGGTTTCGCCTCCTCTGTCAAGTTTTTTATAATATTAACCTTCCGAGTGGGTACATAAATTGCAAATTCCTTATCATCTCGGCTAACTTTTAAAAGCATTAAAGAATCTTCTGTTCGCAACATCCACCTTGGAAGATCCCTTTTACGTGCGCTTTCATTAGAAGCCGCAACGTACTGCCCCAATGAGTCACTTATACTGGAAATGGACTTACCCGAGATCTCCTGAATAATATCCCCAATCTGCAATTCTTGTCCGGCTTTAAATTGATCATCTCCTAACTGCGTAACCACCAGCTGATTTTGGATAAAACACGTTTTAAAGGCGACGCCCCGGCTTCCAAACACGCCCCTGTAATAAAAATCCGAAAGCGTGGCAAAAGCGTGAGTATCATTAATTTTAGAAAAAAGTTGGAGGTAAGCAGCGTCTAATGATGCTTTGGTAGTTGCACTTACAAATACTGGAATAAAATCGGACAAGACTCTATCCCATGGTTGCGCCATAAGCTTTTGATTGGGGTTAAAATAGTGAATTGCATTCCAATAGCGAAACAATCCCAACAGCCTAAAACCAACATCGGAGAGTGGAACTGTTCTATAGTTGTATTCGTCAAACACAGGGTTTCCTACTCCCTTAAGATAACTTATGTATCGGTTTGGCACCACCGGCATAACATGACACAAACTTTTTAGAGTATCTCTCAGCTTGTCGGAATAAGGCAAATTCTCGATCCATTGATCATCGGCCTCCGTTGCTATTTCCGATTTCGTCTCTGCTTGCGGTGGTTTTTTAGAGAGAAAAGAACCGAAATGTCCAATCCAGGCCGCAAGCACCCGCTCCGAAGTATGTTGATCCGAACTCGCTAACAGGGTTGGAAGAAATTTAAAAAGCTCGGTATCCATATCCCATTTACCTGCGGTAACAGCCGGATGGAAATATTTCAATAGCCCCCAAATCTGGGCTACATGTGCCAGTTTTTCGATATTGACAGGTGTAAGTACAATTTCTTTCAGCTGTGAATTAAAGTTATACAGGGTATCAGCCTTGTTTACACTAGGATATTTCAAGGCCTGTGTATAATCCTTCCCATCTATTTTAAGGGTTAAATCAGCAAACCAAGCAGTCCCCTTTCCGATAAGATAGGTTGCGATGGCGATGCTGTGCGTTTCCTTCGGCTTCAACTTGAGTCTAACGCCGAATGTTTGCCAGTCATGTGTCCCATTTAGTTTTATAGCCTCCATATTCTCGATATCCACTTTGGGTTTCAACTGAAGAAACAATCCAGCAAAGCCATCGTCAACTATGTTTTCTGTCTTAATTTTCCCTTCAAAAATAATTTCCTTTCCTTCTAGATTTTCAGGGATATTCAACATCATGACGCCTGAATACCCATTGCCATCAAGCATGCTGCTAATTTTTAGCTGTTTTTTGTCGGCGTACGTACTATGCTTTTCCATAGTGAACGTATATCCCTTTGATTCTGCCAGGAACCAATTTACGGGAAGTCCATTTTCAATACGTTGTTGGTCAACATTATAAGACTGGACTTGCTCTATTTGAGCAAAAAGTATATATCCTAAAAAAAGCAATAGAAAAAGTAATGTTATTTTCTTCATAACAAAGGTTTATTAGCAACAACAATATATACAATATATTATTAGATAAGTGTTAAATAACATTAATTTATAACTATACACAATTTAACTACAACATCGATCTACATAAATATACTTTTGATAAATTCATTACTATACGATCCGCACATTTTAATAGTTAAATGGGGCAATTTGAGCGCAAACAGAATCACGGCTCCTCTTATGGCGTGCTCGCGATGTCTTGATTAGTCTAAATTTACGTCTATTTTGACACCAAGATCCTTGCTAATTGCCTTTAAGACATGATCTACCCAAATGCATAACATGGGCTGTTTTCCAGGTTTATTTTTATCCCAGTCTTCTTTCCAGACAATGTCGATCGTTTTCCCATGATAGTCTAAGTTTCCGAGGTAAAAATAATCCATTTTGCCTGCAGGTATCAGCGGCTGAAGCTGAAAGCTGTTGTGATGGGTAGCCTTAAAACCAATGAGATCTGCTATGATCATGTCTGGATAGGTTGAATGAAAATAATCCTGCTGTCCACCAAATTGCTCAGCGTCACTTGGTATATACCATTCACCGATATTTGGGTGCGCATAACCGTGAAGTCGTGTGAGCTTCATAATTTGTTCGTACAGGGTCTCTTTGTCCTGCGCAGTAATTTGATTTTTGTAATTTCTTAAATAGTTGCTGTATGCCTTATAGACGACCGAGTTTTGAAAAGGCCATCCTCTGCCGTTCCAGGCATAAGCCTGCTCATTATAATAGGGATGTTGTCTTTCGGCCGTGGTCATTCCTTTATGGTTATTGAAACCTTTTTCGGAAGTAAACATCGCCCACGCTACCTCATACTTTTTATTATCCTCACGCGGTATCATATTGAAATACCAAGGGGTATAACCAACGGATTCCCGCACCCGCGCTTCGTAATCCCGTACACCATAGGCATTGTCTCCGGCTGTCCAGGTATTAAAAAAACCATCATCTGCATTCCAAAGTGTCCTGAGAAATTTCCGCTGTATTTCCTGGCTTCTGAATTTATAGTAATCTGCTTTCGCCTTATTCTTAATCGAAGGATGATGTTGCTCTTCCTGTCTATAGAGATTGTACAATGCGTTGGTATTCCCAAAGGAATAACTTCCAACGGATGGGCGCACCAGATAAAAATCAGGATAACCTTTGGTAAAGGCCAATGGAAAGTCTTTCGCCGCAGTCGTATTTGCAGCCTTGTCTGTCGTCCCCCAACCTAAATAAAGATCTCTCCATGTACTATCGGTATAAATAGCATAGGGCCCTTTACTCTCAATCAAGCCAAGCACCGCCGAAAGGCTGAATTCCATACCATCGTACAGATCCAGAATTTTGTACATGCCGTTGGTCTTCGCATCGGGATTTTTCACAGTGAATAGGCTATCCAAAAGGTGCTGGTGGTTCTCCATTGCGGGAAGCATCTTTTGTGTCCAGGCCTGATCGGGATGAATTTTTAAAAATGATTCAATGCCATCGACCATCCAACTGGAAAAATGAACACTTTCGGGCCTGCTCAAATGGGTCAAAAAATTACCGTTTTCCCGTTGATTTAATTTGGAAGCTGATCCAAGCATAAAATATTCGGCATAAGATCGAAGGTATTTTGGATCACGAAGCCAACGTACATCGTAAAACTGATGCGCTGTTGGGCAGGTAATCGCTCCACTCAAGGATCCCCAGGCGGGATACCCGAAAAATTCTGTTATAACCCAATATTTCTTTGAATCATGTGGATCGTAATAATCCCGAAGATGCTTGCTGATCATCCACCAACGATAATTATACACGCGATTTAGGGTATCGTTGGAACTCTCAAAATACGGAATATTATTGACCAAAAAGTCTTTGTTGTTGGATTCGTCAAAAGCTCCGTCCGATTTTGGTCGGTGCTCGAAAGCATTGAACTCCTTTATATTATCTGTTAGATTATTTTTCGCCACTTCCTTTAAACGATCAAGTTCAAGCTGATATATCGACTCCTGCTTCCCAGAAAATCCCCGATTACTCGAACAGGAAAAAAAAACACCTAGAACCAAAAAGGCTATGTTGCTTAAAACAATAGAGGTAAAAAAAAGGGAACGATGTTGTCTTTTCATGTGGTTATATGGAATAGAACAAGAACAAAGGCCTAATCAACAGAATTTTTATGACAATTCAGCATGGTGGAACAAATCGGCGTAAAATTGATACAATGTATCATATTGCACCAACCGTATTTATATAAAAACCAAATATTCCCATTTTCACATAAAAAAGTATCTTTTTCATATTCTTTCTACTGCTATTCTAAGCTACATTTGTTCCATAAGTAAACTTGACTCAAGAGAAGTAATTGCCGAAATGAATGGAGATGCCTATCTCATCATTTTAAATTTCTGAATTGATTCGATAAGAATACTGTAAAAAGAATCCTACAATACTACACTGAAAAACATTTTGTGGAACGACGCTGTCGTTCCACATTTTTAATTTATCAAACCGGTCTTTACCCCACCTTCTACGGCAGCCACTTTAGCTTGCTCGCCAGCTTTTTCATGCTTAGTCTCCGGTAACTCCTTCCGTTGTCATTTTAATTTTATGGATTGTACCATCTGGACGGTAATTTAAGGTATCTATGCATATCGAACGGCTAAAACTACCTCCATCTGGATTAATTCCCCCATTATGGTAGATGAAATACCATTGGTTCTTAAAAGCGACAATTGCTTGATGGTTCGTATTGCTATTGCCTGCTATTTCATTCAGAATCCCTTTATAGACATAGGGTCCTTCGATCTTATCGGCCATGGCATAAGCGATCTTCTCCGGAAATTCCGTGGCATAACTCAAATAGTATTTTCCATTGCGCTTGTGAACCCATGGTGCTTCCGTAAAAGCTAGTCCTTCAAAATTCAACTGCTTTATTTCGCCATCAATCTCAACCATATTTTCCTTGAGCTTTGCGTAGTAACACTCGCGGTTACCCCAGAAAATCCAGGCTTGACCATCATCATCAATAAAAACAGCTGGATCGATACAAGCCCAGGAATGGGAAGAAGCAAAACAGTCCTTATTGGTCAATAAGGGTTTTCCCAATGCATCTCTAAAGGGACCTTCGGGTCTGTCTGCGACAGCAACACCTATTCCGGACCAATTGGAACTGATGTACCAGTAGTATTTTCCGTTACGTTCGATAACATGTCCTGCAAATGCATCGCCGCTTTTTGCCCACGTAAAATCACTTATGCGCAAAGACACGGGATATTCCGTCCAATTTTTTAAATCCGTTGTAGAATAAACGATCCAATCTTTCATTTTATAGCCGTTCTGACCTCCTGCAAAATCATGGCCTGCATACAACCAAAGTGTATCCCCCTTAACTAATGCTGCCGGATCGGCCGTAAAATGATGCTTAATAATCGGATTTCCCTTTGCGGTAAAACGGTACCTGTCATCCACAGCCACAGGAGCTAGCAATTCACCAGGTACACCGCCCCATTTACTGTTCAGAAGACGAGACTCTTCCTTGCTGATTGAAATCACACTTCCATGCCGCGGATTAAAATTCTTATGGAAAGGTTCAGGTTTTGAAGAGAAATTAAAGAGATCATCTGTGCGCTGAAATTCGTATCTTCCATTCGCATACAAATCATACATCAAGATATAATCGTTTGTTCCATTCAACTTAAAAATGCTCGATCCTTCGACAACAACAGACGTGTCTGCATAGGCATCGAGATACCGGAAGTCTTCTTTCCATGGTCCTTTCAGGGATTTACTTGTCGCCTGCTGAATTCCATTTTTCACTTCTTTTCCGACAGCATCTTTTGTGTTGCCCTTAAAGAAAAAATGATATAGCCCATCTTTATAGACAATGTCGCCATCAATACCGCCAAATTTTGGGCTGAACAATAAAGTAGGTTCCTTTTCAAAGCCACTAAAATCTTTATTCGCATAGGCCGCATAAAAATCAAGTTTATCATTCTCATGTGATTTCACCGTAAAATACACCAGGTATTTTTTTTCAGCCGGATCGTAGATCGTCTGTGGTGCCCATACCCATTTTACGTTCTTAAATTTTTTAGGATATAACTTTGCCAGATCAACAGTATTGTGTTTCCAATCCGTCAGATTATCAGATCGCATCAGAATAATACCCGGATTACTTCCCCAACCATTCTTGATCGTAAACATATCAGTTGCGACCATATAAAATGACTTTTCGTCTTCACCCTTAAGGATGTGCGGATCACGAATCCCGCCAGTTTGGGATATATCCGCGGATGACAAAATAGGTTTATTGTTATTTAATGCAACCCAGTTTTGTGCATCCTGACTCACTGCAAACCTTAATTGCTCTTGTATATTTTTATCCCCTGAACCTTCAAAATAAGCAAAAAGATAACCCGCCGCCTTATCTGCATTGTATTTTTTTTGTGCTATAGCATTGGTAAAGCTCAATAATGCAATACTTAATATCCCCACTTGCTTTAGTTTCATGTTTGATCAATTTTAGGTTTTTATAAATGTTCATTTGTAAAGCAAACCCGCTTTATTAAAACTTAACCATGGATTATTTAATACACAAAATCTAATTTATCTTGATCCCGGAAGGATATTCAACACGCATTCAAATTTGCTCAAAAATACTTTTCCACGAAGCTGTAGAAGAATAAGATAAGGGGCTCACTTTATTAATGTTAAATATACATTTATTATTTAGATAGGCAATGTTTTTTATGATAAGTATCGTTTAAAACGGGACATTTTGCAAGGGCGTTATGGTACAGGCTAGCATCGTCGCTTTGGTATATAGCGTTTGGGCTATTGGACAATTTTTCGACCCCTACAAAATACCCAGTTATTTAAAAGCGCTCGCAGTTTATAGTTTAGGGTATCAGCCATTTACTGTTGTCGTCGTTATTATTGGCCTATTGATAGACTTAATTTTAATGAAAAGATAGTCGTCCTCCTTTTTCGTTCTTGTGAGACTTTGTTAAAAAGCATGACGGGTAAGTTTGCGCTATAAACCTACCCATCATGCGTTGCCTCTTACAGATTATTTCTCAGATATCCTTGAAAGTTATCTTGAAACTGAAGGCCAGTGCCCAACCTATATTTACTTAATTTATTGTTGAGCGTAAGTCCCCATAAGACGAATTCGGTCAGAAAATGGAGATCTTCGGGCTTCGTTTCCGGCTGGTATTGCTGAATTAAAGCATGTATAGGCTTCACTTGATCCAAAACCTGCTCATATGCTAAATCGTTGAGTTCATCAGATAATTCGATCCCTTCTGATTCTGAAAACCAACGAACAATATCGTCGTAGGGATAACGCTCGTTTTCTCTTTCCAGTTTCTCAATTTTTGGGAATAAAATCGGAAAAAGGTTTTTAATCGCGTTTTCTATCAGCTGCACTGCAACGATACCCGCTCCTTCTTGCTCGCCTTCATAAACGAGCTCAACCTTACCGGTTATCGCAGGCACAATACCCATAAAATCACTCAGCCGTACTGCAGTTGCTTGCGCCCCGCTTCTAAGCATGCGCAATTCAGCGGTGCTTAATAAGTTTTGAAATGCTGTAATGCTCATACGCGCACTCACACCGCTCTTTTCATCCACATATTCACTATTTCGTGCTTCAAAGCTTATTTGCTCAATCAACTCCCGAGCCAGCTCAGGGACGTATATCTGCTCCTTCTGGGCCGCTTCCAAGTTTGCCTCCTGCGCAGTAATTGCCTTTGCTATCTCAACCGATGCCGGGTAATGTGTGAGTATCTGCGATCCTATGCGATCCTTCAGCGGCGTCACAATACTTCCTCTATTTGTATAATCCTCCGGATTTGCAGTAAATATAAATTGTACATCTAACGGCAAGCGCAACTTAAAACCGCGAATCTGAATATCTCCCTCTTGCAATATATTGAATAGGGCTACCTGGATTCTAGCTTGAAGATCTGGCAACTCATTAATGACAAATATAGAACGGTTTGCCCGTGGAATCATACCAAAGTGAATCACACGGTCGTCTGCATAGCTAAGTTTTAAATTTGCGGCTTTGATGGGATCTACATCACCGATCAGATCAGCAACTGTCACATCAGGCGTAGCCAGTTTCTCCGCAAAACGATCACCTCTACCAAGCCAGCTTATCGGTGTATCGTCGCCTTTCTCCTTCAGCAACTCTATCGCATAACGCGATATGGGGTTAAACGGATCATCATTAATCTCTGAACCCTGAACGAAAGGCACATATTCATCCAATAAGTTGACCATGAGCCTAGCGAGACGTGTTTTCGCCTGACCGCGAAGGCCCAAGAAATTAATGTTGTGTTTGGAAAGTATTGCTCTTTCAAGTTCGGGAATAACGGTATCTTCATAACCATGTACTCCATTAAACACGGTTTCACCCGCCTTTATTTTTGTAATCAGATTCCGACGCAATTCTTCTTTTATTGTTTTAGGTTTATAACCCGAAGTTTTTAATGCACCAAATGTTGTTATCTTCGTGTAATCCATATATTCTTATCGTATTCTTTTTTTTCGATTTTCTTCGTAATCCTCAAAGATCATTTCACCTAGATCTCCAAGTCCCGTGTAATAAGCCTTCCCTTGATTTGAAGCAGTAAACTCGTCGACAAATTGCTGTAGATAAGGATCTGTAGCAATCATAAAGGTTGTAATTGGTATTCCCAGTTTTCGGGCCTGCGCAGCCATACTATAGCATTTGCTGGTGATAAAAGGATCCAAACCCATAGGATTCTTATAGTAAGTGCCGTCCGGCATATTTAAACAGCTTGGTTTCCCGTCGGTTATCATAAATATTTGTTTATTCGCATGCCGTTTTCGCCTTAGCAAATCCATCGCTAGCTTTAAGCCTGCGACCGTATTGGTATGAAATGGCCCAACTTGCAGATAAGGCAGGTCTTTTATCGCGATAGGCCATGCATCGTTTCCGAAAACAATGACGTCAAGTGAGTCTTTGGGATAACGGGTCAAAATAAGTTCTGACAAAGCCATCGCCACTTTTTTTGCAGGAGTGATTCGATCCTCGCCATATAAAATCATACTGTGGCTGATATCGATCATCAACACTGTACTCATCTGCGACTTAAACTGTGTATCTTCTACGACGAGATCATTTTCTGATAAGGCAAACTCGCCTATCCCATGATTGATCTGCGCGTTTTTCAAGCTCTCTGTCAAAACTATTTTCTCCAAGCCATCTCCGTACTGATAGTTTCTGAAATCGCCCATATTTTCGTCACTCCGTCCCTGGTGATTGGTTTTATGATTGCCTGATTTCCCTTTCCGCATTTTCCCAAAAATCTGGTCCAAGGCATGCTGACGCAAAGCTTTCTCCAGCTTTGAGGTAATATCTACGCCTCCTTCACCACCAAACTCCACTCTTTCCCTGATATAACCTTTATCCTTCAGATCCGCAATGAAATCGTCTATCGTATAGGCTGGAGTCGTCAGTTTGAACTCTTTATCCAATTGCCTAAGCCAGTCAATGGCTTCATCAAAATCACCAGAGGTATGGGTAATCAGTTCTTTGAAAATGTCAAATAATTTATCAAAAGGTGTTTGAAACGGCTCTTCATATTGTTTGAAGAGAAAACCTTTCCTTCGTTTCGTGCTTTTCATGCATTCCTTTTATTAGTATGAAGAAGCTATCCGACTCGTGTATCGGATGCTTCATAAGATGAATTTACGAAATAATAATTTTTGTGAGCACCATATATCCATTTAACTTTAAAAACTGGCTATAGTATGACGCATGAAGAATAATGTACACTAAAATTTATGGCAGTCTTGTTTACATAGCCCGATTTTTTTGGGTGATAGCTATAAGCGCTATTGGGAAAGCGTAAAAAGCCACAAAGAATTGGCATTCTTTGCGGCTTCTTAATTTGGTTATTCCAAATAGGATAGAATTACCTGAATAAGGGCCCGCTTAATAGAGCAGTTCCAAAGTCGGTTTATTGGTGGTCGCTTCCCTGCTACTAAAAGACATATCATTTGTAGAGGAAGCCGCAGCTGTATTTAAAAATAGAAAGGATGCTTTACGATCAGTGCCGGTCAGCAATCTGTTAATGGCCGAAGTGACGTCGATGGTCTGTAAACCTATCCCAGAAATAGGAATTTTACCGACAAGTACAGTATCCATTGGTGCATTGTTCCAATTAATGCTATTTTCCAACCAAGATGTCGTGGAAGTTGTATAAATATTAATAGTCCGTTGTGGTGCTGTATTCACTCCTGCAACATACATTTTTAATTTCGCCGAACTCACTTTAGGTTTAGAAATCATCGCAATATCAAATTTAGCATATGCTTTACGTGCGTAAGATGTAGCGTCGGATTTGATAACAAGATCAGCTGTAGTACCATAATTTGTACTCGCATAGGTACCGTTGCGGACATAGGCATCGGCAAGAGAGCTTCCAGCATTGGCTACAACAGTATGCTGAAACGCTCCAACATCTGGATTACCCAATGGCAGCGCATTTCCAGCAAAATCCTGTCCCCCATTGTTACTTATAAATACACCTGCATTAAGGGCAGCCGAACCGGAACCGACATCATAACCTTTTGCAGCGTCAAGGCCGTTTCCACCAATTGGATTGACAAACACCGGATCTTCGTAGAAATTGTTGTTCCGCACGGTAGTTCCCCAGTTCAATGACGTAAATGTACTTGAAGGGAATAAACAATTATTGTTAAACTTCAGTCCGTTATCGGCTTGGGTAGATAAACTACTAATGGTCGAGGTTGTGTAAAAAATATTATTTGAAAATGTAGCATAAGGCTTTCCTGAACTCACGCCATTCATGACGTTAAACAGGCTGGCGGTTGGATTTTTGATGTAGAATACATTATTATAAATCTCACGGGAATCGTATGTTGTTTTTTCGATCAAAAAGAGCTTCTTTAACCGTGTTGTACCGATATCGTTGACAGAAACGTTGTAGCGAACTTTAATATTCTTAGACTGGTTCATAAAAAGCATAAATCCACCGTTGTTATCATGTGAATAATTATATTCGAAGATATCTCCATCGGTTACTGAATTGGTATCATAGCCATCGGCATCGAACGCGACTCCGTCGTTGGCCCCTCCGCCTGTCATACCGTAAACCTCATTATAAGCCACCAGCGTATTCAAGCTACCAATTGTCCAAATACCTGCATAATTTTCAGAGCCTGTGTTCATACATGCCTTATAGACCGTATTGTGTGTGATTTTACTTCCTCCCGTCACGCCGGACATAACGATTCCGTCGCCGTAGATATATTCAATCAAATTGTTATCGATAATAATATCTTTTGATCTTGCTGCCATAGCTCTATCGCCAGTGGTCCTTATCCCTTCAACGGAACAATTGGCGACATGGCAACTTTGTACCAAAGCACCGTATATTTTACCGTCTAAGATAATCCCGCCAGAGCTTTTGTTATAATTGGTCTGTCCATCGAGAGCACCATTGACGTCGTGGACATAACAATTTCTAACGGAGACATTGCTAATTGCTGTTCCTGCAGAACTGCCTCCAACCACGCGGATGCCCGTAGCAGCATAACTTGTTCCGCTTGGGATTGTATTTGTCAGTTCGAGGTTATTTACCTCAAAATAAGACACCTTATTGAGGTATAGCGCATTTGATCCGTTTCTCTTTCCACCACCGTTGATAATCGGACGAACATCGCCGCCATATTTGTCAATGATAATGGGAGCATCAGCCGTTCCCGAATTTTTCATATGCAACGTGTCATTCCATACGCCACCGCTCTTGAACAAAATACGATCACCAGGGCCAAAAACCGAGGCATTAATTTTGGCCAGCGTTCTCCATGCTGCAGTTGTGCTCGTTCCTGTGCTATCATCGTTTCCGCTGGGATCTATATAGTAAGTATTACCTATACTTGCCAGATTCACCTTCGCTTTTGTTTTTAGTGATGTCGGAGAATCTAGTTGAACAGGCTTTTGGCAGCTCGATAGCCCAATGACTCCAATAGAAATCATCATCATAAATTTTCTCATAATGTTGTTTTTAGTTTTATAATTGTTATAATTTTTACAGACGTATTCTGATTCCGACGAATACGAATTTTATAATTTGATTAATACCATTAAATTATAAATAACTTGCCAACCGCAGGGGGTAAAATCGCAAATAAAGAGGGGTAAAATTTTAAAAACAAGCCAACATCTATCCAATATAAATCAATGCATCTTTTTATGCTGACCTACATCGATATAGAAGAAAATTTAATACTTTTAGCTAACAATTATAGCCCTTATGAACAATAAAAAATTATTGGAAATAGATCAATATATCAACACACTTTCGGAAACGGAGCAACAGGTCATCCGTCAATTCCGAAAAGCGATAACAGAAAATGACAATACTGTCTCCGAGAGCTTCGGAAAATTCATGTCAAACCCTAATGCGATTAGCTTTAATGAACAGGGCGTATTTAAATACGGGCTAACAGTCGCAAAGAATTACATTTCATTCCATTCCTTGGTTATCTACACTAACCCTGAATTAATGGAAGAACTAAAATTAAAATTACCCAAGGCCAAATTTCAAAAAGGCTGTATTAATTTCAAAACATTGGATGAATTTCCCGCATCCATATTGGCAGAACATATTCAGGCTTCATCCAAAATAGATTTTAGCCCCATGATAAATCGCTATTTGAAAAAGAAATAGGCATCTAGTCAATTCCTGGAATTTTATTTATTCACTTTTACGCGCAACAATAGCATAGACCATCGGAATCTTATTTCCCAAATGGGCTATTCTGAATTTTTTAGGATCAAGCGCTGTCATGTTTTTAAAAATGGGATAAGGTGAATAGTCAAATTCGTTCAGGTCTTGAATGTTTAGCCCATGATGAAGTAAAGCACCAACGACCTCACTCATACTATGATTCCAGGTAACATAGGACTGCGAAATAGCTGCATCTTTATCGGCATAGGTTCCCTGCTCTGTTTCAACAATTGGAGCAACATTAAAATAATTATAGCCAATTGTATCAAAATTATCATCGAACATCCAAACAACTGGATGAAACTCGACAAAAATAAACTTCCCTTTCGGTTTCAAGAAACGTGAAATTATTTTCCCCCATTTATCCAAATCAGGTAACCAAGTAATCGTTCCATAGCTTGTAAAGACCAGATCAAATTGTCCGTCAAGGTGATTCTCAAGCTCATACAAATCACAACAGATAAACTGTACATCTGCATTCGTTTCTTTCGCAATTTCTCGGGCACTTTCAATAGCCTTGTCGGATAGATCAACACCAGTAACTTTGGCACCAAGTCTACTCAAAGAAATTGTATCCTGTCCGAAATGACATTGTAAGTGTAATATTTTTTTCCACTGATATCACCCAATAACGCCAATTCAATTGAATTTAGCGAAGTCTCCCCTTTTAAAAATCCTGCTAGATTGTAAAAATCTGATTTTAGATGTGTATCTGTTCTGTTATTCCACGAGTGTTTGTTTATTGCAATGTAATTTTCTTCTGGATTCAAATCGTTCATTTTGTTTTTTAATTAAACGGTTAATTATTAACTAAAGTACACTAAAAATTGAATTCTATCGGATTCATCGTTTCCCCAATTTAAAAATAAGTGTTTTAAGAAATAAAGCTTGGTAAAAATTATCATAAAGGTTCTCTATATTTAAATCGATTATCCAATATATCCAAGTTTAAAAGGATGAAGTATGAACAACACCTATTTACATGAAGAATAGAGATGACAATAAAAATATATAGACCAAAGAGCTTACTTCTAAAAAAATATATTGAATGCTTCTATGTACTTGAAAAAACTCATGAAGAAAAAGCGACGGCATATTTTACGTTTCCGAGTATTTACACCATAGTAACAATAAGTGAGCAGACCAAAACTAGGGTAAGTCCAAATGAAGTCATTACGAAGCATTGTCCGTCCAATTCGATAGAAACAAACCTTGTATGCAATTTTAATGAACCTGTTTTAGTGAGTTATGAAGGAAAAATAAATGAAATTACTACTTACTTCAAACCTCTTGGGATAAATGCTTTTATACCCAATGATTTAAGCTATTATAACAGCGGAACATTTCCCGATTTTAATCCGTACCTGGATTATAAAAACGCGATGAGATCTATCCTTTCCATTGGCGACCAGGACGAGCGAATCAGGACCTTAGAAGATTATTGGATATCAAAATTTTGGCCATTTGAAAATGTATTGCTTGAAAACATAATCACCGAAATGCTAGATACAAGCAACCTCAATCAATCGATGTCAGAATTTTCGCTAAAAACAGGAAGATCGAGAACAACCATAAATAAGCAATTTGATCAACATATCTGTAAAACACCTTCCCAATTCAAACAAATCATTAGATTTCGAGCTGCGATTCAAAGTCGCCTCGAAGATGGCAACAAAATAGGTCTGTCTTATAACCTGGATTATTTCGATCAGTCCCACATGATCAGAGATTTTAAAAAATTAACAGGGTTTACACCAAAAGTTTTCTTTTCCAAGATAGCTGATCTTGAACGGAACCAGATAAAATGGATTTTTATTTAGCAGGTTTACAAAAATACAATCACACTATTTTATTAAATAGTAACATTGCTCCATAATTATTTATACCATACACGATGAAGCTTTTAATGTTACTTATGTTTTGTCCAATTTTTCTTGTGGCACAAGAAAGAACATCAGCCAAGCTTGCAGCCTATATGCAGGCACAAGCTGATGTAAATAATTTTAGTGGAACAGTTCTTGTCACGAAAAACGGAGCAGTTTTATTAAAAAAAGCCTACGGTTTAGCAGATTATGAATGGAAGATCAAAAATACGATCGATACGAAGTTTCAGTTGGCATCGGTCACAAAACAATTTACCGCGGCTGCTATTTTACAGCTCGTAGACAGCGGAAGATTATCTCTAAATGATAAACTCAGTAAGTTTTTCCCCGATTATCCAAAAGCCGATAGTATCAGTATCCACATGTTGCTGTCACACACCTCAGGACTTGCTATGGGTTTCAAAGAAATCGCATTAAGCAGTATAAGTAGCGATTCTGCTTATGCCGCCATCAAGAAAATTCCTTTCGAATTCTCACCGGGAACGAAAAGCGCCTATAGTAATATCGGCTATTATTTGTTAGCAAAGATTATTGAAAAGGTCTCAGGTGAGCATTACGCTACTTTCTTAAAGAAAAACATATTTGATAAAGCCGGCATGAGTAACACCGGAGTCAGTAATAATGACTCCATCGTCACGAAAAAGGCAAAAGTATATTATCATAATGCAGAAGGTTTTATCCATAACCCCCATATCAACTGGGAGATCAACCTGGGCCACGACGGTATTTATTCAACCGTTGAAGATTTAGCCATTTGGGACAAAATACTCTATGGAACAACGATTCTATCTGCAGCGATGAAAGAAAAAATGTTTACACCATATGGCACCGAAAATTGGGGCTATGGATTTATCATCAATCCATTTTACAATCACGGCCATTATTTGATTGCACATGATGGCGGATTCTTTGGGACAATGACTTCTTTTAATCGATTTACTGACGACAAACTCTTTGTCACTGTCCTTTCCAACAACGGCTCCCCCGCCCATATCATCGGGTATGGACTGTCTGCGATTGCGCTGGGTAAAGAAGTAGAGCTTCCCTATAAACATTATCTCACCAAAATAGATACGACGCTGTACGATAACTATGCGGGTGAATATGGGAAAATACATATATTAAAAATTGCAGGCAAACTCTACTATAACGATGCGGATACTGAACTCATTCCCGAGTCTAAAACAAAATTTTTCAGGGCAGACGACAACGACAGAACAATCGAGTTTGTTAGAGACAAAACAGGAATTTACAATTCCATTATTTTAACAAAAGGTGGGGTTAAGGAAGTTTTCCCAAGGACCAATAAAAATTAATGAACCCATATGCATGCTTTTAGCATCAAATGTGTAATCGACTCTTTGAAACCTTAAAGAAAAAAATTAAATTACGCCCTTATCAGTCCAGTGTTAAATAGTATACAAACTATCCTAAATTATAACATCGTGCAACAGACAGATCGAAATCCGGAGAAAGCTAAAAAGAGTCCTTTATTAAAGTCTTTTTTCGGATGCCTAGTGTTTATGGCAGCCTATCTCATCAGTTTTTTTATTTTTGATGCGGCCAACAATGTGAAGCTTAATTATATTATTTTTTCACCGCTTGCATTTATACTGAGCTGGGTATTTTGCTATTTCTATCTGCTGTTAAAAGATACCGGTACTTTGAAATACTACCTACTGGGATGTATGCTGATAGCCTGTGCAATTATATATACAAATGGTATTTTTGATATCGATATTAGGATTCAAAACTTCTTTCACTCGTCAACACTCCCGAAAAAATACGGGCAATATCTCGATATCAATAACACCAAAAATAGATTTGGACGACATGAAATCATGCTTTTCAAGGCGAGTAGTAATCCTATAGATCAGTTTTTGACAAAGAACAACGAATTAATCGTCCATAGTTTGAGCAAAGCTAAAAACGCTAATGATGCAGCACCAACCATCCATATGTTTTATAAATTGGACAAAAACGGCAAGCAGATCGATCAATATTCTTACACACAGGATGAAGATAAGGATACAGAGATTCTTTTCGAGGGCTATCTGATCAACGTGGGAAAACATTACTTTCGTAGCTGGCCATTAGATGGTGATACCACAAAAAACAGCATTGAAATACGCAATGCCGATCTCAACTGGACTGCGGATCAACAACGCCAACAACTAGATGATATCGATCGTAAAGCGCAGTATTTTCTTTCTGAGCGGATCTATGATTTCGAACACAGCAATTCGAAAAGCTACTCAAAAAAAACGTATTTCATGGATGGTAAATGGCATATATTCTGTGAAAACATATCGGATGATGGTAATTTAAATCTGCAAACCGAGTCTAGAGGGCGTACAGTAAACGATCTTTTCGGACACTGGGATAAGAATGAATGGGTCACGAATCACTCCCCTGCCAATATTCAAGCGGTTTATTACCAGAAAATCAAACGTATTCGCAATCGACGGGATGCGAACAGCGGAAAATATGAACAAGGCGACCGTTGGCAAGGCTGCCTCTTCTCACAACTTGTTGTCGAAAACGACACCTTAAAATTTAAAGATCATTTATATCTTGATGAGGAGTGGCATTGGTCTCAGGTTGAAATCAATGGTAAGAATATCGGAGCGCTGACTTTTGAGGATACGGAACAATTTCATAGCTATGGTTACTACTCAAATGCGGCTTTAAATTATCAGCTTTTCACCAATCGACGCAACAGGCTTTATTTGATTAAAAGAATAGGTCTTTAGCTTCATCCAGATAAATTTAGGAAAAATAATAAGCAGGCGAAATGCGGACTTGCTTTTTGCTATCCAAAATAATGACTATATTACATGAAATGAATTTTTGTAGAAATACATCCAATTTGATAGCCATTGGATCCTAGTTAAAATATAATCCTGATATAGAAGGAAATAAAGCATATGAATAAAAGATATTTTTTCTACTTCATCCTCATTATCACCTTGTTCGCCTCGTGTGGTCTTATTCATAACCTTCCTGATTCGGCATCTCCCAATACTGGAGTAGATCCCAACTTATGGTATTCATTTGTGGATCAGAATGGAAATTTCTACCCCGATAATTGGAAGAAAAGTTATGGCATTCCATCGAATAAAGCTGCCAGAGATCCATATTCACTGATGAAGATGGCCACCGACAGAGGCGACCGCGAACAGTTACTCGCTTTTGAACGCGGTAACATGCTGCGTCTGTCAAAACGTATTGCACCAAAAAAACGTGTGTTCATTTTGGTTCATGGCTTCAATGCCGATGAAGAATCCGTTGTAAAACAATATAAATATATTGCCGATCATATCGTTACAAATCCCAAAACCGACGAAATTATTCGCTTTTATTGGGATGGTTTACGATCGACCTCTCCGTTTCGATCTGCAAAAAACTGGTTTTCCGCAGCCTCCTTTAGCCAGATGGCCGGTGAATTTGGATTGAGACGTATACTGAATAATATGGCCGATAAAGATGTCTTCATTATCTCTCACAGTCGTGGAGCATCTGTGGTGATGAGTGCTATTTCAAATCCGGAATACAATAGTTCTTTTTCCGCTCAGGCCAAAGACATTCATAAGGTCGATATCGAGCGGGCAAAACCTTTATTGGAAAACAAAAACAGGATTACCTGTATTATGTTGGCGCCAGCCATAGGGCTTTCCGAATTTCAGTATACCGATACAACAACTAACAGCAAAAAATTTGTGGAACTGAGCTCCCAGGTTAAGAAAATACATATCACCATAAATGGTACGGATAAGATGTTGAAGAAGTTTTTTGGATTCTTATCGAATAAACTTAATCCAACAGACCTGGGATATAAAGAGGAAAGTTTTAACGCACTTAAGAAAAATTATACCATCTTTTCGATGACCGATTTCACTGGAATGTCAAGCCATGATTTTAGTCGTTATATCCGAGATCCCAAATTCAAACAGATGCTTCGGGAAGAGTCCATCCAAGTGCAATAAGATGGTCGCTCGTATAATTAAGTCAATAGGCTATGAATCGAAACTATTCGCTCAAAACGTCCATGGTTACTTACAGAAACAGGCAAGCGTCTCTCCCCATCCCTCAGGACGAGGCTTGGAACTCCGAGAGAATCTTTAATAATTCCACCTCTTTTGATTTCAACAATATTGTCCAAGTGAACTAATTCGCCAGCTGCTACCGTATGTATAAAATCAGGGGAAACGATGGTCTTCGTATAATACCTCTTCCCTTCGCAGATGACTTCTCCCCTCGCGTTGCAAGAAGATCGTTCATGAACTGAACACCGCAATTTCAAAGGGATGTACTTTCTGATTCCTGTCTGTCTATTCCATATTTTATAGGCAGCCTCTTTCATGCTCCATAAGAGCCAAACAACAATTTCGGGGTCTGGACTGTTCACAATCAACAGTTGTTCCTGCTCATTAAATAGTTTTGAAACAAAGCCCCTACGCCTCCAATTACTCTCTTTTCTGGACTGAACCAGATCGATGATATCATTACCAATCATTTTTATTGTAACTTGCTTTCGATTATTTCGACTGCGGCTCCGACATTAAGCATACGCTCCATATCGGAATTTTCAATAACGATCCCAAATTGATCTTCGATATCCAGCACAATATCAACCAAATTGGCTGAATTAATTTGTAGATCACGCATAAAATCAGTCTCTTCAGTAAGCTTTCCCAACGCTTCTTCGTTTGTTGTGTAGGGTGCTATAATAGGTTTTAAAGCACCGACCAATTCTTCTCTGTTCATAGGTTTAGTTCTTAAATTTTTTAAATATTAAACAGGCATTTACATCTCCAAACCCGAAACTTGCTTTGGCTATAATTTGGGGTTTGACATCAATTTGATGTAATGGTACTTTTAATGGATCTATCAGTGCTGCGATCTCGGGATGTAAATCAGTACAATTACTGTTTCCGAATAAAAATCCATGAAATAACTGCAAAACTGTGGCCACGCATTCTATGCTACCTGCCGCGCTAAGACAATGCCCAGTCATTCCTTTTAGCGAATTTATCCATGGAAAATCTTTCCCTTTACGCCCAAGTGCCTCGGTCCAGTTTTCTACTTCAAAAGCATCTTTGGCTGTTGCCGTTAGATGACCGTTTATGGCATCGACATCCCATTTGGAGACGCCCGAATTTTTTAGGGCCTCTTGAATGCATCGGCGTACAGCATCAGCGTTTGGAGCTGTCATACTGCCTGTTCCCCGTTGTCCTCCAGAATTTACTTGACCGCCCAATAACTCGCCATATATAACGGCCTTTCGTTCTAAGGCACTTTCCAAATCTTCCAGTAGCATTGCTCCAGCTCCGCTACCCGGGACGAACCCTGCGGCTGTAGCACTCATTGGGCGCGAACCCTCCGCCGGGCATTGATTGTAGTGTGAACTACAGACACGAAGTGCATCAAAACCGCCCCAAATATAAGGCCCACTATCTCCAGTACTACCTGCTAGCATGCGTTTTGCTCTTCCGGACCGAATCCGGTCATATGCCATTAGAATTGCTTCGGTCCCAGTAGCACAGGCAGAAGAATTGGTGGTCACCTGATTTCCGAGGCCTAATTTCCCACCTAAATATGCACTGACACCACTGTTCATTGTTTGAGCCACGACTGTACTACCTAGTCTACGGGTTTGCAGCTCATCAATTTTATAAATACTCTCGCGAAACTTATCAATACCTGATGTACCTGAACCAAAGACTGTTCCGCTATCCCAATCGGGGGCCGAATTTACGGCAATAGGAAGACCTGCATTTGTCCAGGCCTCCATTCCAGCAATGACTCCGTACAAGATGCCTGTACTATTAAAACCTCTAAGCTCAAGTTCAGTGAAATATTGCCTTTTAAGATCATCTGATATTTGCGGCATTCCAGCAATCTGGCAGGAAAACTGTAGTTTTTCCAGCTGTTCATCATGCCTAATACCCGAAACGCCATCTTTGATGGCCTGTGTAAAGGCAGATATCCCCACTCCATTGGGCGCAACGACCCCCAGTCCAGTAATCACAACTCTCTTCATAACTCCTCCGTAATCATACCTGCCAATATCCCTTTACAAACTTCCTGCCCGGCTTCATTTTTCATCGTAACGGCACACTTTAGTTTGCCAAACCTAAAATATATTTTTTTTGAAAACACGGTGACTTTCTCCTTTGGATACACTGGTTTTAAAAATTGTATTTCAGTAGAAGTCAATGCAATAGACGAGCCTTGCATTAAGTCTTTATTGAGCAGAAAAATTCCCAAACAAGCCAGACCTATTTGAGCCATCGTTTCGATCAGAATAACTCCCGGGGTAATCGCTCTATCATAGAAATGGCCGCGATAAAAGTCCAGGTCTTCATCAAAAGTATAGGTACCTGCAACACTGTCTTCATCGACATGAATCAACGCATCGACAAATAAAAACGGGGCCCTGTAGGGCAATTTCGCTAGTATAGCATTCAATTCCATTGTTCGAAATGAGTAAGTTACCACTGTAATAAAACCCGCTGTGCTGAAAATCCCGGACCGAAACTCAGCATCAACCCCAATTCACCGGCTTGGGGCCCACGTTTCATAATACGTTCAAGGACGTAGAGTACCGTAGCGCTCGACATATTACCATAGTGCGCCAGTATAGCCTTAGTATCTTCAATATCTTTATCAAATTCAGCAAAAATCTCCTCGATTGTGGCTACGATCTTTTTCCCGCCCGGATGAAAAATCATGTAATTAATATCTTTAATTTCCAGCTGGTTCTTCTTCAGGAATGGATGTATAACTGCATCAAAATGGGACGCAATCACATTCGGCACATCCACATCCAGTATCATCTGCATACCACTGTTGGTCAATTTAAACCCCATAATGTCCTCCGCATCATAAAAATGATACATCTCCTGATCAAGAATCACAGGTCCGCAATCTTCCTCACAGGATGAAAGCAGACAGCAAGCTGCACCATCGCCAAAAATGGCGGCACTGACCATATTTGACATCGAGAAATCTTCCAGCTGAAAAGTCGCTGTTGGCGCTTCGACGGCAATAACCGCAGCACGTTTACCTGGGTTTGCCTGAAGAAAATTTTTAGCATAAATAATACCTGAAACACCGGCAACGCAACCCATTTCGGTAACTGGTAACCGCACAATATCCTGTCGGAGTTTCATCCTATTGATAAGATACGCGTCTAGAGAGGGGATCATAATTCCAGTGCAACTGACTGTAATGATATAATCCAGAGACTGGGGATCCCAGCCCGTTTGTTCAAGGGCCTGACGAAGTGCTTGCTCCCCTAGGGCTATCGCCTCCCGGCAATACACATTGTTTTTTTCTTCAAAAGATGTCGCTGTGAAGACTTCGATCGGATCCATAATCGCATAGCGCCTTTCCACGGCGGCGCCTTCGAAAAGTTTCTTGATCTTCTTAATAAAACGAGGTTCCTGTCCATGAAGCCAAATATCCAATAACGGAAGGATATCTACGGTAGCACAAGAGTATTTAGGGAGTTGCTTGGCAACATTTATTATTTTAACATTCATATATTGAAAATTATCCACTGGTAACGAAAAGCCCATTTCCATTGGATGGTGTAATGTTCTAACTGTAATCTCTTTGCGAATTGTACAAGCTCAACCTTTTTAAACCCACGCAGTATGGAAACAAGCCCATCCACTTTTGTCATTCTATTTAACCTAAAAACAACAGCAATAGTTTGAAAAAGCCGGTAAGCCATTTTACTCCTTTGTAAATCGTTGATGACGACCCCCAATTTTGATACGTTGACCAGGCTATCTAGCAAACGAAGAATCGCTTCATCGTCAAAATGATGTATAGTAAGCGTACACAGAACAATGTCATACTTGACATCTTCAAAATTCGCTTCAAAGATATCTGCACACAAATAGGTTATATTGGTATAATCTTTCGACAAATCCCTTGCACAATTTGTCGTATACGGATTGGCATCTATACCGAGCAATGAAAGCTTAATATGATGTCTATTGCCATAATCGCTTAACATCCGAAGCATGTCCCCATTACCACAACCGATATCCACAATTGTTATTGTTTCATTCTTGTAGCTGGTTGAAAGCAATTTTTTCACACCGTTCAACGTAATGCTATTTCCACCTAGAAAACGATTAATCTTTGCGATTCGATCCAGCGTGACGCGAAGTTCGTCGCCCTCCAGCCGAAAATCGTCCATGATCTCATTCTGCGATGTTCTATATCTTGTGTCTATCCCCATTCTATTGAGCTTGCATTTCCATGAGTTTGTTTTATCATCCAACTTAAGATTTTTGGAAAAAATACCGTAGCCTTCATTAAAACCGCGGTACCTATTTTATAACGCAGTACACCCGACAGAAGTCGTCCGAATAAGAGCCGTCTTTTAAAGGTTCGATTCCATTGATTCACGTAGGACTGTTCCAATTGCTGGCGCGAATCGATATGACCATGGTAGTAGTTCACAATAAGCTCGGAAGCCATTTTTGCACTGTGTATAGCCATCGCCATCCCATTTCCACAGAATGGATGAATAAGACCGGCTGTATCACCAATCATAAGCATATGGTTTTCTACCGCTGATTTCTGATCAAATGAAAATTGACTTATCGCAAGCGGCTTGTCAAAAAGTAGCCTACTGTGCTCAAAAAAATACTTAAGATGCCTATTTTTAGACAACACATACTTCTGATAATCACCTATATTTTTATACCTCTTGAACGTTTTTACATCGGCCAAATAACATAAATTTATCTGGTCATCTTCGACCTTAGAAATACCACAATAACCGCCTTCAAAATGATGCAAGGCAATAAGGTCATTCGGAAAATCGCCCGAATAGTGTGCCTTAACAGCCATCCATGGAGAGGTTTTTGTTATAAAATCACGGGATAAGAGCTGATCCACATTGCTGCGTTTTCCATATGCGCCCAATACAATTTTTGATCTTAAAACCTGATCTTGAAACGAAACAGCAAATGTATCATTGCTAAAGGATACGCCTGTGACGGTCGCAATAACAATTGTACAACCCGTCCCTTTTGCTCGCTGATATAACAGATCATCCAACGCGTAACGACTGATGCCAATTCCACCCAAGGGTAACCTGACCCGATTCATCTGCCCACCTTCTGTCGTGAACTCAAGCTCCCGAATATGTGTTGGACAGAGCGATTCAACATCCACTTGTAGCCAATGCAGATAGGGCAAGACTTCGTTCGAAACATATTCGCCGCAAACCTTATGACGAGGAAAATCATGTTTTTCGATTAACGTCACGTTGAATCCTTGTTTAGACAGATGCAATGCACTTGTAAGTCCAGCCAAGCCGCCACCTATAATAATCACATCAGGATTTATTGCCATATATCCAAGTTTGCTCTATATGAGTTTCATGTACAAAAAATCAACGTTATAAATCATGCTTCAGTCTCCTACATTGGTTGCCACCGCTGTCCAACAAGCGATTCTTAATAAATCTGTCCATGGTATAGGATATTTCTAAACAGCACAATATCGTTTATCCACTTTTATAAAAAGTCTCTCTGATAACAGCCCTTGGCAATAAATAGTTTGTATTTGGCGGTAAAATAAAGAAAGTGTCTATCTTAATTAATTTTCACGGTCGACAAACAATTTATCCAGAAAAAGATATCTGTTCCGAAATTCTTCAGCAGATGCTTTCGCCTCGATATTCAAATTCAGAATATTCATAAGCTTATCTTTTGCTGTTGTTTTCGGCCATGTTACAAGCCCTTTTCCATTTGGATCGCCCGTCTTGATAAAATTAACAAAGTAATGCTGACCAAGTTTTGATACTTTGTAATCATCTTCCGTCCAGGCAAAAACATCATTGCTCTGTAGATTTCCCAATAAATATTCGATATCACTCGCATGGAAGGCTCCAGCCAGGGGCTGTGGGCCTTTTTCTTTGTCTTCCTGCGCAGATTTCTTGCTAATTCCTCCGGCAAGCCCGGTTTGTGCATCACGGTATGCCGGTTGCATGGGCGGCCGCGGTTTACCGAATATATAAACGTAGACCGGCTGACCGCTATTTTTTCGTTGCAGATCAAGCCATTTCCACGTACTATAAACGATAAAATTATCGCTGGCCAGTGCCGTTGCAGATCGAATAACCTCCGCTTCAGTCTTTCCTGGATAGTGTTTGAGCACTTCCTCAGCTTTAACACCAAACTGTGCTCTTACCAACTTTTCATAATTTTCTGGAGAAGGGTAAGATTTACCCATATAAGCCATATAGGGAGCTTCAGTAGAGGTCCATCCAGCCAGTAGCGGGACTTTGGACTGCTCTCCGGCCTCAAAAATAGCCAAGGGAGATTTGGGGAGAAAATAGCCATCAACAATCAAACGGGTAGCGAAGGCTCCCGGCTCGCTGGCTTTATCTAGAAGTTCGGCCGCAGGAATTTCACGCAGTTGATCAAGCCCTGAGGCATTTACCCGCGCAGCAAATGCGGTACCCTGTTGTTCCTGCTCAGTCATAGAGGCTGTACCATATCGTAAGTTAAAAACACTTCCGCTCTGACCGATAGCACGTTTAAACAGTCCCTTAGAAAGCGGACTAGTCATCTGAGCGGAAACGGACATACTTCCTGCCGATTCGCCACCGATGGTGACGGCATCGGGATCACCACCAAATGCAGCTATATTTTTTTTGACCCAAACCAAAGCTGCATGCTGATCCAGCAGTCCATAATTTCCTGATGCATGATTCGGTGACTCCTCCGTTAATGCTGGGTGCGCAAAGAAACCAAAGATACCAAGACGATAGTTGACAGTAACGACAATAAGACCTTCTTTGGCAAAACTTTCACCATCATAACGATTTTCCGATCCATCACCAGCATTGAAACCACCGCCGTAAAAATAAACTAAAACAGGAAGTTTGCCTGAATCAAGGTCCTTTGGACGCCATACATTCAGGTAGAGACAGTCTTCGCTGATCCCGGGCGACCGAAATCGCATATCCCCATAGATCGGTTTCTGCATCGGAGAATAACCAAAATGATCTGCTTTGCGGATGCCAGACCAATGTTCAGCAGCTTGCGGTTCTTTCCACCTCAAATCGCCTACTGGCGGTTTTGCAAAGGGAATCCCTCGGAACGACTCTACCCCGCTTGACAAAGTAATTCCTTCCAGTACCCCCTCTTCAACCTTTACCTGCGGCATTTGGGCGAAAACAAATGATGCAATCAAAAGCGCAGCAACAGTAAAAAAAATCTTTTTCATCGTAACATCCATTTATAACTCCATGGTTTTATTCTTAAAGTTAAAATACAAAATAAAATCTATACCGTCGTGATAATCTGACATTTCAGCACAAAAACTTAAAGAAAACTTAACCAATCGACAATACCTGCTTCAGCTGGATGCTTGCTTGCTTGCTTGCTTGCTTGCTTGCTTGCTTGCTTGCTTGCTTGCTTGCTTGCTTGCTTGCTTGCTTGCTT
>JBMAAL010000008.1:0-89875 GCA_050281725.1 Sphingobacterium sp. | reverse complement strand
GATTGCGGACATTGATGGAATTTCCGGTTATATTTTTGGGCGCTTCACCCAAGGATATTCCGGCATTATATAGCCTGATGAACTACGGCGGTTATGCACTTGGCACTCATTATCCGAAAGGAGGCTTTTTTCAGTTAGTACTGGCGATGCAGCAAGTAGCGGAGAGGCAAGGTGTCACCTTTCATTTCGATCATAACGTTGATACATTAAAAATTGAAAAGAATAAGGTCACTTCATTAGGTGTTAATGGCGTGAATTACGCATTTGATCTTGTGGTTGCATCGGCTGATTATCACCATATCGAAACACTACTTGCCAAGGAGTTGAGAAACTATGATGAAGATTATTGGAAGAGTAGGACCTTTGCCCCTTCGAGTTTGATATATTACCTGGGGATGAAATCGTCCATTCCAAATCTAACACACCACACACTGTTCTTTGAGCATCCGTTGGACGATCATATTGACTGTATCTATGGTGAAAAAAAATGGCCCCAAAATCCACTTTTCTATGTATGTTGTCCATCCAAAACGGATCCTCATGTGGCTCCCGCAGACAGTGAGAACCTCTTCTTGTTAATGCCATTGGCGACAGCTATCTCGGACGATGATGAAACACGTGAAAAATATCTAATTAAGATGTTAGAACGTTTGGAAAAGCATACTGGTACAAAAAACCTATATGAGCAGATTATATACAAGAGAAGTTACTGCGTAAGCGACTTTATCAGCGATTACAATGCTTACGCTGGAAATGCTTATGGGCTAGCAAATACATTAAAACAGACTGCAGTATGGAAACCCAAGATCAGAAATAAGAAGGTCCACAATCTTTTTTATTCAGGTCAGCTGACAGTTCCTGGTCCTGGGGTGCCTCCATCCATCTTATCGGGGAAAATTGTTGCGAAAGAAGCCATTGAATTATATCGTAAAACATAAGACCATGAAAAAGCTATTTGATGAACTCGCTTATGAAGTAAGCAAAAAAACAACTGAAAAGTATAGTACAAGTTTTTCGCTCGGTATTTTGGCCCTCAAGCCCAGCATCAGGGCTAGTATATATGCAATCTATGGCTATGTAAGGTTGGCTGATGAAATAGTCGATAGTTTTCATGGTTATGATAAGCAGCGACTGTTGGCGCGGTTATACCTCGAGACAAACTGTGCTTTAGAAGAAGGTATCTCATTGAATCCTATATTACAGTCCTTTCAGGAGACGGTGCATAAATATGCTATCGACATCGAGCTGATCCGACAATTTCTGCATAGCATGGAAATGGACTTGAATAAAGTTGACTATAATTCCGAACGTTATAAAGAATATATTTATGGTTCGGCTGAAGTGGTGGGGCTGATGTGTTTACAGGTTTTTACAGAAGGTAATAGACAGCGTTATGAGGAGTTAAAACCTTACGCCATGAAACTGGGTTCTGCATTCCAAAAAATAAACTTCTTGCGTGACCTCAAAGACGATTATCAGGTACTTGGACGTACCTATTTTCCGAACCTGGATATGGCGGTGTTTGACAATGCACTCAAAAGCCAGATTGAGGATGAGATACACAGCGAATTTAAGGAAGCGCTTTTGGGAATCAAAAAATTGCCTGCATCGGCAAAATTTGGCGTTTATCTGGCTTATAAATATTATCTTTCACTATTTGCGAAGATTCGAAAAAAATCCTCCAAAGAAATTTTGGAAAGCAGGATTAGGATACCTAATGCACAAAAAGCCTATGTTGCTTTTAAAAGTTATCTACGTTACAAAGCTGCTTACTTATAAAATAGAGTTATGAATTTTATTACAGTATTGGTCACTTTTATTGCTATGGAGGGAGCCACCTGGCTTATCCATAAATACATTATGCACGGCTTTCTCTGGATATTACATCGCGATCACCATGATCATAGCAATGCGGGATTTCTGGAAAAGAATGATTACTTTTTTATCATTTTTGCCCTTCCCACAATCGCGTTGATGTATTTCGGTTCGTTAAAGGGTTACAATTATCTGTTTTATATTGGATTGGGAATTATGCTCTATGGTATGGCATATTTCTTTGTTCACGATATATTTATCCATCAACGTTTCAAATGGTTGAGTAAAACAAGCAACCCTTACTTTTTGGCGCTTCGTCGTGCCCATAAACAGCATCATAAACATTTAGGCAAAGAGGAGGGCGAGTGTTTTGGCTTTTTATATGTTCCAATGAAATACTTTAAGATGTATACTAACAATGAAAAAATATGATGCAATATACTTATTCGCTTATCTTATTTTTTACGGTCATAATCTGTTTTGTCGCATCCTTCGATAAGCGGCTTCGATTCGATCGTGAGTTCGTCCCATTTTTAAAGGCATCAGCGCTTGTTGCTGTATTTTTTATAGCTTGGGATGTTTGGTTTAACAGTAAGGGAGTGTGGTGGTTTGATACAAGATATACCTTGGGACTGGTTATAGCAGGATTGCCATTGGAAGAATGGTTATTCTTTATCTTCATCCCTTTTTCATGTATTTTCACCTATTTCTGCATCGATAAATTTTTTAGATTACAATCGCTATCGGCCTTTAATAATATTGTTGTCTTTGTGAGTGTCATTATATGTGCTGTTGTTGCCCTTCGAAATGCTGACAGAATCTATACCGTTGTTACCGCTGCTGTGACTATGGTGACATTGGTGCTTTTTCACTTTGCATTTCGGATACAATGGATTACGCAGGCCTCTTTAGTCTTCACTTTGCTTATGTTGGGCTTTTTACCTGTCAACGGTATACTTACCGGAACAGGGTTGGAGTCCCCTATTGTCAATTACAATCCAATGGAATTTATGGGGATCAGGGTACTTACGATTCCGGTTGAAGACGCGGTGTACGGATACACTCAGTTTTTGTGGGTTCTTTACTTTTTCAAAAGATTTCAAAGCAGGGCCCAAAATCCAATCTATAAAGTGGATGCATTTGATTATTCGAAATAAGCTCAGAAATCCGCTGCTTGATTATTTACTTTATCGACTCTCACTTTGCGTCAACAATATCTTGTAAGGCTCTAAATAAATTTAATGGATATTCGGCTAATCTGTTGCAAAGGTAGAGATACCATTCATGACCATATACAAAATACAGCTTCGTAGGGTAACCCTCATCTCTTAATTTGACCAACTGCTCTGTTTGGATGCCGAATAAACTTTCAAACTCATAGGATTCCTTTTTAGGATTTAGTTGTTCAATAAGTTTTTTTACTTCCTGCTGAATTTCATGATGGTGTGTTGCAATGGAACATAAGTGGCCTTTTGAAAATAACCTTTCAACATAATATAGATACTGTTCATTAAGCTCCTCTCCCCGTGGTATGGATAAACCTTTGGCTGTCTCAAAAGCTCCTTTTACCATCCTAATACGCCCTCTTTCCTTGCACATGGCCTTAAAGTCATCTGCTGTTCGATAGAGATAAGCTTGTAGCGTAATGGAAAGATTTGAGAATTCTTTTGACGCTTTCTGATAGAGTTTTAAGATTCTATCTGTTCTTTCAGTCCCTTCGGCACTGATGATTACTTCCTTTCCCTTTGCTATTTCGCATATTTTGGAAAGGTTTTCATAACATAGGCCTTCTGAGATTTCTAGTCCAATATGTGAAAGATCGAGCGAGACTGTTGAATTGAGGCCCTTTTGATTTATTACATGACAGATCTTTAGAAATTCATCTGTGGCTTTATCCGCTTCTTCAATAGATCGCGTACTTTCCCCCATATACTCGATCGAACATTTAAAACCTTCATTCGTTGAAATTCTTACTTTTTCTACGGTTTCGGTAAGGTTTTCACCGCCGATATAACGATCTGCGGCTTTCTTCATGAATCTATAAAGTACCTCGTTATTCAAAACATACGCTTTGGCATCTTCATTTAATGCAGCTTTCCTTAGTGCTGCAGCACCAGCTGTTAGTAACTGTTCCATCTAGCAATTTTAAAATTAGCAATACAAAATACGTAAATTAAATTTTTGCTTATTGTTTTACCCAATAAAAAGTTTTTGAAAAGATGCCTTTATGAGCCACAATTTTTAACTTTTTTCCTTGCAGGTACATTTCGCAATTGCCTTTTTGGCCAGTATCGTGGTTTTCCACAGTCCCTTTCCATTCATTTTTTTCAAAACGCACATTATAGAGGGTTGGACGTCCTTTGGGATCGAGACCAGAAAATTTTCCGTTGCCGTAAGAGATGGTGATAATGAAGCCTTCCTCGGTTTTCCATTTACCTGCAAAATTATCATTGGAGGATTGAGCAACACTCATTATTGCCATGAAGATGATGACAAGGGATGACAGTATTTTTTTCATATTTAATGATTTCATACTGCAAAGCAAATTAAAATAATCTGCAGTGTTTTTAATATATCTTAAAAAATGGAATCAGTTACCTTCCCGCGCGTATCACGCTTAGTGTTTGCTGGGTAATACCCAGATAGGAGGCGATATGTCCCAGGGATGCCCTTAGCAATATGCGAGGGAATTTGTTGAGTAGATTTTTATAGCGCTGCTCGGCAGTTTGAAATTGTAATGCAAGAGTTTTTTCGGATAGCATACTAATCACTTGCAACGATACTTGCAGCCGGAAGTCATTAAAAGCAGGGATGCCATTACAGAGTTCGTCGAGTTTGCTATAGGTTATAACACGCAAACAGGCTTCTTCCAATACCTGTTTACCATAGGGGTGGGGACGGTCAAAAAAAACACTTTCAAAAGATACCAGGAAATTATTCTCGTCAAAAAAGTAATGAGTGATATCCTTTCCATCTAAGTTATAAAAAGCGCGTAATAATCCTTTCTCAATAAAATAAACATTTTGGTGGTGATTATTAGGATGTGCCAGTATAGTACCTTTCGCAAAAGTTTGTTTACTAAAAGCTTTGTCGATAGCTTCGCATTCGGCATTGTTCAATTTTGTTCGTGTCAGTAGATAAGGTATAAGTTCCATTTACTTCAAATATAGAAAAATGCAGTAGGCTGCCCATATTTCCTTTTCAAATTTATTTGAATAGTCTCCAAGTCCATCAGGTAGTAAATTTTTTTAAGGTTATTTGTACATAAAATTATTGTATTTTTAAACAACATTGCTTTATGTGTCAACAATTTAAGACAAATATTGTAATATTCTTAATAAATACCTGATCAATATGCTATAGGATGATGAGAAATATGAAGAGAAGACTTACCCTTGCAGAAATCAATCTGATTTCATATCTGGTGCGGGATACACCCGAAGTTCCTCAAGTCTGACATCTATATTTTCAATAGTAAGAAATGTTAGTTTGGTGCATTAACTAATAAAGTGTTAGAAAAATAACGATGTTACTCGAAGTATTACAAAATAAATGGAACGGAGAAGGTATAAAATCATTTATACCAGTTAGGAACAGCGAATTGATATCCTTTCAGAAGACCAATAATATTGTACTACCACCTGACTTAATTAAATACTTTAATGTTTTAAATGGAACGGGCTCTGAATATACGGATACCCTTTATGAATTTTATGCATTGAATAGGGTTAAAACTATAAATGAAGAATTTGAGAACTGGAAGGGAATACCGAATTATAGAGAATTATTAAATATAATTTCTTCTCCAAGAGAGCTGTATGTTTTTGCAACTTATCAGTTTAACTTACATGTTTATGCAATAAGACTTTATAAGGAATTAAAAAAAGAAAACGAGGTCTACGTATTCTGTGGAGGGGACTATAAAATCATAGGTAATACATTTTCGAAATTTTTAGAAGAATATATATATGATTCTGACCTGATAAGGATTTAAAAGCATTGTAAGAGTTTTGGTCTGATGTTAAAAAGAAGCCAAGCGAGTGTGAAGCCTGCCTGTAGTTGTACAATCTTTTATCCAAGCAGTAATCTCTCAAATTTTCCCACCAATTTCTTAAAATCAACAATAAACTTTGCCTTATCGAAAGAGAGTTCCTTATGTCTCCTGGCTTTGAAAAGGTGGTTGTTGCAAAAATAATCCCACACTTTAGTAAGTTCTCCAACCTTCCGAAATTCGAGAAGAGCGTCGAATCGTTCATCTTGATAGCCTAGATCACCAGCTAAATTGTAAAAGTCTACAAAATTACCGAGTGTATCCACAGAAACAGTATCTACTTCAAAGCCATCAATAATTTCCTTGGGAGAATAAGTGGTCGACTTGGTAGGAGGTAAGTCTTCCATACCGGACAACCATGCTTCTAAATTAGCAGGTGCTTTAAAGCTATCTTCATTACTCTTCAACAAAGTAAGCAATTCTTCTATAGAAGAGGAGAGTAGCACTTTTCCATCCAGCGAGGTTAGCAGCTTATCATTTTCGTCGGTATCTTCATACCAGATGAAATATTTGCTCGAGGGAGAATCTAATGGCTCATAGCTCAAAATCCAGATCATGTAGTCTTGACAATGTTCCAGAAACTTTTCGCTTTCGGTCAATATCTTGCTATATGTAGTCCTCATATTATCGACACCCTCTTGCAAAGAAAATGCTGGATTGGTGCTTTTATTGGTTAATTTCGAAAGCGCAATTTGTAGCTCTAAAGGACTGAAAGCATTTTTAAACCTCGATTTGAGTGTCATATAGATATTGAACGCAAGTTTTGGCTTGTGAAAGTAATGGCGTGAGATTAATTTTTTCAATATCTTAAATAGTTCTGGATTTACTTTAGATCTTGATCCCTTCGTAATTTCTATTTTCCACCGATAGTTTTTAGTGGTTCCGTCTTGATAAGTTACAGTGAATTTATAATAATCGGAGGCCGAAAATTCGTTTTTCTGTTGTTTATAAACACCATGAATATCGATCGTTTCTTTTGGGGCGATGTCATTTGGCATAATTTCTTGAATGTCTTTAGAAGTAATGGCAGGCAGAATAGCTAGAAATTCAGGTTTAATAACACTTTTAAAAAACAGGTTGAGGCACCCTTGGAAATATTTGTTGGTCTTACCCATTAAAAACGAAACTTCTCGTTCAGATATTTTTTTCTTTTTACAGATCTCATAGAAGTTGGTAAGAGTTTCAAAATCAGTTCTTAATATTTTTTTTCTATTGATATTCTCCGTTTTTGATACGGGATGTTGCTTGTTTATATCCAATCGTTTCATAAGTTCTTGAATAGGCTTAACTGTTACTAACGAAAAATGGAATAAGGTCTTTTTTTTAGTATCGTTTGTATAATTGAATATAATTAATTTTATTCAATTATTTCTTTGACAAAATTCGGATTGCAGTTTTTTAATATGAATATTCTGCTGCTATATTAGAGCATCGGTACCAATTGAAGCTTGCTGGGCAAATCTGGAAAGATTCCCAAGTATTTCCCCTTTAATAATGGTCTATATATTTGGCTGAGAGGAAAAAAATCTCGTTTTTCAAAAAATGATGAATTGATTGACTAACTTAAGTAATAAATAAAATTGATGAACTAATTTGGGACTGGCTGTGGTCAGAAATGATATCTTTCCGAACCCCCCGATTTTAAAGGAACAAAAATTCTTCTTTATGATATCCACGAAACATAATCTTTGCTATTGCTTAACCCTTATGTTATTTATTGGTATTGGGGCTGTAGGAAAGGCTCAGGTACTACCATTCTATAACGTTGCACCCTTGGAGGACGATGATTATTTTACAAAAACTGTTTTTTCATTCAATCCTACTTTTATGAAAAGCAATAAAGTAAAGCGTATTCTGCTTCAGAGCGAAGAGAAGATTGGGATGAAATATATTTACAACTTTAATCCCGACGGTATGATCGTAAGTATGACGAGCATCCGATATAATAACGAAAACCTTGATACCGCTTTCTATACCAGATACTCTTATAATTTACATGGTCTCACCGATAAAAAAGCAAGAATAGATTATTCCAATGGCATTGTAAAAGTCAGTAGCTATCAATACAATAAGAATAACAAAGTTGATATCATCCGAACCTTTACACTGAATGCACAAATGCCAAATAGGTCACAAAACAATGACTGGCAGGGAGAGCCAGTTCGTGGAGTGGACAACATGATTTTAAAGGGTACGTTCCCAGACGAAAGTCTTTGGGAGAAAATGACGGTGAATAATGATTTTTCATCTTTGCAATATCGTTACTATACCGAAAATGAATTCGAGGCGGAAGAACGTACCGAATATTTCAATTTTAGTAAAAATAGTGGTAATTCAGATACTTGTTATCAAAAAAAGACATATTACTATTTAAAAGGACATCCGGCAGCGTTGTTTCTACATCATGACTGTGCGGTCAAGAAAACACCATCGGAATTGTATCAATTCAAGGACGGACTTTTATTACAACTCAACGATGCACCGTCTTCCCTTGATCCAAAAACCGAAAAGTATGTTTATGACCAAAACCGAAACCTGAAACTGATGGAAGATATTTGGAATGGACTAAAAGTAAGCGAGCTGGAAATGAACTACGATGAAAAAGGTTTTTTGATCTCCATACAGCGAAAATCGGCTGCTGCAAAGGCTGATTATTTTGAAGATCGCACTTTAAAGGTAACCTATAGTTTTTACTAACGCAATGGTTTCTTTTCTATAATGGAGATAAATCTCCATTTCAAGCCTCATGCTGTTTTAAAATGTATTTAACTAAGTTCAAACGGACTCAAATTACGGTTTTGAGCTTTAATATTTAAAAACAATATCTTTTTTTTCTTGTTTTTATTCATAAAATATCGCATATTTTATGAATAAAAACGAGCAGATTAGTGACTTAACCCAACTCAACGAAGACCTGGAAAACTATTTTAGCAATACCATCATCCCACAGTTATTTGTGGATGCGAACCTAATTCTAAGAAAGTTCACTCCACCGGCGATGAAGCAGTTTGATCTTAAATCCGAATTCATAGGAATGCCGCTAGAGGATATAAAAGAAAATTTTAGATTTCCGACCTTTATCAGTAATATAAACACGGTGATAGCGACAGGTAAAATCTTGGAGAAAGAAATACAGACTACAGATTTAAAGTGGTACCAAATGAATATACTCCCTTATCATGTCCGTAATGAAAACCGGACGAATGGAGTCATTATTACATTCGTGGATATTACGCCAAGAGTAAAGGACCTTAAAGAACAAGAACGGCTTGTTCTGGAACATGAGTTGCTGCTCGATACAATAACCCATGATATCAAAAATCCATTATTGGTACTTAAACTTACATTTGGGTTAATGAAGGAATTTAAGGATAAAAATTCAGCGAAATTCTTGCCCTTAATGCAAAATCATGAGAAAGGTTTGGTAGAAATAAAAAAAATAATAGACGATCTGACCGAAAGTCGTTGGGAAAAGCAGAAGTATCAGGCATCAACTGAACTGATCGATCTTCCAAATATTCTAGAGGACGTGCGGTTGAGTTTAGCACCGCAGCTGATAGAAACCGATGCAATCATTCGGCAGGATTTAAAGGTTTCGGAATTTACTTTCGTACGGCGTAAGCTGCGTAGTGTGCTCTATAATTTGATGAATAATGCGATTAAATATACACCAGATTCACAGTCTCCGGAAATTCTAGTGCGATCTTTCAAGGAAGATGGCTATGTCGTTATTTCTGTAAAGGATAATGGGATAGGCATGGGGGCCGAAGTGCAGCAGACGATTTTTGAGAAATTTAAACGCGCAACCAAAATGGTCGATGGATCTGGCGTAGGTCTATATTTGGTCAATACGATTGTGACACAAGCTGGGGGGAAGATTGACTTAATCAGTGAGCCTGGGCAAGGAACAGAAATAAAGATATTTTTGAAGCAAGGTTAGGTTTGAACTTCGGAAATGATTGATTTAATTGATCATGTTGAATTTGTTCGTAGATTAGAGGAGAAACACCAAAAATAGCAGTAGCAAAAGATCAACAGTTTTAATATGCATGCCACAAATCATGAAAGCAGACGAACAGACATATCGTAGCGACAGGCTTTCCATTGCAAGCGAATTTGAAACGGTGTTTTCTCATTTTTATTTTGCAGAGAACAATTCAACAACTGCCCTAACGAAAACATTGTTGCCATCTTTTCAGACTATTATGGTGTTCAACTTTGGTACAACAGTCCGATTGGTTTCTGATGCCAAAAATGAAATCGAGGTGGACAAATGCATCGTACTAGGTCCCTTAAAATCTGCCTTTGAATATACACTTCTCCCCGGATCACAAATTTTAGTGGTTAATTTCAAGGGCGATGCGTTTTATCGTTTTTTTGGAAGGGCGTTTCTTTCAGACCATTTTCCGATAAATCCTGATGAAGTTATGGATGAGAATTGTTTTAGCTATCTGTGGCATCAGTTGAACGCTATGACAAGTGTATCAGACCGAGTAAACTGCATTCTCGATTTTTGCAGGCCCTATTTAAAATCACAGCACAACACCGCGGCTTTACTGGCTAATTTTAAAGACAGCACACGCAATCCAGTCAAATCCATTGCCGAAGAAACCGGGCAGACTGAAAGAAATGTGCAATTGACGCAAAAAAAGCATTTTGGCTATAGTTCTAAAGAGCTTAACCGATACCAGCGTTTTGTAAAAGCAATTGAACTGATACAGCATGTTCTGTTATCATCGAAAAAAGTGGACTGGTTTGAAATTATAGCCGAATGTGGATATTACGACCAAAGCCAGCTTATCCGGGATTTTAAGCATTTTATCAATCTTTCTCCAAGAAATTTTGTGAGGTTTCAACAAGATATCTGCCAGGCTTCAGGAGAATAGCCTTTTCGTTTTCTTACAATTTTTCCGTTTGCTTTCATGCTACTTTTGTTTTATTCAATTACTTAAAAACAAAAAAAATGAAACATCTTATTATTTATGCCCATCCAAATACGGCAAGTTTAAATCATTTATTCAAGCAAACAATTGAAGAAACACTCCTGCAACAAAAGAACGAAGTTGTAATCAGGGATCTGTATCAGCTTAATTTCGACCCGGTGCTGTCCCTTGAAGATATGGACGGACAACGCAGAGGCATCGTAAGCGAGGCCATCAGAAGGGAACAGGAACATATTGCCTGGGCTGAAGCTGTTACATTTATTTATCCGATATGGTGGACAGGTATGCCGGCTATGATGAAAGGGTATATCGATAGGGTATTCAGCTACGGATTTGCCTATAGATACGATAACGGAGTACAAAAAGGGCTGTTTGCCGGTAAGACCGCCTACATTATCAATTCACATGGAAAATCCAAGGCTGAATATCAGGAAATAGGAATGGATAAGGCGCTAAAACTCACCTCCGATAGAGGTATCTATACCTATTGTGGTTTCGATGTGAAGTGCCATTTATTCTTTGACCGTGCCGACCGCGCAGCAGCAGAAACGATAGATGAATGGAAAACGGAAATCGTTGATGCTTATTCCTTGGTTCTATAAAGTCCTTTTTCCAAGAAGTTAATTTCAGCTATATTAACTTCTTGGAAGGGCGGAAGTAATCTCGATCTGATGCGCTATCGGTTTTTTGTTAGTGCTACAATAAAGTTGGATCGAAGATGTTTTTGTTCATCTATTTTCTTGTTATTCTAACCATCCCGGCTCCAGTTAATTCGTAAAAACCAATACGCAGTGCATTCACACGTTGGTACGATGATTTAACTTTTTGTTCAACGCTTATTTTGGTTAATAATTCCTTTGAAAAGCCTAAAAGCCTCATTTGTGCCCGCAGCAGATCACTTCCCTCTAATCGGAAAGTGACCGAATCTTTGCCGGCTCGAAAGTTTGAAATTGGGTAATTTATAAAAACAGTTCCACCCCAATTGCCCACTTTAAAATACTGTCGTGGTATGATACCAAAGGCCAGTCCGGCGCCGTATACTTCCTGGCCGACTTCACCGCTTTTTTCCCAGCCATCATGTATGTCTTCAAGTGGAATCCATAGGTCTTTTTGTATCTCACCCGTTTTGGTTTTTTCGGCAATCATTTCTGTCGGGAGTAGCGGAGGATAATAGTAGGCGAGTCTGCCCGAAGCATACTTTATAAATTCAGGGATCAATATTTTTAGCGATGGAAGAATAGCCATTCCTGCTGCCACTTCCAGATAATGATGCAGGGCAGCAAATACTTCCAGCTCTTCGTATGCCGCGGTATAGGAGGCATCTTTCAAGGGAAAAACAGAAAAGAAATAAGGGAAATTTTTACCGTAACCATAATTGCAGTCCCACAATTGGCAGTTTTTGAATATGCCGGCAAGGCAGCAATAGCTGAGTTTTAGGTAATGCTCATCGTCGGTCATCTTATACATTTCCAATAAGGCCCCCGCAGCAAATGCCGTGTTGTTGGCCTGATAAAATATATCAAAGGCCAGACCGTCTAAACTTTTAAGTGCCCTGCTTGCTTCCAGAAAAAATCGTTTTTCTTTGGTCAGCTGCCAGGCCAGGAGCATAACGTGTGCATATGATCCCGGGACATCTTTTTCACCACCTTTACCAGGAGCTGTTTCGGCTTTTAATACCTCCAAGGTGGTCATCTTATAAAAGACAGGCCATTGATAGTTAAAATGTTTGGCAACCTTTATCGCAAAATCTATCGAATCTAGAAATAGTTTTTCAGCGATCTTGTCGCCCCGCAATGCGAGTCGGGCGAGGTTTAACAAGGGGTGATGTAGATACCAGGAGTCCATTACCATCTCACTCTTTTGCTCCTCGGAATGATCCAAGTCATCTTTTAACGAAGGGTGCCACCTGACCAAACTCCTTATAGATTTATCATAAAATGAGGTGAGCCCGTCGGAGAGTTCCTGCAGCAAAGGGTGTTGTTCTCCGGTCCAGGTAAGGTACTCATGTAAAGGGAGTATGACGGCAAGCTGTACAATGATCTCTGCAGGAGTTTTGTAGTCGCCTACATAAGCATTCAGATAGGGACTCCCGTCTGTTTGTGTCCAGCAGCCTTTGTTGTTAGAAATATTATCGAGTATTTTTTCAGCCGACAGCAGCCAATTATGTTGGCTGGCTTCAGGCTTAGGGAGTAGGAGGTATATTGATGCGAGTAAATCGAGGTAACTTTCAACGACCTCGGCATCACTTTCGGGAATATTTTCATCGAGCTGAACAAAAGCATCCGAAATGATATATTCTTTATTGGCAGGCAATGGTTTTTCAGCGTTTACAGGGAACTGGAACCCGAGCTCTGGCCATTCACCGCCGACTGTTTCCCGGAGTGATACTTCTGTTTCCTGACAATAGGGAGACATGGCTGTGAGATTCTGAAAATAAAAAACAGAACCGGCTTTTGGCTTTGTCATACTGAAATAAAGCTGTCCTGACCGGGATCCCACCTGTTTGGCATGTATTTTTCCTGCTGTATTTTCAGTACGACCATCTTTAGTCAAGGGAACAATATCGCGAGGCCAAAAGGGGATAAGGAGCGGCAATTTTGTTTGCAAGGTAGTGGTATAACGAAAGGTGGCGCGCAGACTTTCGGGAAAGAAGAGAATGATTCGATAATAGGCCAATCTTGTAGAAGCAGTGATCAGGATCTCATCGGGCGCTTCGGAGATCGTCACCTTTTCAAACCTGCTACTCATCCCAAAGGCCAGTCTAAAGGCTATGCTAGCGCCCGTAGGCCAGATAGCCACGAGCCAAATCGAATCGCCGGCATCATGAATTTTGAGTTTGTATGTTTTTAGGTCTATTTCAAAAATAGACGCAGAATCTGATATATCAGCCTGGACCGTTGCTGTCCAAGGAGTGACAGGATTTATCATCATGCTAATTTCTTAATTGTATCATGTGCTTGTTTACTTACATGAAGTCAAGTAAAGCAACAATCGTTTTAACAATTGATGTTTATGGTACAACTACGGTGAAAATGTGTTTCTCCGGTTTTTCAAATAAGCTGAGGAAAGGAATAAGTAAGCTTTGAAGAAAGTAAAGTGATTGTAGCTAGGGATAGGATGTGTTTTGTTAGCCAAAGACAACTCAATGGACGATTACACACAAAACCGTATAATAAATGCCCGGATTGCCGGGCATTTATTAACTCTTTTTAGAGATGGACACGAGTCAGAAGAAGATCGTTTTTAAAAATTCTTATTTTTGATTTCCGCTTTGTCAATTCGGGAGTACAATTATTGGAAAAGGTCTAAAAAGTATTGCCGGGTATCAACTATTTCTAATTTTTTTAATTGTGCTGGATCATACCAATCTATTTCTTGGTGTGGTCACTAATAGTATGCCATCGTCCTTCCTGCGATAGCGATGGTCTGCTATAGTGATGATCTTCTAAAACAAAGCAGGCCTGAGAATGGTTTTTTTAGGAAGAATCCTGATTGCTATATACATATTGAATTTGGCCATTGCAAATAAATAGAATAGTCAAGGGAATTTAGATAAGGTGTCGCGTATGAAAAGAAGAAAATTTATAGTGCAAACAGGCCTTGCAGGATCGGGCTTAGTCTTAAGCGCAGCGGCACCTAATATTTTGGTAAGAACAATTAAAGAACATAGTATGGTAAAACCTGATAATTTAAGCAAACACAGACGTTTTCGCTCCAATAATAAAGCCGGGTTTGGTGGCGTGGCATTAGGGAATGGCTTTCAGCAAAACGCAGATCTAGAATGTCTCCAAGCAGTAGAAGCAGCTTGGAATGCTGGGATACGATTATTTGATACTTCCCCTTGGTACGGATTGGGTATCAGCGAACGCAGAATGGGCCTGTTTTTAAAAGATCAGCCACGCGACAGCTTTACCCTTTCCACTAAAGTAGGACGAGTCTTAGAACCTAAAGAGGACTTTACCATGGAACAGTTGTTATGGAAGGGTAAAATGAATTTTCGTTATCAATACGATTACAGTGCTGCCGGTGTGAGAAAAAGCGTAGAGGATAGCTTGCAGCGCATGGGCTTATCATCCATAGATATCGTATATATTCATGATCTTTCACCCGACAATGGTGATATGAAAGACAGCTATGGAAGTTGCTTTGAGCAAGCGGCGAAAGGAGCGATGCCCGAGCTGACTAAAATGAGAGAAGAAGGAATAATAAAAGGATGGGGGCTAGGTGTCAATACCATCGAACCAATTTTGCAAACATTAGACGTAGCAGATCCCGATATTTTTCTTTCAGCCTGCCAATATTCATTGATTAAACATGATGACGATTTGAATAAGGTTTTCCCAAAGATCGCTGAAAGAGGGGTGTCGATTGTTGTAGGCGCACCCCTGTGTGCTGGATTTTTGTCAGGCAGGGACCGCTATCTTTATGATGGAACGTTTCCTACTGGGGTTAAAGAAAAGTTGAATGCTTTACAAAGGGTGGCGGATGATCATGCTGTAGACCTGCGGACAGCTGCATTGCAATTCGCTGCAGCACCGGACGAGGTTTCAGGAGTGATACCCGGAGCACATACCGTAAAGCAGGCCATTCAAAATGCGGAATCTTTCAAGATTAAAATTTCCGCCGATTTTTGGGAAGAATTAAAACATAAAAAATTAATTGCGGCAAATGCTCCCGTACCAAAAGCATAGCATTTAAAATCGTACCTTAAATAAATTGGCTTGCCGTATCGAATTTGAATAACAGTATCTAAATATGAATAGACAAATTACACAAAACAACATAAAAGACAATACATTCTTTTGGTATAGCTATATTAAATGGTTCAATGGATACGACGACATAAGCGAGATCAACATTGACGAAGCACTAGAAGTTATCGGCATTGACAAAGAAAAATTAGCGGAATGGGAAGAACAATTTTTTTCGCTAGATGACTTTGGAGAAGTTTCAAAATTTATCGAAGGAGAATTGGATGGAGACACGACCTTCTTAATTGAATTTCAAGATCATGAAATTAGATTTTTTCTTAACGACGTTTACTTTGGGAACTTGAGTGGACATTTTGAAGCTTGGTTTCTAACTTGGGATGAACTGTTATCACTTCAACAGTTTGAACAATTATTTCTGCTTATGTTACCAATGACAGCAATTGAAAGAGAGCAAAGAGACCATGCGATGCAGATTATATATAACCATTTAAAGACAGTACCACAGTTTGAACAAAGTGCGGAATATATTTCTAGATGTATATCAAACGGACTTTTAATTGACGAGGTCTTTTTTGAGCTTGATGAAGTGGGTACAGTAAACAATCAAAATCATAGTGTTCGAAATATTCGAAAATATCCAAGATATAAAGAAAACGTAATTGAATTGAATAAAATTTTAAAAAAAATTTGCAATAAAAAACTCGGCTCATTATAGTTACGCCAGACCCGCGGCTCATGAAATTCTGGTGTGATCTTTCAATAAAAAATGGCTATGTTGTTTTTGCTGAAAAGCTCTTTGATACTTTGCCAAATAAAAAGTTTTTTAAAAGGCCTTAATGCGCCACAATTTTGATAAAGTCTCTGCAAAAATGAGCGATAAATAAATTTTAAAGATGAAAACATTAATTTGGAAGGGCATTATCTAAAATTCCCTCGAATATTTTAAACTGATACAACAAGGGGGCTTTTTTATAGTCGATTCCAACATTATTGGGTATTATGAAGATAAAATCTATACCCTCGAATATCATTTGAAGATAGACGAGCATTGGAATGTTCAACGTCGTGATTTGGAATATGAAGTGAATGGCGTTAATAAAAGAATAAAAGGAAATAAAGTTAAAAATGACTGGGAAATAAATGGATCGATTAAAAACGATTTTCAGGGTATTGATTATATTGATATCTCCCTCACACCATTTACCAATACACTTCCGATCAATAGTTTGAATCTCGAAATCGGTGAAAGTACGGATATTAAAGTGCTCTATCTTGATATTCTAAACGACGGCATAAAACCAGTTCATCAGAACTATTCGAAGACTAACATGTTAACATTTCAATACAAGACATTCCGAAAGATTTTGAGGCCGATCTTGAAGTAGATCATTGGGGTTTAGTTGTCAATTATTCGGGATTATTTATCAAGGTAGCCGAAATTTAGTAAGCATCTTCCGCAGCTCAGAAAAATTTCGATTTTTGGTCCCGGCGTTTGCACCCAAAGGAAAAGTCGAAGTCATGATGAAGTTTCTAAAAACAATATTCCTTTTAGTGCTGTCTTAGCTATGTAACAAAAACAGCGCACAATGAATTTTGATATGATTAAATGTGAAGACCTCGGTCAGGCCATACATATACCAAACACGACAGACGACCATCAGGAAGAAACCTGGTTTGTGAAATTTGGCGAGGAAATAATAGGTGTTGGCCTTTTTCCAAAACAAAGCACGAGCTGCGTTTTGGCAATCGTTGGCGATAGCTATGACGATAAGAAAATACTGGGCGATATTGATGCACATGATAAAGTGATTATTGAAGGATTGAATATCGCTTTTGAAGGCTACTTAAGATCCATCCGTGGTGACGTCGTCATCGGCGAAAAACAAGTGGATGATTTCCCGCTCGATAATCAGAAGTTGGATTAATACCCTATAAAAAACTGCTCAACTGTTGATGCAGTTTTTTATTAACCTTATACGTCAAAATAATTCCCTGGGCATCAAAATGGATCTTTATGCATCTTCAGGAAACCGATACGCCTTGAATGGATGCAAAAGAATAAAACGAGCAATATTGACATTATTCGTTTAATCAACATTTATACTACTTTAGGATATGAAGAAAAAATCATGGTGATCTGCGCGGCACTCCATTTTCCAGGAATCACGTAGTAGGTCAATGTTGACGATAATTGCGCCTTGTTTTCTGGAAGCATTAAGTTATTTAAGGCCTCTTTGGGTGCGTTAGCAAAAGCATTGTTGGTAGGAGCCAAAACAGTAAAAGGACCAGCTCCCTGTAACTAAACCGTTTAGTGCCATGGTGGATCTGCAGTTTCCCTTGGCTATAGCTAATTTCCTGATAAAAAATCATATTGCTGTCACCTTATTTTATATCTTGTGTGTCTTGTAAATAGAATTGTATAAAAACGAGTAATACACCTAATTGTTTAATTATAAATTTACCATTATGAACAAATTTCTTCTCTTTCTGATATCCTGTTTTCTGATGCTCCCATCCCAGGCTGCCATTCGTTTACCGAGTATTTTGGCAAATAATATGGTTTTGCAACAGCGGTCGACGACCCAGTTGTGGGGTTGGTCCAAAGCTGGAGAAAAAATCAGGATAACGACTTCCTGGGATGATAAAACCGTCGAGCTAACAGCGGATGGAAATGCCAAATGGCAAATATCAGTACAGACGCCAAAGGCAGGTGGCCCGTATACTATCGTATTTGAAGGTGACAATAAAATTGTTCTTGAGAACGTATTTATCGGAGAAGTTTGGGTTTGCAGCGGGCAGTCCAATATGGAATGGAACTATTACAACGGTGTTCCCAGTATTAAGGATGAGTTTTCAGCTATCGACAAGCTTAATATCAAGTTGTTCCAGGTCACTAAAGCAACGTCTAAAAATCCACAGGATAACAATGAAGGGAATTGGATGGTTTGTGATAGCAACACTTTGAAAAATTTCAGTGCAGTCGCTTATTATTTTGGGAAGGTACTGAACAAGGAATTGAATGTACCAATCGGTTTGATCAGTAGCAATTGGGGCGGTACCCCAGCCGAGGTATGGACTCCTGCAGAACTTATTGAAAATAATAGCATTTTAAAGGATGCAGCAGGTCGAAAGAAGCCTGCTTCATGGTGGCCGATTGCACCCGGGTATGCGTACAACGCAATGATCGCACCGTTTACTAATTTTAATATCGCTGGTGTGATCTGGTATCAGGGAGAAAGCAACGTTGAGACAGCTTCAAGTTATACCCAATTAATGGATACCATGATTGCTTCCTGGCGTAAGTCCTGGCATAAAAGTCTTCCGTTTTATTACGTGCAGATTGCGCCAAATAAGTATTCCAACCATCATGTAGGAGCCCTACTCCGAGAAGCGCAGACTAAGACTCTCGCAACAGGAAATACTGGTATGGTTGTCATTTCAGACCTTGTTAACGATACATTGAATATTCATCCCACAAATAAGAAAGACGTTGGTTTGCGTCTTGCAAATTATGCTTTGTCTGAGACTTATGGGCTAAATAGAGGAAATTATAAAAGCCCGATGTTCAAATCTTTTGTCGTGCGGAAAAATCAGATTGTGATTGATTTTGATCATGCTGAATCTGGCTTGATCATAAAAGGAAATGAAGGAAAGGAAATTTTTATTTCTGGGCAAGACAAGATATTTTATCCTGCCACGGTCGTGCTAAAAGGCAATCAGCTGATTGTTTCAAATCAGCAGGTAAAAAATCCAGTAGCTGTTCGATATCAATTTAGCAATACGGGGATAGGTAATATTTTTAGCAAAGAAGGGTTGCCGTTGGCTCCTTTTCGCACCGATGCATGGCCGGTTGATACTGGAAAAATAAGATAGGCTACATGGCTTGCAAATGGACCTTAACCTAATATGCTTTATGCAATATAATGGGAAGAGAAAAGAGGGATATTTCTGCTGTCATCATAAAAGACAAAATGAAATTATCCCTCTTTTTGATCCTAATTATGGGTTAACTACACTTGGTTCTATTCTGAAGGAATAAAACAATGGCGTATTTATTGGAATCATATATTGAGGCAGTGGTAATGGCCCACAGCTGGCATTTCCTAGTCCCTGTTGGATACAATCCAGACTCAAGTAAATTTTATTTTGTCGGATTTCGGGAATTTTGAAATCATATTTGGCATTCCATACTGCTTCATCCGAAAAATTGAGTGCCGTAAAACTCAAACGATCTTTAGACGTTATTTTCAGGCCCTGTCCGGCTTCGTCGGACAAAGAGACCCAACGGATGTCGCTGCGGTTCCCCATACTCTGCGACCGCGTATAATGTTCCTCCTCCATATCGGTCGGCGAAGTTTTGTAACAACCTAGATAGTTGGACATGCGACGGTCGGAATAATTTTCCCGGGGCCCGCGACCAAAATATGTGATATTTTTATAATTGGCCGATAACTGCATTTGTAAGCCCAAACGATGGACGATTTCAGCCTTTTCTGGTAAGGTAAAATAGCTTTCTAAATCGATCTTTCCATCACCGAAAATGGTGTAATTTGTCGTAAAGGGTATTAAGATACTGTCTTTAGCGTGGATCGTAGCGACCGATTTTATGGTGATGACAACAGATTTGCTATCCTTACCAACTCTGACGATGTCCATATTGGTGTCGTATGTTGTCGGGTAATAGCTTTGATCTGTGTATTTGTCGTTATTGAAACTTCTGTACCAGTTGAACTGTAAACCCGATTGGCCGTCCATTACATCTCTGCCATGATAAACCAACGATGTCATGCTGCCCTTTTTTCTGTCGAATACTAGCTGAAAATCCTTTCCCTGAATGCTGATCTTATCCATATTTTCTGCAAGTTGCAATGCCGGAACATGTTGCAGGTCCATGGTCTTGAGGACGGACCGCGACGTGAGTTCAAACTGTTCTGATGCCACTGGATACCCCTTTTCAGCCCAGCTATTTGATTCTTTCAAATGAAGGTATACATTTAAGTGATATTCACTATTGGGCATAAAATTCCGCTCGAAGGGAAGATTGAGGATTGTATCCTGATCTGGGGGAAGTGTTAGCGGGTCTATCCGGCCGGTTTGTTCAGGTACACCATCTTTCCGAATTTCCCAGGTCAGATAAAATTGATCCAAATTGAGGAAATCATATTTGTTTGTGATTTTAATCTTATTAGCGGCCAGCGCATCTCCATTAAATTTAACGTACTGATAGACTTTGCGTACCTCGATTAGCTTTGCTGTTACGCGGCGATCGGGAGTGGTGAGTCCATTGTTTGAAAAATCACCGTCTGTTGGCTTTTCTCCAAAACTACCACCATAATAGAAATGATTTTTGGGTTCTCCTTTTTTGACGTGCGCCTGGTCTACCCAATCCCAGATACACCCACCAATCATGCGTTGAGAGCTGTGCTCGATATAATCCCAGTATTCCTGTAAATTACCCATGGCATTGCCCATCGAATGTGCATACTCGCAGAGAAAATAGGGTTTTCCCGTTATTTTCTGGTCGAACCGCGCCATACCATCCAATGCTGGATACATATGTGAATCAATGTCTGCAAGTTCATTTTTTCCTTCATAATGCACTGGTCTGTTTTGCGGGTCGAGCTCTTTAACTTTCTGATACATGAAATCAAAATTGCGTCCGTTACCGCTTTCATTACCAAGGGACCAAAAAATAACCGATGGATGATTGCGATCGCGCAGAACCATGCGCTCAGCTCGTATGACGTATGCCTCACGCCAGTTTTCATTGTCAGACAGTCCCATATTACCATGGTTTTCTACATCAGCTTCATCCATGCTATATAGGCCGTAATAATCCATCAAAGCATAGAACTTCGGACTATTGGGGTAATGGCTTGTACGCACTGTATTGATATTGTGTTGTTTCATCAAGAATACATCTTTGATCATAGTTTCCAAAGGAACCGTTTTGCCAAATTCGGGATGCGTATCGTGGCGATTCACACCTTTAAAGAACACCAGATTTCCATTGATAAAGACCCTTTTATTTTTTATTTCAATTTTTCGGAAGCCAATTTTTGAGCTTATTGTCTGAATTTCCTTACCAGATTCATCGGTCAGCGTTATCACCAGCGTATGGAGTGTCGGCATCTCAGCCGACCAAAGTTTCGGATTTGACAACTGCAGCTGATAGCTCATTTCCAGGTGCTGACCTGCGGCAATATGATAATCTTTACTTTCCTGGCCGATTACCCTTCCGGTGAGATCCAGCAATTGTACGTTCAATTTTCCATTTTTAAGATCCTTATACTCATTGTTCAATTGTGTATGGAGCGTAAAGGTCCCCTTACTGAAGTCGTTATCCTGAAATGTTGTGTGATGATTAAAATCAAAGAGATGAACTTTTGGGAGCGTGTATAGAAAAACATCCCGATGGATACCTCCGAAACGGAACATGTCCTGATCTTCAATGTAACTTCCGTCGGTCCATTTATAAACTTCTACGGCAAGGGTATTTTTGCCTGTTTTCGCAACATCGGTAATATCAAATTCTGTCACGTTATTCGATCCTTCACTGTAGCCGATCTTTTGGCCGTTTACCCAAACATAAAATCCAGCATATACACCATCAAAATGTAGCACGATCTTGTTGCCATTCCAGGTCTTCGGAATTGTAAAGTCCTTGCGGTAAGAGCCAACTGGATTGGGCTCCTTTTCACTGGTATAGCCTTTGACAGGATAAATAAAGGGGGGACGATTGGCAAAAGGATAAGTTACATTGGTATAGATGGGAGTTCCATAGCCACTAACTTCCCAGCAGGAAGGAACAGTGATATTGTCCCATGTTGCCACATTATATTTCATATTGAAGAAATCCAAGGGTCTATCTTGTGGTTTTGCACTCCATTTGAATTTCCATGTTCCATTTAAGGATTGGAAATAGGGCGACTTTGAGTCAAGCCAGGGCTTGTCGAAGTAAGTATCTTCTTTTAAACTCTTGGTATTGGGGTAAGGGATGAATGTGGCATGCCCCGGCATCTTATTGACTTCAAATACCGTTTCATTTTGCCACTCCTCTTCACCGCGCCAAACAAATCCTTTTGCTAATTTTGAATCAATCTCCACGAGTTTCCAATCTAAGGGCGCAACTGGTAGTTGATAAACCGGGACACCTTCACGATCTTCCTGCAGTATCCCCAGGTTCATTCGGCTACTGCTGTGCTGGATCTGTATCGCACCTGTGCCTGTGAATGTCAGTTTCCATTGTTGGTTAGGGTTGGATGGATTGGCTCCCCACTGCATAATCGGGTTGCCATTTCCCGAATATTGGTTGGCGTTGTCTATATTGGTTCCTGTAAATGGATTGCTGATGATATAATAGCCATTGACATGCTTCCTGAAACGCCAGAGCTGGCTCTTTTTCGATTTATCTGCTTTGCGCAAGACTATTTTTGCGCCATCATCAAATAGTTCATCATTATCCCAGGCCAGGCCATTGCTGTTGACGATGAGATAGAGCGATTCTTCGTTGATCTCCTGTGCCGTTGCCCGTCTGCAGAAGAAAAATATGAGAACCAGCGCCAACATGAAATTCAATTTGTTCATTTTGATCTTTTGGTTATTAATGGTTCGTGTCGATTGCTATCATGTTGCATACGGCGGCGGAGTTCCTGTTCGCTGTTTGCATTCCAGTATTTGCAGTCAAGCTCAATAAATAGCGATGTATAAGGCAATGTAGACGCCGTTTTGAGAACAACAACGTGAAATAGTTTGGAAGCATCCTCTATTTTTTGGAAAATAGAGGTATGCGGAATAACCTGTAAACCAGAACGGAAGATAAGGCCAATTTCTTTTTTAAACATATCAATTCCTGGAACAAGTTGTTCGTCGATATAAGCGAGTTCTTTATCTTGGTAAACGATAGGTCGGATATGGTCTTGCGTTTTTAATAAACTATCCAATTGTTTTGCGACTTCTGGTAGGTTTTGACCCGTATTTATAACGGTTATATTCGCGCTGCTAGGTGCGGGATAGGCTTTGTCTACGATCAGAATCCAATTGCGGTGTCCTAAGAGTGGCAACGACGTTTTTAGACGCTGTTGCCAATTGCTTTCCAACACTGTGTCTTGTTGATTGCCAGCTGTAGGCTTGGGTTGGCAGCTACTTAAAAACAGGCCCAACAAGCATAGTTTGAAAGCGGAAATTATTATTTTTTTCATGACCAGATAATGTTTAGTTTATCGCCTGCCCGCATCGTAAGCTCGTTGGCGAAAGCGAACTGTAGCAATTGTTCGTTGACCTCGACGATCGATACCTGTAGTGGCTTTCCATTGAGCAACGCTTTAGGGGTTTTGCCTCGTCGGGGAAGTTGGGATAGCTGACCAATGCTTAAGACCCGTATGATTAATGATCCATAAGCTAGGGTGATTGAAGCTTCCTGTTGTTTTTGTCGGTAGGTTCCCCAACCTTCTGTAGTGGTAAAGGCTGCCTTAAAATCCTCCTGCTGCAATTGTGGCGCAAAACCAAGTTGCTTTTTGGGGCCGTGATAACTGTAGCCACAGGCATTAATAAAAGTGCCGTAACTCGCCATGGCACGCGCATAATGGTCACTGCATTCGATTTCATTGTAAGGATTACGTTTCGTGGCAGCATAACGGTCGTGAATGCAGCGGGTCAATATCAGACTTTCGTCCACCATGCCTTCGGCCATCATATGTGCTGCCACCTGATGTTCGAATCCACTCATGCATTCGTGGAAATAACCGAGCTGCCAGGTGACATCCTCACCATATGGTGAAGCTTCGTTGCTGGGATTGCTATTCATGATCATACCACCTTCCCCGGATAGGGCATAAGGTCTGCCGTTCAGGTGTGTTTTGATATAAGGACCTACATCCATGGTAAAATTATATTTCCATAAGGCTTTTAAGGCCAAACGTGTTTGTTCAGCACTATTTATCCGGGGCATATTGACCTGGTGTGCCCAGGCTTGTCCATACACCTGATCGATATGACAGGTATTGTAGGAACCTAGTTTCTTTCGGCCAAATTCTTTATTTGGCCGATGAATATAATATTCGCCATTGAATAGGGAACGATCCATTTCAGCCGTTCCTCTGTTTACATATTGGGAACAAATGGATTGAAATGTCTGGTCGTTCATTTCAATGGCCATGAGCTCCGCCGCTTTGACGGCGGCGATGCATAAACCTACGATCCAGGCAATCTCACCTTCCCAAACGGCATCGAGCGTATTTTCCATCGGGGTATCGGTCATACCGTCACCATTTTTATCCTGATCGATAATGTACTGAACGGCTTTTTTTAGTTTTTGCCAGTTTCGGACGAGAAAGCTATTGTCTGGCGACATCTGGTGGTCCCGATAGAAACGGAGAATCACTCCAGCCTGTCCATCAATTGCTGGACGGGATTCATATTCAGCACGGAAGATAATGGCACCACTTTCGGGGACAAATCCAACCCCCAGGTCAGTTGTTTCGCGTAGGTTGCGTTCGAGTTCCGGAAAAAGGCGCCCCATACTTTGTCCATACTGCCAAACGTGGGTACAGGTTCCGGCACAGGCACCTACGCCTTCCCATGCCCAGAAGCGGCCACTCGCAAAACGGTAGGTATTGGCCGTGGCTAGGGTACCGATATTCACCAGTGTACGATCAAGAAACCAATGTGGGAGAGAGGAATTGTACCAGGTATCAATCCAGGTTAACGTTGTTTTATTGAGGTAATCTTTATGTGTATGATAATATTTTAATACAGCAGCTGCATCAGCAAAACGGACTCCGTACCAGTACCCTTGCGCTGCATCTTTGATTTTTTCGCGCAGCTGCGGGTGAGGATTATTGAAATGCCAGCTGATGGCATAGGATACCGCGACGCTGCCTTGTGGTAGAACGTCGCGGTGGACGATGATATTCCCAACCTGTAGTTGGTCGAAAGGGACAGATATAGATTCTTTACTTGGGTTCTTTTGCAGCGGATCGAAAGGCCATGTATCGACCATTGGATGTACAGCCGCATCCGCGGCCTCACAGTATAGCGCCATAGTTCCGTAATCACCCGACCGGAGTTGTTCCTGCGGAACTCTCTCACATGAAAAGAGAATACTTTGTGCATTGTCGAGCGGTACCACCTGCGCACATTTTGTAACCCCTTTAAATTCCTTGCGAGGTTTGTGTACACCGTTCTCCAGCCAGCCACAGAATGTCGCTTTAACATTACGTTTTGTCTTATTTTTTGCCTTCAGATGTAACGTTGTCATCGGAAGGGACGAGTTTTCAGCGTCCAGGGGAATAAAAGGCGAAAAGATCTGTAGTTCGATGTCTAAGGGAAAGTCCTGGGCCGAATAGTGGATTGTGCAGCTTGGATAGCCCGACTCAAAAATGACCTCATCCCAATGTTCTTTCCGGAGCTCGCGTGTTTGGATATGGCCATTGTCTTCTATAGTCACAGAAAAACCTTGTTCCAGTAGTCTTAAATTATCAGCGATCGCCGGTTCGACATAAGCTGATCCATCACGCGGTTTGATCGTAACGTATTCTCGACCATTATACCACTGTACAAGTTTCGGATCTATCCCTTCTCTGGTCCCTTCATAGGTTTCATTATAGATCTGCCAGAGCCATAACCGTCCATCACCGCCGGCATAAACTGTACCGCCGTGGAGGCCTCCGATGGGCATACCGATGTATTGCAATTCGTTTTTACTCTTGTAATAACGTGTTTTTCCACCACGTTTATACAGCTGTTCAATCCACTTGGAATCGATTTTCTTATCCGTAGGAATATTGTGCAAGGGCTGATCCCATGCGAAGATACTGCCTGCCCAGCTCGGAAACTGGGCAAGTAGCCATGCTGTACTTAGTAAACTTGATCTTTTTAAAAAGGATCTTCGATTCATGGTTTGTTATATATTATTATTATTATTATTATTATTATTATTATTATTATTATTATTTTCCGTCTATTGGCAACCAGTTTTTGTAACCTTGTTGTCTGACATATTGCCAATTGTGCGGACAAAATTGAGTATTTGCATCACGTATATCTAACTTGTCGTCGATATAGGTAAGTACGTCTGTATAATCTTGACCTATTACATTTTTGTAGTGCAATACCAATGTTTTGGTTTTCGGATCATAAGTGTTGTCGGTGGTTACGCCCTGCGTTGTTGCATAAGCAAAGGTTCCATAAGGGAATTTACTGTCGCCAGATGCAATAGGTTCCATGGTATAAGTACCATAAACCTCATTATTTAAGTAAAATTTATTGTACATCCAGCCCGATCCATGCAGCCCAAAAACTTCAAAGCTCCATAAGCCGGTTCCCCAGATCATGAATTGACCTTTATCGTGTGGGTCGTTACTCAAACGGCTGATATATTTGTAATTGTAATGTATGCCATTAACCGTGTTTTCTGCAGCGTTGCCTTGCAATCGAGCGGAATGGTAGCGCCCTTCCGGAAGCTGTGGAATAGGAAAACCTGACCAGTTAACTACTTTTTGGGCATCCACGATGAGGTTGGCAATTAAAAAGTTGTCATAAAAGCGGTTTTGGGGAAGGCCATTGCCGTCCACAAGCCTTAACGGAAATGCAAAGTTTGCATAAGTTTTACTATCTGTACGTTTGATCGGAATCGAAAAGATGAGTGCGCTGGAAGCTGTTCCCTTTTTAATGGTCACCAAAAAGCTATTTGTCTTAGGGTCATAGGGGGCATTGGCCTTATACAAAGACGGTTCAGGGATATAATATTTTGTATTGTTTTCGATATTAAAATCGTTGAGTGTTTCCTGGTCAAACACGACTTTGACGGGAATATCTTTTTCAGCGGTTAGCGAGCCACCGATGCCGACTTTAAACTTAACTTCAAAAAAACCGTCACGAAGGTCTTCGATGAGTTCAACATCATAATCATCGTTCAGAATTTTAAGTGTATCTACGAAAGTGTAGGCTTGTATGGAAGTGATGGATCGTTCCGATGCGGATGTCGATTCTGCATTGACGATATAGAGTTCTTGCTTATAAAACTCCTTGTTTTCATAATCCAGTTTACCACAAGCTGCCAAGAATAAGAGGACAGCAAGTAGTGAAAGGTATTTTATATAATTTGGTTTCATTTTCATGTGAATAAAAATTTATCAATAATACAATTTATGACTACCAACCTGGATTCTGGACTAGCTGGCCCCAGTGGTTGGCGACATCGTTGTAGGGCAATGGAAAGAAATAGTTTTTCTTTTTGAAAGAATAACCGTCAATAATGGTTCTGTCATAGAAAGTAATATCTGCTTTTTTGTAGTTCATCCCATAAACTGGACCACCAGAACCTTTGGGATTACCCCAGCTGTCGCGTTGCAAGTTTTCGGCATCTTTCCAACGGCGGATATCGAAATAGCGTTTTCCTTCAAAAGCCATTTCTACGAGACGCTCACGTTTGATCTTTTCTCGCATTTCTTCTTTGGAGCCTTGACTATATCCTGGAAGCCCTGCCCGATAGCGGACCAAATTGAGATATTTTAGGATATCCGGATGTCCAGCTTGGCTTTCATTGAGCGCTTCTGCATAGGAAAGATATACTTCTGCCAGTCGAAAAACCGGATATTGTTTTTCGTAAGTTCCTTCTATACGCATATCATCATCATTGATGTATTTAACGACAGCGTAACCTGTACGCAGGGAAGGCCGATCTGTCTCAAAATAACCATCAGCGGTTTCGGGCCTATAATCGACATAATAATAGGGATCCACTTTATCGTCCTGTTTGTACCCTCTACCATGGAAGCCGATGGTAGCGTAAAAACGAGGTTCACGGTTCAGCACACGATTTGGTACGGCTGGGTACCGATTTCCGTTGAAAAAGTTGGTGTGGATCGGTGAATTGTGCGAATTGCCGTCCCCTAAGATGTAATACCCATCAGCGGCTGATGACGTAGAAAGATCTTTATAAAGCTTTTGGTTTTCTTCTTCGATGGTTGCACCATTGTTCATGAAAAAACCGTCTACAATCTTTTGGGTAGCGGCTACGCGTGTCGTAGTGACTGCGTTGGAAGCTTTGTGACCTCGGGGCCATCCCAGAGCAGTTAGGTTATAGGTTTGACTCTGCCTGTTGACTTGCCAGATCACTTCACTGTTCCAGTAATCGTCACCACCGCTAAATAATCCCTTGAAAGATCGATAGGGGTCAATCCCAGCAGGCCCGTTTGGCCAAGCTACAGTGTTACCCGGAAAATCACCCAATGGAACTGTTTTGTACCCTTTGTTTGCTGGTAGCGTATAGAGTTCATATTGATTCAAGTCGATAATTGCTTTGTAGGCATCCGCAGCTTTTTTCCAGCGGCTTTCATCGTAGCCTTTTCCAAAGAAAGGTTGACCTTCGGGGGTAACGAAACTAGTATATTCCGTATTGCCATTGACAAGTGGGCTTGCTGCCCAAAGCAGTATACGAGCTTTTGTTGCCATGGCTGCCGCTTTGGATGGCCTACCAAGATCTGAAGTCAATAGCTGCGTTTGGCTTGGTAATTTTTGAATGGTCAAATCCAATTCCTTCGTTAAAAAATTTACACATTCTTCCAGAGTCGCACGTTTCGTTGGATAGTTTTTTTCATTTGCATAATCGACAGTTTTATCAACGATCACGAAAGGACCATAGATTTCAAGGATCAGCGAATAATAATAAGCTCGCAAAAAGCGTACATCCGTTTGATAGCCTTCGAGTTCGTCTTCTTTTAGTAATTTATCGGTGGCCTTTGGTGAATTTTCCAGAAATTGGTTACAAGTTCGGATCGCCCGGTACAATTTGGTCCAATAGTTTAGTTCCGAGGGTATATTGTCCGAATTGTACTTGTCCTGAGATAGCTGTATAGCCATGTAAGTATCTAGACCGGCGTGGCCTTCATCGCCGGCACCGCTGAAGGGCCAGGACTGATGCATATCGGTAAAGTTGGGCATGTGTCCATAACAGGCAGCCCATGCTTCACGGATATTTTTTCGAGATGACCATATATCGTTGAGATTATCAACTTCGTGCAGGTATTCTTCTGCATCCAAGTACTTACAGGACTGCATATTTATGCTGGTCAATAATGCGATTGCTAAGCCTATATTTTTGATGTTGAATATTTTCATCGGAATAGTTTTATATATTCATTTATGTTATTCTTTTTTGGACAGGTTTACTGTCTTAATTGGTCGGTTGTCTAACGATGAGACTGCTTATAGTTTAAATCTGACATTCATACCGATGGAATAGGTACGTTTTAATGGATAGGCATACGATGATTTCTGTTCCGGATTCCAATCTTTGAATTTTGAGAATGTTGCCAGATTGTCTCCTCGTCCATAGAAATAGATGTTCTGAAACGGAAGTTTACTGTTTTTGGGTATCCAAGTATAACCTATCTCGGCATCTGCCAAACGCAAATAAGATGCTTCGCGTTCCCAAAAGGTGGATTGCTGTGCATTATTGGTGTTTTCCGATCCCACTCCTAAACGGGGATAAGCGGCATTTGGATTCTCGGTAGCCTGCGTGCCTGAGTAGGACTCAGGAGTCCAGTGGTCGTTAAAGGCTGCTTCGTAAATGGCGCCACGGCTACCAGAGGCATTGAATGGGATACGGCCGCCATTTAGGGTACGGAAGACATCCGATTTTCCGATAACACGGGTTGCAATGGTCCAATTTTTATAATTGAAATCAAGCGCAAGCGAATAGGTCCATTTTGGATCTGTACTAGCTAACCAAATACGGTCCTCAGGCGTGATCAAACCATCGCCGTTAATATCTTTATATTTGATATCGCCGGGCATAACTTTATTCCAGGTTTGTACAGGGCTGTTATCAATGTCAGCCTGATCTTTGAAGAGACCTAAGGAAATATAATTCAAATCACGGCCCCAATCTAGACCGATACCACTTTGGTAAGGCATTTTGGGATCCAGCTGCCCATTTTCTAGAATCGTGTTCTTATTGTAGGTTAAGATTCCCCGAATGTAGTTGATCCGAAAATTGCCAAAATTTTTGGAATAGGATAAGTCTAGATCAAAACCTTTTGAAAACATCTTTCCGAGATTTGCTTTTGGGATCGTACCTAAACCTAAAGTGGAAGGCAATTTGTTCAGGTCAATTAATTGGTCTTCGCGTGTATTTCTAAAAATGTCGAGGATCATTTTAAACGAGTTAAATAAGCCTAATTCTACACCGAAATTTAACTTCTTGTTTTGTTCCCATGTTAGTCCAAGTTGCTCCAACCGGCTTTCGCCAACACCATGAATAGTTGTACCGCTATAGGCTGTTCCTCCAAAACCGAATGTATAGCCATCAACAGTACCTGTTGTGGCCATGTAGCCAAAGCGTCTGGCATTTCCTGGAGCTCCCACCACACCATATGAACCACGAAATTTTAATATATTAACCGTTTTTTTCAACCCTCCCCAGAACTTTTCCTCTGACATGATCCAGCCTAGTCCGATAGAAGGGAAGGACGACCAACGCTTGTCTGGAGTAAACATTTGCGATCCTGAAGCGCCAAAGTTAATGTCTGTGAAATAGCGGTTTTTATAACCTGTTGTGAAGCGCCCGGCAATGGATTGTTCACGTGTGGGTAAGGCATTTACCAAGAGTGAATTCCCATTATAGTCATTGGGTGCATCATCCATATACTCGCGCTGCTTGTAGAGTACAAAAGCTGTTGTTGTGAAATCTTTACCAAAATCACGGGCATAATTGGCACTACCCTGTATTTCAACTACGCGGTAGCCTGTTGGTGTTGAGGGTTCAAATCGCATTTTGTCGTCAAGGTCGGGCGTGGTATTGATGGTGACGAGATTGCCATCTTTGTCACGCCCTGTACCATTATAGCTACCCGCGAAATCTGGCCGATGCTTTTGATAATCCTTAATATATTGGTGCGTGTAATTGTTGATTTTAGAAAAAGATGCAATGCCATTAAAAAATAATCCTTTTAACAGGAAGTCAAGCTTTTGCGTGATGTTGAGATTAGTGTTCATTACATTGGAGTAACCACGGGTAAAACCTGTTTTGTTAAGCATGGAAAAAGGATTTTTTACACCAGCTGGTTCCTCTGGAGCTGTTCCGTTAGAATATTGGGTTGGAAAGAGCGTTGGATTGATCTCATTAATGATATCCAAGATTTTATCGGTCCCCTGTCCGGGCTCTGTCGTTGTGTTATAGCGTCCATCAAAGCCGAGTCCCAAGGTTGTTGTTGGGCTAATATCAGCTTTTAGGTTAGATCTGAAATTGAATTGGTTATATTTTGCATTTGAATTGTACGACTGCAGATGCCCCTTAAACATGCCATCTTCGATATAATAGCCTCCAGACATATAGTATGTCACTACATTACCACCGCCACCGATATTAAAGTTTCCTTTATGGGATAAATTATTTGGCTTGTATAAGGCATTGTACCAATCCACATTCGGATAAAAATCCATGTCATTGTCACCAAACTTTTTGATAATTTCATCCGAATAAGGCTTATCCTTTCCTCGGACTGCGAAAGCTTCATTCCGCATTTGTGCATATTTTACGGCATCGATCCAGTGCGGTTTATATGTTGCATTGTTGACCGAGGATGAAATAGACATATTGACACTGGGTTTTTCCGAAAGTTTTCCCGTTTTGGTGGTGATTACAATGATCCCATTGGCACCCTCAAGTCCGTATACAGCTGTAGCGGAGGCATCTTTAAGAACAGAAAAGCTGGCAATATCATTGGGATCAACATCATCGATGGATCTTTTTAAACCGTCTATCAAAATCAACGGCTCAGAACTGCCCTGAACGGAATTTATTCCACGAATAATAAAGTTGGCACCATCCTTTCCAGGCTGTCCCGAGGTCTGATTAAAGGACATACCGGCTACCCGGCCGGCGAGCTGATTGGTCAAGGATCGGCCCGGACTGATAAGTTCTTTCGGGTCCACAGTACTCATCGCTGCAACAACGCTAATTTTTTTCTGTACACCGTGTGCTACAACTACAACTTCGTCCAATGCACTATTCATCTTCTTCAATTCAATTTGAAGCTGGCTCAATTCATAAGCCGTGAGCGTACTGGTGTTTACTTCAACCGTGTTGTATCCAATTGAAGAAAACACCAGTATCGCTTTTTCAGGTAGATTCGTAAGGCTGAAATATCCATTTTCATCGGTTACTGTACCAAAGAGTGAATTCGCTTTTACCTGAACTGAAACATGAGCAATGGGCTTCTTCTCCGCATCCCTAACGGTACCCGATGCCTGTCCCTTTGGAATTTTCTTTTCTAGTGCTGTTGGAGTTTTGGTTGACGATACAGGAGGAGTAGGGGTTTTCAAAGCTTTGATTACAATGGTTCCATCGTGGATCGTATAGCTCAATGACTGGTTTTCGAGAAGTTTGTCCAATGTAGTCGTTAAAGAAGCTTTATTGACCAAAAGACTGACCGGAGATTTCTGTTTTAAAATTGATTCATTGTAGATGAATCGATATCCCGTTGCTTTCTGTATTTCAGAAAATGCAGTAGCCAAGGGAACATTCTTGACATCTAGATCTACGGTCTGCGCCTTGAGATTCAAGGACGATAAGGATAAAACTGTCCCAAGTACAAGCGCAGTCAGATAGCTGGCCTTGCTGTTGGCAACTTTGTCAAATTGGATTTGACGATTTAAAAAAAAGACATGAGGGTTGCTGTCCATATCATTTGACTGGTTTTAGTTTATACTATTGGTTAAGAATTACGGTGAGTTGTCCCCGCGCCAAGTAAAAGGGGGAACTTTAGGTTTGGTCGCTAGGTAGCGTATTTTTTTGTGGAATGATTCATATGCTTTTCATTTGGTTTTATTTGATAATTAGTTTATTGCCTTCCATAATAAATTGGAACCCCGTCAGGTCGGCCAGCGTTTTACATACTGTTGTGATAGAGGAGCTTCTTTTTAAACCGCCTTTAAAATGATCGTTTGTCAATGTCCGTTGTATATCAATCTGTATAGCATACCATCTTGATATCTCGCCGAGAATATCTTTTAGGTCTTTGCTATCAAAATAGAAGTAGCCTTCTTTCCAGGATAAAGCTTCTTCCAGGTCAGCCTTCTTGACTTCAATCTTGCCTTGACCACTGATCGTCGCATGACCTGCAACAATTGTTTTATTTTGGCCACCTTCGCTGACCCTAATCTTTCCTTCTGTAAGGATTGTTTTAACTTTCTTGTCGAAAAGATGGGTATTGATGTTGAAAGCCGTTCCCAATGCTTCGATTTCGGTACCATTGACGTTCACTTTAAAAGGATGGGATGCATCTTTGGCAACTTCGAAGTAAGCTTCTCCTTTGATTGAAACAATTCTATCCTTTCCAGAAAAAATAGATGGAAATTCCAATTCAGAGTCTGCGTTGAGCCAAACGCGCGTTCCGTCTTCCAGTTGGATATGATAAGTCGCGCCGAACGGAACACTCAATTTATGTATGGCTACTTTATCGCCAGCATTGGCAGAATAATCTAATTGATTATCGTGCACCTTTAAAGAGGTGCTTCCATCTGATATCGTTTCAGATTGCATGCCATTTAACGCGATCGTTTTTCCATCCGATAACGTTAAGATCGCTTTTTCCGTTCCGGGGAGAACTTTATTTCCATTCTCGGCAGCTAGGTCTGATTTTACAGTATTGCTATTATAAAAATGAAGGCTAACAGATAAGACTAACACTGCAGCGGCAGCAGCGGCATACCTCCACCATGTTTTCGTTTGTCTTTTTGCCTTGGATTTGGCTACTATGTCTTTCCAAATCTCAGTCTTGTCTACTGATTGAAAATATTGAATGCGTTGATCAATATCTTCCATTTTAATGCCATGGTCTTCGACCCAACTGCTAAGCTGCGGAAAATCCACCGTTATCTGCTTCAATTCTTGAAGTTCAGACTCGGAGATATCATTCCGTACATATCGTGAGACTAGCTCTGCCGCTCTAAAGTGTTTTGAATCCATGTTATTATACTATAAGATAGTTAAGGAATGTTCATTCGATTTGACCCTTCTATCCTGCATCTGTAAACAAAGACACAATCGTAGGCCAAATGGGTGAAAAGAATTTTAAAAAAATAATAAAAAAAGAATTTTTAGCCCTTTATAGAAAGGACTAAGCCGTTTGCGTAGTAAAAGTAAAGCCCGGCGTTTCTGAGTTTTGACGGTATTAATAGAAACTTCAAATTGTGTTGCGATTTCGGTATTGGATTTTTCTTCGAGATAAGCAAGTTTACAGATCTGTTGGCAGCCCTCAGGCAGCGTGTCAATGGCTTTTTCCAAATGACCAACGATTTCTGCATAGATCAAAGCGTCAAGAAGTAGTGTATCATCTTGTTCATCAAAACTTGTTTCTTGAAGATATTTTTGTGAAGTTTTACCTTTACGTAGGTAATTTAAAGAAGCATTTTTAACCGTAGTATAGAGATATCTTTTTTTTGATCCCTCATGCGAGCCAATAGCATATGGTCTATCAAGTAATTTGACAAATACGTCCTGTACAATATCACTGGCAGATTCATTGCATTGGACAATCCGCCAGGAGAATTCGACAAGAGGAACATAATATTGTTCAAACAATTGTTGAATTTCAACTTTTGTCAATGGTTCCATTATTCGTTCTGAAGCATTTATAATTCATTGGTACTGGTTTTTCAATTGGTATAATATCGGTCTATATTATTTTGTCAATATTACATAAATTCCTGTTGGAATACAAAGAAAACATTTTAGCGTTTTTTTATTGAGACTGATAAGCTTCCCTTATCCAGCAGTTCCTTAATCCCGCTGGGACTTTGACTCAGATCGAAATAATCTGTTGAGTCGCAAATAAACTCCCTATGGAATATTGATAACAGTATGTTTAAAAAAAAATAAAAAAAAATTCATATTGGATTCACCCTATCAATAGTTCTGGTTGTCTTGTCTATAGTACCTTATAAAAAACGATTGACTAACCATGATCAGAATTCCTAAAGCACGTTGGAGAATAAAAGTTCTCCTACTCTCATCCCTTTTGATAGGAGGAACAACTGTTGAAGCAACTGAAAATTTGCCGCGAGTAGAAAAACAGAAGCTTATTTTGAAAACGACGATGTATTATATTGCACAGAAACATGTGCAACCTATGGAGTTGAATGATGAATTCGCTTCAAAAGTTTGGGATAAATATTTTAATTATTTAGACATAAACCATAATATCTTTTTGCAACAGGATATCCAACAGTTGAGATCTTATAAAAGTAGTTTAGACGAGGATATTCAGACGAATTCTGTTGAATTTTTCGAAAAAAGCAACGCAATCTACTTGCAGCGATTCAAGGGATTACGCGCTATCTGCGATGAAATTCTAGCCAAGCCCTTTGTGTTTACAACCGATGAATCTTTTAAAGATGGAAACGATTATGCCAGCTCATTGACTGAGCAGAAGGAAAGATGGCGAAAATCCCTAAAATTTAGTGTACTACGTAAATTTAGCTTGATAAAGGAAAAGAATAAGGGTAAAAAGGATAGTGAGATCGAAAAGGAAAGCAGATCGGCAGTAAAAAGGTGGATGGATGCATTTTTCGATCGTATGACCAAGCCGGAAGCTGAAGATGTCAATTTTAGCTATTTCATGAATGCCATTCTTTTTCAAGTTGATCCACATACAATATACAACCTACCGAAGGAAACCAAACAAAAGCAGGAAAATATCGCTAAACGCTACTTTGGAATTGGAATATCGATGAAAGAAGATGAGGGTGAATACTTCGTGGATGCTGTTCAGCCTGGAGGTGAAGCCAGCAACACTGGATTGATCCATGTGGGCGACCAAATTCTTCAGATCGAAAATGAAAAAGGTGAAATGCAAGATGTGTTTTCCCTACCCGCTGATGACGTAATCGATATGATCCGTGGTGCAAGTGGTACCACTGTTCGTTTGCGTATTAAAAGAAACTTAATACAGAAAATCGTCAGTTTAAAACGTACCGAACTTAAAAATGAATCGCAATTGGCCCGAAGTGCCTTATTTGTAAAAGGGAAGGAAAAAATAGGATTGATTTATTTGCCTGATTTCTATGATGATGCAGCTAATCCCAGTGGTGCTCACGCATCTTTGGATGTGATGCGGCATATAGAATCGCTAAAAAAACAAGGGATGACCAGTTTAATAATCGATCTGCGTAATAACCCCGGTGGATCCTTGAGTGAGGTCGTTCGGTTAGCAGGGGCGCTCACAGGCAAAGGGCCTAAAGCGCAGATTCGAGGCCGTGCCGGAATTCAGGTTATGCAGGCGGATTTGGAACAGATTTACAAAGGGCCATTAGCGGTCATGATCAACGAAAGAAGTGCGTCGGCTTCGGAAATATTTGCGGCAGCTATTCAGGACTATCAAAGAGGGGTCATTATCGGAGGGCCGACATCGTATGGAAAGGGATCCGCGCAGGACGTATGGCCAATTGGAAAAATGGGAGATGAAAGTAAGAATATTCCGGCGACAAGTTTAGGTTCGTTGACATTGACCTCATTTATGTTTTATCGGGCTACAGGTCAAACAACGCAAAAAACAGGTGTGAAGCCGGATATTCTGCTCCCTAGTCCTACTGCTTATATAAGTGAGTTGGAAAAAGATTACAATTCGGCACTTCCCAATGTTCCTATTCCGACCACAAACTACCCGCTATCTAATTCCATCACTAAGGATCAAATCGAAACTTGCAATAAACAATTGCATTATGGATATACGTTTAAACGTATTGATAGTTTAGCGAAGTTGATCACAGAAGCGGATAAAGAGCCAATCGCATTGAACCTCAAAGCTTATCAACGACAGGAAGACAAGAAAAAGGAAAGAAATAATCAGCTTAAAATGCTGCTGAAGGTAGCACCAAATGAACAAAACCAGATTGTGACTGAAAGTGGCAACGCTACAGCAGCTGAAAAATGGTACATCGACTGGCTGGAAAATGCAAGAAGCGATATCTATGTTGCCGAAGCCTGTGCATTGTTGTCTGGCTGGAACGTGCCGAAACAATAGATTTTTAATTTGCCGATCAGCATGGTAAGCTGGTCAAGGAAAAAATATCGTTAAATCAACTTAAACAACACCATATGAATACAAAAATTAAAAAAAGCCTTTGGACCGGCTTGATCGCACTGTCTGCAACCCAATTGATGGCACAGCAAGAGCTGAAAATAAATGCGGAGTTTGAAACATTGGCCAATGGTCAAAAAGTGTATTTGACAGATTTTATCTCCAAACGTGTAGATTCAACAAGCGTCGCGAATAAAAAATTCCAGTTTACTGCTAATGCTGATTCGAGCACTATTTATATTGTACAGCTGGGATTGCAACCGAAAGAAAATGAGTTTTTCTTCATGGACATGGGATCGGGTCAAGTCAATATCTCCAGTAAAGGGAATTCCTTTAAGGATGCGGTATTCAGTGGGAGTGCCTTTGTTGGTCGCTGGAAGGAGATGGATGCATTTATGTTGAGCCGTTGTGGCGGCGGCATCAATTATCCAAATGAATTGGCTCAGAAAATGGCACAAGCCCAGACAGTAGGTGATGCGCAAGCACTGGAGAATTTACAAAAAGATTTTGGGGCCTATGTTGACAAAGGAAAAATTGCTGCAAAAGAATGGATCGCCAAATATCCAGATGAACCCGTTAGTGCTTATGTGATCAATGCATTTTTATTGAATAAAATACCGCTGGATGAAGTAAAGGCTCTAGTGAAAAGTTTGGGGCCAAATGCCCAAAAATCAAAGTTAGCACATCTGATGTTAACCTTGGAAGCTCCAAAGCTATCCTCTAATTTGCTCAATCAACAGGCACCTGATTTTACGCTGAACGATGACAAAGGTGTTCCAGTGAAATTGTCTGATTTTAAAGGTAAATATGTTTTGTTGGATTTTTGGGCAAGTTGGTGCGCACCTTGCCGTAAAGAGATGCCTTTTGTAAAAGCCGCTTTTGATAAATATAATTCTCCAAAATTTACTATTTTGAGTGTGTCTATCGATGCCGAGTCCGAAAAATGGCGTAAAGCGCTAACGGATGAAAAAATGCCTTGGAAACAACTTATAGAGGACTCGACACAACAAGTGTCAACTTTATACAATGTCACATTTATTCCGATGAATTTTTTAATTGACCCCGCTGGAAAAGTAATAGCTTTTGGTCTGTATGGAGAAAATATTGATAAACAACTTGGAGATGTGTTGAAATAATCGACCTAACATTAATCACTAACCTAAATTTAACGAATTATGGCAATAAATCGCTTTGCTCGTATGCTTACATTGTCGTCGTTGTGGCTGTCGCTTGGGGGAACGATGGCCTATGCACAAACAATGATCAACAAGCCCGTAACGCTTTCAATCAAAAAAGCCAAACTGGGAAAAATATTAAAATCCATTCGGGATAAATCTGCCATTCGTATTGTCTTCAGCGAACAAGTGGTCGACCGGGTTGGAGCACAGACTGTTGAAGCTAAAAATGAAAAGGTAACAGACTTATTGAATAGAATCCTAAAGGGTACTGGTCTGTTTTACATTATCCAAAATGATGTGATTATCATCAAAGAAGCCAGTAAAGAGGATAATGCAAGTTCTTCTGTAATCGCCATAAGTGTAAGCACGGTGATTAACAGTTATGTCAATGGCAGGATCTTACTTGCAGATAACCAGCCGAAAGCGCTCGTTACAGTCATCAACAAAACAACGGGTATACAAACACTGTCAGATCAGCTTGGCCATTTTTCGATTCCAGCCAATCAAGGTGACCAACTTCAATTTAGCCACGTTGGTTTTATACCTTTTAAGGTTACCCTTCGCAATTTAAAAGATTTGCAAATTGTGCTAAACCCACAGGAGTCGACTTTGGATGAAGTGGTTTTGACAGGGTATCAGACCATTGATAAAAAATTGTCTACAGGATCTATTTTTTCGCTCAAGGGAAAGGACGTCGCTGAACCGAATGTACCCAATATCGCATCCATGTTGCAAGGTAAGGTACCCGGACTGTCTGTGGAAACACTCTCCGGCAGTCCCAATTCGGTTCCGCGGTTAAGGATGCGTGGTACGTCCACCCTAATCGGAAATGCTAATCCCATCTGGGTAGTCGATGGCATTGTCCGTGAAAATCCGAGTGATGTAAATCCCGACAATCCATTGGGCATAGACCCATCTTTTTTGGATTCTTGGGTACGTAGTGGCACTAGTGTTGCCAATACCGATTTAATGGGAAACTCCGTTCTGGGAATCAATGTCAATGATATTGAGAGCATTGGTTTTTTGAAAGATGCTGCTGCGACAGCATTGTATGGCACACGGGCTGCCAATGGAGTAATTGTAATTACGACCAAGAAGGGGAAAGTAGGGCCTAACGTTTTGAACTATAGTACCAGTTTGGGCTTTGTGCAAAAACCATCCTATAGTAATATGAATTTGATGAATTCAAAAGAGCGGATTCAGCTTTCAGCAGAATTGATTAAACAAGGATTGCTTCTTCAAGGTATGCCCCTAGATGTGGGATATGAAGCCGCCTATTTGGATCTGGTCAATAAACGTATAACGCAGACAGAATTCGAAGCCCGGGTGCATCAGATGGAGACAGTGAATACCGACTGGTTTGATCTTTTGTTCCAGAATAGCTTTAATCAATCACATTCCCTCAGCTTGAGCGGCGGAACTGAAAAAAACTCATTCTATTCTTCCTTAAATTATAGTAACAACAGAGGTGCGGCAAAGAAAGATGCATTAAGTAGCATCAGCGGAAGTATAGGCATGAGTACGAAACTGGGGAATAAATGGCAGGTTGATTTTAAATTAGACGGCAGCTACAACAAAGGCACAGGATATAATCTCAAACTCAATAATCCGATGACCTATGCATTGACCACCAGCAGAACGATTCCATCCAGCCAATTTTATGAATCCAAGAGGCCCATGTTCGGCACCGATCCGACGGATACTCCCTATCCCCTGCACTTTAATATCTTCAATGAGATTGATCAAACTGGAAATACAACAGTGAATAGCCAATTTTCAGGCGCTTTGAACGTAAGTTATCAAATTTTAAACGATTTGAAACTCACATCAACATTTGGTGGGACGCTGTCTACAATGAATAACGAGCAATATTCGACCGAACGAAGTTTTGATGTGGCAACCGTTAGAGGCTATGACTACGGAGCCGTGGTCCCAGGAAGTATGGACGAGTTGAATTCGACTATACCCTTTGGCGGGATTTTCGACCAGAACTATACCAATCTGTACAAATACTCATGGCGAAACGTCTTAAATTACAAAAAGTCGCTTTTTAAAGACCGGGACCAACTTACTTTTTTAGTAGGGCAGGAAATAAATAGCACCAAACGCCTCGGCAATAGTCAGTTCCAATATGGTTATCTCAAAGACCGGGGCGAAAGCTTTGCAAAAAAAGATGCCTACTACTTCTGGATGATCCAAAATAGAGCCAATAAGGTAGATAATCTGTTTTCTGGATTTGCCGATGTAAGTTACGCCTTTGATCAAAGGTATATTATTGATGCAAACCTTCGTTATGATGCATCCAATCGCTTTGGACAATATACCAATAGCCGCTTTCTTCCGATGTGGAGCGTATCAGGACGATGGAATGTCTCCGATGAACCCTGGTTACGCAATAGCTCGGTGCTGAGTGATCTAAGCGTGAAAGGATCGTATGGTTATCAAGGGAACGCCGTCCAAGATGTGGGGCCGGATTTGATATTAAAAAATAAAGAATCTGGATTGGCGGGGGCCATAAATCCACGAACCAATGAATATCAATTAACCATGCGTTCTCTTGCTTATCCAGATCTACGTTGGGAAAAGACTGGTGTTAGCAATTTGGGGATCAATATAGGCTTATTTAAATCTTTCGTTAATATCAATGCAGAATTTTATCATCGGAAAACCAAAGATGCTTTGACTCGTCTGAGTCTGCCATTAGAATACGGTATACAGGAAATGATCATTAATGGCGGAACATTAGTCAACAAAGGCGTTGACTTAAACATCAATTTCAACTTTCTCCGGAAACAAAATTGGGATTGGTCGTTGAGTGCAAACAGCTCGTTCAACAAGAATAAACTAAATCAGGGATCAGACGTAATCAACTACACTTTTAAGCAATATATTAGTGGTTCGGCCCAGGTCCCCGGTCAACCATTGGGGACCTTTTACGTGTTTGATTTTAAAGGTATAAATCCGCAAAACGGAATGCCACTCTTTAAGCAGATTGATGAGGTCGAAGATTCACGTACATTAGGCATGGATCAGTATTTCATTAAGGCTGGTATCAACCACTACCCATTTACAGGTGGATTGGTGAGTAGACTCCGGTACCGCAATTTTAGCTTGTCCACACATTTTAGTTTTGGTTTTGGCGCGCATAAACTGCGTAATTCCTTATTTAATGGCACCAGCAGTCAGACGGTGCCAAAACCCGATCAAAATATGCCGCACTGGATGGTTGATCGCTGGAAACAACCTGGAGATGAAATGCGCACAGATATTCCGGGCTTTGTAGATGCAAGCATTAATCAGAACGTTACTTTTGGAACCGATACTGACAGTAGGTATTGGATGTACGACCATTCGACGATTTTGCTGTCCAAAGCCGATTATTTGAAATGCCGCAATCTTCAAATTAGTTATAGAGTTCCCGAATCTTTTATTAAACAACTGCATCTAATGAGCGCAAATGTGTCTTTTTCGATGACAAATGTATTTAGGGTAGTGGGTAAAGATTGGAAAGGCCAGGATCCAGAACTACCAGGATCAGGCAGTTCTGCACTTCCGCAGGTACCCACCTATAATTTAGGGTTAAATGTATCCTTTTAATTGATAAATGATGAAACGTTATATTTATTTTATTGCAGTGTGGCTGTTAGGTTCTGCAAGCTCCTGCTCAAAATTTCTAGAAGAATCAACGCAGTCCGAAGTGGTGCCTCGCTCGGCTGAATCGCTAAATGAATACCTGATGGGCGATGCATATCCAAACGATTTTGCACTTCATCCAGAAGAACTCTTTCTCAACGATGATATCCAGATGATTTCTTATAAGCAAGACCAACTCATGTACTCCGCTTATACCTGGCAGCCGGATATGCCAGAAAAAATCGGGGGACTTACGAAAATGTCTTCCTGGAAATCTTGCTATGCAGCAATCCAGGCCTGCAATACCACCTTGGATTATATTCCAAAAATGACGGGTGAGCAGCGCTTCAAAGATTATGTGGCCGGACAGGCTTATTTACTTCGGGCCTTTTATTACTTCAATTTGATCAATCTGTATGGCATGCCTTATAATGATCCAAAAACGGATCCGAACAAAAATCCCGGTGTTCCACTCCTGGTTAGTGGGGGAGTAGAGTCTCATTATAAACCGCGTAATACTGTTGCCGAAGTGTATGCTCAAATTGAAGCCGATCTAAAAGAAGGGATTCGACTCATTGATGGCAGTGGGCAGGTATATAGTAAATATCGTATGGGTAGCGATGCTGGGCATTTGCTTGCCTCAAGGATATATTTATACATGGATAGATGGAATGACGTAATTCAACACACGGAAGGCTTGATGGCGAGTTCATACAAATTAATGGATCTGCGCACTTGGGGCGAAGTAAACCCATTGGAAAAGCCTGTTATTAGCATCAATAGTCCAGAGACCATTTGGGCATTTGGCGATCTCGGAGATGTGGTTGTTGTCGACAGTATAGTCTATCGGATGTCGTCAGATTTAATGGCGAGTTATGAAGATGGCGATTTAAGAAATGGTATCTATTGGTCCAATGGGGTTACGCGCAAGTTGTCGACCGGCAACATCGGGGCTGCTCCGGCGCAGGCATTCCGCCTGTCGGAAGTCTATCTGAATCGGGCAGAGGCCTTTGCCCAATTATACAAACAAGGGAATGCCACAGCCGGTCAAAAATGTCTGGATCTCCTAAATACATTGCGCCAAAAACGCCTCAAAGAAGACAAATATGTACCCTGGACATTGCAGACCACCGGTAATGACCTCTTACGCCGTATTCGTGAAGAACGCCGTCGGGAGTTTTACAGCGAAGGTGGACGTTGGTTCGATCTACGCCGTTATGGCATGCCCAAGATCACACATCTAAGTTTTTCTTCGGTATCACAAACCCAAAATTTTGTCCTTCAAGAACGAGATCCGAGCTACGTGTGGCCTATACCTAACCTTGTGATTAGCTTAAATCCTAAGATCGTCCAAAATCCATTGGCCCCAATTCGTCAACCTCAATAATTGGTCATTATGAAAAAATTTCTGAAAATATATTTTTATGGACTTGCCCTTCTCGGATTCCTCCTCGGCTGTAAAAAGGATGCCCCATTGGAACCCTCCGAAATCAAGTTACCGTATAGTTTGCCACAAGGGAACCATGCTTACGATACACGTATCGTAAATTTTTATGAAAAATATAAAACCTTTATCCTGTATCAATTTACTGACGCGGATTTTCGATGGAACTTCAGTAATAACATCCAATACAGTGCCGAACAGGCCGATCCAGCACATGTAGAAACAGCCCTGAATTTTTATGATAGAGAATTGTTCGCTTATTATTCCCCAGCGTTTCTAAATACGATGCTCCCCTATAAAATATTATTGTGCAAAAATATCCGGTACATAATGAGTACAGATGAAATCCCTGTGTATAGTGATGTGGCCAGAACCCAATCGCATATTGCATTTAGCAATGTAGACGCTGGATGGGGAAGCTTTTCGGTGGCAAGGAAAATCGATGTCCGGGGTAAGCTTCATGGTATATTTTGGGCGTCAGCTATCGCAAGGGGTAAAATAGAATTAGCGCCGGAGTTTATCAAAGGGATCAACTATCCATCTGTGGGCAGCTGGAATTACAAATCCTTTGGCATGTTCACTGATGTAACAGTTAGCGCTGATGATGTATTCGATTATGTGAGCCGGATTACCTCACATACCAAAGCTGCTTTTGAAGCGGAGTATCTAAATGCTGCTGCCGATCCAACAGGAGTATACCGCAGAAGATACGAGGCTTTATTGGATTACTACAAAACGAAATATAATATCGATCTGCAGGCAATTGGCGATGCCCCATTGCATTAATTTAATGACGAATAAAAGCTGATAAACATGAGTATATTAAAAGTAAATAACTTGTCCCACCGCTACTCCATGAATTGGGCCATACGTGAGATCAATATTGAAATCAATCAAACAGGCATCGTGGGCCTATTGGGATCAAACGGTGCCGGTAAGTCAACGACGATGAATATTATCTGCGGGGCCCTGACCCAAACCGAGGGAACAGTTTTGATCAATGGAATAGATCTGAGGCTAGATCCGATTCGTGCCAAACAGGAAATCGGCTTTTTACCGCAGATTTTACCACTTTATACCGATCTAACAGTCGATGAATACCTACGCTATACGGCGGAGCTACGCCTGCTGGATAAAAGGAAAATTGGAGCAGCAGTCGAGGAAGTGAAGGAAAAATGCCAGATCAGCCATTTTAGCAATCGGCTGATCAAAAACCTCTCTGGCGGATATAAACAGCGTGTTGGTATTGCCCAGTCCATTATTCATAAGCCGAGCCTCGTCGTCATGGACGAACCCACCAATGGTTTGGATCCCAATCAATTGATCGAGGTTCGCAAACTGATAAAGGAAATCGCCCAGGACCGCACAGTGCTACTGTCTTCCCATGTGATGAGTGAAATTCACGCGTTGTGCCGCGACATCATCATGATCGAGGGTGGACGCGTAATCTTTTCCGATTCTATCGATGCTTTCAACAACTATCTACAGCCGCAAAGCCTATTCATGTACCTGGAAAATCCTCCGGTATCGAATAGCATACAAACCATTGAAGGAGTTACCAAAGTTGACTTCCTCTCAGAAAATCAAGTTCGGGTATTTTTTGAGCAGGGCGAAGATATTGCCGAGCGGATGGTGGAAGCGAGCGTGACGCAAGGCTGGCGGCTCAGGGAGATCAATTTGGAAAAAGGTGTGATGGAAGATGTATTTAAGCAGCTTTCCAGTCAGGCAAATAGAGTGTAATACGCTCATTAATATTTTATTACTTACTATAAACCTCATCAAATGAAACTTATATACAAGATTGCGTTAAACGAAATCCGTAATCTTTTTTACTCACCTGTTGCTTGGTTTTTGGGTATTGCATTTTGGTTACTCTGTGCTTTTATCTTTACGGGGAGCTTATCCCAAATGACCAATTTTCAGGATATCAGCATCCAGAATAATCCCGCCTTCGAAGGGTTTGTACAGACGTCCTTAACCGAGGTTATTTTATTGCGTGGCGGCTTGTTTAGTAGTGTCATGGGCAATCTGTATTTCTTTTTACCTTTATTGACCATGGGCTTAATTAGCCGTGAGCTGAACAACGGCACAATCAAACTGCTCTATTCATCACCGATCAAACCCGTTCATATTGTTCTCGGTAAATATCTGGCGATTGTATTTTACTGTTGCTGCCTGTTGGGCATTTTATCGGTCTTTCTTGTGATCAGCCTTTTTTCAATTGTCAATGTCGATGGCGGAATTGTCCTATCGGCTTTACTGTCATTGTTTTTGTTAATCTGTACCTATGCTGCTATAGGTATTTTTATGAGCTGTCTCAGTACCTACCAGATCGTGTCAGGCGTGGCTACATTTATTATCATTTTTGCTTTATCCGTGGTCGGCAATCTTTGGCAGCAATACGATTTCGTACGTGACTTGACCTATTTCTTATCCATCGCTGGAAGGACCGAGCGTATGCTGAAAGGGCTAATTACAACGAGCGATGTATTCTATTTCTTGCTCATTATCGCCATGTTTCTATGGTTTACCTATTTTAAGGTGAAAGGATCCATGGAATCAAAAAAATGGATCAAGTCTTTTGGGCAGTACATGGCTGTTGTGCTTGTCGTATTAACCTTGGGGTATGTTTCTTCCAGGCCTGCTTTGATTGGCTATTGGGATGTGACGAGAAATGACGTCAATACCATCCACCCCAATGTTCAGTCCCTCTTACATAAATTTGATCGCAAATCACCACTAAAGGTGACTTTATATATCAATTTGTTGGACAATAGCATCGCCCGCGGTGGATTGCCCGAGCAACGCAAGCAATATGAGATGTATTTATGGGAGGGCTTTGTACGCTTTAAACCCGATATCCAATTTGACTATGTATATTTTTATGATGTCATGCCCGGCGATAGTACGCTATATAAACAATTTCCAAAGAAGTCGTTGAAGGAAATAGCAGGGTTAATTGCCAAAATACATCGGGTAGATCCAGACCGCTATATGTCACCAGAAGAGCTTAGAAAACGTATTGATCTGACCCCTGAAAACAAACGCATGGTTATGCAATTAGCGTACAAAGGAAGAAAAACTTTTCTACGTACGTTTGATGATGGTACGTTTTGGCCTGACCAAATGAACATCGCTGCTGCATTCAAACGCTTACAAGAAAATAATCTACCTAAAATTCTATTTACCAGTGGGAATTTGGAGCGCAGCATCTACAAAACAGGCGAGCGGGAATACAATTACTTCACGAACGATATCACAAATCGGTCTGCGCTGATTAATATGGGGTTTGATAGCGATACAATTGACCTGGACCATCAAAATATTCCCTCCGGTATTGCAGCGCTTGTTGTAGCCGATCCAAAAACCACGTTGAGTGCGATAAAACAACAAAAAATTGAGGCATATATCGAAAAAGGAGGACGCTCGGTATTTCTCGGTGAGCCGGGCAAGCAACAGATGTTAAATCCACTATTGTCTGGTTTGGGCGTGCAGTTAGGAGCAGGGACAATGGTTGAAGTAACCGCGAATGAATCGCCTGATATGATCAAACCGATGATCACCAAAGAAGGATTTAATCTGAGCGATCAATTTCTTCTGGAGCGAAGACGGCTAGCTGCAGGAAAGCCTGTGAACCAAGGATATTTATCCATGAAAGGGATGGTAGAGGTACAGCAGACGGCACAAAATGATTTCAAACCATTTGAAATTTTAAAAACAGATCCACAGCGTCATGCCTATAATACGCTAAATGCGTTGGTAGTAGATTCCGTACCGCCGGTATTTACTCCAGCCAAAGGTGACACGCGAAAGAAGAGTTATATCGCGATGTTGGGTTTGTCGCGTAAGAAAAACAATCAGGAACAACGGGTTTTGGTTGCTGGCGATGCAGATTTTCTTTCTAAAATAAGAAAGGGAGCCGGTGGTTTTTCAGTAGCGATGTTTAGTTGGTTGGACAACAACCGATTGCCAATCTATGTCATTCCGGCAGATCCGACTGATATTCTATTTACCATCTCCAACAAGACGGCCGAGTCGATACGCATTATCTTGGTATACATCGTCCCGGTGGTATTGCTACTAATCGGAGTAATCATATTAATCAGACGTAAACGTAAATAAGATGAGACTATTAGAAACAGATGTACAGACACTGGACGATCTACGGATCTTCGGAAAGAGAGATCAATCAGGGATTTTTGAAATCTATAATAAAACACGGACTCGGGGCGGTGAAAACCTCCTACGGGACTTATTCCGCCAACCTGTGGCCGATCAAAAGACAATCGCAGACAGGGTGGCTATTTTGAGCTATTTTTCTACACTGCAAGTTGAGTTTCCGTTTGATTCAGTCGTGTTTGATATGACCGAAAAATATATTCGCAATCGTAGTCATTCAACTTTATCTACGAGTCAGGGGTTAGGTGAGAAGGATGTTCAGAATGGCGTCTCGGCCATTATCCAATTTCTAAACAGGTTACGGAGCTTTTTAAGCACCGATGCAATCGCTCATGCAGCTGTTTATCGAGCACAACGCGATGCTATCCATGCGATTTTGGATGAGGAAATTTTTGCCCCAGTGTTTAAAGAACATAACGAGGGGAAAATTCCCTTCTCGGCCCTGACGGCCTATGATTTGCTATTCAGAACTAAAATATATGCGAAGATCGAGTCCTTATTGAACCATGTGTATTTACTGGATGTCTATTTAGCGGTCGCCTCTATCGCACGTGAACGAAACTTTGTTTATCCTGTTGTACATCCCAAAGGGAGTCAAGTGTTACGTTTAAAGGGACTGTATCATCCCGAACTCAGCGAGCCGATAGCCAATGATGTAACGATGGACGGTACAACTAGCCTAACCTTACTGACCGGAGCGAATATGGCGGGCAAGAGTACTTTTCTAAGGTCGATCGGAACAGCAATCTATTTGGCCCATATGGGGTTTCCGATTGCAGCAGCAGCCATGGATTTTGCTGTCATGGACGGCATCTACACGACAATCAATTTACCCGACAACCTGGGCATCGGAGCAAGCCACTTCTACGCAGAAGTGCTGCGGGTCAAAAAAATGGCTACGGAACTCGGAAAGGGCAAATCGTTGTTTGTCATCTTTGATGAGCTCTTTCGCGGAACCAATGTAAAAGATGCACATGAGGCAACGGTGGAGGTAGCTCGTGCTTTTGCAGCGAAAGATACCAGCCGTTTTATTATTTCCTCACATATCGTTGAGGCAGCCAAACAGTTGGAGCAAGTGAAAGCTGTCGATTTTTGGTATTTACCAACCCGGATGGAAGGAGCAAATCCTGTGTATACTTATATTTTAGAACAAGGTGTGACCAATGACCGTCATGGGATGCTTATCATCCAAAATGAAGGTGTTTTGGAAATCCTTAGAAACGGTCAGAAAAAAAACAGTAGGACAAGTTTGGAACAAATCAGTTAACGAAATGAAAAAATTCAAAATAGATAAACAAACACTGGAAGAGCTTAATCTGCTCGGTAAATTTAAAACGGGTACCATCTATAACCTGTTTAACAACGTATTTACACGAGGGGGGGAGCAGCTGTTGGATGAGATGTTTAACAATCCCTTAATCGATATGCAGGCCATTAATGATCGAAGTTCTATATTTCGTTATTTTCAACAGGAAAATTTTGGGTTTGACTTTGATAGGCAACTTGTGGCAACCATGCGTGAATATCTGGATACAACATCCTATCGCAATAGAACCTTGGTGTACGGTACAACAGTGTTACACAAACTTTTGTCAAGTTTGGCCCGCGATGATCGATACAAAAAAAATGTACAGGGACTACAGGCTGTCATCCAGCTGTTGAATACCGTGCAAAAAATGCTGGATGTTTTCGTATCCCCGGTTGCAGCATTTCAAGCACGTGTCGGAGAGATAAAAACCATTATGTCTAATCCGCTCTTGACTAAACTCTTACAAACCGATATTTATCGGGCATTGCCCTTGGGTACCTTGGCCTTTTATGAACATCTGCTAAAAGGTAAGTTACTCGCAAATATGGAATCCTTGTTGCGTTTTATTTATGAGGTAGACGTCTATCATGCTGTTGCACAGATTGCCCGAGCCAAAGGTTTTCAATATGCCACGGCCTTGTCGGCAACAGCAAATAAACTGGCATGTAAAAACTTGAAACATCCGAGTATTAGTAAGGCCGTAGGTAACGACCTGTTGTTGCGGGAATCCAGTAACGTGCTATTCCTGACCGGTGCTAATATGGCCGGAAAATCAACATGGATGAAATCCTTGGGGATTGCGCTTTATTTAGCACATATGGGGTTTCCGATTGCTGCTGACAGTTTTGAGTTTTCAGTCCGGGATGGGTTGTATTCGTCGATTAACGTAGCCGACAATATCGGCTTAGGGTATAGTCATTTCTATGCGGAAGTGATGCGTGTCAAAGCTGCGGCGCAAGCGGCCGCGAGCGGTGCGAGACTGATGTTGATATTTGATGAATTGTTTAAGGGGACCAATGTGAAAGACGCCTATGATGGTACCTTGGCGGTGACAAGCGAGTTTGCCGAATACGAAGCATGTCTGTTTGTGGTTTCCACGCATATTATCGAAGTAGGGGAAGCACTTCAGTCGGTCGGTAATATCCAATTCAGGTATATGCCAACGGTGTTGGAAAATAGTATTCCACGTTACACGTACCGTTTACAGGAAGGCATCACCGAAGATCGGCAGGGAATGATGATTATCCGGAATGAACGGATTCTGGAGCTGATGAATGGATCAGCTGTAAATGAGTGAAATCAACTAATAAAAATGGCAGATTAACTGATTAATATTGTGTTACTATGATTTCTTCGTATATTGAGGTAATAAAACCTATCGAAATTCGTGATATGCAAAACGCTTTTGTAAAAGAGGATTGGGAGGAGCCTGTTCCGGTACGGCTATTGCTGACAGAGACCTTGCTGGACGAATTTTTTAGAGATCATTATTGTTTTCTTTGTCATATAGCCGTTAGAATCGTTAAAGATTCGGAGGCAGCTAAAGATATTGTACAGAGTTTCTTTCTATCCTGCTGGGAGAAGAAGACGAGCATACAGATTCAAGGGAGTTTTAAAAGTTATGCCTATAGGTCGATAAGAAATTTATCAATAAACTATCTTAAGAGAGCCGGTAAAGTGAATTATGACAGTGATTATATCACTGAAGCTTCTGAAAGCTTAGCTTGCCAGACCTATGCAGACCGAAAAATATTGGAAAATGAACGTGAAAATGGGCTTTGGAAGGTCATCAATCAATTGCCAGATAAGCGAAAAGCTATATTTCTGCTCAGTCAAAAAGAGGGATTGACCTATCATCAGATTGCGGAAAACCTTAATATTTCAGTCAATACTGTCAAAACGCAAATTAAATTAGCGTATCTCTTTTTACGAAAAGAATGTCAATTGCTGATCAGTATTATAGTGTTTTTGTTTTTAATTAAATAGAAGGGATATGAACAAAGATCCAATGGACAAAGATCCAATGGACTGGGATAAGATATTAGCTCATCTCGATCCAAGTGATAAGAAGGAATTAGCGGACATGTCGGAAGAGGAAATCGACATGCTATTGTTTGCAGAGGAGGTCCAGCGAAAGTTACATGACAGCAACTTTGAAGAACAATTTCCTTTGACAGAAGGTATCAAGGAATTTGCTTTTCGGAAGAAAAAGCATCGCCTTAAGCGGTTGATAAGCTATGCTGCTGCAGTGCTGGTGGTAGTAAGTATCGGAATCTGGTTTGTCATGCAACACCAACAACCAGCAATAGGAGGGAGAGAAATTGCTTCGGTAGACGGAAAGCAGAAGGGAATTGTTCTTTATCGTGGTAATGGAGAAGAGGTGCTTATCGGTACGCAACAGAAAAATATCGTAGAGCAAGGTAGTGAAATTCAGATTACGGACAATTCCATCAGTTATATTGGGAACAATAAGACGGTGAACAATAAGACGGTGAACAAGGCCGGTGAATCGGCCATGAATCGATTAGTTGTACCCGCTGGAGAGCGTACTAAAATTGTATTGTCGGATGGGACACAAGTTTGGGTTAATGCCGGAACATCTATTACGTATCCCGTTGCCTTTACCGGCGATAAGAGGGAAGTTAATTTAGAAGGTGAGGCATATTTTGATGTGACCCACAACGCTAATCAACCTTTTATAGTCCATAGCGGAGAGTTACAGATTAGGGTGTTGGGAACTGCTTTCGGGGTAAATACCTTTAACGGTAAAATAAACACGGCCCTCGTACGCGGAAGTGTAGAGTTACAGGCCAACAAACAAAGACAGCGGTTGGCTGCAGGCGAAGTTGGCCAGTATAGTAGATCTTCGGCGAAATTGTTTTTATCAAATGATGAAATACGGCCCTGGGTTGCCTGGAAGGATCATATGTTATACTTTGACGATGTCAATTTGTTGGAGATTACCGAACGATTGGGAAGAACATACGATTATGAGTTTGTTTTTGATAATCCAGCTATGGAAAGTCTAAGCTTTACGATCGATATTGAACAGCCGGATGACATTCAGACAATATTAACCTATCTTAAAGCAAGCTTAGATACCGTCGATTTTAAGGTGGTGGGCAGGACAATTCATGTTATTTCTAAACAGTAGTTTCGTTCGCTGAATGCTAGCTTACAAACGGTGTTATTTATTCCTATGGAAGCTTCAATTAAGATATTGCAACAATTGCTTTTTGAACTGTCTGGTGTATTACCTGAGGACAGCCAGGCGCTATTTAATATGACGAGAGTTGTATCGTTGGATGCGAACGAAAATTATATCCGGAGAGGAGATACTAGTCGTAAACTCGCTTTTATTGCAAAGGGGATTATGCGTTCCTATTCAATAAAAGAAAATGGGGATGAAGCAACGCTATTTTTGCGTTGGGAAGAACAGTTTATTGCATCACATGATACGATTATCCATGGTAAACCTTCACGTTTTATTTATTGTGCATTAGAACCCGTCAGACTATTGGAAATGGATTATGACGTACTCGAGACGATACTAAAGAACCATCCTCAATATGAGCCGCTGCGCAATTTCTTTTTAATGCGCATGCTTGCAGAAACATTGCAGATGATGGAATCTTTCGTTATGCAATCGCCGGAGGAGCGTTACCGGGAACTATTAACAGAACGTTTCAATGTCGTGAATCGAGTTCCAGGAAAATACATCGCTTCCATGCTGGGTATTACCCCCGTGTCCCTAAGCCGTATTCGGAAGAGAATGTATATTAAGCAGAAATCCTCTTAAAAATTATCATTTGTTAAGGTGCGAAATTATCTTTTGTAAAGCAATTGGGGCCAGTTGACGTTTTACCTTTGAGGTAAACGTTTATAATCATGAAAAAGATAATTGAAGTGTCAATCGGGATTCTAAGTATTTCTACAATACGGTATTTTCTTCTTGCGGGAATTCCTTTTCTCCTTTTTTACCGCTTACTTCCAGCAAAGTTGAGCAAGTATAAAATTCAGCAGAAGTCGGCATCTAAAAAAGATTTTTGGCGGGAGATATGGCATTCCATGCAAAGTACTTGTGTGTTTACTATAATTGCGGTCGCCATTCAGGTTACGCCATTAAAACAGCATACCTTAATTTATGATGATATTGCCCAATACCCCAAATGGTTTATTGGTTTCGGTTTAATCATCAGCTTAATCATACACGATACATATTTCTACTGGATGCATCGATTGTTGCACAACAAAGTAATTTTTAAGTTTACCCATTTGGTGCATCATAAAAGTACGAACCCGTCCCCGTGGACTTCCTATAGTTTTCATTTTTTTGAAGCTTTGATCGAAGGATTGGTACTGATTCCTATCGTGTTTATTCTACCCATCCATCCAATTACTATTGTTTTGTTTACAATATTGGCATTCACGATTAATGTTTATGGGCATTTGGGTTACGAAATTGCGCCAAGGTGGTTTCGTCGTACCTGGTTATTTGAAATCATAAATACTTCTGTCTACCATAATATGCATCATAGTAAGTTTAAAGGAAATTATGGCTTGTATTTTCGGGTATGGGATAGGTTAATGGGTACGGAAAATCCTGATTATGTGAAGGAGTATGATAAGGTCAAAAATCAAGGTAAATCATTTTGATGTTCATCTGCAGCTAAGCTATCCAAGCATCCTCATATTAAAAACTATTGAATTTAAGAAGGGCAAATACAGTCTATTTGCCCTTCGGTTTTTTGTTTGGAAAAGTTTATATTTTGTCCAGATTTATAATGTCAAGACGTTAAATCCGATAGCTTAAAAAGCATATTCAATTTTCGATATAACGAGTGGAGCGTAGGGCTCCGAAAATGAATTGGGGTCTGCGGAAACACGCGTTGACAGGTTTTTTACTTTGAAGCCTGGATGCATTAGCCATTCGTCAATTACCGAAATAAAATTGGCGGCCATTGAAGCATCTGTTGGCATATATTTTAAAATTTCTGATCTCTTCGGAATAGTAAATGTTGCCGTTAAAAACCTTCCAATTTGCGTAAACGATCCGGATTCCAGTAGTGGGGTATTGTCTATCGGATATCCGTTGTTAGAAAATTCAAGCCCCAATTTAAAAATATCTTTTCCCGGCTGAAATGGTTTCACAATGATACTGTCTCCATTGGCACTAGTCGCAATTAGTCCATTTGCCTTGCTACCGGCAAAGGTAATGCGGATTTCTTTCACAGATTGGAGTGCATAGGCGTTTGGTAGGGTAAGCGCGTTGGATACAAAGCTTTCGTAGGGACCTGCCATTGTATAAAAATAAAAGTAGGAACGATCCTTTTGAAGAAAATCCATATCCATCGCCTTGGGATGATGATAACCATTGATAAAACCAACCCCATACTTTGAAACGGCTGTTTCCATATCCGTAGAAAATAATGTTGGATCTGACCATTGCGTACTATAGGGATCATTGGCAATCCCTATTACCTGCATATCATCCGTAACTACGCGGGTTACTAGCGAGGAAACCACATCCTGCGTACTTCGGATATCGATAAAATGTTCAGTTCCATTTGTGCGTAATATGCCAATAATTTCATTTATTGCCGTAGGGTAGGTTGTGTTCTCAAAAAGAGCTCCCTGCAAGATCCGAGATTTGATCAAAGCGCTTTCTCCGGTTTCCTTAAAGGATAGGGTTGCATTATATTTTCCATTTCCACCCGACAGTGCGCCGTCATATAATCTGATAAGTGTGCCGTTCCACAAATCTGCATGCTTCAATAAGCTGTCGATTGTAGTAGTCCGAATATTCACATAGCCTGTTCCATTGGATTTGGCGTTTGAAAGCGGCACATCTACTAAGGCCAGTTCCCCATTCCTTCGGACCAGCTTTTGTCCTGCTAGATTGACAATAAGCCGCTCACCCAGTTTAAAGCTTGGTACACTGTCAAATTGAATAATGATTCCAGTATTATTAGCCGTCTCTTCGCTCTGGAGCACAATTGTTTTGGCGTCAATATTTTTTGTTGTGAAATCCGATATGATAACACCATTTATTTGCAGTCCTTCATCTCCTGCAGGCAGTATAATCTCGGTTTTGGTACTCCATGCTTTTAATTCCCGGAGCGTAATATTTTTTGTTCCCAAGAATAAGGGACGCAGATCTGGGCCTTCCGTTTTTTTACAGCTGGCAAATAGCGTGAAAACGAATAGCGTCAATAGCATGATATTTCTGTTCATATTTTCTTAATTTGAGATCTATGGCTTGTTACCAGATTTGTCTTGTTATGGCCCTTAGATTTGGGAATATAGTAGCCTTGTCATATTGGACGGTACGATCGTTGTTCAATTTTAGCGGTATCAACCTCTGTTGTTCCCGTTGAAATCCCGATATAGCAAGCACATAAGCATGTCCGCCATTGGCGGGAATTCCTGTGTTGATCAATTCTTTACCATCCTTTTTACTGTAAATTCGCAGTCCTAAGATGCCGTTTGGAGCATCTTTTACATCAAAGATCAAAGAAGGTGTCGATTGGCCATAAGCCAGATCTTGCGGTAAGTTTGCCTGGCTAAAGCCACCTTCCAATGTTGCCCGGCTGCAACTGATGTTTTCAGTATCCGGACTTTGATGTGAAATGGTTACCGCTACCTGCGTACTGTCTAACCGGAGCGCTCTGTTGGCTGGGATAACCAGTATTTTAAAAGTGGACATACTATTTTCTGCTGCGACGGGACCATCAATGAGATAGAGCAATGAGCCTGCATCTTTTTCGAGCATAAGTGTGGTGTCGATAAGCGTTTTATCAGGCCTCGATCCGAAATTGCTGGATACTGAATCAGGAATCATATGACTATAGTTGAAACGTTGCTGACCGGATAGGTAATTCGCATAAAGCAATCCGGGGATTGTGCTGAAAAAATTTGGATACTCCAGTTTTTGAGGTGCCGAAGCTAAATCAAAAAATGGGAAATTACCCGTGTTACGATGCGGTATCGTATCGACAAATATTCCTATCCCACCGATTTTATATTGTCTGAGCACGTCCGAATTGGCGATGTAGTTTATTTTAATAGCTTCACCATCACCAGGAATCACTGGGGTGATATCCTTTTTACAAGCAGTGATGGTCCATAGCAAACAAGCTATCCATACTATACACTGAATTATTTTTCTGCTTTTTATCATTGTATTACTGTTTTTATAATACTTTTCCTTCCGTTTGCGGTCATATACAAGTGTCCGTCTTCATCGTAGTTGAGTATTTCGTCTGAAAATATACTGGCAGGTTTTCCAGGAGAGACGTAAGGTTCAAAGTTATAGCCCCCAACCTCCGCAGCTCCCTTCGCATATTGATAACTTCTACCTGCTATAAAGTCAAAACTGATCCATTTGGGGCCATCTACAAGCGAAGAAATGTTTTTTCCAGGGCTTCCAATCACTTGCCCATCCAAATACTGATACAATAAAAAGACAAGTTTGCGATTAGGCTTCGGCAAAAAACCGAAAGCAATATCTGGTTTGCTGCGGTCTCCGATTGCTGCCGTAAAATTTATCTTAAGCCCGTTAAATGGACCGATATACTTCTTTGGAATGGTTCCATAACTTTCTTGAGGAATGTTGACTGCGCTAAGTTGCACTCTGCTTTTTAGATCATAGAGTTTAATTCCGGCCATGGTAGGTACATACATCATATTGTCGTCCGGCAAAATAATGGGATTGATCCCTTCGAAATTGACGCCCGGGATTTCCTTTGGCGATGCTTCACTTCGGAATAAATAATCCAGTTTATCGGTTTTACTATCATATATAGCTATCGAGGCACATGGGGTATAAAGCCAGCCATATAAGAAACCAGGTGTAGTCAAGAATACATGACCATCATTAGCTGGGTAGATGCCTGTCGTTATTTGTAGATTTACGGTATTAATATTACCTGTAAAAGGCGCTTTATAGGCTTTACTTCGATTGAGCGCTCTTATCGCTTTTGTGGCAAAATCAACTTCGAGAAAGACGTAGTCGTCTTTACTTTTTATCGATAGCCAAGCCTTCGTCCCCTGTGGATTGACCCCTCCGGTGACAAAACTGTCCAAGGTAAAATCAGCGTTGCTGAGTTGAGCTTTTGTGAGAAGGGTTTCGATTGTCCCTGTCTTTTTTATCATCTTTAAATCACCTGAAGCCTGTTCATAAAAGTATAAGTCACCTTTGCCATTGATACAATGTAAAAATACGTTAGTGGGGTCGCTCAGCTTGGCATGGTTTACCAGTTTTAGGGTAGCGTCAAAACTGTCTGGACCGAATTGTGAAAAAATACTGATGGAAGCGGCGTTGAGTTGATATCCACCCGATATTATCCGAACGGGGATGTTTTGTCCAGAGCCCATATTTTCTGCAATGATCACTTTAACACGGTCCAATACGCTTTGGCTGGAATCCGAGCGATTGGGTCGGTAATGCACTGTATCGGCACCGACAATTGGGGCTTCCGCCTGACCGATTTGGATCTTTAGTCCATTGTTGGGTTGTAACCGTCCGATAATCGTCATGGTATCCCCTACAGTGTAACTGCTTTTATACGCATATTTTGCCTCGTTGTTTACTTGGGGCAGGGCATCCAATGTGTTTTTAAAATCATCCACTTTTTGGCAGGAGCTAAGCCAGGCAGACAGTCCAAAGAGAAGTGCCCATAGGTTATAGTTCATGTGTCTGTTGGTTTGTGTTGTCATGGTCAATATTAAAATGAATACATAAAGGAGCAAATGATATGGCGGTCAGTTTTGTACTGACTACTGATCATATCGCCACCGATGTCGACGTTGTCTTTTCCCTGATATACGGCTTTCTCATATTTGTAGGTAAAGTTTTCATCTTCAGCGATCCGTATGGGCTGATTGAGTATGTTCTGTACGCTCAGTTTGAATTGAAGGCTTTTTAATAGCCGCTGCGTCAGCGCAAAATCAAGCAGCTGTCGTTTCAGTTCGACGAGACTTCCCTGTTCGCCCTGATTGATGATGGGCACGGTACCCTGACGGTCAACGTTAAAGGCAGAACCATTGGCAGCTGCATAGATATTTGGACCGGTCAAATTCCAGTTTAAGGCGATTTTCGTGCCCGATCCTGCATTGTCATAGTAAAGGCCCGCGTTAAAGATGTACGGGGATTGCCCCTGGAGCTGACGCGTATAATAAGGGTTTAAACCAGGATTGACGTTCTTGTTGATTGTTGTGTCTATACTTTTTTTGACCTCACTTTTGATCCAGGTAAAGTTGGCGGATACCGACAGATTTCGAAAGAATCTGCTGGGCACAAATCCCAGATTTTTCCGTACTTCAAGCTCTATGCCGTTTACTGTCGCATGGTCTGCATTTCCAAAACTAACGGTGGCGGGGCCGCCGAAATACAAACTTCTATAAATCATCCGTTCAATCGGCGACTTCAATTTTTTGTGAAATGCCCCCACACTGATCACTTCGGCATTGACATTATCCTTCGGATACCATTCGACCCGCATGTCGTAGTTTCTGACTTCGGCAGGCTTTAAAAGATTATTCCCCTTGATGGTTTGGTTGTTGAGGTAATCGAGCTCACTATAGGGTGATAATTCTCTAAATTCGGGTCTATTTACCGTATGGCCATAGGCTAGCCTGAACACCATCTGCTCCGTGGTGCGATAACCTATATTGAGCGAAGGAAGATAATTGGTCTTTTTGTTATCGACAAGAACGGGGTTGTTTACGTCACCAACACGTTCTGGTGGGATGGCACCGGCCACCTTTTGACGGTTGTGTTCTACACGTAATCCAGCATAGATATCCAGTGTTTGATGGAAAGGAAGAAGGCTTATGGCCGCATACCCCGCATTTAACTGTTCGCTCGCGATGTAGGCATCGGCACCACTGGTACGGTCGAATATCTTCAGCGCACTACCATCATCCCTCAGGTAGTCTGTACTCCAGACTTTGCCCAGATCTTGTTCCTGAAAGAACACTTTACTAAAATCCATAAAATTCCCATTGCCACCAATAGCAGGACTTTCCGGATAACCTGCGCTGTTCAGATCACCTCCATTCAATGTGTAGACCCTGCGAAACAATTTTCTGGACTTCCATTGTTGGTAAGTACCCGCTTTAAGGGTAATCCAAGGCTGTAATTTGTAGGTATAATCTATAGCGCCATTATAAACGTTCTCGGTGTTTTGGGACCAGGATCTGGATAACATTCCCCTGTCTAAGCTGTTGTCTCTGTTTTCAATATCATCAGGACCGGGAACATAACGATAGGCTGCTGTCCAGTTGAGATTTTCCGGACCCGGTAATACGACCCGCGCGCCATCCTGGCGGTTTCTTTGAAATCGAATTACCCGTTGATCGGGGATTTGCTGGATACTGTAGGTGTACCCGAGGTTCCATTCCAATCGCTGCTTTCCTTTTGCTAAATAATGATCGCCGCTAAAATTTCCCGAATATAACGATCGCTGCATATAGCTTAAGATAATATTCCGCTCCTGCAGGTCAAAGCCCGGGCTGCGGTCTCGCCAGGTCAGACTCGTTAGATCGGCAAGATCCCCTGATTGTTCGTTGACCAGGTATTGGTCATTTTTACTTGTCCTTACCACTGTGCCACTTTGACCTTGTTGTAGAAAATAGTTCTTAAACATCAGTGTACTACTATCTTTGATAACATAAGTGAAGTTCTGCAATAAATTTAGCTGGGCCATTTCTGTGCTTTGATTCTCCTGTGTGACCACATGGGTTCTGTCGAGGTTAGCTCCGTAAAAACTATTGGCACGATTAACCGCATATTGTTGTCCCTCACTTTTATAACTCAGCGAACTTAACATGCTTACTCTTTTTGAGCCGATCTTAAATGAATCGTAGTAGTTGGCCGTTAATTGCATCATTGGGAGCATAAGTTTATAACCATACTGTAAGTAGGGGCTAAAGTTTTCAACGTATCCCTTTTGGTCCAAAGTTGCTTTTGTAAAATCTCCATACCCCGGTACTGCGGATGGCAATTTTCGTAATCCATTATCAAATCCTAGAAAATCAGTTCCACTACCCTGATAGGTGAGAAATTTTGAAGAAAATGTTGTATTTGGGCGAGCCCCGAGTTGTAGTTCCAGATCAAAATGTTTGATGTTGCGGGCATCCTTGGTAAATATTTTTACTGCACCGCCCGTCATATCCGCCATAAGGTCCGGTGCAGGTGATTTGTAGACCAATATTCGGTCAATAATTCTGCTGGGGATAAGATCCAGGGAAAATGCCCTGGAGTAAAGTTCGGTTGAAGGTGCGATATTGCCATTCAGATAAGTCAGGTTATACCGTTCATTCATGCCCCGGATAATCATAAATTTGTTGTCTTTCACCGTTACACCAGCAATTTTTTTGACTACCTCGGCCGCATTTCGATCGGCAGATTTGCTGATCTCCTGGCTCGATATGCCACTTGTTAGCGTCTGCGCATTTTTAATTTCTGACAAAAGTTGTCTTTCGGAAGTATGGGCAACCGCGGTCCTGATCTTTCTCGAATTGGTAATGACGACTTCTTCCAGGACATTTGCTCCCTGAAGCCTGATGTCATAAGTTTCGTCTTTTGTGGCAGAAACTCGTACGCTAGTCACTTCGGATTTGAATCCGATAAAAGAAACCTGCAAGGAGTACGTTCCCAAGGGAAGATCTGAGAAATGGTAATACCCCTGTTGGTCGCTTTGCATTGTTTTTTTTAGCTCTTTGATATAGACCGTTGCGCCCGGAAGAGGTTGAGAACTCTCAAATTCCACAATACGGCCTTTGATCACTCCATTGCCTTTCTGTTGTATCGGTTTTTTGGTCGCTGGAGGCAAACTGAAGATGATGTGTTCATCTTTATTTTCATAATTGATGCCGAACTTCTGTTTGATCAATAAAAGCAATTCCGCCAGGGTGAAAGAAGAAGTAGGGTTATCAATATGACCTTTTAATTTTGAATTTGTTTCTTCGTCAAAAGTGAACCGGATATCGGGTACTTGCTCCTTTATAGCTGTAATGATCTCTAAACCGCTGATGTCACCCGTAGATAATTTAATTCTCTTTTCGAATATCTGGGACATTACCGATAGCGAACTTAAGATGCAGACTGTGAAAACTAGCACACGTACAGCGATATACAGTATTTTGTTTCTTTTTTTTAATAAAATTGCTTTCATTTGTGTTTAAATTCAATGGGCCTTAATCCCGGATTTTGAGTTAAATAGGCTTGATTTATTTGGGCCTAAGATTTAACCGTTCTGCGTCAACAGGACGGTTTTTTAAATTTTATATCCTGTTCATCTCCTTTCTTTTAATAGATTGTAATTAGATTTCCTTTTATTGAGTATGACATTCCCGTCGCCACGGAAATAATGTCCAACACTTCCTGTATTGGAGTATTCTTGAAACTTGTACTTATCTTTTTGTCTGCTAGATGACGGTTCTTGATTTCGATCCTAACATTATACCATTTCTCGAGGTCGAGACAGATTTGTTGGAGCTGCACCTGGTCATAGCTGAGTTCACCGTTGATCCATGAAAGCGCTTGAGTTGCATTCACTTTAGTTATCTTAAAAAGATGAGTCATTTGGTCATAGGTGAGCTGTTGGTTTGGATGTAGGTTAGCAATCATTCGTTCGCCGTAACGGATATTTACTTTCCCTGTATGCAGGGTGATTGTTTGTTGGTGGTCCGATCTGCCTGCATTCACTTCAAAGCTTGTTCCCAATACTTTTGTGGTCAATCGCTCTGTTTGTACTTCAAACGGTTTTTGGCTATTGTGCGTGACTTGAAAATATGCCCTTCCGGATAATGATACTTTTCTATCTGCTTGATTGAAATCAGCCGCAACTTTTAGAGAGGATCCTGGAAAGAGCAGTACTGTACTACTGTCTTTTAAGCGTACTTTTTGCTGTTTTCCGAAAGCCGCACGATATATGATCGGAGTAGCTTCTTTTTTTGAAAACTGTTGGAGCCAGATGATGCTTAATGTACTCAAGATGAAAAAAGCAATGCATGCAGCGTACATAAGCCAGTTGTGCTTTCTTTCCGCTGGAAATTGAATCAGTTCCTTTTGCTGCTGCTGAAAATTATTCCACGCGTGTCTTTGTTGACTTTCCGAAAGGGGGAAAGGTTCGCCATCTAGATTGGACCAGGCTTCCTTCATGCAGGATTTTATATAGTCCGCATCGATATCCAATGATAAATAATGAAGGATTAGTTCTTCCTCCTCTTGGGAACTGGCCCCCTCAAAATATCCGATAAGCGCTTTGCGCGATGGTCGTTCTATGCTCATATATGTCGGCGTGTTGCTATTGCCTCTTTATATAAGAATGAAGAATAGGGTAGGTATAACTAGTGGATTTTTAAACTTAATAATCTATTCATTTTAATTTAATAAATTCGTAACCGATTGAGTCGTAATAAAGGCGAAGACAATAACATGCGGATATTCATGTAATTCCCGACGGATGATTTTCAGCGCTGAACTGATGTGGTTATTCACCGTGTGGATCGAGAGGCCTGTCTCATCTGCAATTTCTTTTTGCGTCAATAATTGACTTCGGCTCATTAGGAAGATTTCCCGCTGTTTGGTACTTAACTTGTCCAATGCAGCCTCATAAGCAGCCTGTAATTCCTTCATCGATAACTGCGGATGGTCATTGGAACCTAGCAATTGCAGCGGAACGTCCGTATAATCGCTTGTCAAGAGCACTTTCTTTCGTGCTAAACCTGCAATTTCCTGTCGCAGTATGCCGAACAGATAATCCGTCAAATGCCCATTGATCTGACCGATTCGATATTTGTTCTGCCATATTTTTAGCAACGTATTCATGACAAGTTCTTCGGCATCCTGATGGTTTTTGATCGGCTTTAATGAAGCCGACAGCAAGCGGGGGTAATAATAGTCAAAGATGTGTTTAAATGCTGCTTCATCACCATTTAGCCACATCGTTATATGACGATCTATAATTTTTGCTGACACCATTGTGCTCTTTAAATTTCTACAAAAATATTTGTTAGATGTTAATATAGTGTTATCAAATTTCTTGGGCTTCCGAATCTTGCCTCATGTCGTAGAAAGCTTGGCATTTTTAATTATAGGTGCCTCCTCCTAAAAAGATTGATTATTTATCATAGCATGTGCTTCTGCTTAAATATCTTTAAGAAGCCCAAAACGGACTGCAATCTAGGTTTGAGCGTTGACAGCGCAAAACAAAATTTATTTTATCTTGTTTTTATTCACAAAATGTAGCCTACCTCTATGGATAAAACGAGCAGATTAGTGACTTAACTCAACGAAGAGCATTAGCGATTAATAAATTTTAAAGATGAAAACATTAATTTGGAAAGGCATTATCTACAATTCCCTCGAATATTTTAAACTGACCAAACAGGAAGGTTCTTTTATGGTCAATGCCAACATTATTGGGCATTATGAAGATAAAATCTATACGCTCTATTATCATTTGAAGATTGACGAGCATTGGAATGTTCAGCATCTTGATCTGGAATATGCAGTGAATGACGTTATTAAAAGAATAAAAGGAAATAAAATTGAAAATGACTGGGAAATAAACGGATCAGTTAAAAACGATTTTCAGGGTATTGACTATATTGATATCTCCCTCACACCATTTACCAATACACTTCCGATCAATAATTTGAATCTCGAAATGGGTGAAAGTACTGATATCAAAGTGCTCTATTTTGATATTCTGAATGACGCGATAAAACCAGTGAATCAGAACTATTCGAAAACTAAAGCATTAACTTTTCAATACAAAAATATTCCAAAAGATTTTGAGGCCGATCTTGAAGTAGATTCTTTGGGTTTAGTTGTCAATTATCCGGGATTATTTACCAAGGTAGCCGAAATTTAGCAAGCAATCTTCCCGAGCTCAGAAGAAATTCGATTTATATTCCCGGCGTTTGCACCCAAAGGAAAGGGCGAAGTCATGATGAAGTTTCTAAAAACAATATTCCTTTTAGTGCTTTCTTAACTATGTAACAAAAACAAAGCACAATGAATTTTGATATGTTAAATTTAACGTTGAAACTCCTTTATTATATAAAGTTTAAACTCGATTGAAATTCAGAAAGCGAATTCTAGCGCTATGTCATTTGAGCACAAGTTTTACCGTATCTTCCAACTTTAGAAACTTTATCGATTGCGTTGGTTTATTCTATCACCAAGAAACTTCCAAAGGTTGAATTTGGATTTCTTCTTAATTTCCTCAATATGCTTTCCGAAATTTTTTCTAGATCCAAGTCGTATTTAATCTCAACTTTCTCTCTATCCGTAACAACAATGCCAGTGTGGCCAGGGACATTAGAAGGGATCTCTTCAAATTTTCCTAATGCGGTCATTTTGTTTATTATTCTTAATCCGTCGGCATATTCGTCAAATAGGGGAATTGGCAGAGGCCTATAGTCTGGTGACGACAGGATAAATTTCATGAAAAAATATGGATCTAAATCTCCAAACTCGAGTCCAAAGGCAAGAGGAACCTCAATACATTGTCCCGTTGTCAAATGTTGAAAACCACAGTGAAAACCATGGATGAAATATCTCCATTTAGCAACTGTTCCTATCTGTCGATCGTCTCGTTTTAACTCGTTAAATGTATCAAGTGGAAAATCCTTGTTTAAGTTTAATTCAAGTTTGTCGACCAATATAAATACTAATTGTTCACCTAGTTTCCTGTAATCTTTCGCACATTGTTCGAAAAAGTCCTGTTGGTCTTCAATCTCTTCATCCGTAATAAGCTTTACGATGTTTAGTTCAGGTTCGACCGTATGGGTCAAAACTTGGAAACCTGAAAGTGCATGTTCGAGGTATTGTCCGACTTGTTCCCGCTGTTTATTCGTCTTTCCTTCAAAAATAATCTTTAAAGCTATTTCCCTTGAAATGGATTTAATTTCATCTACTGTCGGAATTTGGTCAATTGACTTAATCATGATTATATCTGTTGTTCTGTCCAATGCAATTCGTTTTAAATCGATCAGTTATGGCTATTTTTTATTCGTTTTTCCATGACTACTGCCCATTGTTGCTATTTACCTTGTTGAGAAAATACGGTCATTCATCTCGAATGCCAAGCGTTTTGAGCAGATTTTTTTGAGGTTATTCGTAAACAAAATCATCATACTTAAAAGTCTCTTTATGATACTGCCGAGCTAGTTCGACAAAGCGGTTATTTCTTTTATCACTGCCCAAAAAGCCACCGACACTTTTTACATTAGTATTTTCAAATACAGGTATGAAATTTTCGGCATTTTGATTTCCGTTCCAAATAATGAATTCTTGTAGATTTGGAGCATTTTTTAAGGAAGATATGTCAGATAATCCTTTCATATCTTCGAGTGAAATCCGTCTCAGTAATTTATTGCTAGATAGATCTGGGAAGATAGTTACCTGTTTCAGCGACTGGATAAACAGATTTTGGAGTGTGGGTAACGCTGAAATGAATGATAGATCCGAAAGCCCACGTACTTGCCAAAGTTCTAGGTATTTAATCGATGATAAGGTTTTTAGTGCCTCAAAGCTTTTTATTCCCCCCAACTTAATATCGACGGACCACAGGTATTTTAAGCCATTAAGATAATCAATGTTGGGAGTCGAGATCGAGCGGAGAACAATTTTTTTGAGGTCCTTTAGTTTGCTGATTGCATTGATTCCCTTTTGGTGTCCTTCAAGATAGAGGTATTCTAGGTTTTTGAACCTTTCAATACAGTCAATTTGCGGTTTCTTGGATCTGGTGTGATATAAGGATAATTCTTTTAGATGGGGATTGATCTTTTCTAAAAAATCAAAATTGTCCAAATTTAAAATACCCACAGCTAGCATTTCTAAGTTTTTGAGCCGGGCGATAGTATTAATTCCAGTAGCTTCGATTAGACAATCTATTGAAACCCTTCTTAGAGAAGGGATACGCTCCAGAAAAGTTAAGTCACAAGCTGTAGCATAATGTCCAAAAATCCGTAATGCAATATCTGGCCTTTGGGAGAAGAAAACCCTTTCCAATAAATCTATTTCCTTATTCGATAAAGGATCGGAAAATTGGATGGATTTTGTATTGATATCCTTTGCAAGAGCCTTTAAATCTGTCTCTTCAAAACCTGTTGAAATACTGTAATGTCCTAAATCTCTATTTATACTGTGTATGCTCATCATAAAAGGTTTGACAACTAAACATAGCAAAAAAATGTTGAATATAAACTGTTTTAGCGCACATGGTACCCTGAAAATTGATATAGATTGGGAAGGATCTTTGAATGAGGGACAATTCTGTATTTCTTCAGATTATCGCGAAACACAAAACTGATCTGGGGATGGGCTTAGATTTCTGACGGTGAAGCTAGTGATCTTTGCTCCGTTTAGAAATCAGCAATAATAATCTTTTTCATTTCTATAATCTGACTTATTAGTGAAACTCCCATAATTATGTATACCACCAAATGGTTTAACTTTTTATATATTACAGGCTGAAATTTATGTCTGTCAATAACTTTAAAACAAGGCTTGAAAGCTAATGTAAATAATTATAAATATTATCAAGCAGGATGAAAAAAAATCTTTTATTTATCATATTGGTGTTTTTTCTTAGCGGTTGTTTTCAAAAACCTGCCAGTGAAAAATCACGAATTGACTATAGAATAGGAAATCGTTTTATTCGGCTGTACATTGATAATTTAGGTCAGGCTACCGCTCAATCTGGACGATTAATTGAAAGTGATAATAAAAGCTTTGTCATAGGTCGTATTTTAGATAGCACAAAGTTTACTGTTAAAGCTGGCGGTGAGTTTATAAATAATTTGAAAAATTTTAATAAACCCGTGGTTGAAGTGGGGAATAGTTATAGTCGAACCCAAATATTTCTAGGTGACTCTTTATGTTATGATACTAATATGTATACTTCGAATTTTTGGAAGTTATATTCCATAATTTCTGACGAAATACCCAATGAATTTAACCCATTTAAAACACATCAATTTGATTAGTTTTTTACTTTGGATGCCATGATATTGTGCCGAAAAAAGTGCGCCATCTCCGAATACCACAATTTTTCCTATTTTTAGGAAATGCTGTTTAATTAAAATGCCCGTAAAAAGAAGGTAAACGTTGTCGACGAAATTCGCAATGCTAGACTAGAACTGAATTCTTTTGTGCTATTTAAATCGCTCAGTAAAGATTGTATATGCAAAATATTAAAAGATGAGATCAAAGATTTTTAGACCTATTTTATTTGTTGCCGTCAGTAGTGCGCTGCTGCTGGCATGCCAGTCACCGTCCATAAAAAATAAAATTGAAAATGATGAGGTTATCGGTTTCCGTTCTGATGATGAGGCAATGAATGCCGCCATAGAAAAGGCGAAAAACTCACTCAATCTGTTTGTACAGGCTGTTGAAAAACCGCAAGAAGGGTATGAAGCGTTTGCACTTAAAATAGCATATGATACTCCTGATAAAAGTTTCGAGCATATTTGGGTCGGCGATATCACCTATCAAAATACTCAATTTACCGGCGTTGTCTTTAACAGTCCGGTCTCTACGAAAGAGGTCGCTCTTGGCGATACCGTAGTGATTGATAAACAAAAAATATCAGATTGGATGTATTTAGATAAGGGAGTGTTACGAGGAGGTTATACGATCCGTGCCATGCGTGATCAACTGTCAGGATCGGAAAAGGAAGAATTTAATAAATCGATCGATTTTGTTATAGAAGATTAGGTGTATTTTTACTGATTAAAAGCATTTCAATATCCTAAACTTTGCAATATTGTTTCACAAATGAGAGCCTTATTAATTATAGATATGCAAATGGGGAGTTTTAGACCCTATGAGCTACGGCATGATACCCTCGCTGTTATTGATCGGATAAACAGACTTTCGGATGCGTTTAGAAAGAACGGAGACCTCGTCATTTTTATACAGCATGATGGGACAAAGGAAAACTGTTTCATGCCGGGGACAGAAGATTGGTCGTTGTTACCAGAGCTGATCAGAGGACCCGCAGATAGTTTTGTCTCTAAAACAGCCAATGATTCTTTTTATCAAACAGAACTTCAATCATTATTAACCAGTAGAGGAGTAACTGAACTGATCCTAACTGGATGTGCCACAGATTTCTGTGTGGATGCTACCCTAAAATCAGCTTTGACGAGGGATTATTTTATTACTGTAGTTGCTGATGGACACACCACCGCCGACAGGCCCATGATCTCAGCTCGGCAAGTGATTCAGTATTTTAATTGGCTGTGGTCAGAAATGACGCCGACAGGAGGGCGGATTAAAGTCGAAATGTGTAATGCAATTTTATAGGCAATTATTATTCTGTCTAATACGGCCGTGGATGTCACTACTGTCGGATTTTCGATATTTGAAAATTGTTTATAGCATAACTATGCCCAATATAAACACACGAGCACCTTTTGCCTTATCCAAAAAGTATGGCTAGGACGTGCTGGAACATGGACTTTGTTGTTAATTAGTTTTAAAAATCGGCAATAATGATTTTTTTCATTCCCATCATTTTTTTAAATGCGCCGGGTCTTTTGTTGAGTTCCTCCCAATTTTCAGGACAAACCTGCCAACTTAATCCATATTTGTCTTTCAGCCACCCGCAAACGCTCTCTTGTCCTCCATCCGATGTAAGTGCTTCCCAATAGTAGTCTATTTCAGGCTGATCTTTGCAGGGGATCATCAGCGAGATAGCCTCGTTAAATTTGAATATCGGTCCGGCATTGATCCCGATAAGACGCATTCCCAGAATCTCAAACTCAACGGTAAGCACTTTCCCAGCAAAATCTTTCTGGAAATCAGCCAGTCCTTCGGCTTCTGAATGCGGGTAGTACGTGATATTGATTATTTTTCCATCTTTGAAAACCGATAGGTAATATTTCGCGGCTTCCTGTGCGTTGCTGTCAAACCAAAGGTTGGGAATAATCTTTTGCATAGCTTTATATTTTTTGGTTATTTTTTTCTTTTAAAGTATAGCCTACAATTGATAATCCGCTATTTCATTCAATTTGGATATTGATCATTTGCAGTCTTACAAATCTAACAGATTTGTTCTTTGATCGACTTGGCATAGGATAAGAAATAGAACTACATCATTATTGGGGTCGATTTGAAAATACTGTGGTATAATTTTCTAGTAAGTGGTGCATGGTTATTAACTTTTCTATTTTTGGGGAAACTTAAACATCAGTGAAAAGATTAATTACCCTACTCTGCCTTTTATTGACGATAACAACTGCGCTTGCACAAAAAGCCGTACTTTCTGGAAGTGTCAAGGATTCTATTACAAATTCGCCAATCTCTTTCGCCAGCATAGCTGTCCTCGATATGCGCGGTCATGTTGTCGATGGAACGGTAGCAGATTCGGTAGGTAGTTTCCGTTTCTTCAATCTGAAAAAAGGACAATACACTATTGTTTTTAAATTTATCGGTTATCGTCAGAAAAAACATGTTGTCGATTTTGATGGAAAAAGTCCGGTCGCTCTTGCAGAAGTACCACTGGTGAGTACAGACCTGCGCTTGACCGAAGTCAAGATTAACGGAGAGCTTGCTGCGCAGAAACATTCAGCTGATAGACAGCTTTATCAAACCAGCCAGTATAAAAATGCGGTCGGCGGTACAGCTTTGGATATTGTAAAAAATCTACCATCCGCAGCTGTGGATGGAAATGGTAATATAAGTATGCGGGGAAATACAGGCATTATTGTACTTGTCAATGGTAAGCCTTCCTTTTTAGATCCTGCGACAATTTTAAGCCAGATTGCAGCGAACGATGTGACCGATGTCGAATATATTACCAGCCCATCGGCACAATTTGATCCTGACGGCAAAGGAGGGATAATCAATCTCAAGACAAAAAAAGCTGTATCGGATGGATTTGGCTGGATAATCAATCTTCAAGGGGGATTGCCCAGTATCGACAATTATGGGAATCACAAAAGTCAAAAGCGATTTGGTGGAGATATTTCTTTCCAGCTCAAAAAAAATAAACTCGAACTGAATGGTTCGGCCAATTATCTGCGTAATGACAACGCCGGTTTTCGAGAAGGTGACGTATATACCATCATTGGGGATAGGCAAACTTTTTTCCCGTCTAAAGGCGAACGTAGTTTTGACAAATACAATTTTGGGATCAGACTGAACGGAGCATATGAGCTGTCCAAGAAACAGCAATTTAATCTTGGTTTGCTGGCATCGAGGAAATTCCAGGATCGATTAGCGGATATCTATTATACAAATCGAACGATCCAACCTTCAACAGGAGCTGAACTCTCAACAACAAATTATTTTAACTCTAATCTCCAGAATAAGCAGGGGGAATTCTATCTTATTGATTTCAATTATCAGTATAAATTCAATGACGAACATGTATTGCAAGCAGCTGCAATTTATGAATATGCCAATATTTATGGATCGACCAAGAATGCGAATATCGAACGCGGGATTGATACTGTCCAATGGACAAATAACAATTACACCAATCCTTTACGCGGACTAAGGATATCTGTCCAACATCAATGGAAATTACCACATGGTGAGCTTATAAGTGGTTACCAACTAAGAAACGATCGGCAGAGAGGTAATTTTGAATATTTCGCCACTGAAAAGCCGGGCGCGGCCATGAAAATTATTCCTGAATTTACCGGTAAATTAAATGCAACTAATAGGGTACATGCCATTTTTAGCCAGTATGATCATAAACTTAAAAGGACACAGTTTTCACTTGGACTTCGTTATGAATATTATCAACGTGATGTACTTTTAGTTCATACTGGGGTAGAATATCCATACGCTGTCCACCAATTGTATCCTTCTTTCAATTTGATCCACAACCTAAGCGAGGATTGGTCATGGAAGTTTGCTGCTGCGCGGCGAGTTCAACGAAATAACAATTTTGAGCTTAATCCTATACCCGAACGTGAACACTCAGAGACTTTGGAACAAGGAGATCCCACCTTGTTGCCAGAGTTTACAACAAATATTGAGACAGGTGTCGTAAAGAAGTTAAAAAAGGGAAGTATATTCTTAAATACATATTACGAACACACGCAAAATCCAATCCAACGCGTTAATTCTGTCTATGCAGATACCATCCTCAATCGGGTATTTACCAATGCAGATTACGCCACCCGATGGGGAGCAGAAATAGGAGGAGAGGGGAAGATCCTTCCTTGGTTAAGAGTGAATGGTGGACTGAACCTGTATCGTTATAAAATTTCAGGACAGGTATTGACTTATAAAATGGTAAATAGCAATAGTGATTGGGTCTATTCTATGAATGCTGGGGTTCAAGCAGATTTCGCCAAAGATTGGAGCACGGGTTTACAGATCAATTATCTCTCTGCAAGGCCTACGGTACAAGGAAGAGATTCTAGATTTTTTACCCCGCATTTTAATCTGAGTAAGGCTTTTTTGCAAGGGGCGATCAAAGCACAGCTTCAATGGCAGTTCATTGAACTTGGCAATTGGGGAGTCAACGAACAACGTATTACGACATCCTCCACTGATTTTTTTACGACTACCAACTATATTTATGAAAAAAATATAGTGATGCTCAACCTTAATTTTAATATTCACAAGTTAAGTCAATCCTCAAAGCTACCTAAGAGTGAGTTTGGTGAGAAGGAGTTTTAGTCATATTGTTTCTTGAATTCTGACGGAGTAAAGCCTGTAAATCTTTTGAAATATTTTGAGAAGTTAGATTTATCGGTGAAACCCAATGAAAAAGCAATTTCGGCAATTGACTTGTTGGTATAGAAAACAAGTCTCTTTGCCTCTTTGATAATATAGGTTGCCAGTATCTGGGAAGCTGTGTTATTTGTGTCTTTCTTGCAGGCAGCAGTCAGATTTTGAGGACTTGTATGGAGCAGATTCGCATAGTAAGCAACATTGTTGATTATTTTTGAATCCGTATTTAATAGCTCTATAAATCTGACATAAAGGTCGTTGGATATCGATGTGGGATGCTCGGTTTTGTCCGTATTTTCGAGTACCTTAGCCAATAACGATCTAAACAATCCCTCCTGACATATTTTATTTTCTTCTTGTGCTAATAGTTTGAGGAGGGTGGGTATGATCCCATTTTCTTTAAGATATATGGTGTCTAATTTACTGATCTCATCGACCATTCTAGCGATTTGAAGATCTAAGCTCAGGTCTATAAATGATTTTTTTACCAAGAGCACAAAACCTTCGATTGGGGTGGTCAGCTCCCAATGGTGTACAGATTCCTTCCGAATGATCAGTACGCAAGGCGTTTTGATAGGACTTTCATGGCCATCAATTACATGCTTTCCCGATGTGGCTGATAAAAATACAAGTTCCAGGTATCCATTGTGTCTATGCGGTTTGGTTACAGCTTTTGAATTGTCAAATGCTGCAACCTTTAACAATTTCTTGGGCTCGAGTTTATCTTTTATTAAGATTGTTTTACTGATCATGTACGTTCATTAGAAAGGTAAAAATAAAATAAATCCTTGTATTGAACGTACAATTTGTTATCTGTGAACTAAGCATACGCCGCCCCGATCTGACGGTGTGGATCCATTTCAGCCAATGTGTGTAATGTCGATATCCACTCTAATTATTTCTTTCTTCGAGTGTCATATGTTATAATCGTTAATTATCAATTACTGTTGTTTAGTTTTTTCGCTATAGAATATAAAACAGAAAAAACTAAACAAAGATATTTTAAAAGTACGCAGGGTATTTGCGGAGTATATTTATTACGATATTTATTTCAAAACTGAGGGAAAATTCGCTGTGCTATTGATTACCATTTCAAATGGGCAGTTTTAAACGATTTATACAGCAAGTTATTAGCTATTAATGTCCATAATGGTATGGGTTCTAAATGATCCATATTATTCAGCTCTATTTTAATTAGTTTATTTCCTATTTGCAAAATCTATCTTATGGTTATACAATATTTGTCTGTTGTTTAGTAATATTCATAATAATTGCTTTGAAAATATTGCGCCCTCTTCAAAGAGAAATTGTCTGTAATGAGCTGATTTATGTAGTCTATTACTTTGTTAAGCCGTTTGATTTGACTCAATTTCCGCTGCGGTTCAATTCCATCATTATTTGCTGTTTCATCAGCTACAAGCTGCCGTAGGTCCTTAATATACAGCTGTTTTTGATTGTTGATAGCATATGTTTTCTGAAGCTCGCTCTTATCTTTTGGCATTAGGTAAATCGAGTATTCTACTTCCGCCAGCAGCCTGTTATGCTGATGTCCAAAGTACGAACCTCCATATTCAATTAATGCAAATAATTCATTTATCTTTGAAAATAGCTGAAATAATCTTTTGCGCTGTGTGGCATATTTCTGCTCACCATTTACCTGCATTAAGAAATAGGAATAGAGCATACAATAATTATCCTGTCCAGCTTCGCTATTGAACTCCATATCGTGTTGGAGGTGATAGCTCAATGTGGGATCAAGGGTCTCCTCAAATAGAAATTCAGGATGATTACTTAAGATATTGTCAAAATCCTCCCGACTGTAAACCAGCGAGTCACTTGTCTGAAAATGTAATACGACTAATGAATCTTTTGCCAGCGGTATTGCAGCAGCTTTTGCCAACGTCTCGTTTTGATATCCCAACAAGAGTAATATAATACCCGTTATCCAACCTTGGAAAGGTATAATTTTTACCCTCTTGATCAAGTTGACTGAGTATTTCTCTCTTGATATCATTTATTTAAATTTCTTTAATTCTTCCAGCAATTTATTCTGTTTGGTAATGAAAGTATTCAGGCTATCTGTTTTTAGAGGATGCGCATTTTGATATTTTTCAATTTCAGGTAGTGTTTTTCTGATTTTAAAAGCAGTATAGGTGCTAACCAGCTTTTCATTATTTTTAGTTATTTGACTGATATGATCTGTTATATCTTTTACTTTAAGATCGTATCGATCTGCACTGGCGCTAATTTCCTTTTCTACCTGTTGTTTTACAAGTGAATCTGTAATGGCTTTCGTTCGTTCATTGGCATCCTGATAATAAGAATTAGTGGTGTTGAGTACATTGTTATATATAGCTAAAACTTTTTCTGTTTCCTCTAATGTCTTCACAATCCTGGAATTGAGAGCTGTAAGGTTTTTATCACCTTTTATCAATTCGGAATAGATATTGTCTACAGTTATATTATTTCCACGATAACTTTTAAAAGAACCTGAAACAGCCGATTCAGCATTGTCCACTGCATTTTCTACAATAGGTGAATTCTGTTGCTTATTTTCTTGGCAGGAAAGTATAAACATAGCCAGCATAATGGCGAAAAGAATGTTTTTCATAATAGTTTTGCTAAACGGTGTAATATTATAACCATCAAATATGTCTCTGTAATTAAATATACACATTTAACTCTCATTTACCAGAAGGTCTTAAACGCTTCTTACTTTACAGCTATTTTTACGGTTTCCCTTAAAGTATTACAAAAGTTAAACCCCAACTTTTCGGTATCTGCCTTTTACCGCCTACTTACCAACTCTTTTACTCAGATAGCGGCGCGAGCCCGCTTACTTTTGCTTTACATATAAAAAGCAAAAAACATGATAACAAATCAATTTTTAATGAAGAACACGATGGCAGATATGCGTAACCTATCTGCCTGTGAAATTGTCGCATTGGAAAGCGGCTGCTATTCGGGTATAGAATTATTAGGGTATTATGAAAAGGGAGACACCCCATATCCAGTACAGTATATGGTTTCCCAGGAAAGTTGGATAGACGATGGCGGTAGTTTTATCATAAGTGGAACGATCAAACTGATGGTTATGGAGCAAGATCTGGATCTCCGGCATTTCGGCGCCATTGATGATGGCGATGAAGTTTCTTTTACAGGTGCAGACAATAAACAGCAAATCGTTCATTTTATCAATTATGTTTCCAGGAGCAGAACGACGGGCCATATCAATGGTAAGTATTCTACTTCTGCATTTCGAATTGATGTCGATAACGTATCACTTAGGTTATCGCCTGGTTCTTACCTCCTTGGTCGCGCCGATATGGGATTAAATGAAAAGCTTGTCGGGATCGGTGCAGACACTGTTCATATTGATGCCTATGGAGCCTTCTTCCAAGCACCGGTAAAAACCACTGGTGAGGATAACCACATTATCCAGATCGATACTGGCAAAAATGTAACGATAAAAGGTCTCCAAGCTATCGGCGGGGGTGGAGATGGATTCTATATCGGAAGTACTTCAACGAATAGACCGACCAATATTTCATTGATCGATGTCAAAACTGACAATGCCCGAAGGAATGGGATATCCTGTATCAATGGCATAAACCTTAAACTTATCCGACCGGTCTGTGAAGGAGCTAAGGGTACTTATCCGATGGCTGGTATCGATATCGAGCCAAATTCTAAAGCAGAGGAAAGAATAGAAGGCCTCTATATCGATAGTCCTATTACCAGAGATAACAATGGTTATGGTGTATTGGTGACATTAGGCACCTATGTCAATGAAGCGGAAAAGAATATCGATATTACCATCGTCAACCATACCTCTGTCCGGGATGGACAAGATGGCACGAGGGGAGGATTGGGTATTGTAGGTACCGGACATACCTATGACTGGGCGCACAAATGCAATGGCATCGTTAGGTACAGCGGACAGGTATTCCTTCCGGGAGGACCGGGGCTTATGTACCACTCGCAGAATCCAGCTTATGCTCCCTTGTACGAGGTCGATATTTATATACAGGATTGTGGTACGAAACAAAACACAGCCAATTATTTCAAGAGCGCGGTACTCGTGTATGGCGGCGTAGGTACGGTCAATTTTCCAAATGGGAATCTAACATTGAATGCTAAGATTCGGGATACGAGAACCACAGCATTGACGTTTACGGATATTTATATCTATAATCCTAGTCAGGAAATTGAAAATGTCACTATGAATGTTGATGCGGACAATAGAACAAGTTTTGGCTCGCCTTTAGTCTGCAATGCTGCCCATAATTTTAAAGGTAATATTACGTTCAAGGATATGCCTTTAGAAGTCGGTACCACTACCGCAGCAACCTCAACGGTCAATTATTTTGGTACTGACTTATCTTTGAAAAATAATATTGGATTTACTTTGCCCTTGAGCTCGCAATACGTTGGGCAAGAGTTTAATATCTCGAATGGAGATGCTGCTTATAAAAATATTAAGCTCAGTGTGGGGGATAAATGGGATAATGTCAATAGCGACAATACACAGGATATTATTTTAAATATAAAACAAAGATTAAAACTCAGAGCTACTACACATGGCTGGCTATTAGTCGAAACGAACGATACGATTCGCTATTTCTTTACCAATAGTGTGAGGCCGCCACAGATTAGCTATTTATCGGCTGTTCCAAGTGATGGTACTTGGGTAAAGGGAGATATTGTATACAACCTCAATGTTGTGGATGGTCAGTCAATAGGATGGCAGTGTCAGGTTGGCGGTACACCCGGCACCTGGAAACCCTTTGGTATCGTAAATATGAATAAAGCTAATTCGTCTGCAGACACGGCGACTGCACCAGGTGCGACCTATACGCAGTCCGAAGTGCAGGGTATATTAACGGAACTTCGTGATCTGAAATCCAAGATGAGGATAGCTGGTATTTTAACTGTTTAGTAATGGGGCGATTTTCGGCAATTGGGAAATGGCGCTCATTTAAAATCATAGCGCATAAGAAAAGAAGTTCCTTATAGATTATAAGGGCTTATTTATAAAGATATAAATGAGCCCTTTTTTCGTCGACATAGAATGACCACCTTTCCTGTTATATATTTTACAGTTTTTGTGCTGTAAGATTTATCAATTTTAATTTAAATTCCTATACTCATTCGGTGTAACACCCGTTTTTTGTTTAAAAAGGCGGGTAAAATGCTGCTGGTATTTAAAGCCCAGTTCACTGGCGACTTCGTTAATGCTTTTGGAATGGTCAAAGATTCTTTCTTTCGCTTCATCTATCAATTTAGCCTGTATGTAATCCAGTGCTGTGCTTCCTGTTTCCTTTTTGATAAGGTCTCCGAAGTAATTCGGAGAAAGATGTAGTTGATCTGCGCAATAACTCACAGAGGGGAGTCCCAGTAAAAGTGTTTTGTCTGATTTGAAATAGTCGTTCAACAATTTCTCAAACCGTACCAAAATATCACTATTGACATTGCTTCTTGTTATAAACTGCCGGTCATAAAAACGCTGGCAATAATTTAGCAAAAGCTCAATATTGGAAACTATCAATGTTTTGCTATGCTTGTCAATATTCTGATCAATTTCTTCTGCTATTTTTTCAAAGCAATGCACAATGGTTTTGCGCTCCTTTAAGGATAAATGCAGTGCTTCGTTCACCTCATAGGAAAGAAAGGTGTAGTCTTTTATATGCTTTCCCAGATTGGTTCCTTTTATAAAGTCGGGATGAAAGACAAGTCCATACCCAGAGGGCTTTATGGCGACCCCTTTACTGTCAATTCCATAAATCTGTCCGGGCGATACGAATACCAATGTTCCATCCTCATAGTCATAAGGCTGACACCCGTACCGCATGTCGCCACATTTAATATTTTTCAGAAATACAGCATAAATGCCCATAAAACGCCGGAAATTTTGAACAGTCGGTATCTCATTGAAATTGACTACGCTGACTAGCGGATGCAAGGTGTCTACCCCCATGCTGTCATTGTACTGCTTGACCGTATCATATCTTTCGACCTGCTCCATAACATAACAAATTTGAATTCAAATCTACTAAACCTCAATCTGTTTTTCCTATGATCGGGCATAATCTGTAAAACTGGTAAATAAATCCGTATCCTGTATAAACGATCAACCTGGTTAAAAGAAGAAATTTGTATAACTATCTGGGAGATAAGCTCCACTTTAATATGATGGTATTTTTTAATGATTTTTAAAATGGAAAATATGAATTCAATGAAAGACAAAGTTGTATTGATTACCGGTGCTGCACAGGGCATAGGCCTAGCCTCTGCGCAAGCCTTTGCGGAGGCAGGAGCGCAGGTAATTTTGGCGGATATAAATGAGCCTAGAAAACAGGCGCAGCAATTAATTGATAAAGGTTTCCGTGCTATTGCATTGAGCTGCGATGTAACGGATGAAAAAGCCGTGAAGGAAATGATGGATGCTATCGTATCTTCTTTTGGCCAGCTGGACGCTGCTTTTAATAACGCAGGAATCAATAGTCCAGTAGCAGAAACCGCAGACGCGAGTGGTGAAGAATATGATCGGGTAATGGCCATTAACTTACGCGGGGTATGGAATTGCATGAAATACGAACTACAGCAGATGCGTAAACAGGGGCATGGATCAATAGTCAATTGTTCTTCGATTGGTGGGTTGATAGGTATTGCCGAACGTGGGGTTTACCATGCATCCAAACATGGGGTAATCGGACTTACCAAGAGTGCAGCCCTTGAATATGCCGCCCGGGGAATTAACATAAATGCCGTATGCCCGGGGATTATTTCCACGCCAATGGTGGAGGAAATGTTGGAAAGGGAACCCGATGCGATGAATGAACTGATCAATGAATTGCCAAATAAAAGATTAGGGCGACCGCAGGAAGTGGCGGATGTTGTCTTATGGCTTTGCAGTCCACAGGCAAGTCTGGTTGTCGGCCAGGCTATTGCTGTTGATGGGGGCTATACCGTAAAATAAAGAAAATTTATAATTATTAATAAAATGGAATCAAACCCCACAGACATTTTTAAGCGGTTACGAAATGGAGAGATGATATCGTCCAATGATCCGCAAGCATATAAGATGCGTGAAGCCGCGCATGCGACAAAAGAGCTCCTCGTTCAGATGAATAACAGTGTTGATCCTACAGAAGTTAGAGGTTTTCTAAGCCAGATAACGGGCAGCGAGATCGATGAAAGCGTTACTGTTTTTACTCCGCTTTATATCAACTATGGTAAAAATACCAGCATAGGAAAAAACGTGTTTATCAATTTTGACTGCACCTTTTTGGATTTAGGAGGCATTACAATTGAAGATAATGTACTCATTGCCCCGAAAGTCAGTATATTATCAGAAGGACATCCCATAGCCGCAGCAGATCGGCAGTCTCTTGTCCCCGGGCATGTCCATATCAAAAGGAATGCATGGATCGGTGCAAATGCAAGTATTCTTCCGGGCGTCACTATAGGCGTAAATGCGATAGTGGCAGCAGGAGCGGTCGTAACAAAAGATGTTCCTGAAAATACGATTGTGGGAGGAGTACCAGCAAAAATTATTAAATCAATCTAAGATAAATGAAACAGAGAGCCCTAACTATACTTATGATCATAGTCGTTTTTACACAGGCATTCAGCCAGACCAAATCAGTTAATAAATTGAGCAAAATGAACACAGCAACAGAACACTATACCTTTGAGTTAAGTAATAAAGTCGTCCGTCAGAAAGTGAGTTTTAAAAACCGTTACGGGATTATATTGAGTGGAGATCTTTACCTCCCCAAAAAACAGGGCATTGAGCCATTGGCCGCACTTGCCATTAGCGGCCCATTCGGAGCGGTAAAAGAGCAGTCTTCAGGATTGTATGCCAACCAAATGGCAGAACGTGGTTTTGCAGCGTTGGCGTTTGACCCCTCTTATACGGGAGAGAGTGGCGGGGAGCCGCGCGCCGTTGCTTCGCCCGATATCAACACGGAAGATTTCAGTGCTGCAGTAGATTTCCTCGGTATACAGAAAAATATTGATCGAAGCAAAATTGGGGTCATTGGTATATGTGGCTTTGGCGGCTTCGCGCTAAATGCGACTGCAATCGACAAAAGGGTAAAAGCCGTAGCGACGACCAGTATGTACGATATGACAAGGGTCATGTCGAAAGGTTATAATGATGCTGTTACATTAGAAGATCGTACAAAAACATTAGAACGATTGGGCGAGCAACGCTGGAAAGATGCGGAAGCAGGAAGCTTTCACCCCGGAACACTATTAAATCCAGTAAAACTGAAAGGCGATGAACCAAAGTTCGTGAAAGATTATTACGATTACTATCGCACAGCAAGAGGGTTTCATGAGCGTTCACTTAATTCAACGGGAGCATGGAATGCAACGAATGCATTATCGTTTATGAATATGCCCATATTAACCTATATCAAAGAGATATCGCCAAGGCCGCTTTTGATCATTGCAGGGGAAAAAGCGCACTCCCGTTATTTTAGCGAAGATGCTTTTAAAGCTGCATCTGAACCGAAGGAACTAATCATTATCCCGAATGCTGTCCATGTTGATTTATACGACAGGACTGATGTAATTCCTTTCGGCAAGTTGGAAACATTCTTCAGGGAATATTTAAATTAAAAGATATGAGAAGATGCTTTTTGATAATGCTAGGGTGGATTTCCGTTCTGTGTAGCAGCTTTGGCCTCTGCATTGGGAACGGAGAATGTAGCAGTTACTTTGAATGGACAAAATGAAACTTCTTATCCTAACAATTGTTGTACTGTTTAATTGTACACAGTCATTCAGTCAGATTAAATCATATAAAATGGAGACAACAGTACCAAAAATCAGTGATTTCCCAACGGGAGATGAAAACACAGGCTTTGCACAATATTTTAGCGGAAAATCCTGGAATGCACCGCTCACATCCAACAAAGACCTCAATGTACCGATGAATAACATCACCTTTGAACCCGGCTGCCGCAATAATTGGCATAAGCACACAGGCGGTCAGATACTTATTTGTATAGGAGGGGTAGGATATTATCAGGAGCGTGGAAAAAAAGCCCGCCAATTAAATCCCGGAGATGTAGTTGAGATAGCACCGAATGTAGAGCATTGGCATGGAGCTACGCCCGATAGCTGGTTTTCACATATCGGTGTGGCCTGTAATCCGCAAACAAACGAGAACATTTGGCTGGAACCTGTTACTGATGAAGAATATTCGGTAGCGGTTAAGTAGCAAGTAGAATTCGATATTATGCACAAATTTAAATTCCTAAAATGGATATTGTGCTTAATTATCAGCAAAGGGAGCTGGTGACAATTTCTGCTTTAGCGGCAATGGCGGGTACAGAGGGGCAGTTGCTGGAAAGTAAGAATTATTAAACATTTAAATAATATGTATAAAAATATTTTTGAGTACCGTGTTTGGGTTAGATGTTCGTTGAAGGTTATACTGGCAACAGCAATAATTTTTAGCGTGAACAACAATGCCAAGGCCCAGCAGCAGGCAATGATGATACGTATTTCTGAGATAGAAATAAATCCCCAGCATGTAGAACACTATAAGACCATACTGAAAGAAGAAGCGGAAGCATCCGTAAGGCTTGAACCGGGCGTAATTGCCATCTTCCCCATGTTCCAAAAGGATAATCCAACACAGGTAAGAATACTGGAAATGTACAAAGATCAGCAAGCCTATCAGTCCCATTTGAAAACCGAACACTTTCAAAAGTACAAGACCGGTACGCTCCATATGGTCAAAGCATTAAAGCTTGTGGATATGGAGGTATTGGATTTGAAAACCGCAACACAGCTATTTAGCAAACTGAAAGAATAGAAATGGAGATGCTGCTTATAAAAATATTAAGCTCGGTATGGGTGATACACAGTCCGAAGTGCAGGGTATATTAAGGGACGTTCGTGATCTGAAATCTAATTGGTGTATTTTTCCATTTCGAACGTCGTTGGTGGCCTATAATTAGCTGGATTTTCCCACAATTACGAGTCATTGACGCAAACAGTCCGTTATCGCTGATTGATATAAGTTTTGCCCCATTTTTCTAATGCTAGAAAAATTTCTTCCAGCGATTTACCTAAGTCTGTTAGTTGATATTCCACTTTAGGAGGTATAACAGGAAATACTTGCCTAATGATAAGATTATCTTCCTCCATCTCTCGAAGTTGCGCAGTTAATGTTTTATCCGATATGGGATCCAACTGCTCTTTAATTGTTTTAAATCGTAGAGGCTGACCCGATCTCAATATTTTATAAATTTTTAGTTTCCATTTCCCGCCAAGGATAGATAAAGAAGCTTCGATGGTACAATCAGCATCAGGATTGTTTTCATAGTTGATGGTGGATCTTCTGCTGTAGCTCATTTTTTTTTATTTTATTTTTTGTGGTAACAGTCTTTAAATCAATAATGCAAACTTTGTTTTCAGTAACTTACCTTATGGTAAGTTATTGTATTTCAGTTTTTTGTGTTTTATTTTTGGCTATTGAAATTAATATAATGTATGAATAATAAAATTCTAATTGCCGGAGGTTCATCCGGTATTGGTTATGGTATAGCCAAACACTTTTATGAAAACGGATGGGATGTCTTAATTACCGGCAGAAACAAAGGTAAGCTAAATTCTGCGAAAGATGCAATGCCGGGTATCCAAGCTATAGTATATGACAGCACGGATGACAATCATTTAGCACATCTAGTAGAGTTTATAGAGGATCACTGGAAAGGAAAGTTAGATATCTTAGTCAACAGCGCTGGTCATGTTGAGCTGGGAAGTTTAAAGGATATTTCAAAATCTTCGTTGGAAACTATGTATCAGGCTCATTTAATCGGTCCCTCTTTACTCACTTCAAAATGTTTAAAATTCTTGACGGCTACAAAGGGACATATTTTGAATATAACCAGTAGTCATGGCATCAAAGTATATGCTGATTTAAGCGCATATGGTTCCGCAAAAGCTGGATTAAATATGTTGACGAAAATCTGGGCACTTGAGTTGGCACCCCTTGGTGTCAAAGTAAATGCGATTGCTCCGGGGCCAACCAATACAGACATATTGAAATCAGCTGGCTACGATGATGAGACTATTTTGAGCATTCAGGAAAGCGAAAAAAAGCAGATTCCTTTACAACGGCGGGGAAATGTCGAAGATATTGTTTCGGTTGCGGTATCTATTTTAACGTCTAAATGGATTACTGGAGTTATTCTACCTGTAGATGGAGGGATTTCGATTTCTTAAACTCACGATATTTTTTCATTAAATACAGTGATCGAGAAGGTGATATTATTTTATATCATGAATATTTAAATAGGTTTATTTTTTAATTATCTGATTTGTAACGGAATACTTATTCTGGCCCTTCTGTTGATACTGTCCGTACAGATAAGATTTTTTTTAAAACAAAAAACAAAGCAATGCAAAAAAGAATTAATATTAACGCAGCAGAACCCGAAGCTTTAAAAGCAATGATGGGTCTTGAAACCTACCTTTCTAAAGTAGATATTTCTAAAACTTTAAAAGAGCTCATTAAAATTAGGGCATCACAAATTAACGGCTGTGCCTATTGTATAGACATGCATACTAAAGATGCTTTAAAAAATGGCGAAACTGACCAGCGTATTTTTCTGCTAAATGCATGGCGCGAAGCTGGGGCAATATTCTCTGATGAAGAGAAAGTTGTGTTGTCAATTGCAGAAGAAGTTACCCTAATTCATCAACAAGGTCTTTCTGATAACACTTACAGCAATGCACTTATGTATTTTACGGAGAACCAGATCGCACAAATAGTTATAGCTGTAGTGACAATAAACGCCTGGAACAGAATTGCGCTTAGTAGTCACCTTCAAGTTGGTGGTGCTTTCGCGTAAAATGAATTAAGGTTTATAAAAAAATCGTAGAATTTAATTCTACGATTTTTTTATACCCAATTTTTAATGATCCGATACTCACTTAGCCTATATAAAGGTTTTTGCTTTTGGCTCAATAAAAATGAAAGATACCTGAATGAAATTATTCATGATAGGATTAACTAAAATTTACATCACTTTATATAGTGATTATCGAGGTGATATTACTGTATATCGTGTTTTATTGAATTGTATTAAAGTTTAAGTTTTTGATTTTTAGTGATTTGTGTTTATTGGCCCTGGTGTTGTTCGTATCAAGATATATAGATATTCATTAAACTTAAAATTTAAAAACATGAAGATTTTAGTCATTGGTGGTACAGGATTGATCGGGACAAAAACTGTCACCAAATTAAGAGCGCTGGGGCATGAAGTTATTGCAGCATCCCCTAACACGGGGATAAATACCATTACGGGTGAAGGTTTGGCAGAAGCCGTAAATGGGGCGGAAGTTGTGATTGATCTGGCCAATTCACCGTCATTTGCAGATAATGATGTGATGGAATTTTTTGAGACTTCCGGAAAAAATCTACTAGCAGCAGAAATTAATGCCGGAGTAAAGCATCATATTGCATTGTCTGTTGTCGGAACTAGCCGGCTACAGGCAAGTGGATATTTTAGGGCAAAGCAAGTACAGGAAGATCTTATTGTCAAATCAGGTATTCCGTACACTATTATTCATTCCACGCAATTTTTAGAATTTTTAGGGGGCATCGTTGCTTCTGCGCAAGATGGCAATGTTATCAATCTGTCGACCGCTAAAATACAACCGATCGCAGCTGAGGATGTATCTTCTTTTGTTACCGAATTTGCACTTGGCCAGCCTATGAATGGAATCGTGGAAATTGGCGGCCCCGAACAATTTGAACTTGCGGACCTAGTGCAACAATATTTGGTCAAAACAGAAAACCCGAAGGAAGTTGTTGGAAGTAAAGATGCCTTATATTTTGGTGCACCCTTGGAAGAATTAACTTTAGTGCCTTCTGTGGATGCAAAATTGGGTAAGTTAACCTTTGAAGAATGGTTTCGCCTTAATGCTCAAAAATAAATATATTCTGATCCAAGGACAGATAATGTCCTTGGATTTTGAATTCTATCTATCCCTTCTTAAAAAAATTATAATTATGAAGAGTTTTTATAACACCTTTACGAGCTCTTTGGGCCGAAAATTTACAATGGCATTGAGCGGACTGTTCCTCATCAGTTTTTTGCTGGTGCATATGTCGGTCAATGCACTCATATTTTATAATGATGGCGGAGCAACATTTACAATTGGTGCACATTTTATGGCCACAAATCCCGTGATCAGGACGTTGGAAATCGTTCTTATTGTTGGATTTGTTCTCCATATTGTGCAAGGGCTTCTATTATGGAAAAAAAATAAGGATGCGCGCCCTATCAAATATGCCTATCCACTGGCTACGCCTAAGATAAAATGGTATAGCAAGAGTATGACTTTGCTGGGAACACTTTTGTTACTGTTTTTAGTGATACACACCTCCAACTTTTGGATTCCAAATCGTATTCATCAGTTTCGTTATGATGAGGAGCTGCCACTTTATGAGCTGATGCTAGAGAAGTTTAGCAACCCGTTGGAAGTATTGGTTTATCTATTTGGTTGTATCTCTCTGTTTTGGCACCTCTTGCATGGTTTTACCAGTGCTTTTACTTCGCTGGGCATATCGCATCGGCGGTACAATGGTTTTATAAAATGGATGGGCACCAGCTTTTCAGTAATTGTACCGCTCGTGTTATTTTTAATGCCACTGTCCATTTATTTTAAGTGGATAAATTGATTAAACAGAATTGCGTATATTCGAACTATAGCCAACAGCATAAACGTATCAATAAAAACCTAAGGGTGCTGTTATACTGCACTTGTGTATATCATGAAAGCAAATAAAACAACCAATCCTAAAAATGATGTGTCCAAACCGAGCATCGCATATTACCAAAAAGAGCGCGAGATCCTATTGGCATTAGGCAACGATCTCACTAAAGTTCGAGACAAAAATGATCTCATTCGGCTTTTTAAAGAAGGCATAAAAGGCTTATACTTTATTACACATACCATTGTTACGACCATCGATTACAAAGACGATACCTACAGCCCCTTTCTTCTTGACAATGATGGGTCCCCGATTCGGGATCATCCGCGTTATGCGGAAATGATAAAAGCTCGTTTTCCCCTTAAAGGGCCATTTATTCAAGCGGTATTGGATTCAACCGAGCCAGTTTCATTTGTGTTATCGGATATTATGGACGATCCGGGAAGCCCAAAATTTCTGCGCGTCAATTATGAAAAAGGAGTACGTGAAATTTTAATGGCCAAATTGATGCGTGAGGGACAGGCCATTGGCTTTCTTCATATTTATACCGATAAAATTAATGGCTTTAGCCAGAATTTCCGAGATGTCATCGTGGGCATTATTCCCCAGATATCGAGTGCAGTTTCCAATATCGTAAAAAACGAAGAGCTACTAAAAAGGGAAAAGGAGAAGACTTTTCTGCTCGAATTCAGCAGCCGAATGGCCGCTGTTCGAACAAAGGAAGAGTTAACGGAGACTGTTCGCAATGTATTAAAGCAACTTAGTCCGACGGGAAGTTTTGTCATTAGGCGAATTTGTGGTGAAACGAAATCTTTTACAGAACCCTATATCTATGATTTCGGAACGCATCCTGTACCGAAGGCCAAAGTGGATTGGTTCCAACAATTGCCCCTTAATGATGGTTTACAGAATCGTATTTTAACGAGTGCCATTCCTTTGTTATTTAATGTAGACCGGGAGGTACAGCGTGGTATTTCCTCAGGTTATCTCCATTATTGGAGGTCATTGGGGATAGCGACATTTACAGGGATACGCTTGCGAAATGGGGAGAACAATTTGGGCCTATTGCTATTAGAGACTGCCGAAATCAATATCCCCTTACTTCAGAGCATTTGTGCCCAGATTTCAACGGCTATTTCAAATACCCTGGCTAATGAACAGCTCGTTAAAAAGCAACAAGAACAATCCTTTTTATTGGATTTTAGCTATGATATTACCCAGCTCAGGACAAAGCAGGACCTTCAGTCGGCTATCAGCAGGGTTTTGGACAAAACCCTGTCCACGAGATTGTCCATGATCCGTGTGATCGAAGCAGATGGAATCCACTTATCTCCTTTTATGTATGACGCAGGACTGTTTGCCAAAGCAAAAAATGATTTTGATAAAATGGCAAGCAGCCTTATAACAATTGATGAATTATATACTGCTCAAGTATTGTCCAGCAAGGAGGGACTTGTATTTAACGTTGAAGAGGAAATTAAAAACGGAAACGATTATGCTCGATTATGGAAGACCACAGGGCGAAGAAACATGTATGGGCTACCTTTGCGGATCGGTGATAAAAATATTGGTACGATATGGTTACTAGCAGATCAGCTCAATAAGATGCTTATTAAGGGCATTTGTTCCCAAATTTCAATTGCCATCGATAATATCCGGGCGAATGAGCAATTGTTAGCTTATAAAAAGAATCTAGAAATAGAGAATGATTACCTAAAAGAGCAGATCAAAACCATATACAATTTTTCTGAAATCATTGGCAGTGGGGAACCTATGCAGCAGGTATATCATCTGATGTCGCTTGTTGCAAATGCTGGCACTACCGTTTTGATTACAGGTGAAACCGGGACTGGAAAAGAGTTGGTCGCCAGAGGTATACATTCATCTTCGGATCGAAAAGATAAAGTCATGGTAAAGGTAAATTGCGCAGCTTTGCCTGCACATCTGATCGAAAGCGAATTATTTGGGCACGAAAAAGGCGCATTTACAGGCGCCGTGGAGCGCCGTATCGGTAAATTTGAACTGGCGCATCAAAGCACAGTTTTCTTGGATGAGATCGGAGAACTTCCCCTAGAGGCGCAATCAAAATTGTTGCGGATTATTCAGGAACGCGAACTGGAAAGGATCGGTGGTCAGCAGACAATCAAAATTGATGTCCGGCTTATTGCGGCTACCAATCGTAATTTGGAAGAAGAGGTAAAGGCAGGACGTTTTCGGGCCGACCTGTATTTCCGGCTCAATGTATTTCCGATACACCTACCGCCACTACGTGAACGGCTACAAGATATCCCCCAGCTTACCGACTTTTTTATGCAGAAATACAGTCGCAATACAGGACGTAAAATGAAGAAAATAGGATCAAAAGTAATTGAGCAATTGCGTAGCTATAGCTGGCCCGGAAATGTGCGCGAACTCGAACATTTGATTGAAAGGACCATTCTTTTGACCACAACTACAGAGATTGACTATGTCTATCTTCCTAAGGTACATGCCGAATCTGGACAGGAAGAGCTGCAGTATCTAAATTATTCACTCGATGAATTGGAGCGCAATTATATTATCCAGGTTTTAAAACGCTGTGCCGGAAAGATTTCGGGGCCAGGAAGTGCATCAGAAATTCTGCAGATTCCTGGCAATACCCTACATTCAAAAATAAAAAAACTACATATCCGCAAGAGCGAATATTTTACCTGATTGATGATCATTTTTTATAAGACATTGAACGATGTACATCGGAAGAACCTATAAAATAACCGAATTTCTTTTCTGGACGCGACGGAATTTGTTTTCGTTGTTCTTGATCAGTATTGTTCCAGTTTTGTTATATGAATTATTGGGCCTTCGCTGGCTGATAGTACCTTGGCCCATAGTTGCTTTTTTAGGAACGGCAACAGCCTTTGTTGTCGGTTTCAAGAATCAACAGACGTATAATAGGACCTGGGAGGCACGGGATATTTGGGCGCTAAAGATTGGCATGAGTAGGGCTTGGGCAATGATGTGTCGCGATTTTATCAAAGACCGCGATATGGTACATGAGATTGCATCTCGCCATTTGGCATGGCTCTCAGTACTCCGGTATGAATTACGTTCCAAGCGGGCCTGGGAAAATATTGATAAATCTTATAATCGCGAATATGCTAACTTCTACACTATTCCAGAGCGGGAAATAGCATTGTCAACAGTACTACAAAAATATATTAGTGATGATGAAGTTGAAAAAGTGATTTCCGCCAGCAATCCGCTGACACAACTGATGAGTTTGCAGAGCACCGTACTGGTAAGTTTGTTTGATACTGGTAAGCTTGACAATGCTCGTTTTTTCGAACTGCATAAATATTTGCGTGAATTTTCTACCCTACAAGCGAGAAGTGAAAAAATAAAAAATTTTCCCTATCCAAGGCAATATGCGACTGTCAATCGGATATTTGTCTGGCTTTTTTGTTTTTTGTTACCTTTTGCTATGTTAAAGGAGTTTGATTCATTCAATGAATTTGTAACTGGATTGATAAAGGGTCATATGGTGTGGCTTGTCATACCTTTCAGCATGATTATATCCTGGGTTTATACGTCATTAGATCAAGTAGGGGAGAGTACTGAAAATCCCTTTGAAGGCAGCCCGAATGACATCCCTATTTCTCAGATGTGTCAAGATATTGAAAATGAGATAAGAGCTATGTGGGGAGATGGCAAACCTGCTCAGACCAGTAATCCACATCGTATTATTATGTGATGAACGGTTTATTAGGTAGTAACTCTCTTGAGCTGACTGAAATTTTGGGATACTCATATTTCATTTTGAAATAACCTTGCATTATTTTTTCGAATAGTAATATCATTGGTTATTGGTCGGTTTTAAATCGAAAAGTATCTGGTTATTTAATTTGTTAGAAAACTTCTGAGGGTTTCTTTGTTTATATTATTAGACAAAGTTTTGATTAATTTTCCTTTACTATCCAATAATATAAATGCAGGTATATCTTTCGAGCTCAGGTAATGCTGCTGAATTTTTTGGCTACGTTGACCTATGGTTATATTGCCAGTGCTGTATTCGTCCTTTTTAAGATTTGG
>JBMAAL010000007.1:0-93421 GCA_050281725.1 Sphingobacterium sp. | reverse complement strand
GATCAAAGCTTTTACATCGGTTACATCAGTAAAACAAGAGGTCTTAAAGGAGAAGTACAACTGTTTTTTGAATTCGAAGAATACGAGAGTTTGGATATCGATGTTGTCTTCGTCGAAGTGAACAAAAAGCTTGTTCCCTATTTTATTGATACGATTAAACTTCAAAAGAATAGTACAGCTTATGCGACGTTTGAGGATGTGGATCATATCGATAAAGCTCAGGTACTCGTCCGTAAAAAGCTCTATCTTTCCAATGATAAGATGCCTGAGCGCGACCCGGATGATTTTAGATATACTGATTTAATCGGATTTTTAGTGATCGATGAAAACCATGGCGAACTGGGGCAAATAACAGATGTTCAGGAATTCCCACAACAATTTGTCGCTACAGTAGATATGGATGGCAAAGAACTGATGTTTCCGCTGTCCGACGATTTAATTGTAGGAATCGATGGCGAAGAGGAGATCATTGAAGTTGAATTGCCCGAGGGATTGGTAGATCTTTATAAGGAATAGGCATATCCCCAAGCTTATTCAATTGAATATCCTATACTTACTATTGCAGTAATTTCTTATCTTGGCCTTATATATTACTATTGGCCATAATTATTAATTGATTTTGAAACCGTTATTACTGCTGCTATTCACCCTCTCATTGTCTTCGTGTGCTTTTTTTGGGAAGAAAAAGGAGTTTCCTGAAGGCAACTATCAAATGATATTGGGCTATCCAAATGATGAGTATCATAAATTAAAAAGAGAATCTCCCCAAAATGTGGAGGCAGATACCTATGGTAATGATCCTATTCTATACCGATCCTTTCTCTCGCTTCATGATAAGGACCAGTTTGTCATGGCGATCGATGATATATTACTCTTCGGTAAGTATAAATTTGACGGTAATAGATTAGAATTGATCGATGAGAAAAAAGGTAGTGTCGCTTTGGACATTGTTAAGATAAAAAAAGATTTTGTTCAGCTGAGAGGTGATTTTTCCCAGTTTAGCTCAGCGCGTGTACCTACAACTGAAAGACTTTATATTAATTTTGCCTTAGATAACACACCGATCCGTGAGACTCCCAGTAAATTTGATAGCCAAGTGAATTTATGGCGAAATGCTCCAGTAAAATCGGAAAGTGAAAAGGAGATAAAAGCCAGGGCCTTGAATTTTGTAGATTATTCTATCGCTTATTTCCAACACATATCAAGCTCTGGCACCCATCACGATTATCGAATGGATGGTGTTGAATCACCAATTATTTATGCTGAGAATGGCATTGTGCTCAAGGCATGGGCAGATGTTCCTGATTCTTGGAAGGAATTATTTTACAACGAAAAAGAGGCATTAGTCGCCTATCAATATTTGTTTGATGGTTTTAAATATGGATCGAAAGAGGAGTACCATGTTACTGGACTCTTATTGATCACATTTTATCTCAAAAATTTACGGAATTCCTTGGCAGCTCATCTTTAGCAAATCTTCTTGTGGCATAGTTAACCTCTTCGCTGTCAATGATCCTCGATCGTTAATTCTACCTGTTTTTTTAGGTCTTTTGCTCTTGGTAGAGCGAAAAATCCTGTCGTTGCATGGAAGTAAAGTTACATGAAGTTTAAACTTCGTTTATTGCAGTCTTTTTGCTGCTATTTTTGCCTTTTCGAAAAAATATTTTTGTCTTTTGATTTTTTAAAACGATATTAGCAACGCTTATAGAGAAAGGCCGAGGGACTAGACCCGTTGAAGCCTTAGCAACCTGTATTGTTCAAGGTGCTAAATTCTACCCTACTCCATGTGGGAAAGATAAGTTACATGTAGATAAACGATTCCTCGACTTGTGCGTTTCGATGTAAGCCAACCAAACTAAAAACAGTTTTTTAATGAAGATTATCGATCATATCCAGAATGCCAAAGGAAAAACATTGTTTTCTTTTGAGCTATTGCCACCGGCAAAAGGGCAGGGCATCCAAAGTATTTTTAAAACCATGGATGAACTGATGGAGTTTAAACCTCCTTTTATCGACGTAACCTACCATCGGGAAGATTATATCTATAAAGAGCATGCTAGTGGATTACTGGAACGCGTATCCTATCGTAAACGCCCTGGGACGGTAGCGATATGTGCTGCAATCATGAATAAATACAAAGTGGATGCGGTACCCCATTTGATATGTGGGGGTTTTACAAAAGAGGAAACTGAAAATGCATTGATCGATTTGAACTTCCTGGGTATAGATAACGTCTTGGTATTGCGGGGAGATGCACGTAAGGGCGATGCCGATTTTATACCGACCGATGGTGGACACGCCTTTGCAACAGATCTATTGGAACAGGTTACCGACATGAATAAAGGAAAGTATCTTCATGAGGATATTATTACATCGGAAAAAACTGATTTTTGTATCGGAGTAGCCGGTTATCCCGAAAAGCATTTTGAATCTCCAAATTTCAATACTGATTTTAAATATCTGAAACAAAAAGTCGATATGGGAGCAGAGTTTATTGTGACTCAGATGTTCTTTAATGTTGAAAAATACAAGGAATTTGTCACAAAATGTAGGGATAATGGAATCCATGTGCCTATTATTCCAGGATTAAAACCACTGACAACGAAAAAGCAGTTGGTGACCTTGCCAAGAATTTTTCATTTGGATATTCCAGAGGAACTTAGCGATGCGGTTTCAGCATGTAAAACGAATGCCGACGTCAGACAAGTGGGTGAAGAGTGGCTGGTACAGCAGTGTCAGGAGCTGATTAAATTTGGCGCTCCGGTATTACATTTTTATACGATGAGTAATCCTGGTCCAACAAAGAAGATTGTTGAAAAACTAGCCTAACTCATAATGTGATAAAAAAGGGAGCAGATAAGCTCCCTTTTTTATGGTAATTGTCGTTGTGAAATCCTGAAATAGTTTGAGAGCTTCGGCAGTGTGGTTTAGGTCGATCTCTATATTCAGCGTTGAATAGCCTGTTTATAGTCAGGTGCTTGTGTTAAATAGTGTTAATTCGTATGTCGGAGTCAGGAGAACTTTTTAACTTAAAGTGCTAAAAAGGATTTTAACAATAGACCAATTGACCTTATGACGTACAATAGATTAAATTCTCTACTCGGTTTTGCTTGCGGACTAATTGCCACCTGTGTATATATCGCTACAGTCGAAAAGACGGTAAGCTGGTGGGATTGCGGTGAATTTATAGCCTGTGCCTATAAATTGGAGGTGGCACATCAACCGGGCGCACCATTGTTTCTTCTTATTCAGAATATATTTTCTAATCTCGCTTTAGGGAATAAGGGGCAGATCGCCTATTGGATGAATATAGGTTCTGCAGTTTGCAGCGGAATTACCGTTACCTTTTTATTTTGGACAATAACGGCAATTGCTAAAAAGATACTCAACAAAGACAAACATGTTCCTTTCTCAAACTGCCTGCAGATCTTCGGCGCAGGAGTCGTCGGCGCAATGGCATTTAGTTTCAGCGATTCATTTTGGTATTCGGCAGTAGAATCTGAAGTTTATGCCATGTCTTCCTTATGTACAGCAGTCGTATTTTGGGCAATTTTAAAGTGGGAAGTCCGTGCAGATGAAGAAGGTAGCGATCGTTGGCTGGTTTTTATTGCTTTTGTTATGGGGCTTTCGATCGGAGTGCATCTATTAAATCTTTTAGCAATCCCGGCTATCGCGATGGTTGTCTATTTCAGAAGAGCGGGACAGATTAGTGCGAAAGGGACAATAAAAGCTTTCCTAGTAGGAGTGCTGATCTTGGGGGCTGTCTTGTGGGGAATTATTCAATGGTTAGTCGGTCTAGCGGCTAAAGTAGATCTTTTATTTGTAAACTCACTAGGAATGGGATTTGGCTCAGGCATCTTGTTCTTGTGTCTGCTGTTGGGGAGCTTCCTGATAGGTGGTCTATATTATTCTTATAAAAAGAAGCAGTATACACTCCATACGGCACTGCTGGTCTTTTGTTTTATTCTATTTGGCTATAGCTCCTATACTATGGTTTTGATCCGTGGAAAAGCAAATCCGTCGTTAAACAATAATGCGCCAGACAATGTATTTTCTTTCTTGGGTTATTTGAGCCGGGAGCAATATATCCGGGAGCCTTTACTCAAAGGACCCTATTATGATTCACAAGCCGTTGGTGTCGAAAGTAAAACAGGTTATCGTAAAGATGAATCGGGGTATATACCCTTCACACAGGTAGACAAATATCATTTTGATAAGGAAACCTTTTTTCCCCGTATCTATAGCCAAGATGGAAGCCATCAAGCCTATTATAAAAGTTACCTCAATTTGAAAGAAGGGCAACAGCCAACGTTTTCCGATAATTTTAAGTTCTTTTTCAATTTTCAGTTGGGCGATATGTATACCCGATATTTCTTATGGAATTTTGTCGGTAGACAGAATGACAAACAAGGATATGGTACGTATAGTGACGGGAACTGGCTGTCGGGGATCAGACCATTGGATAATTGGCGTTTAGGCGGACAAGATAAAATATCCCACTCGCAGGAGCATGACCCGAGCCGGAACACTTATTTTTTTCTTCCATTGTTACTAGGAATAGCTGGCGCGATCTGGTTGTACCGAAACAATAAACCTTATACCTTGGTCTTGACCTTGCTGTTTGTGTTTACGGGAATAGCGATTGTTGTTTATCTCAACCAAACTCCCATGCAACCTCGGGAACGAGATTATGCTTACGTAGGGTCTTTCTATGCTTTTGCGATCTGGATCGGGCTGGGAGTAATAGCATGTGTTCGGTTTTTCAACCGTTTTGTAAAAACACGGTATGCTTTGGCGACAGGTATTTCTTTTGCGCTGTTGGGAGGCCCTATTATTTTGGCGCATCAAAACTGGGATGACCATAATCGGTCTGAAAAATCGTTGGCAAGGGATATGGCACGTAATTATTTAGAGTCCTGTGCTCCAAATGCTATTCTATTTACCTATGGCGATCATGATACATTTCCTGTATGGTATTTGCAAGAAGTAGAGGGCGTACGTCCGGATGTTCGGGTTGTCGTATTAAGCTATCTTACGGGCGATTGGTATATGCAACAGGCCAAACAACCCACGTATCAAGCGGCAGGGCTCCCCGTGACGATCCCAGCTGAAAAGACGAAAAAAGGCGTCCGCGATTATATTCCTTTCGTGGATAGACAACTTGACAATGCGGTAGATATACAGCAGTTATTACAGTTTGTCACATCAGATGACCCGGATTATAAAGTTCAGTTGAATTCCGGTGATATGGAGAACTATTTCCCTTCCAAGAAAGTCCAATTGCGCATTGATAAAGAGGAGGTCGTTAAGAAAAATGCGGTTCCGGCTTATTTTCAGGGAGCTATAGTTTCTGCAATGGAATGGGAAATTCCGAATGATCATCTGACCAGATCGGATTTAACCTTGTTATCGGTGCTTGAAAATAATCATTGGGACAGACCGATATATTTTTCGAATATGCTGCCAAGCGACATTAAATTAGGTTTGGATAAATACCTGGTCAATGAGGGGTTTACTTCCCGATTGATGCCTATTACTGCTACAGATCAGTCGACAGGGAAACCAAGTGAGCAGGGCGGGCTAGTTAATATGGAGGCGTTATATAGCAATATTATGCATACGTATCATTGGGGTAATGTTAAAAATGCACAATACTTGGATACAGATTCGTTTCGCTTTGCAAGCATGTACGCCCGTGATATATTTGGAAAAGCTGCCCGAATGCTTTTAGCCAATGGCCAGGTCGAACAAGCTGGGGAGGTGGCAAAAAAAGCATACGATCAATTGCCCGATCGCGTATATGCGATGTCGGACGCCATCAATTATGCCGATATTATTGACAGTCTGTATCGCACGGGACAACCTCAGCTAGCCAACAGGATGATGGACCGGAACCTTGACTATGTTGCTGAAAATATGGAATATCTATACCAATTGGTGATGGATAAGAAAAACCTGAGCTTCGAATGGAATGATATTCAGACCGGTTTGGATTCTGTAGACCGGTATAAGGCTATTTTATTGGAAGCAAAAGATACCAAACGATTGGCTCGTGTTGAGCAGTTGAGACAGCAATATCAAAACTGGTACGGCGTAGAGTAATTTTGATGATGAACTGAACCAAATTACCAAGCAAGCCTAAAGGGTAATTGGATTAATGTATTTGAGATAAGAAACCAGATGAGGCCTCTTCTAAAATATTGGAAGAGGCCTCGATACATATAGGATAGGGAATGAGCCGAATTATTAAAATTTCATACCGACTCCAAAACCGAGCAGGAAGGGGTTGATGTCAACTTTTGCCGGTATGGATAGGTTGGGGGCGAGGTTTGATGCATCCACATTGACATCGGTCTTTAAAAGGATGTACTTAGCATCTAAATTCACGAAATATTTTTCAGATAGCTTAAAATCAATTCCCAGTTGAGTCGCAAAACCGAAAGCATTATCATATTTTACATTTTTAACCGTTTTTCCCGCGTTGACACTATAGAATATGGTGTAATTTATTCCCGCTCCTACATAGGGTTTAATGGCACCGTCGGGGAAGAAGTGGTATTGAGCTGTCAGTGTGGGAGGGAGGAGCCATACACTACCAAGATCGACATTGCTGGATGGACTGCCACCAATGGCGGTTAAATTCGAACCTGTTGTATTGACTTTATGTTTTGTAGTTCCAAGGATTAGTTCCGCCGCAATGTTTTTTGTGAAGAAATAGGTGAAGTCTAGTTCAGGGATAAATTTTGTATTGATGTCGACGTCTCCACCTATTGTGTTGATATTTGCCGACTCGTTTGGCATGACTGTCACACCTCTCAGTCTCATTTGCCAGCGTTGACTGGGGATTGTTTGTGCCTGTAAACTGAGCGCTCCCAAGGTGAGGGTCAGTGCAATTAAAAGTAACTTCTTCATATCGTTAATGGTATTTGTTTGCTGTAAAACTATTGCTAAAACCACAGTAAAAGAGTGACGATAATCAGGTTGAAAAATGAATCATACAATGCTTTTCTTATTGCGGATGGTGTATCTTTATAAATTACTGCTATAAAAAAAGAAAGTACAGGTAGGTGTAAATCCGCTGTAGTAGTTTTTTCAAGCCACATTGAGATAATAGGCATATTACAAGCATTTGTCTAGCTTGCGCACGAGCAAACGTTGCGAAAGTATGTGATTTCGGGTAACTACGGATCGTGTACGAAAATACCTCCTATGAGAGTTGGGAGCAAGAGGGGGGATTGGAGTTTCGTTTAGCGGGTTAATGGGGATACAAATCCAGCATGCCAAAGCATATTCAGTGGATAGGAATGCTCATAAAATAGAACAGGTCGGATTCATTCCGACCTGTTCTATTTTATGAGTTACGGTTTTACGCGTTTTTCTTCACTTCCTTACCCCAAGAGTCTTTTAATGTAACCGTACGGTTAAAGACTAGATGTTCTGGAGTTGACTGTGTGTCTAATGTAAAATAACCCAATCGTATAAATTGATATCCCTTCCCAGGCGTAGCGTTAGCCAGATCCGGTTCAATGTAAGCACGTTGGATAATATGCAAACTTTCAGGGTTGATTGATGCTTTAAAATCTTCTGCAGCGGCAGGATTTTCATCATTGAACAATCTGTCGTACAATCTTACTTCGGCTTCTTTTGCATGTGGAACCGAGATCCAATGGATTGTTCCTTTTACTTTTAATCCTGAAGTATCTTCTCCTGATTTTGAGTTTGGAACATAGGTACAATGAACTTCCGTCACGTTTCCATTTTCATCTTTCACAAAATCATGACAGGTTACAATGTAAGCATGTTTCAAACGTACAGAAAGCCCAGGGCCCAAACGGAAGAATTTTTTGGGTGCATCTTCCATAAAATCATCGCGCTCTATCCAGAGCTCTTTTGAAAATGGAATTGAGCGTGAACCTTCACCGCCTTCAACTTCAGGGTTGTTCTCACCAATAAGATCCTCTACCTGACCATCAGGATAGTTTGTGATCACCAATTTGATTGGATCAAGTACAGCCATTCTGCGCCATGCCGTTTTGTTGAGATCCTCACGGATACAGAATTCCAAAAGGCTGACATCGATCATGTTTTCACGTTTTTGAACTCCGATTTTTTCACAGAAGTTGCGGATACTCGCAGGTGTGTACCCCCTTCTGCGCAGTCCTGAGATCGTAGGCATGCGTGGGTCGTCCCAGCTTTCAACAAACTTGTCATTGACCAGTTGCAGCAATTTACGTTTACTCATGACAGTATAGGTCATATTTAAACGCGCAAATTCGTATTGTTTGGAAGGGAAAATCTCCAATTTATCTATACACCAATCATAAAGTGGACGATGTGGAATAAATTCCAATGTACAGATTGAGTGGGTAATTTTCTCAATGGAGTCTGATTGGCCATGTGCAAAATCATACATCGGATATATACACCATTGATTCCCCGTTCTGTGGTGATGAGCGTGCTTGATGCGGTATAATAAAGGGTCGCGCAAGTGCATATTCGGGCTAGCCAAATCAATCTTTGCCCGGAGTACTTTTTCGCCATCTTGGTATTTACCGGCGCGCATATCTGCGAATAAGGTCAAATTTTCTTCAATAGACCTGTCGCGATATGGTGTCGGAACACCCGGTTCTGTAGGAGTACCTTTTGCTGCTGCAATTTCTTCAGCAGTGCTGTCGTCCACATAAGCTAGACCTTTTTTAATTAGCTCAACGGCATAACGATATAGTGTCTCAAAATAATCTGAAGTATATAATTCCTCTGCCCACTGGAATCCAAGCCATTGAATATCTTTCTTGATGCTTTCAACATACTCGGTATCCTCAGTGACAGGGTTAGTGTCATCAAAACGTAGATTAGTCTTGCCATTATACTGCTGTGCTAATCCAAAATTCAAGCAGATGGATTTGGCGTGACCAATGTGGAGGTAACCATTTGGCTCAGGAGGAAAACGTGTCAATACACGTCCGCCATGCTTCCCTGTACGAAGATCCTCTTCGACAATTTCCTCGATAAAATTTAATGATTTTTCTTCACTCATAATACAAAGTTAATTATTCGTAGCGAGATATTAGCTAGGAGATCGTAGATATTCGGCTTAGGATGAGCGATTGAATGTGCTGGCTTTATCGGTAAGAAGGGGGAGACTTAACAACGTTTGGACCCACAATAAAAAAGGGACGAAATTTCGTCTCTTTTTACCGATTTTTATTACTACTCTATTTATAAGCGAAGACTTCACCTAGCTCATCATTATTGGTAAATGTGCAGTGTTGATCGATCAATTCTCCTGTGCCGATATTGATAATCATGCCATGTACTGCAAGATCATCACGCTCTTTCCATGCATTTTGAATGATTGACGTTGCGCACAGATTGAAAACTTGCTCTTGTACATTGAGCTCGATTAAACGATCTACTTTTTTATCATGCTCTTGGATCGCATCAATCTCCGCACTGTGTAAGCGATATACATCTTTGATATGACCCAACCAGTTGTCAATAATACCGTACTGCTTGCGGCTTAAAGAGGCCGCTACACCACCACAGCCATAGTGACCTGCGATAATGACATGTTTTACTTTCAAAACATTGACCGCATAGTCTAAGACGGAAAGCATACTCATATCGGAGTGAATGACCATGTTGGCAATATTACGATGAACGAATACCTCTCCCGGCTTTGTACCTGTCAATTCATTTGCAGGTACTCGGCTATCGGCACAACCGATCCAAAGAATTTCCGGATTTTGACCTTTAGAAAGCTGTTGGAACCGCCCTGTAGCATCATTTTTTACAAACTCCATCCACTCTTTATTTCCCTTAATGATATTGTCAAATCCTATTTTTAAATCTTTATTTTCCATATTCTTCTTATTTCACTCTTGCCCGAAGGCATCGTTTCGATTTTATTATAATAATACAAATGTCTAAATTCATTGTTTACTTCAAACAACTTATTTTTATTGAAAATCTGTCCTCGATTTTCAATGATAGCTCCTGTGTTGCGATGTGGTTATGCAGCGATCGCAATGTAGGGCAATGGTTTACAATATACATTGAAAACCTGTTCTCTAGGAAGGTTTTTTATAAACGACCTGCAAAAGTTCGATGTCTTTACCTTTACTTCTTGCATTCTGCTCAAAATCTTTGATGACTTCGATGACATCCTTGTCTATAAATTTACTGAATGTTCCATCGATGCGGATCTTGCTGATCGATTTTGGTAAGCTGTACAATTTCTGTTGGATAGGAACCTTATTCAAAAATGATACTTCCTCAGCTAGTGTAATGACAGCTTTATCTTCTTCATTGTCTTTTTCAATATTATATTTAAAAGCATTTTTCATATTGGCTCTCAAGATATAGAATGTTGCCACGACAATACCTATTCCTACACCCATAAGGAGATCGGTAAACACAATCGCTACAATGGTGACAAAAAATGGGATAAATTGATCCAAACCTTTTCTGTACATCGAAGTAAATAAACTAGGTTTGGCCAATTTATATCCGGTATGGAGGAGGATGGCGGCAAGACAGGCCAAAGGAATCATATTCAGCATTGTCGGGATAGCGAGCATAGCGACCAATAGCCAAATACCATGCATGATAGCCGATTGTCTGGTTTTTCCACCTGCATTCACGTTTGCCGATGAGCGTACAATAACGGATGTCAATGGCAGACCGCCTAGAAGTCCGCTTGTCATATTTCCGATCCCTTGTGCAACAAGTTCGCGGTTGGTTGGCGTATTTCTTTTGTAGGGGTCTATTTTATCAACTGCCTCGATGCTCAATAAAGTCTCTAGACTTGCAATAATCGCAATCGTAAAAGCAGCTATCCAAACATCTTTGTTGACAATCTGTGTGAAGTCCGGGAGGGTAAATAACCCTGTGAATTCAGCAAACGAACCTACAATGGGTACCAATACAAATTGTTTGTCATGCAGCTGGAATGCCGAGCCGTTGAAAAGATAAGCTAAACTTACGCCTAACATCACGACAACCAATGGGGCCGGCACCTTATTGAGTTTTGGAATAGATGGCCAAAAGATTAGGATCGCCAATGATAAGGCGCAAATGATCAATGCACCAAAGTTGATCGCAGAGGCGATCGTGTCAAAATAGGCGCCGATACCATGACCATTGTCCATTTCGAAAGCATGTGTTTCCACTAAGCCCAATGCCAAAGGAATTTGTTTCATAATAATTGTGATACCGATCGCAGCCAACATACCCACAATTACTGCTGACGGAAAATAATTCCCGATCATCCCAGCTTTTAATATACCAAGGATAATTTGTACTACACCGGCGATTACAACAGCGAGTAGAAAGGTTTCATATGCTCCTAGGCTCTGAATCGCACCTAAGACAATAACTGTAAGGCCAGCAGCTGGCCCACTTACACTGAGTGGTGATTTACTGATTGAAGCGACAACGATTCCACCAATTACACCAGTCAATAATCCTGCAAACAATGGCGCACCAGAAGCCATTGCAATTCCCAAACATAATGGAAGTGCCACCAAAAACACCACAACACTAGCAGGGAAGTCATATTTTAAGTCTCTTTTCGATAATTTTAGAAAAGCCGACGTACGAGTTCCAAACATAAAATTTGTGTTTATCTATAAATAAAGTTTTCATCAGGTAACCTTTAACTAGTAATGGCTTTGGATCAGATATATCGTTGACCTTCAATAGCATTGACAAAGCGTTAAGGCAGGGATAAATCAATGATATTCGATCGTGCCAGAGCAGACAGATTACTTCAGAAAAACAAGGATACCGTACATGCTTTGTCTCTGCATGCAGGTCGAGGGGAATACATCCCTAAAGGATGCCTTTATGAATAGTTAGGAGGCGGTGTTGGAACCGTAGGATGGAAAGCTAAAATGCTTTTCTCATTTTTAAGATAATTCTTCTGTTTTCCTTGGTTCTCAACGGTAATGGTTTCAAATACAATAGGTTCTTCTGTTTTTGTATTGAAAAATTTTGAGGCGGTTTCAAGTGTATCGTTACTTGCACCGTTATTGTTTTCGATTTCCAGTTGTAAAACGACTTGTAAGATGGTGCTTCGATCTAAGCTGTTGGAAAAAATAGGCGAAATAGAAATGGCCATCTTTGTGAAAAAGATGATAGCACAAAGGAATGCTGCCACAAATCTAAATCTCTTATTTAACATTTTTTATTACCTTTAATCTTACTGTTTTACATCGTAAAAATAGTAATTCTATGTTAAATTCAAATTAATAGTGCACTAAAAATAAAATTTGGCACGAAATTGTGACGAAGAGATTATTTTTTGAAAAGTTTTCAGTTTTTATTGATTTATAAATATTAAGCCTTTTGTATGGCAAATAAAGAACAATTTATAGAGAAGGTTCAGGCTTCCTATAATCCCAAAGGAGCATTTATCTATCTGGGAGCGGGAATGCTTAATGGCGAAATTCTGGCAGAGGCGAAAGTGAATTTAGCCTTGAAAATGATGAACCGTCACGGACTCATTGCTGGGGCCACAGGAACTGGTAAAACACGTACGCTACAATTGATAGCTGAACAATTGTCGGATGCCGCTGTACCAGTATTTATGCTGGATGTTAAAGGAGACCTGTCAGGTTTAGCAGTACCGGGTGTAACCAATCAAGCACTTATTGATCGTGGAAATGCAGTAGGGGTACCATTTGAGCCATCGTCGTTTCCGGTAGAACTATATTCACTATCTGGCAATAAGGGGATCCCGATGCGGATTACCGTGGAAGATTTTGGACCGGTCTTGCTGGGCCGGATACTCGAACTTAATGAAACACAGACCGGGGTATTGGCTGCGATGTTCAAATATGCACAGGATCACCAGATGCCGTTGATTGATTTCTCGGATACGAAGAAGCTGCTTACCTACCTTTCTGAAGGACCTGGCAGCGAAGAAATCAAAGGTGATTATGGTAAGATTAGTTCGGCGAGCTCGGGAACCATCTTGCGTAAGATCGTCGCATTGGAACAGCAAGGGCTAGCGCATATCTTTGGTGAGAAAGAGTTTGATATTAACGATCTGTTTCAGAAGGTAGATGGTAGGGGTGTGATTAGCCTATTGAATATTTCTGATGTGCAAGATCAGCCGGTGCTTTATTCTACGTTCTTATTGAGCTTATTGGCCCAGCTGTTTAAAAATATGCCTGAGGTGGGTGACTTGGACAAACCTAAGCTGGTCTTTTTCTTTGATGAAGCCCACCTGCTGTTCAATGGGGCTCCTAAAGCCTTTTTGACTCAAGTGGATCAAATCATTCGTCTTATCCGTTCGAAGGGGATCGGTGTTTTCTTCTGTACACAGTCTCCAACCGATGTGCCGGAGTCTGTATTGGCGCAATTGGGAAATCGGGTGCAACATGCATTGCGAGCCTTTACACCCAACGACGCTGAAAATTTAAAGAAGACTGTCAAAACTTATCCGAAGTCCGATTTTTATGAAATTGATCAGGTCCTGACTTCTTTGGGTACTGGACAGGCATTAATTACGGTATTAAATGATAAAGGTATTCCTACAGAGGTTGTTGCTACACATCTGGTACCGGCGCGTGCAGTTATGGGACCCGCAGATGATGCAACGGTTAGCCAAATTATCAACCAGTCTGATTTGCGGGCAAAATATCAGGAGCGGCAAGAAAATCGCTCTGCGGCTGAAATCATAGACGAAAGAATGCAGGCCGCAGCACAGGAAGAACAACGCGCGGCCCAAGAAAAAGAAGCGGAAAAAGCAAGTCGGCCAAGCTCCAGAAGACAAACACCTTTAGAAGCTGCGCAACGAACGGCAACAACGACCTTAGCAAGAGAGGGAGTTAAGTTTTTGGGCAAACTAGCGACGGGTTTATTAAACGCATTCTTAAAAAAGAAATAATACTAATTTTTGGATTCTTTTCGTTTCAATACTATACCTTTGAAGGTGGAGCCGAACTTAGCTAAATTTGCTTTTAAAGGCAAATTTAGCTAAGTTTGCGGACGAAAAGAAAATTCTATTAACGCAATTAAATATGAGTAAACCAACCCTTTTGATTTTGGCAGCAGGAATGGCTAGCCGGTATGGTTCTTTAAAACAAGTAGATGGTTTTGGCCCACACGGCGAGACAATTATTGACTATTCAATTTACGATGCTATTCGGGCAGGATTTGGAAAAGTTGTATTCATTATCCGGGAAGAATTTCTGGAAAAGATGAAAACAGTATTTGATGAAAAATTGAAAGGTAAAATAGAAGTAGATTACGCTTTTCAAGATTTTGATTTAACAAAATTCGGTGTTAATCACGTTATCGAAAGAACAAAACCTTGGGGTACTGCCCATGCGGTGATGAGCGCTAAAGATAAAGTGCATGAACCATTTTGTGTAATCAATGCAGACGATTTCTACGGATCGGATTCTTTTCAAAAAATGGCCGAGTTCTTAACAACCGAGGTTTCTGATCAACAAATGTCGTTGATGGGCTTCCAGGTTGGAAATACCATGTCCGATTATGGCTACGTCTCACGTGGAGTATGTGAGGTTACCCCTTCTGGACATATGGAAAGTGTAACTGAACGTACAAATATATACTACAAAGGCGAAGGCGACGATCGCAAAATCGTTTACGAAGAAAATGGTATTGAAACAGATCTAGATCCTAAAACCCGTGTTTCGATGAACTTCTGGGGTTTTACACCTAAGATTTTCGAAGTAGCTCAGGCGATGTTCCCTGCATTTGTTGAGGAAAATAAGGAGAATTTAAAAGCAGAATTTTTCATTCCTTCTGTACCAGATTATATGGTGAAGCATAAGTTGGCTGATTTTAAGGTGATCCCAACTTCTTCGAAATGGTTTGGCGTAACTTATAAAGAAGATAAACCTATCGTACAAGAATCAATTTCAAAATTGGTGGCTGATGGAGTATATCCAGAAAAGTTATTTTAAGAGCTAAAAGAAATAGCTTATCTTTCACCTGTATTGTCAAGCAATACAGGTTTTTTTTTGACCTGTGCGCTAGATGAATTGAGCGGAAATAAATCTTTGATGAAAAAAATTCTTAAAGTGTTTGGTTATCTTATTTTAGGATTGTTGTCTTTTTGTGTGCTCTATATTGTTGCTGAATACAGTTTGTCAAGAATTTCGGCTCCAAGGAAAAATATAGACGAAGAGAAGACGATTCAGGTTTTTGTTCAGTCCAATGGTGTTCATACCGATATTGTATTGCCTGTCGTTAACGAAGAGAAGGATTGGTCGCAACTATTTCCTTATGGGAATACGGTTGGAAAACATAGCGGATATCGGTATGTGGGTATTGGTTGGGGTGATAAAGGATTCTATTTGGATACACCAGAATGGAAGGATCTGAAAGCATCGACGGCCTTTGTTGCTGCCTTTGGATTGGGGGAGTCTGCCATTCATGTGACCTACTACAATTCGGTTCAGCAGGATGAATTATGTTTTGCTTATCAGATTAGTAAATCCCAATACCGTGATCTGATAAAATATATAGAAGATTCGTTGGATCGAAACCAAGCGGAAGCTATTTTGGTGAAAACAGATGCACAGTACGGCGACTCAGACGCTTTTTATGAAGCAAAAGGAGCCTATAGCATGTTTTATTCCTGCAACACCTGGACCAATAATGCCTTAAAGAAGGCGGCGATGCCGGCAGGTATATGGGCTACTTTGGACAAAGGAATATTAAGTCACTATAAGGATAAGAAGTAGCTAGAAATGCATAAGCTGTAGTTCGGTGAGGGATAAACGAGATAGCGAAAGTAATAGACATAAAAAAGCTCCGGGAATAATCCTGGAGCTTTTATTTTATGAGAAGGAGTGATTATTTCACTTCTTCGTAATCTACGTCAGTTACATCATCACCACCTTGGTTTCCACCTTGAGCCTGACCTGCATCACCTTGAGGTTGTTGTGCACCACCTTGAGAAGCGGCGTACATTTCTTCAGAAGCAGCATTCCAAGCATTTTGCAATTCTTCAGAAGCAGCGTCGATATCAGCAAAGTTTTTCGCTTCGTAAGCAGCTTTTAATTTTGTTAAGCCAGCTTCAATTGGCGCTTTTTTATCTGCTGAAATTTTATCGCCATATTCTTTCAATTGTTTTTCAGTTGAGAAGATTAAAGCGTCAGCTGCATTTACTTTGTCAGCTTCTTCTTTCATTTTTTTGTCAGCATCAGCATTTGCTTCAGCTTCTTCTTTCATGCGTTTGATTTCGTCGTCAGACAAACCTGAAGATGCTTCAATGCGGATATTTTGTTCTTTTCCAGTAGCTTTATCTTTCGCAGATACTTTGATGATACCATTGGCATCAATATCAAAGGTAACTTCGATTTGAGGAACGCCACGAGGTGCTGGTGGAATATCGTTCAAATGGAAACGGCCGATTGTACGGTTTTGGTTTGCCATAGGACGCTCACCTTGTAAAATGTGAATTTCCACAGATGGCTGATTGTCTGATGCAGTAGAGAACGTTTCCGATTTTTTAGTTGGAATTGTTGTATTTGCTTCGATCAATTTAGTCATCACACCTCCCATTGTTTCAATACCCAATGAAAGTGGAGTAACATCCAATAATAAAACGTCTTTTACTTCACCTGTCAATACACCACCTTGGATAGCAGCACCTAAAGCGACAACTTCATCCGGATTTACACCTTTAGAAGGCTCTTTTCCGAAGAATGCTTTTACAGCATCAACGATTGCAGGGATACGCGTAGAACCACCTACTAAGATAATTTCGTCGATATCGGATTTGCTGAAACCAGCATTTTTCAACGCAGACTCACAAGGAGCAATTGTTCTCTTGATCAAGTCAGCTGCCAAAGTTTCAAATTTAGCGCGTGATAATGTACGAACTAAGTGTTTTGGACCAGTTGCATCAGCAGTGATATATGGTAAGTTGATTTCAGTAGAAGTAGTACTTGATAATTCGATTTTCGCTTTCTCAGCCGCTTCTTTCAAACGTTGCAATGCCATTGGATCTTTTTTCAAGTCAAAGCCATTGTTTTCGTTTTTGAATTCTTCATTCAACCAGTTGATAATTACGTTATCAAAGTCATCACCACCTAAGTGAGTATCACCATCCGTAGATTTAACTTCAAATACACCGTCACCTAACTCCAATACGGAAACGTCATGCGTACCACCACCACAGTCAAACACAACAATTTTCATGTCTTTGTGTGCTTTGTCCAAACCGTAAGCTAAAGCTGCTGCTGTAGGTTCGTTGATGATACGTTTTACAGATAAACCAGCGATTTCACCAGCTTCTTTTGTTGCTTGACGTTGTGCGTCGTTGAAATATGCAGGAACTGTAATAACAGCTTCAGTTACTTCTTGACCTAAGAAATCCTCAGCTGTTTTCTTCATTTTTTGAAGAATCATTGCAGAGATCTCTTGTGGTGTATATTTGCGGTCATCAATTTCTACACGAGGTGTATTGTTGTCACCTTTAACGATATTATAAGGTACGTGTTCAGCTTCTTTCACAGCTTCATCGTATGAAAGTCCCATAAAACGCTTGATGGAATAAATAGTTTTATGCGGGTTAGTAATTGCTTGACGCTTTGCTGGATCCCCAACTTTGCGCTCGCCACCTTCTACGAAAGCTACGATCGAAGGAGTTGTACGTTTACCTTCGTTGTTCGTAATTACTACAGGCTCGTTACCTTCCATTACGGCAACACATGAGTTTGTAGTACCTAAGTCAATTCCTATAATTTTAGACATATCTTGTGTTTTAATTTTTTACTTAAATAAATTCTATCAGTCTATTATCAACCCTTATGCCAATCCAAAAGTTTTGTAAAAAAAACACTATTTGTCATCAATTTGTCCTTACGTACTGCCAAACTGACATTTTCAATACACCAGTTGCTCTAATATCCTTTTTTTAGCTGACTCATTTTGGCGATTGCGTGGCATATATCTGCCAAAGATTTCCGAGAATTCAGCAAGTTTCATTTTTTTTGATTTTTTATCCCGCCAATCAGAAGGGACAAGTTTATTGGTATAGGCGATATTTGTAGCCCAATATTGAATATGCATTTCAGGGATGACAAGACCCAATATCATTCCCGGGAGACCATGGCTTAATGCTGGTCCTGCCGATACTGGAATCTCTTCCGAATAGTAAGCGATCAGATAGAGTGAGTCTTTGGTAGCACCATTGACTCTGCGGCAGTTTACTCCGGCAATATTTCGGAATTCCTCCGTGAAACGCCAGGTAATGCTGTCCAAAGTTTCTGAAAGAATGTATTTTTCGTCGATGTCAAGCTGAATGTCTGCTGTGCCAGCTTTCAGATCCTGGTAAAGGACTTTGCCGTTCTTGTTGGCCCCACCTCTAAATTGCCCCCTTTGGTTTCCTCCGATTCGGACTGCACCCTGAGATCTGCCCCCTCTGCCAGTGCCCGAAGTTATCGTAGGGGCAGCCATTTTTACTTCACCACGTTGTTTTTCGCTAACTACGCTTTCCTCAGGCATCAACACGGTAGAATTCTCGTCAAAGTAGAAGTTGAGTTTTTCCGTATGTGAATCCGGCATCTTGTCGAGATATTCCATCATTCCCATCCCTCTGTCCATTCCTTTCGAGCTCATATCGTTAGACAGCTGTCGCATGCGTGCTTTTGTGTACATGACTTTATCAAAACTGATCGTGCCCCTACTTCCAAAATAGGCATATTGTGCCTGAAGCGATAAACCACACAAGCAGCAGATGATGACGGTTAAATATATTTTTTTAATCATTTCCTTTCCCTAGATATTTATTGAAATCCCATTTTACACCAACCAAAAAATATTGTGTCAATACCTGTTGAACGGACTCTGAATAGTTGGTGTCACTCGCATTACGACGTGTGTTGTTAAATGTATTGAACAAGTCAAAGGCCTTTAAGCTGAGTGTCATACTTTCATCTTTTAGTACTTTTTTCTCTAATTCGATATTGGTATAAAACTGATTGATTGATTTTTTATAGAGTTTTGTTGGTCCTGTATAGCTATAGAAAATATTTGCCATGACATTAAACTTCTTCGGCAGAAAGTATTTGATATACGCCGAAGTTCCGCCTTGAAAACTTGTTGCGTTGTATTGGGTGTTGATCGAGTTTTGCTGTACATTAAAACCCGCGTTTGCCGAAAGATCAAAATCGAACCCTTCTGAGTCCTGCTCATTTAAGCTAGAACCTAAACCAAAGTTGGTATTCTTTGCATTATTCAACAGAAACTCGCCGCCGGATTGCCCGCCTTCGAATTTGGTATAGCTATAGCTATTGTTAAACCTGACGTTTGCACTCTTGTTAAAATTGATGCGACGATTGGCCAATGGCTGCATATGATTGATGTTCAAGCCGCCATTCCAGTTGGATTTTCCCGATAGGTTTTCATAAGAACTGATTTGAGCCGAGTTGTCTAGTATGGTTGTTTTGTTGACAATAGGATTATTAACGAATGACAAGTTCCCGTTGATGTTGATATTCGTTCCTTTCAATAAACTAAACGCATTATAATTGGCCGAAATATTATTGTTCACCGCGCGCTTTAGGTCGGGATTACCAACTTGTTGAAACAACGGGTTGGTCTGTGGTTGCAGGGGTTGCAGCTGATCAAACGATGGAATGATATTCGAACTCTGATAGGCTAAACGTATATTTCTACTATTTGAAATACGATAGTTGGCATCAACATTTAAATTGTTATCCCAGAAATTACGAGCCAGATCGATTGATCTATAACTATCATTTAACTGCTGATTCTTATAGAAAGTACGGTTAGAAAAATTGATCTCCAACTTTTCTTTGCGATAGGAAAAGTGCACATTAACACCCTGATTGGTATTATTGTCGATCTGGTTTTGAGAATATAGTGAATCAAACTTTTGTGTAATATTGTTTATTGAATTTTGGGTATTTGTACTCTTCGAATGATTGAAGCTATAGCCTAAAGCCAGATTGATATAGTCATTGATACGGTTGTTGAAATTGATCGAAGAGTTGAAGTCATTGCCTTTATTTCGGCCATGGCGGTCTTGGTCGATAATTGTACTATCCCCCGTTTTGTAAAAATAAGTCCGTGAATTGACTTTACTCTCTGAATCTGATTCTTTATGATTATTGCCGACCATCACATTTAAAGAACGCCCCGCTTTTAATCGTTTTCTGTAATTTAGGCGAAAATTATTGTTGGAGCTTGAGGAGTTCGATTGATTGTTCTCCCTAAAGTCACTGATCGAATTGCCCGATCCATCGCCCGTTTTGCTGTCTGTATAAGTTAGATTAGAGTTGGTGGCCCAATTGGCATTGGATTGGAGTTCCATATTTTGCGTGGAATCCAGTCGCATATTAAGGTTTGACCTGAAACCATTACTTCGGCTATGTCTCTCGCTATCGTTTTTACTGTTTTTTTCCTGAATGGATTGGTCGGGCAGCACATTTTTATTGTAAGTCTCCGAATGGTTCTTGTTGCTGTTGTTGTCATAACCATAGTTGGCATTTACTTTTAAGGCCTTTTTGAAGAACTGATTTTCATAGTTGGCGCCAAGATTTGTGTTGAGTGGCTCACCTGTAATCTGGTTGTTCATCCGTAAAGAACCTTCACGACCACTTGAACTTCCCATGTTGTTGTGACTCGCTGTGATGCCAATCCGCTCAGTCTTATTAAATTTGGCCGCGAACAGATTTCCAGCATACAATCCTTTGGATCCCGCCAGTGCCTCCATGTTTCCAAAGACACCCTTTCTTGCTTTCTCCTTAAGTACTACGTTAACAGTTTGGATCCTTACGCCATCATCGATGCCCGATAGCTCAGCTTCCTCGGATTTTTTTTCATAGAGCTGCACCTTATCGACAGCATCTGCCCGTACGTTTCGGATGGCTATTTTGGGGTCATAACCAAAAAACTCCTCCCCATCGATAAACACCTTCTGTACAGATTTCCCTTGGGCCGTGATACTTCCATCACCTGTAACGGTGAAGCCGGGTAGACGACGTAGTAGATCCTCTAGCTTCGCATTTTTTTCTGTTGCAAAACTTGCTGCATCATATTCTATGGTGTCGCCTTTCAGTGTAATTGGAAGACGACGGGTAACAATCACTTCCTGTAAGACATTTTTTTGAGAATTGATTTTAATATCGTGCAGGTCAAGATCTTTGTCTGCAATTTGAATAGTGTCACTATAGAGTTCAAATTTGGGATAGGTGGCCAAAATAATGTAGCTTCCGGGCTTGATATTTTTTACCTGAAACTTTCCCTCTTCATTGGCTCTGTTAAAATAGCGAAGGACTGAGTCGCGGTTCAATAAAATAATTGAAGCATTGGTAAGAGGTTTATCATCTGCTTTGTCTAAAATCCTCCCTTTGATGTTTATTTGGGCGTGGGCACTATTGAAGATGACAAATAGTAAAAGTATTAATTGAACTAATCTTTTCATGTACGGGTTGTATCCTTCAAATATAATTTACTTAATCGTTAATAAATGTAAAACATCTCTTCTGAATGTAAAATCTTTGGTATATAAGGTACAGGAATCACATTTTTTCTTGCTATACATGCACTTTTTGAGCAGCCTATTTTTTATTGCATTCAATACAGATTGTTGGCGGAAGGTTTTTTGAGAAAGTTGGAAGTAAAATCTACCTTTGCACAAAATTGATGTTATGACGTTTGAAAATTATTTGCAACAATTCGAAGATATCTTAAATCATCCTGAGAATCACCCTACCTATCAAGATGATGAATATTATCAGTACACTAAAATGAACTGGACAAGAATGGGCCGTTGGTTAAAACGCTTTGAGCCAACGTCGACTTTTGAACAATTTGTTGAGTCAATTACTGAAAAGCAACAATGGATCATTATTACTGAACCTTGGTGTGGGGATGCGGCACATTCAGTACCTATGCTGGCTAAGATGGCGTCAAAAAATCCCAATATCGCGGTGGAAATTCAACTGCGCGACACTGCTCCATTTCTGATTGATTCTTACTTGACCAACGGAGGTAAATCTATTCCAATTCTAGTGATACGTAACGAACAGGGACAGGATTTGGCTGTCTGGGGTCCAAGACCTCAAGCCTGCCAGGCGCTGTTTTTGAATATGAAAGCACAAGGGGCAGATTTCTCCGAAATCAAAGAGGAGATTCAAAAGTGGTACAATGCCGATAAAGGAACCGAAATCCAAAAGGAAATCCAGGCGCTACTAGAAAAATAAGAAAAATTACATCCTTATAATAGACTGCCAATTTTTAAGTTTAACCGCATAATCATCTTAGGAATAGACCTGGTCTTTCCTGAGCATGGTTTGAAAACTGCTGTTAAACCCGGAGCTATTTAAACCTATTTCCGCTGTAACGTAATTCCTTTATTGCCAATAGTGCTAATATCACCTTTGCTAAAGATTAAAAGATTTTAAGTAAAACGACCCGCTGTTTTTGTTAGCTTTATATGAATTATGGGCCATTTTTATGGTGGCTTTTTCAGTTTGCTTGAGCGATAACTAAAACTAAAAAAATATGAATATTGAGGATCTAAGAGATTATTGCTTATCGATTGGGCCGGTGATCGAGGAGACTCCTTTTGGGCCAGATACATTGGTATTTAAGGTAGGTGGTAAGATTTTTTTGTTGGTCGGCCTAGATCAGGTTGATGGATTACGATTTAATGTTAAGTGTAACCCCGAAAGGGCCATTGAATTGCGGGAACGTTATGAGCATACCGTACTGCCGGGCTATCACATGAATAAAAAACACTGGAATACTGTGGTTGCCAATCAGGAGATTGATGATAGAAAGCTAGAAGAATTGATTTTACACAGCTATCAGCTTGTTGTTGAAAGTCTGCCCAGTAAAATCAGAGGGGAAGTCAAGGGGCTATAACCGGACTTTGCGTGTAAAGAATTAGTTGCCTATTCAGAAAAAGGCGTTGAAATGACTTTTTTTGAGGTTAGGATTGGTAGCTTTGCCAAAATCAATGCATTGCTCAATAGCATTGGTCGATAAATTTACACTAAATATTATTTTTATGAAACGAACACGAAGTTACTCGTGGGTAATTTGTTTTATACTTCTTCTCAGCTTGGGGAGTTGTATAAAGGACGAAGCACTGAATGCAGAAGCGGATATCGAAGCGGCTAGTATCACGCAAGGGGATCAGATTTTAAAGGGTAAACCTTCCATCGATAACAATACAATTGTTTTCTCATTAAAACGCTTCACGGGAAATTACATGCAATCTCCCGAATTTGTATTGACACCTGGAGCATCCATCGAGCCTAAAAGTGGTACTGAGCTTAATTTTTTTGAACCACAAAAATATACCGTTACTTCAGAAGACGGAGCTTGGACGAAGACCTATACCGTTTCATTTGTAATCGATGAAGGTGCAGATTTGTATTCAGCTTTTGAGAATGCTGAAGTGGTGGATACCGATAATCCGGAAGGACATTATCATAAGTTTTTTGATTTAACAAACCTTGGTCAGAAAAAATATAGCTGGGCAACAGCGAATGATGGATATAATATTTTGGCAGGCACACTTTTAGAAGAAGGAGAGCAATTGGTCCCTAGCTTTTATCCAACAGCGCAGATCGCAGATGGTTATATTGGCAAGGGAGCAAAACTTATGACCAAGAGTACAGGGGCATTAGGAGGGCTATTTGGCTCGCCACTTGCCGCAGGTAATCTGTTCTTGGGTGAGTTTAAAACAACTTTCCCAACGATTAATTCACCCCGTTTTGGGCTTCCATACGATAATAAAACTGCTCCTTTGGTATTAAAAGGATTTTTTAAGTATAAAGCCGGGGAAAAGTTTGTTGTCAATAATGCACCTTCACAGCTAACGAAAGACACTTGGGACGGATATGCATTATTGTTTGAAAAAGCTTCGCCTCCGAAGGATAATTTTCTGACTGGAGCACATGGTTTTGTTGATCCACGGATAGTTGCGATTGCCCGTGTGGGAACAAAAGAACAGGTCGAAACAACTACATGGACGCCATTTAACCTGCCTTTTTCTTTTGTAAACGGTAAATCATTTGACCCTACGAAAGAATATATGTATACGATTGTATTTAGCTCAAGTAAGGAAGGTGATAAATTTAATGGTGCGGTAGGCAGTACATTGCTTATCGATGAAGTCGAGCTAGTCGTAAACAGTGTAAAATAATGTCCCTTCCATTGGCAGAGCATATAAATGCTGCAGCGGAAGAGCAGATCAGTGCATATAGCCTTCGTGGATATGAACTGATCACGTATAAATTAAAGCATATTTAATGAATAAGTTTCTATATATAATAGCTGTCTTCATGATGGCAACCGGTTATGTGCAGGCCCAAAGTGGTGCATCAAACCATAGTCCAAATTTTTTTAACACCGATCTTGATTATGCACTGCAGGCGCAGTTCAGTATTGGCGGTAGTAGTCCATTAGGTCTGCCTCAAACTATTCGTAAGATCGAAAGTTTCAATCCGGGATTGCAGGTTGGACTGGAAGCAAATGCCACAAAGTGGTTGGGCGAAAATAAACATTGGGGACTTCGTACCGGGCTTCGTTTCGAAACGAAGGGGATGAAAACTAAGGCTCAGGTGAAAAATTATCTTACGGAGATTGTGAAAGACAATGCTAAAGTGAAAGGGTATTATACAGGTAAGGTGGAAACGAATGTGCAAAATACATATCTCACATTGCCAGTTTTAGCAGTCTATAAATTGTCTAATGAATGGAATCTATATGGAGGCCTTTATTTCTCTGCCTTATTGGATAATACCTTTGATGGAAATGTATCTGATGGATATTTACGTCAAAATACGCCGACTGGAACAAAAATTACTTTCGAAGAGGGAAGTCAAGCTTCCTATGATTTTTCCGAGAACGTTCGGAAATTTCAATGGGGAACACAAATTGGTACTGAGTGGAAGATGAACCGACACTTTAAACTCTTTACTGATCTTACTTACGGCTTTAATAATATCCTAGAGAAAGATTTTAGCTCCATAGACTTTAGTATGCATAATATCTATCTTAACGTCGGATTCGGATACAATTTTTAAGACTATTATCAGTTTTATCAATGGTCTTAAATCAAAAAAAAAAAGATTCCATTAGTTTGATCACTAATGGAATCTTTTTTTTTTTGATTTGTCTCTTAATCTTTGATTTGATATTACATTTTTAATCCGATTTCTCTTAAGCGTTCATCCAGGTACTGACCAGCGGTATAATCTTCGTAGACCTTCGGGTGTTCCGCATTGATGCAGGAATCCAATGAAGCCAAGCTCATGGAGGATTTTGGATGTAAAAAGAAAGGGATAGAAAAACGGGAAGTGCCCATTTTTTCACGTGGCGGGTTTACCACGCGATGCGTAGTAGACTTCAACTTATTGTTGGTTAACCGTTGCAACATATCACCCACATTAATAACGATATCTTCACCTTTGGCTTTGATAGGGAACCATTCACCATCTTTTGTCATTACTTCAAGACCGTCTGCGCTTGCCCCAATCAATAAGGTAATGAGGTTGATGTCTTCGTGAGCACCTGCACGTACCGCGTCGGGAGCTAAGGCATCAGGATCGCTGATTGGGAAGTAATGGATAGCACGTAGAATAGAATTACCATTGATAACATATGGTTCAAAGTAATTTTCTTCCAGATCGAGGTAGGTCGCAATCGCTTTCAATAAGTCTCGTCCTGTATCTTCTAGTTTTTTATAAACCTCAGCGGTCACGCCATTAAATCGAGGGATTTCAGCTACTTCAGGATTGTCTGGAAAATCAGCTTTGGAATATTCTTCGCCAACAATCGTTTGACCGCGTTGCCAGAATTCTTTTAAGTCAGGTGTTTTCGCGTCTTTGGCTTTTTCTCTTCCTTTTGCTGTATACCCACGTTGACCTGCAAGTTCTGGAAATTCATATTTTTCCTTTATCTCAGTCGGCAAAGCAAAAAATTCAGGAACTACTTGATATAATTCCTCAATCAGCTCTTTTGATAGGCCATGATTTGCAATCGTTACAAAGCCCGTCTCATTAAAAGCTTTGCCAATATCTTGGATAAATTGATTTCGTTGTTCTTGGGTTCCTTGTGTATAATGTAGCAAGTCCAAGCGAGGTATGTTTACTAAAGCCATACGGTGTTGATGTTTGTTCAGGACAAAGTTAACGGAATTAATTTTGATTATTAAACAGGGACTGTTAATAAAAGTTTTATGTTTCTATTTATTTTGCTGTATGTCAGTGTTTAAAAGTTTTCCACATTTCGCAATTGACGACAAGTATCGTTAGGTATATATGCCCGAGCTATGCTGACGAACATATGACAAAATTTATATTTTCGAGCTTGTTATTCTAATTGCTAACTGGTATATTTGTTATGCAAGCATAATAAATAGCTTGTGAGTACGCTTATGAACCAAAATCAGACAATCGATTATTTTTTAAAAACAGGCTGGCAGACAATAGCCAATAAATATAATCAAATTGCTTCGCAGTACGGTTTTACCCAGGCTGCAGGTTATATTTTGATTAATATCCACAAAGAGGGTACACCTGTTTCTCAGATTGCAAATTTGACAGGAGTTAAAACAACTAGTTTGTCTCGGGTGTTGAATAATTTGGAGTCATTGGGATTTATATACCGTGAAACGAGTGAGACCGACAAGAGGTCCGTAAAAGTGTATTTGACCGAATTGGGGCGAGAGAAAAGGAGAATTGCTAAAGATGTTGTTCGTAATTTCAATCAATATTTAGCGGATAATTTTTCTGAAAATGAACGGGATCAATTGATTGCTTCTTTAGCGAAACTCAATGAGCTCGCAACAAGTTACAAAGAAGAAGTAATCATCTAGGAGTTAAACCAAATGTACAGAAGTGCATGATAAATATGTTATGATGAACAGAAATATTAGAAAAGTGGCAGTTCTCGGATCGGGTGTTATGGGCTCGCGAATTGCTTGTCATTTTGCTAACATTGGTGTTGAAGTTTTACTGTTGGATATTGTTCCGCGCGAACTGCTTCCGGCAGAACAAGCTAAAGGCCTCACGTTGGAGAGTAAGATCGTTCGGGACCGAATTGTCAACAGCTCCTTAGAAACGGCTTTAAAAACAAACCCTTCGCCAATTTATAGCAAGTCATTTGTTAGACGTATCAAAACAGGGAATTTTGACGATAATCTAAAAGACATTGCTTCTGTGGATTGGATTATCGAGGTTGTCGTTGAGCGACTCGATGTTAAAAAATCTGTTTTCGAGCGTGTTGAACAATTTCGAAAACCTGGGACATTGATTACTTCCAATACTTCTGGTATTCCTATTCATTTAATGACAGAGGGACGAAGTGAAGATTTTAAAGATCATTTTTGTGGCACACACTTCTTCAATCCGCCACGCTATCTCCCTTTATTGGAAGTTATTCCAACACCGCATACCAAGCCGGAGGTCATTGATTTTATACTTCACTTCGGTGACAAGATGCTCGGTAAATCGGTTGTGTTATGTAAAGATACTCCTGCATTTATTGGTAATCGTATCGGTGTTTATTCGATGTTGGCGGTTACTCATTTAGTGGAACCTCTTGGGTTGACTGTTGAGGAGGTCGACAAATATACGGGCCCCGCAATGGGGCATCCCAAATCGGCAACTTTTCGTACAGCTGATGTGGTAGGACTTGATACTTTGGTGAATGTAGCCAATGGACTAGCGCAGAATGCTCCTGAAGATGAAGCCAAAGGCGTTTTCCAGCTTCCTGCATTCATCAGCAAGATGGTCGAGAATAAATGGTTGGGTGAGAAAACCAAGAAAGGGTTTTATGAAAAAGTAAAAGCTGCCGATGGTAATTCGGAGATTTTGTCTTTAAATCTAAAAACACTGGAATTTGGTTCACAGCAAAAAGTGAAATCAGCTACTTTGGAAGCCACCAAGCCTGTGGAGGATATCCGCAAGCGGATGAAAGTATATGAACAAGGAAGCGATAAAGCGGCGGAACTTTTCCGTGCCATGCATTATCCATTGTTTGAATATGTGTCCCGCCGTGTTCCCGAAATTACAGATGACTTCTTCCGCATTGATGATGCCATGCGTGCTGGATTTGGTTGGGAGTTAGGACCATTTGAAGTATGGGATGCGCTAGGTGTCCGAGAGACCTTAGCTAAAATTAAGGCCGAAGAAAAACGACTTCCAGGTCAGGATGGGGAGGTTGCTTCCTGGGTACACGAGATGTTGGAAGCGGGATGTGAATCATTCTATAAAATTGAAAATGGTGTACGTCACTATTATGATATTGCGACCAAATCTTATAAAGCTATTCCCGGCACGGAAGATCTGATCGTATTGGATCATATCCGGGAAAGTAAGACAATCTGGAAAAACACGGGTGTTTCTATTATTGATCTTGGCGATGGTATCATTAATTGTGAATTTCATACCAAGATGAATACCATTGGTGGGGATGTTATACAGGGATTGAATAAAGCCATTGACCTCGCTGAAAAAGAATATCGCGGTTTAGTGGTGTCCAATGATGGGAAAAACTTTTCTGCTGGAGCCAATATCGGAATGATTTTCATGATGGCCGTAGAACAGGATTTTGATGAATTGAATATGGCCGTCCGTGTATTTCAAAATACATCCATGCGCTTACGTTACTCGTCAATTCCCGTAGTTGTTGCACCTTTTCAAATGACCCTCGGCGGGGGCTGTGAATTCTCCATGCATGCCGATTTTGTTCAGGCTCACGCCGAAACTTATATGGGCTTGGTTGAACTGGGCGTTGGTGTTATTCCCGGTGGTGGTGGAACCAAAGAATTTACACTACGTGCCTCGGAGGAATTTAAGGAGGATCAGATTGTTCAAAATACGTTAAAAGATAAATTCCTGACTATTGGCCAGGCAAAAGTTTCAACTTCTGCCTATGAAGCCTATGAGCTCGGGTATTTGCAGAAAGATAAATTTGCAATCACCATGAACCGTGCCCGTCTTCTGGCGGATGCCAAGGCAAAGGCATTAGAATTGGCTGATGAGGGTTATGTTCAGCCTGCTCCACGCAATGATATCAAAGTTTTGGGAAATCAAGGATTAGGAATCGTTTATGTGGGTGCTTCATCGATGCGCGAAGGCAATTATATCTCTGATTATGATCGTAAGATCTCAGAAAAATTAGGCTGGGTGATGTGTGGTGGAAATTTATCGTCACCGACGGAAGTGTCTGAGCAGTATTTACTGGATCTTGAACGTAAAACATTCCTTGAGCTTTGTGCTGAACGCAAAACACTTGAAAGGATTCAATTTATGTTGACCAAGGGTAAGCCTTTACGGAACTAAAACTCACTACTCACGAAAAAATTAAAAATAATGGAAGCATATATAGTAGCAGGATTTCGTACAGCAGTAGGCAAAGCGCCCCGGGGAGTATTTCGCTTTATGCGGGCCGATGATTTAGCCACGGATGTTATTAAACATCTTGTATCCACTGTGCCGAATTTAAATAAAGAAGATATAGATGATGTCATTGTTGGGAATGCCATGCCGGAAGCGGAGCAGGGACTCAATATGGCCCGTTTCATTTCACTGATGGGATTGGACACAGATAAAGTCCCGGGAGTAACCGTTAATCGATACTGCGCATCAGGCCTAGAAACCATTGCAACCGCGGTAGCAAAGATTAAGACTGGGATGGCAGATGTTATCATTGCCGGTGGTGTAGAGGTGATGTCCGGAATGCCTTTTGGAGGTTGGAAGATTGTGCCCAATCCTATTGTGGCAAAAGAGCACCCCGATTGGTATTGGGGTATGGGATTGACTGCCGAAGCTGTAGCCAAAGATTACAATGTTTCACGCGAAGATCAGGATGCTTTTGCACTTAAATCAAATCAAAAGGCAGTTGCAGCCATTCAAAATGGTCATTTGAAAGATGGTATTGTGCCGATCACTGTAAAAGAAAATTATCTGAAAGACGGTAAGATTGCAACGCGCGAATATGTTGTTGATACAGATGAAGGTCCTCGGGCTGATACTTCCCTGGATGCTTTAGGAAAATTAAAACCAGTTTTTGCAGCCAATGGTTCTGTGACAGCAGGGAATTCCTCACAAACTTCTGATGGAGCCGCATTTGTCTTGGTGATGTCTGAAGCAAAAGTGAAAGAGCTCGGGGTGAAACCGATTGCAAAGCTTGTTAGTTTTGCTGTGGCAGGTGTTCCACCGCGCATTATGGGTATAGGACCTATTTATGCTATCCCAAAGGCTTTGGCGAGGGCTGGGCTTAAAAAAGAAGATATTGATCTATTTGAACTGAATGAAGCTTTTGCATCTCAATCGTTAGCCGTTATTCGCGAACTTGGATTAGACGAAGAGAAAGTGAATGTCAATGGTGGTGCCATAGCATTAGGACATCCACTAGGTTGTACAGGAGCGAAATTGACAGTCCAGGTCCTAAACGAGTTAAAACGCAGAGGCAAAAAATACGGCATGGTGACGATGTGTGTGGGAACTGGCCAAGGGGCAGCTGGTATTTTTGAGTTATTGGACTAAATAAGCCTTCAAAAAGAGCGATATAAATAAAATATGGATCTCTGATCTCATAGCGAACAGAAGTATTTAACAACATGGTGGACAGCATTCATCGCATAGTAAGATTTTGCTGTCCATATAAATCTAAAAAAACAATGAGCGAAAATAAAGCAATTAAAGGCGGAGAGTTCGTGATTAGGGAGACTCCCTATACAGCAGTTTTTATTCCGGAAGAATTTGATGAAGAAGCCAAAATGATTCGTCAAACTTGCTTGGATTTCTTGGATACGGAAGTATTGAACAAACTTGATCGTATAGATGCACAAGAGGAAGGGCTTATGCCTAGTTTGATGGATAAAGCCGGTGAACTCGGGATGTTGGGTGTTTCTATTCCTGAAGAATATGGTGGCTTCGGCAAAAATTTCAACACTTCTATGCTTGTTGCAGATGCGGTAGGTGGTGGATTTTCTTTTGCTGTAGCATTGTCTGCTCATACGGGAATCGGAACGCTTCCTATTTTGTATTATGGTAATGATGCCCAAAAGGAGAAATATATTCCAAAGCTTGCTACCGGTGAATGGAAAGCTTCATATTGTTTGACAGAGCCCAATGCCGGATCGGATGCAAATTCTGGACGTACCTCAGCAAAATTAAATGCTGAAGGAACACATTATTTGATCAATGGTCAAAAAATGTGGATTACAAATGGTGGTTTTGCAGATATCTTTATCGTATTTGCAAAAATCGATGATGATAAAAATCTGACGGCATTTATTGTCGAAAAGGATTTTGGTGGTATCACGATGAATCCCGAAGAACATAAATTAGGTATCAAAGGGTCGTCAACACGTCAAATCTTTTTCAATGACTGTGCCGTTCCCGTAGAAAATATGCTTTCTGATCGTGAAAATGGATTTAAGATTGCTGTAAATATCCTGAATATTGGACGTATAAAACTGGGAGCTGCTACAATTGGTTCGGCACGTATGGTGATCAATCATGCGGTGCAGTACGCCAATGAACGTGTGCAGTTTAATCTGCCGATTTCTAAATTTGGTGCCATTCGTTATAAGCTAGCTGAAATGGCAACACGTTTGTTTGCTGTGGAGTCTGCATCATATCGCGCGGGTCAAAATATCGATGATGCTTACGATGCACTGATTGCTGGCGGAATGGATGAAGCGAAAGCAAAATTGAAGTCTGTGGAGCAGTTTGCCATTGAGTGTGCTATTATCAAAGTCTGGTGTTCGGAAATGTTGGATTATGTGGTTGACGAAGGGGTACAGATTTATGGTGGAATGGGCTATTCTGCAGATGCGCCGATGGAACGCGCTTATCGGGATTCACGGATCAACAGGATCTTTGAAGGTACCAATGAAGTGAATCGATTGCTTGTCGTTGATATGCTATTAAAACGGGCCATGAAAGGTGAATTGGATCTGATGGGGCCTGCGCAAGCTGTAGCTGGAGAGCTTTTAGCCATTCCGGATTTTGGTGAAGAAGATGACGCACCTTTTGCTGCAGAAAAGAAAATTGTGGCAAACCTTAAAAAAGCAGGATTATTGATTGCCGGAGCAGCTGTGCAAAAATTGATGATGTCTCTTTCCAAAGAAGAGGAAATCCTCATGAACATTGCGGATGTTATCGGGTATGTTTATATCACTGAGTCAGTTTTGTTGCGTGCAGAAAAATTGCTGCATACAGGATCAGATAAAGCAGACTATGCAAAAGATATGGCTAAAATTTACCTGTATGGTGCTATCGATAGAATTAGCGTTGCCGGTAAAGAAGCATTATATTCTTTTGGAGAAGGTGATGAATTAAATATGATGTTGGTTGGTTTGCGCAGATTCACGAAGGCACAGCCATTTAATGTGAAAGATGCACGTCAGCGAATCGCAAAAAAATTGATCGATGAGAATAAATATTGTTTTTGATTGATAATAGATTATTGGTTTTGGTTGATGGCCGGAGAGAAGTCTTCGGCCATTTTTGTGTTACAATACTAGAAAGTAACGGTAATTATGTTAAATTTAACCTTTAAACCCTAACCATTCTATGACATCTTCAAAATCATTTGCATTTACAGAAGACTGGGTAGTCGTCATTTTGGGGATTGCTACCATATTGCTTGCTCTCTCAGGAATTGTTGCACCAGTACCTAGTTTTTCGTGGAGTAATTCTGCCGAACTCGTCTCAACAATTTTCGACCCGACAAATTTATTGAAGCTTTTTGAGCAGTTTATTTTTGTATTCGCTACTGCGATATTAGGCGCATTTCTTTTGGGAAAATCTGTAAAATATTTATTAGTTGTATTTCCGACTGTATTTATCCTTACGGTATTTGCCCTGATTTTGGCAGGCAATGCAACGGTCAAAGAATATAATCTAGAAGCTGTAATTTTTAGTTTGATTATCGGTTTAATTATCAGCAATTGCTTTAAACTGCCTAATTGGTTTAAAGAGGCGCTCAGTACGGAGCTGTATGTCAAGATAGGCCTAATTTTGCTCGGAACGACAGTGATCTTCGGAGATATTCTCAAAGCGGGATCCTTGGGGCTTATTCAAGCACTGGCCGTTGTACTGTCTGTTTGGTACTTCGCTTTTTGGATCTGTAAAAAGCTAAAAATTGACAAAGAGATGTCGCTGATGCTGTCGAGTGCAGTATCTATTTGTGGTGTTTCCGCAGCGATAGCAACATCTGGAGCAATTAAAGGCGATAGCAAAAAACTTTCCTATGTGATTTCGTTGGTCCTGATTACAGCAATTCCAATGATGATTTTTATGCCCTATATGGCGGAGTGGATGGGCTTGTCGCAAGAAGTTACTGGAGCTTGGCTTGGAGGAAGTATTGATACAACGGGAGCTGTAGTGGCTTCTGGCTCCTTGGTCGGTGAAGAAGCTTTGAAGATTAGCACCATTGTAAAATTCTCCCAAAATGTATTGTTGGGGCTGGCTGCTTTTGCCATCAGTATTTATTGGACCTATGCTAAATCTGTTGATGATGAAACCAAGCGCGATAAACCGACATTGAAAATTATATGGGAGCGTTTCCCGAAGTTTGTGTTGGGATTTGTATTTGCATCGTTGCTATTTTCATTCGTTATATCTCCTGAGAAGATCGATGCGGTCAAAGGAAGTTTGAAAAACCTGCAGGGTCTCTGGTTTACCTTAGCATTTACATCAATAGGCTTGGAAACGAACTTTAAGGATCTTTTTGTCCAAGACAACAAGAAACCGCTATATGCCTTTCTGATTGCCCAGACTTTTAATGTTATCATTACTTTATTGATTGCGCTGGTATTATTCCGCTAAGAAGGTAAGTTTTATGATCTGAAACAGATCGTTAAATATGATTGTAAAAATGGCTGTTCAACAAGGACGGCCTTTTTTGTTCCGTGCTCCTCATACGCTCTTGGATATACCTCTTTTAACAGCTAATTTCATAAGTCCAAAGCCAGCCGCATGCAGTCTATCATCTCGACGACGACTGTAGCCTTCATGATTTTGCATTCCTTATGAAATGCGATTAGCCTTTTTATCCTCTTTAAGTGCTTTTAAATTAGTTAATAATGGTATTTTTTAAAAAAATATTATTAAATCTATCAAATTAGTAGTCTTTTAAAAAATATTTATATATTTGTATCGTTATCTGATTTACAGGTAACTAGAAAGGTGGGCAAAACAGACTGACTTGATTATGAATCGAACTAGCCATTAAATTGATTTTGTGAAAGGAAATGTGATTAAAGTTGTTTGAAATTGCCACACTGTAAGTGCATATACTGATTTGCTTTATGCAGCATGAAATAAAAGAAAATAACAAGATAAATAGAATGAAACAAAATTACTCTTCAAAAACAAGTTTATTGGTTGCTTCGGCAGAAGGATCTATTGTTGGCCTAAAAAGTTGCCAGAAACGAATGTGTTGTTAAAATTTCTCTCTTACACTCTCTTATATTAGAAAAGGGAAGCCGAGGCTTCCCTTTCACATAGTTTTAACAATGAAGCAAGTATCGATTGGCGTTGGCACTTGTTTAGATTCACCATTAAACTGAATAAATTTATGAAAAAAAATGCTATTTTTCGAATTAGCGTCGTTTTTAGCTTGCTTTTAACTGGTTCTTACCACAGCTATGCGCAAGTAGAAAATCCTAAACCTATTATAAATGCCTCGTTAACAGGTACCGTAATTGACGCCGTAACAAAAGAACCATTGCAAGGCGTAACGGTTCAGCTGGAAGCGGTTACACACCAAGTAAAAACAGACAGTAAAGGCGTTTTTCAGTTTGTAACTGGACAAAAATTACCATTTTCATTGATCGTATCCATTGTCGGTTATCAAACCCGTCATATCGTCGTAGATCATTCTCCTGCTGTAATTGAACTTACACCGAGATTGGAAGCATTGGATCAAGTGGTGGTCACAGCACGTCGCCGCAAAGAGCAATTGCAGGATGTGCCTATTCCGATATCTATTATTCGTGGAGCAGCCTTAGAGGATGCTGGTGCATTTAATGTTAATCGGTTGAAAGAACTAGTACCAACTGTTCAGCTCTATGCTTCGAATGCACGCAATACAACACTTAATATACGCGGCCTTGGTTCCACCTATGGCCTCACCAATGATGGGATTGATCCTGGTGTCGGATTTTATCTTGATGGCGTATATATTGCCCGTCCTGCCGCAACTTGGCTAGACTTCATTGATATTGATCAGATTGAAGTACTGCGGGGGCCTCAAGGCACACTCTTTGGAAAAAATACAACTGCAGGTGCTTTCAATATAACCTCACGTCTGCCTCAGTTTACACCCGAGGCCAATGTAGAGGTCAGTTATGGAAACCAGGGCTTCATTCAGGCGAAGACTTCCATATCCGGTCCTTTGGCCAAAAACTTAGCCGCACGCGCTTCCTTTTCTGGAACACAGCGCGATGGCAATTTGTTCAATGTACATACCAATAGAAAGATCAATGATATCAATAACCTGGGTTTTAGGGGGCAATTACTTTTTACCCCAACCGAAAATATCAAACTCGTACTTTCTGGCGATGTGTCTTCACAGAAACCTGATGGTTATGGCTGGGCAGTTGCCGGAGTTGTAAAAACACAGCGGGCAGACTATAGACAGTTTGACGCAATTATTAAAGATCTCGGCTACGAGTTGCCCTATAAAAGTGCTTTCGAACGTAAGATCGATCTGGATACACAATCCAAAGCTGATAATAAACTGGGTGGGGTAGCATTGAATGCCGACATCAAGATTGGCGAAGGGACGCTGACCTCAACTTCAGCATGGCGAACATGGACATGGGTTCCGCTCAATGATAGAGATTATCTTGGACTTCCGGTATATACGGTCTCAGCAGGTAATTCGGTTCATAATCAATGGTCACAGGAATTTAGATACTCTGGAAAGATCAGTGAAAAGGTAAGCGGTGTTGTTGGACTCTTTGGTCTGTGGCAGGATCTTGGAACAGATCCCGTACATACCGAAGAAACGGGATCAGCATTTTGGCGTTTTCAAAAAAGCTCTACCAGTGCTTTGTGGCAAACTCCGGGCTTATTCGATAATTTTGGAATCAAAACCGTTTATGGTATCAAGAGTACGAGTTTAGCCGCCTATACGCAGATCGATTGGGCTGTTACGCCAAAATTACACATCTTACCTGGTTTGCGTTACAACTATGATAAAAAGGTTGCAAACTACGATAGACAGACCTATGGCGGCTTGCAGACATCAGACCCTGCATTGCTTGCCTTAAAGAATGGTGTGTATACCAACCAAACTTTTGATGTCAATGCTGATGCCGATAATTTTTCAGGCCAGCTCTCGGCAAGATATCGCTTCAATCCGAAAATAAATGCTTATGCAACTTATTCTGTTAGCTATAAGCCAATTGGTATTAATGTAGGTGGATTGCCGACAGCCAATGGAGCAGTGCTACTGGATCTCGCCGAAGTAAAACCTGAGGCTGTCCGTCATAAGGAAATCGGTGTGAAGACGAACCCAACACGCAATACACTCCTCAATCTGACCGTCTACCAAACGGATATCAAAGACTATCAGACGCAAGTGCAGACACCCGAGCCTGGGGTAAACCGTGGTTATCTGGCCAATGCCGAAAAGGTACGTGTAAAGGGTGTTGAATTGGATGGAAATATCAACATCGGACATTTTCTACGGTTGAATGGAGCATTGGCCTATACAGATGCCAAGTATGTTAAATTTACCAACGCACCTGTTCCCCTAGAAGAGGTGGGCGGAGCTCAAGCTTTTAAAGATGTCTCTGGCGGCGTCCTTCCTGGTGTTTCCAAATGGTCTTGGTCCTTGGGGGGCGAAGCGAATAAAAGTGGGAAATTGATCGGAATCAATGGATCTTACTTTTTGGGAGCAGACCTATTTCACCGTTCTAAATTCTCATCCAGTTCCTCACCATCACAGTACCTAAACATTGATGCCTATTCGGTATTGAACGCTCGGCTAGGATTCAGGGGATCGAATGGTATTTCGGTGTTTGTGTGGAGTAGAAATCTAACCAATAAAGATTATTACGAACAGTTGTTGGCAGCACCTGGAAGCTACGGACAGTATGCTGGGGTAGTTGCCGATCCGCGGACTTACGGCGTTACACTGCGATACAATTGGAAACAAGGTAATTAATCCGTAATTCATATTATATTCTTATCGACCGTCTCCATTTTATCATGGGGACGGTTTTTGTTTTTTCGCTAATTTACAATGGCTCCTTTTTTTATATATGGAAATTTGTATATTAAATCATCATTAAGGTGAATGATTTGCGCATGAACGAAAAAGAGCTTTTACAACACTATAAAACAAGCGGTGACTTGTCTACCCTGGGGAAACTATATTCGCCCTATATGTCTTTGCTTTATGGTGTGTGCTTTAAATACTTACAGGACCCCGATCGTAGTCAGGATGCTGTGATGCAGATATTTGAAGAACTTATACCGAAGCTTCGTCAATATGAAGTCGATAATTTTAAGAGCTGGTTACACGTTTACAGCAAAAATTATTGCCTGATGCAGTTACGTAAAGATAAGCGGACAACGCAGGTTGATATTGAAGACAATTTGTTCGAAAGCGAACAAAAGCTAAATGATACCAGTGAAGTCAAATGGGAAGAAAAAGACTTTGAGAAACTGGAGGGATGTATGCAGACTTTAAACCACGAACAACAAGAATGTGTGCGTTTATTCTATCTCGAGCAAAAATGTTATAAAGATATTGCAGATTTGACCGGATATGACTTGAATAAGGTCAAGAGTGCTATTCAAAATGGAAAGCGCAATCTAAAAATCTGTATGGAAAGGAAAGAAAATGGAAAATAATTATCAATTATCACGGATTCATAATTACATCCATGGTTTGATGACTAAGGAGGAAATGTTTCAACTGGAACGAGAAGCATTGGAAGATCCCTTTTTACAAGATGCTATCGATGGTTATCGATTACAAAATGGTGTGGATGCCCGACAATTGAGTCTATTGCAGCAACGCCTCAATCGTCGTGTAGAAGATACCGTTGCGACAAGACATGCCCAATATTTCACTTGGCAGCGTTTGGCGATAGGTGCTACCGCAGGGGTACTGTTTGTGACTTTATTGGCCCTGCTCTATTTTAAACATTTTAGCGGTAAAGCGGAGCGTACAACGGATGTGGAATTGAGTGAACCTGAAAATAGGATGTCCGTTCAACCCTTGCTAGACGGAGGTGATGCAACGCCGCTTGAAGGATGGAAAATTTTTGAACAGTACCTCAATCAGAAGTCCTTTACATCTGTAAGAGGTGGCGAAATTATTGTCAATTTTACGATCGACAAAAATGGAGTGCCTACCCATATCAGTGCCGAAGGACAACCGGATCAGTCACTCGTTGATGAAGCGGTTCGACTTCTACAGTTTGGACCAAAATGGCAGGGAACAAAAGGGCGACTGAAAATTGTATTCCCCGTAAAAGAGGAACGGAACTCGGCACAAGTAACTGTAATTAAACCACCGCATTGTTTTGGAATCGAAAAAAAATAATAGTGATCCGATAAAAAGCAGCGAGCCATTTCCTATGAAAGAAATGGCTCGCTGCTTTTTGTATAGCTTAAATTACTTAAAACGCATATCTCAGGCCCAGCTGTACTTGATAAGGATTACCATTTAAATTTGATACCCCGACACCTGAACTCATATTATAGATATATTGTTGATTGGTAGCATCGAAACTCTTGATGGCATATAGATTCTGCTTACCCAGATTGTGCCCTACACCCCAAGTTTTTTTCAAAAGGTTGGCTACATTGAAAATGTCTATCGAAGCTTCAATGCCATGTTTCTTATAAACTTTTAAATTTTTGGCCAGATGCAGGTCAAATACGCCGTAAAAACCGTTGATACCGCCATTTCTTTCGGCGATGCGGTCGAGGTTTCCATTGATGTATTTTTTAATGCTCTTCTCTGCATTTGGATCATCCAAAATGGCTTGAATACCCGATTTGATGTAATCAGGTGTGTTTTTGTTGTTGGGGTTGTAAACGAAGGCAAGATCGTTGGAATTTACAAAATCACCATTAACATTCCCATTAACCGCTAGGGAATAGCGTGTTCCTGCAATTCCGCTAAAACGTAAACCCATAGACACACCCCATAGCGATGGCATAGTACCATAAAAAACAACTTTATGGCGGAATTGATTGTCCGAATACGTCATCGTGCTCAAGTCGCGTGGATCATCTTTCACCATCAGCGAAAGGGTAGCCGAGTTTGCGACGTTGCCGTTATAGGAGGTATTATCTTTTGTGTCGTTCCAGGTGTAAGATACGGTGATCTGCCCGTCTTTATAATAACGATAAGTTCCGTCCAGCACGACTGTATAAGAATTGTTTTTTCCCTCACTGTTCATTTCCAGGACGCGGCCTATTTGTTTTGTTTTACGACTATTGGTCCAGTTGGCGGCACCGTTTGTCGTATTGATGCTTGATGCCGGAACATACACCCCACGGTTACCTTCGGCAGTCAACCTAAAATAAGGATCCTCCACCATGTTGCGATCTACATACATATAATTGTTGCGCCCCCAGGTTCCGTAAGCGCTTAAACCGATGCGTAGCGAAGGTGTAAAAAAGTGATTGATGGAAATATTGGCTTTATATACAGTCGGCACTTTTACATCCTTGCTATTGGTATTGATGGTAACAAGTTTTTCGATCTTCGGGTTGTCCAGCAGTTCGCGCCCTGGAGCCGTATCGGGGTCTTGGCGATATCCTGCAAAATTTGGCTTGGGAATTAAAGTAGGGTCAGTAATATCTACACCAGCAATGCGTGAGCCATCAAACAACATATTGTTTAACATAGAATAGGGGTTGAGTGCCGAACCAAATATACCAGCCCCAAAACGGATGATATTTTTCTTTTCTTCATTAATATCCCAGTTGAACTGCACGCGAGGTTGTATCTGAAAAGTGTTGATACCATTGTCAGTTGAAAGGCCCAGTTCGTCATAGACTGTTTGGTTGAATGTAGCCTTCTTTAGGTATTTCGTATTGTCCAGACGTAGGCCGCCGACAACATCAAGACCTCTTGCGATTTTGGCTTCCATCTGTCCATAAAGACCTACGGCCAAATTGTTGACCAAGGTGTTTTCTTTGTCCGTCATATATACATCACGGGCATAGCGATAAGGAGTCAAGTTGTCGAAATTTTGTAAACCCGTAAAATAAAAACGACCATTCATTTCGCTGCCGTAGCGGAAGTCCATGTTCGTATACATGACATCTGCACCGAAGGTATACTTGATTTTATCTGTATTGTAATATAGGTTATTGACCAGTTGTAACATATTACCATTGAACCATTCTGGCGCATAACGCTGACCACCAAGCTGTATAGAATTGGTATATTTATTTGTACCGTCCACAGATTGAACTGATTCAACGATCGCACGCGGAATACTGTGTGACTGATCAAATCCAGCTACATTGTGCTGTGCTTCAGAACGCTCATAGAAATGTTGCACCTTCAAATCGTTGGTCAATTTGGAACTGATAGACGTGCGTAAGGAGGCCATGAGGCTGTTGTTGACATACCTTCTATTGGTGTAGGATTCAAAAGCATTGATACCTGTGTTGTCCCCCTCTTGTTGATTGTCCATGTCGTAGACAAAATTGTTCCGAATAGACAATAAGTTTTTATCATTCAATTGCCAATCAATGCGAGCAAAGGCCGCATCGGTCTTTTTCTTCTTGTCAAAGGAACCAAATAGGCGATCGGCACTTGCGCCATATTTACCTACAGCAATGCGGGTAAACTCATCTAAAGTAGCCTGTGTTACTTTGTAACGTGCAATATCCTCCGTTGTTTGAATATCTGCGATCTGAAGAGGACGGGTATCCATTTGACGGTCCCAAGTTACAAAGAAGTGGGCTTTGTCCTTAATGATTGGACCTCCAAGTGAAAAACCGTATTGATAGGTGGAGAATTTTTGTTTTCGTGCCGTTCCATTGAGGTTGTATTTACTCGAAAGCCAACCTGCCCGGGCAAAAGTAAATGCACTTCCGGTTAACGTATTTGTACCAGATTTGGTTACAGTGGTAATGCTGCCCCCACCGCTGCGACCGAACGTGATATCGTAGTCATTGGTCACTACTTTGAACTCACGAATGGCTTCCATGGAGATTGAGTAAGCTCCGCCGCTATTGCCCCCTGCTACTGTACTGCGTGAATTCATTCCATCTACCGTAAAATTGGTCGAAGATGCTCGTTGTCCAGCTAGATTTGTTCCACTGCTCACAGGTGATAAATCAATCAGAGAGGAGAAATTACGTCCATTTACAGGCATTTTTTTGAGATCATTTGCTGTAATCGCTGTGGATGCACCCAAGGTCTTGATCTTGTTTTTTAGGTCAGCCGCAGTTCCCTGAACGATAACTTCATCCAATTTATTTTCAACTGATGATAAGGTGAAATCGATATTGAGTTCGTCACCATAGCTTAATTTATAGTCGGTCTTTTTTTGTTCTGCGTAGCCAAGGTGGTTTACTGTGATGCTGTATGGCGAGCCTAAAGGTAATTGTTGAAAGGTATAGACACCATTTTGATTGGTCAGTGTCGTTTGTTTAAACCCTGTCGACTCATTTCTTACCGATACAGATGTTCCTTTTACGGGCCCATTGTGGTCTATGATCCGACCTGTAATAGTCGCTTCCGTACCCTGAGCCCAGCTGTTAGTTGGAATTTGAAAAAATGTAATGATGGTTAATGAGATTAACCAAATGATGTGTCTTTGCATGATAATTTCACTTTTTAGTTGATTAGTGTCTGTCACAAGTATGTTGCGAAATTATCCCTCCAAGATTGTTAAATGGTTAAGAACTCATTATTAAATATTTAATAAAAATGGGTTTTGACGGTCTATCAAGCATAATTAATTAACCTATAAACAGCGAGCGGCTCAGATTCCTCTAAGCCGCTCGCTGTTTATTATAAAGTTGAGAAGATTTATTCTTCCCAACGAATTTTATCTGCGATAGGTGTGCGGATAGGTTCGCGCGCCTCAGATTGATGGTGTCCTAAGTAGAATAGACCAATGCATTTTTGATTTTCTTCGAGATTTAAGAAACCACCCAAGTGATTGATTAAACCGGGAGTCGCCCAGTATCCACCAATGTTTAGCGAGTGTGCAGCTAACCACATGTTTTCAACTGCTGCAGCTGTACAGGCCAATTCTTCCCATTCGGGAACTTCGCCTGTATAATTGACAACAATAGCGATCGCAACGTTTGACTGTGTTGCTTTTTTGCCCATTGTTATTTCTGTTGCTTCAGTGTATTTCTCTGCAGGTGTTACTGATTTGTAAATACGTGATAACTCCGTGCCCAAACGTTCCAGTCCCTCTTTGCGGAAGATGACAAAACGCCAAGGTTGTGTTCTTTTATGTGTTGGAGCAGCATTGGCCGCTTCCAAGATACTCAAGATATCTTCTTTACTGACTTCTTCTTCAGTAAAGGAAGCTTGAAATACGGATCTTCTGTAGTGTATTGCTTTTAATACGTCGTTTTTCATTATAATTTATTTTTCCTTTATGCTTTTTCTTCCCATAAAGATACAACATGCAAAATTGTTTTGACGGCTTTTTCCATATCTTGTACAGCTACCCACTCTTGCTTTCCATGGAAAGCATGTCCTCCGGCAAAAATATTCGGACAAGGTAGCCCCATAAACGAAAGACGGGAGCCATCTGTTCCACCACGGATACTTCTTCTTTCGGCCACCATTCCTGCTCGGTTGATTGCCTCCATACCGATTTCCATAATTTCAGGATGCTGATCCAGCACTTCTTTCATATTGCGGTATTGTTCTTTTACACTGAAAGTATAGGTACAGTTGGGATATTGTTCCACGATTGATTTTGCAATACCTTCCAATTCATCTTCATGTTTTTTAAGATTTGCTGTGACGTGATCACGGACGATAAACTGAATCTCCGCCTTTTCCACGGAACCACTGATATGAACAGGATGTACAAAACCATCTTTTTTGTTGGTGCTTTCTGGTGATAATCTATCTTTTGGCAATGCATCAATTACTGCACTGGCAATCTTGATGGCACTTTGCATCTTTCCCTTTGCAAAACCTGGATGCACGGATACCCCATGAATGGTCAATGTTGCTCCATCTGCAGAAAATGTCTCATCCTCGATCGTACCTGCTCTTTCACCATCCATGGTATAAGCGAAATCTGCTGCTAAACGTTTTAAATCTGCTTTATCAACACCTCTACCAATCTCTTCATCCGGTGTGAAAAGAATTTTGATATCTCCATGTTTGATTTCAGGATGTTTCATTAATAAACGGGCTGCATCCATGATTTCAGCTATACCAGCTTTGTCATCTGCACCGAGTAAAGTGTTACCGCTTGCTGTAATGATATCATGGCCAATTTGATTGGCTAGATCGGGATGTTCGGCATATTTGATGACAATGCTATTGTCGTCGGGAAGAACCAGATCTTGGCCCTGATAGTTAGGATGAACCAGTGGTTTTACATCTTTTCCAGAAGAGTCCGGGGATGTATCCATATGAGAACAGAAACAGATAACAGGAACTTGCTTTGTGGTGTTGGATGGAATAGTTGCGTAAATATATCCATTTTCATCCATTGCCGCGTCTGAAATACCCAATGCCAGCAACTCTGTTACAAGTAACTTTCCCAGGTTCTTTTGCTTTTCTGTGGAAGGACATGTTGGTGAATTTGCATCAGATTGTGTGTCAATCTGTACATAACGTTGAAATCTTTCGGATACCGAAAAATCACTTATGTTGTTGATCTCAAATGTACTCATTTTCTAATAGCCCTAATGTGATAAGGGTGGTCAAACTTAGATAAATTGCTTTTTATTTGCAATTTAATTTGGTTGCATTTGCAAACAATTTGCCCTTAACCATACCTATGGCTCTATTTAGCAAAAACAGAACAATTGAAACTGATAGGGGCGGGCCGGATACTAATTTCCGCTGGAGCTGTATCGTTGCATAACATATGCTGGCGCACTTTTGAATGGAATAGTTTACCCCATTGACGTACAAAAAGAAAACATGGATGATCATGAATCAATAAAAAAAAAGACCTGTCAACGATTTGACAGGTCCTTTATCAGGTGTACATAATTTTTCTATTTCTTTTCGTCTGCGTAACCAAATACCTTCTGCAGGATATTTGTATTTCTGCTGCCACCTATATTATTTCTAATTTTTGATTCCTGGTCGGCAACTTTAATAAATAGACCATCTATCGCTTTCTGCGTAACGTATGCAGTAAGATTTGTCTCTACTTTATTGCCTAACGGGAGGTTGTTGTAGGCTGTTGTCAATTGGGTCCAGTACTGGTCTACATTGTTTGTACCCATAGCGGATTTGATAACGGGACTAAACTTGTTTGTTAATTCGGTCGATGTATTTGTTTTAAAAAACGTTGTCGCGGCGTCTTCTTTGCTGCCTAAAAGAATATTGGTCGCATCTGTAATCGTCATCTTCGAAAGTGCATTGACAAATACCGGGGCAGCCTCTTTCACGGCCCCCTCTGCTGCTCTGTTCATGCTCTGTATAAACTGATCGCACAATTTCCCCATGCCAACAGCACGAAGCGTTTTTTCTACTTTCTGTGCTTCTGCTGGCATCAAAATTTTTACCGCTGCATCACCGAGGAAACCATCTTTTTTAGCTAAAGATTCGATACTCAGATTTAAACCATTGCTTAAAGCCTGTTTGATTCCTAAAGAGGCGTCTTTGTTGGATAAGGAGGTTAAAGTATTGGTTTTAGACGAAGCTGCACCTGTATTTGATGATGTCGTCGTTTTGGTGCTATCCGTCTGGCTCTGATTTGCTTTTGCCAATGTCTCGCTGATCTTCTTAAAAATCTGTGCTTCGCTCGCATTGGAATAAAGCAACCCCGAGACAAATAACGTACAATATAATAGTGGAAATTTCATTATGTTTTTATTTTGCTGTCAAAATTAAACATATCGACTGTTAATTTATGTGAAAGTTTAAACCAATTGCTACGAATCATAGCTCTATTGTCAGGAATCGTAGTAGATGCGCTACAGCGTGCTGAATCGCTATCCCTGATGGCGTGTAAATAAAAAGCTATCCCACAAATTAAAACAGCAGATTCTAAGCGAACCTGCTGTTTGTGTTATAGGGTTGTTGTTATTAACAAGATATTATCTCCAGGAGAGTGTCGTTGCTACCGGAAAGTGATCCGAAGGGAATTTGCTCATGTACGTGTCGGTCAGAATCCCATATTTTTTTACTTGAAAAGGTTTGGTAATAAAAATATGGTCTATGCGGCCCGTTGGTCTGATGCTTTTGCCCCAACCGTTGAAGGAAGAATTCGGTTCATATTTAAATGTAGCCAATTCATGTACATCAGTGATCACTTTGCTATTTGCCAAGGTGAAATAAGCATCATCTTTTTCGTCCACATTAAAGTCGCCTGTTAAAATCAAAGGAAGATCTTTAGCAAACTCTCTTGCTTTTGTCAGAATCAATTTGGCACTTTCGGTGCGTGCAGTACGGCCGATATGGTCAAAGTGAGTATTCATAAAAATGAAGCGTTTTTTGTTAGCCTTGTCTTCAAAAATACCCCAGGTACAGATCCGTGGTAATGCTGCATCCCAGCCTTTGTTCGGATGCTCGGTATCTGTTGCTGAAAGCCAAAAAGTTCCACTCTTTATTGCTTTAAATCGATTGGTATTGTAATAAATCGCTGAGTGCTCACCCTCTTGGGCGCCATCGTCGCGGCCAACACCCACGTAATCAAATCCTGGTAGGAGCTTTTTGAGATCTTGGACCTGATCAAAGAAACCTTCCTGGATACCAAAAATATCAAAGCCATGGTATTTGATCAGATTGGTAAGCGGAACTTTCCGGTCGTTCCACATATTGTCGACATCGACTGTATTTCTTTGACGGATATTATAGCTGGCTGCAATAAACTCCTGTGCATATGACAAGAAGGATAAGCAAAGTGCGATAACGAGAATAAGACTTTTTTTCATCTATTTAAATTATTTATTCTTTATTAAAGGCATTCACGCTGCCGTCGGCGGTATAAGTATTAGTCTCACTAGTATAAATGAGCTCGTTTACTCATGAAATTAGTAGGCTGAGGTGTCCGTGAGCTCACTTCGTGCGGCGTACTCGATTTATCTTTATTTCTTTAATACGCGGAGTAACAATTCAGGTTCGTCAGTTGTAATAAAATCAATTTTCTGATCGATTAGATTTGTCATTTCCTCTTCTGTGTTTACTGTCCATGCATTCACCTTCATGCCAAGTTGATGTGCATCCTTCAGCCAGGTTGCATTTTTCTTGAAGACCGAAAAGTGGTAATCTAACCCATTGATTCCAGCAGCTTTTACGTCTGCGGGGGATTTATCACCTGTAAGGTATTGGATATTGGCTTTAGGAGCTAGTTCGTGGATCTTTTGACAAGCCTCAAAGCTAAAGGAAATATAATCAGTGATTTTCTCGGCTTTTAAGTTTTTCACCATTTCAACAGTTTTTGTTGTCGCTTCAATTGTACGTTCTACACCGAGTTTATTGATCTTCAATTCAAGGATAAGACGCAAGCCCTTCAATTTTTTTCCAGCATTAAGGTATTCTTCTAAGGTTGGAATAGATTCTCCGTTAGGATGCTTCTTTTCTAAAAGTTCCTTGTATGTGGCCGTTGCGATATCGATACCATAGAAATCATTGTCGTGATTAACTACAAGAATATTGTCTTTGGTCAGATGCACATCAAATTCCGATCCGAAGAGTTTAAGGTCATGGGCTGCCTTTAAAGACGCAATAGAATTTTGCGGAAGATGGCTGTTTTTCCATACACCACGATGCGCAATAGGTTTCGTCTGTGCGAATAATGCCGAAGATGAGATGATCATAGCTAGTGTCAGACAGCTAAAAATATGTTTTTTCATGCTATAAGTATGTATGAGTGTTTGTTTTCAACGGCATAATATGCGCGTTCCACTCGGTGATTTATTTCTATTCTGTTTCTCTTTTTTGGCATTTATATTACCTACGACAATTTTATCCGTAAAAAATAGGACCTGATGATAGGCTCGTTTCTTACAAATGCGTTTAAAAGCTGATGTTACATGGGACAAAAAAAGTGGTACTTTTTATCTCGATGTACAAGATCTAAAGTACCACTTTTATATTTAGGAATTGTTAAGTGTAATTTATTTTTTACCATTCCATTCAGCCATAAACTCATCTAGAAAGCTGAGCATATAGTCGTGACGGTGTGCTGCAATTTTTTTCGCGGCCTCTGTATTCATCTTATTCTTTAACAATAAAAGCTTTTCGTAGAAATGATTCACTGTGGGCGCTTCCGAATGTTTATAAGCCTCCTTATCCTTATATTCCTGAACAGGAATGTTGGGATTGTACATCTCACGACCTTTGTTTCCACCAAAGCTAAATGCGCGCGCAATACCGATTGCACCAATAGCATCCAGGCGATCTGCATCTTGCACGATCTCCATCTCTTTTGAATGGAATGAAACTTCACCCAAACTTGCTTTGAAAGACATGTTGAAGATGATTTTCTTGACATGGTCAATGATTTCAGGCGAAATTTCTAGACTTGCCAGAAACTCTCCGGCAACACGAGGGCCTATTGTTTCGTCGCCATCATGGAATTTACTATCAGCGATATCATGTAATAGCGCCGCCAATTCGCATACCATGACATCGGCTTCTTCATCTTCTAAAATTAACTTCGTATTGTTCCATACGCGTTGAATATGCGACCAATCGTGGCCTGCTTCTGCAAATTTCAACCGGTCTTGCACAAATGCTACTGTGCGCTCAATAATGTTATTCATACAATACTTTTGTTTTTTCGCGAGTACCCTCGTATAATTCGTATTCTAATAATCTACAATCTAATTTACCGTTATAAAATTCTATACGTCGGGACGCACGTAGTCCAATTTTCTTTGCCAGATCTGGATTTCCTGTAAATATATAGCCTCTATAACCTTTGCACTCCTGTTTCATGAAATCCCCCATACGCTTATAGGTAATTTCTAGTTTGCTGTGCGTACCGAGACGCTCACCGTATTCAGGATTGAATAAAATGACGCCACCTTCTTTAGGAACGTGTGTTTCAGCAAAATCGCATACTTCAAATGAAATTAATTGCTCCACTCCAGCAGTTCTGGCATTCATCTTGGAAACATTGATCGCCTCTTCGGAAATATCACTTGCGATAATTTGTGGAGCCGCTTTTTTATTGATCTGATCTTTAAGTACTCGGCGCTCTTGGAAGAAAACGGTTTCATCATAACCAATGAAATGCATAAATGAGTAGTTCATGCGCAATAATCCCGGTTTCCTGTTTGTTGCAATTAAGGCTGCCTCAATAGCTAAAGTTCCGGATCCGCACATCGGGTTCACAAATGGAGAATTACCATCCCATTTGGAAGCGATAATTGTGGAGGCTGCAAGAGCTTCCAACATCGGCGCCTTTCCCGGGATCTTACGGTAGCCATGTTTCGCCAGTGTTTCACCTGAAGTATCTAGAAAAATTTCCGCACGGTCATCTTTCCAGTACAAGTGTACCACCGCTTTATTATTGTCCGGGCCTGAATTAGGACGCATGCCCTTTTTTTCCTTGATACGATCTACAATTGCATCTTTAACCTTCACGTTAGCAAATAAAGGTGTGCTGATCGTCTCATTGTCTACATTGGAGCTGACAGAGAAGTATCCGTCAAACTGAATGAGTTCCTCCCACGCAATCTTACTCAATTCCTCATAGAGCTCCGTCGGATTATTGGCGGTAAACTCCTGTAGTGAGTACAAGATCTGAGATGCTGTGCGCAGGTTCAGATTCAGCTTGATCGTATCGTTTATACTGACCTTTAATTCTACTCCGGTAGGAAATGCCCTGACAATGTCAAAACCTAACTCTTTAACTTCCTGTTGCAAATAAGGTGATAAGCGCTTATTGCACGTTATAATAACTTTATTGGGGGTGTTGAAAACTTCCATCATATTTTGTACAAAGTTAATTAAACTCTTCCTCAAAAATTGCTTAATTTTACGCTTTAATATTTATTTTTTTGATTATGGAAATTAGAGGAAAAGTACACGAGATAGGAGCGACACAACAAGTGACAGAATCATTCAAAAAACGCGATATGATTGTAGCTTATGCCGAAAACCCACAATTTGTTGAGTATATCCGCTTTGAATCAACACAAGACAGAACGTCAATTTTTGATAACCTTGCAATTGGTGAAGAGGTAGAAGTATCTTTTAATCTTCGTGGTCGTCCATGGACTAATAAAGATGGCGTAACAACTTATTTCAATTCATTGGTAGCATGGCGTGTAACAAAATTAGGTAATGCTGCTCCTGCACCATCTTCTCCAGGTTACGCAGATATGCCTGCTCCTGTAGATTTGGCGGGTTCATCAGATGATGACGATCTACCATTTTAATCTGAATAGGATTGTATAGCCTATCGCCATGCGGTAGCATATAGATTATTTAAACTGTTCGCAATACAGTTATCTACGATAGAAAGGCTTCTTCAAGAAGCCTTTTTTCTTTGGTATCAAGTATGCGTGCCTGATTTTTCTTGGCGCTGAAATTGCTTGCTATAGGATGTCGTACATCAAAAACAACAGATATGAAATTAACCGTATTGTTCTCTTGCTTAGCAATGATTTCGCTAAATGCATGTAATCAAACCCCAAAAGATAGTCAGCATGCAGCCGCAGATTCCACTGCACATGAGACTGTGGCAGTGGATACTACCCATACATCGCAGAATTCGTTGGATTGGGCCGGTACCTATGAGGCTACTATTCCCTGTGCTGATTGTGAAGGTATCAAAACAAATATCACCTTAAAAAATGACAATACATTCGCTATTGTTAGTGAGTATATTAATAAAAATACCAAGGTCGAAGACACTGGTAAATTCATGTGGCACGACAACGGATCTGTTGTTCATCTCACTGGAAAGGAAACAAATATGAAACTGAAGGTGGGCGAAAACAAATTGATCGGACTGGATCAGGAAGGCCATGTGATTGAAGGCCCCAATGCACATCTCTATGTGTATAATAAAGTCGAAGGCGAGAAATTATAAATAAATAAGGCTCTATTGGCTGAATTAGCCACTGACGTATTTACCGTACGGAACTTTTCGTAATAAATAGGTCAGCAAAGCGCTTGCCAATAGGGTAAGCACCGTTGCAGCCGGGATTTTCCACAAAGTGGACAATGGAAGCAAAGGGTGGATATAATTGAGCAGCAAAATATGGCAAAGGTAAATGCCAAAGCTGTGGATATCGATAAATTCCCAGAATGCATTGAGGTGCTCTGGGAGTTTAAGACTTTGAACGAAGATAAATAAAAAGCCTGCGCTCAATGCGATATTCGGCGAAAGATAATTGTAAAGTGTCGGATCAAATTCCCCTCGCGAGACACTTAAATAATATGTTCCCGATGCTGTAATTAAACAGCAGATCAGAAAAAACGTAAAACTTGACAATTTTACCATTGGGATAGGATAATTACGCAAGTAATGACCCAAAACCAGATAACCCATATAGCCCGAGAAAAAGGTCAGGTCAAAATTAGGCAGGTAGCTATTAAACCATTTATTCAGGAAAAATAGCGAAGCAAACCACAATCCCAAAAAGACCTCGAGCTCTCTTTTGCTGCTGTTGCCTACAATTTTGCGTATGAAAGGAACTGCAAGGTAGAGCCCAAGTATCATATATAGGTACCAAAGGTGCGCATTCGCTCCTGACTTTAAGCGAATTAACACGATGTTGATAACTTGTGGAAAACCGACATAGTCAAAATCAATGTGCCGGATAAAATAATAGAGAAGATAGACGATGGTCCAAAAAATAAAGGGCGGGACAATTTTTAATAAACGTTTTCGATAAAATTGTACCGTGCCTTCGTCTTTTTGTAACAGGAGGGCGCCTGAAATAATGACAAACAGTGGTACCGCAAAGCGCGAGAAGCTATTGAGCCAATTGGCATAACTCCAGTCGAATGATTCAAATTCATTGCTGTTTAAGTAGCCCGAAGAGGAATGAATCAAGATAACGAGGAATATCGCAACAATACGTAGTACACTGATATAACTGGTTCGCGCCATTGGATTATGCTGTTTTATTGAGTTTTATTGTCGTAGACTTTCAAATACAGCAAAGTTAGGAGTGCTCCAATGCTCGCCATGCCCACGCCAACGAGGGAAGGTGTATTATAAGCTAAACCCCAGGTTATTGGGATTCCACCTAAAAATGCACCTAAGGTATTCCCGAGGTTAAAGGCTGCCTGACCACCTGCTGCGGCCAATGTTGCCGCTTCTTTTGAGGCGCGGATCAACATCAGTTGTGTCGGCGAACCAATAGTGAAGGACACCAGTCCGGTAATAAAGGCTAAAGGATAAGCTGTCCAGCCCAGTGGTGATATAAAGTAAACCATCACAAGGCATATTGCCATGGCCGAAAAACTGGCAATAGCAGCCTTTGTTGGAGAAATTGTATCTGCCAGTTTTCCGCCAATAAGATTTCCGAAAAACATACCAACACCGATCAGGATCATAATCAGCGGTACACGATCCGCAGCGATACCCGATACATTAGTCACTAGAGGCGCAATATAGCTGATCCAGGCAAAAAGTCCTCCGGTACCTATGGCGATAATAGCCATTAATAACCAGGCAATTTTTTTGTTGAAGAAGTTTAGCTGACTAAATATATTATTTCCCTTGGCGGCGTCAATTTTTGGCATCCATGCATAAATTGCTGCAAAAGTGATTAATCCCAATATACTGATAATACCATACGTTAAACGCCAGGAATAATGATGGCCTAAATAGGTGCCGAGTGGTACTCCGGCTAGATTGGCAATAGTCATTCCCGTAAACATAATGGAAATAGCCTGTGCTTCTTTTCCTTTCGGAGCCAGTCTGGCTGCCACGACAGACCCAACACCAAAAAATGCTCCATGCGGAAGCCCAGCCATAAAACGGGAGAGACTAATCAAAAACTGTCCCGGTGCAATACTGAAAAGGCCATTGAAGATAAAAAAGAGCAGCATTAAAAAGAGTAATACCTTTTTCGGAGGATATTTTCCTGTAAATAGCACTAATGTGGGGGCACCAACAACGACACCCAGTGCGTAGAGTGCAATCAGATGAGCAGCGGTAGGGATTTCGATATGAAGATCTTTGGCAATGTCAGGCAGGATACCCATCATCGTGAATTCGGTCATTCCGATGGCAAGTCCGCCAAATGCCAAAGCGATAATTCCTTTGTTCATTGTATTTTAAGGTTGAGGTTGTACGATAATGGTACGAAGATAATAAATAGATTGTACTAAAAATTATTGATACCTTTTTTGAGGGACACAAGTAATATCTTTAGTCTTTCTTAAGATAATCTGACGTTGATCTAACCTGCTTTCCAGTACCACCGAATCTGCAGCATGATAAACGACTTTAAAGCGGGGGATATACTGACCGGAAAGATAGCAACCAGAAATCTTCTGCTTGCCGTTCTCCTTGGTATAAATACCATCAACAATGATGGAGTCTCCACGCAAAACATAAATACCCTTTGCATGTTCTGTCCAGGAACCATTTTTGTAACAGCTATCCGGTATGGTTTGTACTTTATTGTTGACATGCATGGTCGCGTAAACAGAGTCACAGGTAAACTTAAAGTCGGTCAAGGTATATTGCATCATCTGCTGCTGTCCCGGAATGCTGTCTTGAACCCATTCTCCTTGTAAAAAGGGGGCACCTTCGCTCTGCATATCCGAATTGAATTTGCAGGCTGTAAAAAAGAAAAACATACCTATGGCAAGTGCCAATAGGTATGTTTTTGTTCGTGTATTTTTTATTGAAATAAAAGTCACAGCTTATTTTAAACTTCCAACCATATCTTCAGGTTTTACCCAAGCATCGAAATCTTCAGGAGTCACATAACCTAAACGTACTGCTTCTTCTTTAAGTGTAGTCCCATTTTTATGTGCTGTTTGCGCGATTTCTGCTGATTTGTAATAACCAATTTTTGTGTTTAGTGCGGTTACCAACATCAATGAGTTGTCAACCAATTCTTTGATGCGTTTGTAGTTGGGCTCAATACCAGCTGCACAGTGCTCTTCAAATGAAACACAAGCATCACCCAATAGGCGAGCAGACTGCAAGAAGTTTGCTGCCATCAATGGTTTGAACACGTTTAGTTCATAGTGACCTTGCGTTCCTCCAATCGTAATAGCCACATCATTACCCATTACTTGCGCCGCAACCATCGTCAATGCTTCACATTGTGTTGGATTAACTTTACCTGGCATAATCGATGACCCTGGTTCGTTCTCAGGGATCAAGATTTCACCGATACCTGAACGTGGACCTGAAGCCAACATACGTATGTCGTTTGCAATTTTATTTAATGCTACAGCCAATTGCTTTAATGCACCGTGCGTTTCAACGATTGCGTCATGAGCTGCCAAGGCCTCAAATTTATTTTCAGCGGTTACGAAAGGTAGGCCTGTAAATTCAGCGATATATTTAGCAACGACAACGTCATAGCCGTTTGGTGTATTTAATCCTGTACCTACAGCAGTACCTCCCAATGCAAGTTCTGACAAATGCGAAAGCGTATTTCTTAAAGCTTTCAGACCATGGTTCAATTGTGCGACATAACCTGAAATCTCTTGACCTAAAGTCAACGGAGTAGCATCCATTAAGTGTGTACGGCCAATTTTTACGACGTTTTTAAACTCTTCAGCTTTTTTAGCCAATGTGTCACGCAATTTTTCTACACCTGGAATTGTAACTTCTGCAACAGCTTTGTAAGCAGCGATATGCATTCCAGTAGGGAAAGTATCGTTAGATGATTGCGATTTGTTTACATCATCATTTGCTTTTAACACAGGCTCGCCTTCACCGATCTTATGTCCAGCCAATACTTGTGCACGGTTTGCGACAACCTCATTCACATTCATATTGGATTGTGTACCTGAACCCGTTTGCCAGATAACCAATGGGAATTGGTCATCCAATTTGCCCGCCAAGATCTCATCACATACGGTAGCGATCGCATCACGTTTCTCTACAGGTAATACCCCCAACTCGTGGTTAGCATAAGCAGCTGCTTTTTTCAAATAAGCAAAGCCTGCGACGATTTCGTGTGGCATCGAAGCTGCCGGTCCGATTTTAAAGTTGTTGCGTGAACGCTCTGTCTGTGCACCCCAGTATTTGTCTGCAGGGACTTGAACTTCACCCATCGTGTCTTTTTCAATTCTGAATGACATAGTATGTAAGTATAAGTAAAACTTAAAAATTATAAGTATATGTGCGAAGCACCTAATACATCAATTACAAAGTTACAGGATAATACAGTAAAGAGCAAGGATTAAAGCATAAGGGTTGAGAATAAAACCCCAATAAGCACATCTTAAAAACCAAGACGTTTTGTCAAGGAATCATTCACATGGTGGAAAACCTGTTTCGGTTTTAATGCCCGCCAAGGTAGCTCATTCAACGCACCACCAAAATTAATGTAATAATCGATATTCTGCTGCTGGAACTCTTCGATCACATGTTCACGGAATCCGATGCCAGCAATCCAGCCATCTTCGATATCCTGAAACCATTCCTCATAGTAAGAGTCATCTGAAGCATGAAAATTCAGTACATTCTCCCCGATTAGCATAAAATACTTGATGCCTTGACTGATCAATACATCGATAATCTCTCGCTTGAGCAACATAATATCATTATAGATCGCATCATTCCATTCGCCAATCAGCTCGATAATACAGTATTGTTTTTCATAGTCCACAAATAGTATTTTTAGATATAAGGTAAGCGAACCGAATTCATCCCATTGTGGGTGCAAAAGAAAATTATAGATCTGCTTGTCAAAATCGAATTCGCTATAGATTGTACCATAAAATGGGGATTGTTCATCTTCAGCGGCAATGTAATAGTCCCGCCAGTTGTAATAAGGTTCGATTTCGTGCATAAAGTGGAATCTTTTTCAATTCAAACTAAGATAAATTTACGCGCATTTGCAAGTTAAATTATAGACATCATCTTCATCTGTTGAAATTAAATGTTCGGTGCCCTTATCGCTTGTTCTGTTGTTATTTTTTAATTTTTTATAAGGACTTCTAATCGAGGACGACGCTGTTTCCGCCTGAAAACAAGGAAGGGAACTTTTTATTTTTAATGTAAAAATATGGGTTCAGGTGCTCGTTTAACCGAATAAACTTGCTATTTTTGAGAAAGTAATTAATTGTTGAATAGTTTGTCTCATCTTCGATAATTCATGAAGATTTCCCATGCAGAAAAGTATTAAACGAAATATTTTTGTAGCCGCTACATATGCTGCAGTATTGCTTCTTGGCTTGCTGTTGGGACAAAATTATGCCGAGGAACAGGGGAGCAACCAAAAAACAACCTTTTCGAGTCTACGCTCGAATGGCAACTCGGATAAATTGCAATATCTCATTCAATTAATTGCTGAGAATTACGTTGATAATGTCAGTATAGATACCGTTCAAGACGAAGCCATTGAACATGTCGTATCCCGTTTAGATCCTTTCTCCACCTTTTTAAGGCCGAATCAAGTGCTTGCAAAGCAAGAGACGCTTGAAGGAACATTTGATGGTATCGGTGTGGAGTATTTTCGTCTGAAAGATACGCTGCTTGTTGTTGGAATGGTTGCTGCTGGCCCCGCTGAAAAAGCAGGTATGCGTATCGGCGACCGTATTTTAAAGATCGGGAATAAGGATCTTGTCGGAAGAAAGGTAGCCGAGTCCGAAATTGAAAGGTTGATCCGTGGAAAGAAAGGAACAGCTGTATTGATTTCTATTCAACGCAATGGAGTGGTATTGGCCAATCCAATAAAAGTCATTCGCGATCAGGTCAATGTTTCCAGCTTAGATGCATCCTATATGATCGCTCCGAAAACCGCTTATGTGAAAATTCGGAGATTTGGGCATAAGACAGCAGACGAATTCAGACAGTCGCTCATAGATTTACGGAAAAGTGGGGCGCAGGATCTTATTTTGGATCTGCGTAACAATGGTGGCGGATTTGTCCATACGGCGATTGATCTGGCGGGTCAATTTTTCAAAGAAAAAAGATTGTTGATGTATACCGAGGGTGCTAATGAACTGCGCCAGGATTTCTATTCGGAGAAAGCTGGCGATTTTGGTGATGGCCGAGTCATTGTGCTAATCAATGAAAGTACGGCATCAGCAAGCGAAATCTTGAGTGGTGCTCTTCAGGATTTGGATCGGGCAACGATTGTCGGCCGCAGGTCCTATGGTAAAGGTTTAGTACAAGAACAATTTGACTTTTCGGATGGCTCTGCAATCAACCTGACTGTCGCTCGCTATTATACCCCTCTTGGAAGATGCATTCAGCGAAAATACACACGTGCTAATTTTGATGCTGCGAAATACATGACAGGCTTCGATCTATGGACGATGGACACTGAATTCAGCCAAAAAGAAATGTTTACAACGAGCAAAGGGAAACTTGTTTTTGGTGGTGGTGGTATTCTTCCGGATGTTACTATTCCGATAGACACCAATGAAACCAGTGCCAAATACCGCGAGATATTTCATTCCAATGCGATTGAAGAATTTGTTTATGATCGCTTTACGAAACATTTGCCCGCATATTCGATAGAGAATTTTATTAGCGGTTACCACTTACCGACAACAGAATTTGATCTATTTATTTCATATCTCAACGGTCAGAAGCGGATTTTGGTCACCGCCAAAGAAGCAAAAAACTTACATGATTTGATTCAATCCGATATCGAAGCCTTGGTCGGTCGATATTATTTTGGTCGCGAAGCCTATTATAAAATCAAAAATCGAAGGGATAAATTTATTGAAATAGGACTTAAAACATTAGGTTATCAGATGCCTAAGGTTTAAGCCTAAGATCAGACCATACAGGGTAATGATCCGATAATTTTTGTTTAACAATCTGATAATTCATCACCTGAAATTTCTGGCTAGCAAAAATATAGTCGATCTGAAAGATCGGTAGGAGGGCATGATGGGTCACTCCCCAGCCATTACCTTTCTCCTTAAAAGCATTGTACAAACCATCTCCAATTAAATTGACCGAGTAGCTCATTGGCGTATCGTTGAAATCACCTACGGCAATATAAGGATATTGACATTCATTCATGTGCTTCTTTAACGAATGCGCCTGTTCGCTACGTAGCTCGAACGCATTCTTAAGTTTGCGGCTCAATTTACGGGTCCTCGAATTATCCGATTCATTATTATTGGACAGGTTTTGGATAAATTCTTTGTCTTCATTTTGGAGCGCAAAAGAGCGTAGATGGATATTATAGATGCGAATCAGGGTGTCCTGTTTTTTGATATCAACATAACTAATCCGGTTGATTCCGTAATCGTTGTCTCTGATGGTCCCTGAATCATAGATCGGGAAACGCGAAAGAACAGCCATTCCATATGCCTCATAATCATTTTTAGAGCTCGGTTCAAAGAAAAAATAATCATACCCCAATTTATCTTTAAACTCCTCGGAAAAAACATGTTTTCCTTTAATCTTGCTAATATATTCCTGAAAGCAGATCACATCAGGAGAGATGCTGTCAATAATGCGGACAACGTCGGCTTTAAAGTTCTTTTTCTCATCGTTTACTTTCTTGAACAGATGAGCATTGAAAGTCATGATGCGAAGTGTACGTACCTCCGATGATACAGGGGCATTCTCTTTGCGAATATTCCAATGTTTAGTTAAAAAAGGCCATCCAATGAGGATCGTTACGAGCGAATAAAGCGCAATTTTTCGTTTGCGAAGTAGCCAATAAAAGATAAATCCAATATTGATAAGGAGGATCGGAAGGTAGCCTAATCCCATAAATGCAATTGGCCAAAAGGATTTGGGATTAATGAAGGTCGCCGAATAACTCATAAGTAATGCAACGATCGCAAGCATATTTGCTAGGAACATTGTTTTACTTATAAAGCCCAGTTTTCTCCTTAAAAATGTCCTTCTATCCATCAACCTTATCACCACTATTGCTTGCCCTAAAGAGCGTTTCTTTTTCATGGTTCGTTAGACTGTCGTAGCCAGAAATAGAAATTTTATCTAAGATAGCATCGATTTCATCCTGATTGGGTAAGTCATAACGATGTTTCCGATTTGTCGGTATATTGTTACCTACAACGACTTTCATTTTTGCAGGCTTCTGTTGTTTTTTCTGAAAAATTGTAGACCAGTCCATCCCCGATTTTAGCGCATAAGTGAAGCCCATTCCAAAAAGGATAACAGCAAAATACGAAATGGCAGCAGGTCGATTCGTCATCGTAAGGGCAAGAAATTCTAACCCAAAATAGACAATGGCCACTAATTTTAGTTTGATGTTTCCAAGAAGCAGAAGCCGTAGCTCATACTTGGGAACCAAAGTCACAATCGCGGCTAATACCGCTGCCAAGGGGACAGAACCTCCCATAAGCTGTACGCTACTTGGCATGGGAATAAGTGACCCAAAGCCCATATAGAGGACGCTGCCGAGCAGCCATGAGACGATATAGACAAACAGAAATTGCCGTGTATTTAAGAAGGTAAAAAAGATCTGACCGACCCAATAGAGCCAGAGACTATCAAAAAGTATGGCCCAAAGCTTGACGTAAACGAAATTCGATGTAACCAATGACCAGGGTTGTGCAATAAAGCTTGAGAAATTACTCGGTAAACTTAATAGACGCACCGTAGGTTCCAAAAAGCTTTGTGGTACAATTTTTAATTCGAAGAGTAGGTCTAAAAAATAAATGAGGACAAATAAACAGACCTGAATACTGATCACCAAAGGTACGGGCGAACCAGTTTTATAGGTTTGTCTCCAAAAATCTTTTAAACCGATGTTATTCATTGCGCACAATATTAATAAATTCCTTTTCTAACCTTCCACAGTTTAAGCAGTAGATAGCCAAATAGTGCACCACCGACGTGAGCCAGGTGAGCCACAGAATCTCCTGGTCTAGATAAGCTCATGTATATTTCGATGAGGATAAATCCACCGATCATATACTTCGCTTTGACTGGTACAGGAATAAACAAAAATTGAAGCGGTATGTTTGGAAAAAGGTAGGCAAATGCCAATAGCACTCCATAAATAGCTCCCGAAGCACCCAACATTGGAATAAGGTAGGTTAATGCTTCGTTGTTCCCGGTATTGGCCATGGAAATAAGTTCGTTCCCGCTCATGCCATGTAGCGGAGCGAAAGAACCCGTCGCATTATAGAGTTGTATGCCATTCACAGCCGTATAAAGAAACCAAGCGCCAATTCCTGAAACCAGGTAGAAATTTAAAAAACGTTTTGACCCAAGCACCTGCTCAATCATAGGGCCGAACATGACCAGGGAAAACATATTGAAGAAGATATGGGTAATATTGTTTTTGTCATGCATAAACATATGCGTGATCACCTGCCAGATTTTAAAATAAGGCGAGTCCGGGTAATAGACAGCAAGATAATCATATGCTACAGGTACAAGTTGCGATCCAATATAAAATATGATATTGATGATCAATAAATTCTTGATAACAGGTGTCAGTTGTGGAAACATATATTTTTATCTTCTAATTTTTACCAAATTTTTCGGCTAATTCTTGCAATGTAAATGTTACAATTACAGGATTTCCATAGATGGAGATATTGGGTGAGTGACAAGCAAAAAGTCTGTCCACAAGTTCTGCCATTGCTGTATTGTCCAATGCGGTACCAGGTTTAATGGCCGCATTACGGGCAAGGCTTTTTGCGAGATTTTCGCGCTTAGCTAGCTTATACTCAGATTGATTGTTTTTGTAATCCTCCAATATTTTCTCAATCATCTTTATTTCGTCAAATCCTGTCCCTAAATCTGCAGGAATTCCGTCAATAATATAGGAATTTTTTCCAAATTCACGAATTTGAAAGCCTAAGCCGTTGATGTCCTCCAGGAGGTCCTTCATTAACTCATTATCTGCAGCATTCAGATCCAAAGTCTGTGGAAACAAACTTTGCTGACTCAGACCTTTATGTTGGTCCAGCTGTGAGAGAAATTGCTCAAAAAGAATACGTTCATGTGCCGCTTGTTGATCGATCAGGATAAATCCGGAGTGGATCTGCGAAACAATATATTTATTATGTAACTGGAAAAAGAGCTTCGAGGATGACTTATCTTCGTGCTGAATGGCCTGTGAGCTATCCGTATGCAATTCCGGCTCCGCATGCAATGGCAGCTGAACAGATTCCTCCTTTTCGACGATTTGATACAAAGAATCCCAATTGCTGGGTATGCCACCTGTTTTTTTACTGAGTCCTTCAGCGTAGCTTTCTGAGCGCGTGTAGCTCGAGCCAGATTTTGATTTGTCTGTATCAAAGGGGTTGAAGTCTGGATTAAAGGTAACTGTTGGAACGATAATTTCATCCAGTGCCTTTTTTGTAATGAGATTGGTGAAGCTAGTCTCCTGTTCAAAATCCAGGGATGGCATGATGTTGTACCGCCCCAATGATCTTTTTACGGCTGAACGGATAATTGCATAAATGGCTTTATCATCCTCATACTTAATTTCAGTCTTGGTCGGATGCACGTTGATATCAATGCGCGCAGGATCTATGTCAATAAATAAGACATAGAAAGGAAATGTTTCTGCCTGCAGAATATCTTCATAGGCGTTCATGACAGCATGATGCAGGTATGGATCACGGACAAAGCGTTTGTTGACAAAGAAAAACTGTTCACCACGAGTTTTTTTCGCAAACTCAGGTTTCCCCACAAAGCCTTCTACCTTAATGATGGATGTATCTTCTTCCACAGGCACAAGACGCTGATTGTAATTGTTCCCGAAAATATGGACAATACGTTGTTTGAGCGTTTCTGCCGGTAAATGGTAGATCTCATTTCCGTCGCTATGTAAGGTTAGGAAAATCTGTGGATTTGATAAAGCAATACGTTGAAATTCATCAATGATATGACGCATTTCTACAGAGTTGCTCTTTAGGAAATTCCTTCGAGCAGGAATATTATAAAAAAGATTTTTAACTAAAATATTTGTTCCGGCGGCAACAGCTTCCGGATACTGATTGACAACTTTCGATCCCTCTATTTCAACAACTGTACCTAGCTCATCTTCAATACGACGTGTTTTGAGTTCTACCTGCGCAATCGCGGCAATGGATGCCATCGCCTCACCACGGAAACCCATTGTACGAATAGCAAATAAGTCTTCAGCCTTACGGATTTTTGATGTCGCGTGGCGCTCAAAACAAAGGCGAGCATCAGTTACGCTCATACCACAACCATTGTCAATAACCTGAATCAATGACTTGCCTGCATCTTTAACAATAAGTTTTATTTTGTCAGCTCCAGCATCAATAGCATTCTCAATCAATTCTTTAATGGCAGACGCTGGTCGCTGCACCACTTCTCCCGCCGCAATCTGATTAGCAACATTATCTGGAAGTAATTGAATAATATCCGACATATAATACAAAGTTAAGAAATATCCATGTTTGCAGCGTATAAACACTGACGAAAATCAATCGGACATTCCACATGTTCTTTAAAAACAAAAGCCTGTAATGCGTTCATTTATACAAATGAAAATGGAATAGCAACGACCAACTGTTTACAGCTAAAAAGGACCTATAAACGTCTTTAGTCATTAAATATGACGCTACCCAGTTGACGTCAAAGTCAGTGTGCGTTGTCTAAAACCTGTGTAAAACACAGCTGATATAGAGCTGGAAAAATATTCCCTTTGCAATAACCGAGCCACCCTACAAACAGAAACCGCTTAATTCGCAGCTGCTGTTGCGTTGATATTACATTTCCAGTTTTAAGAAACGCGCCGTTTCGCTTTTATTATTTTTAATTAATTTTTCGGGTGTTCCTTCAAATAGGACTTGTCCCCCTTCTTTCCCCCCTTCGGGACCGATATCGATGACCCAATCTGCCGATTTAACAACATCAAGATTATGCTCGATAATCAAAACGGTATTTCCACGGTCGACCAGCCGATTGATAACACCCATAAGAACATTAACATCTTCAAAATGAAGACCTGTAGTTGGCTCGTCGAGGATATAAAATGTATTTCCAGTGTCTTTTTTAGAAAGTTCCGTCGCCAACTTGACCCTTTGTGCCTCACCTCCAGATAAAGTGGTTGAGGACTGACCTAGGGTTATATAGCCCAAACCTACATCCCGCAGTGTTTTGATTTTTCGGTAGATACTCGGTACATTTTCGAAGAAATCCACAGCATCGTTAATGCTCATATCAAGAACATCGGAGATGGATTTTCCTTTATAGCGTACCTCTAATGTTTCTCGGTTATAGCGTTTTCCATGGCATGTTTCACAAGGAACCTGTACATCTGGAAGGAAATTCATCTCAATGACTTTCAATCCGGCTCCCTGACAGGTTTCACAACGGCCGCCTTTGACATTGAAGGAAAAGCGTCCCGGTTTATAGCCCCTGATCTTAGCCTCTGGCAATTGAACAAACAAGGTTCTGATATCCGAAAATACGCCTGTGTAAGTCGATGGATTGGACCGTGGTGTACGGCCGATAGGACTTTGGTCAATCTCGATAACTTTGTCAATATGTTCTAAACCTTCAATTTTTTTGAAAGGAAGTGGAACTGCTTTGGCTCTGAAAAAATGTTTATTCAGAATCGGATATAATGTTCCCGTGATTAAGCTGGATTTGCCCGAACCCGAAACACCGGATACGACAATCAGTTTTCCCAAGGGAAAGGAGACAGATAGGTTTTTTAAGTTATGTCCGGTTGCGCCATGCAATGACAATGTTTTTCCATTGCCCTCACGACGTTTCTCAGGAATCTTAACCTCTTTTGTCCCGTTGAGGTATGCCGCTGTCAGAGAGTCTGATTTTAGGATTTCTGCTGGGGTACCTTCCGCAACCACAGTGCCGCCATGAACTCCTGCAGCAGGCCCCATGTCAATAACATGGTCGGCATGGAGGATCATGTCTTTATCATGTTCTACAACAAGGACCGAATTGCCAATATCGCGTAGGTTTTTGAGCGCATTGATCAAACGTTCATTGTCTCGTTGATGGAGTCCGATACTAGGTTCATCCAAGATGTAAAGTACATTCACCAGTTGCGAACCAATCTGTGTTGCCAGACGAATCCGTTGTGCCTCACCTCCGGAAAGTGTTTTAGCAGTACGATCCAAGGTGAGGTAATTTAAGCCTACGTCCAGCAAGAAGCCTAAGCGTGCGCGGATTTCCTTTAAAATCTCTGTTGCAATAATAAGCTGGCGTTCATCAAGTTTGCTTTCTACCTGATCAAACCACTCCTTAATCGATGTAATATCCATCGTGGAGAGCTCATGGATGTTTTTATCCGCTATTTTAAAATGTAAAGACTCTTTTTTCAAACGCGCTCCCGCACAGGTTGGGCAGGTGACTTTCGTCCTGAAATCATCTAAAGATGGGGCTTCATCCGAAGATTTTCCGGAAAATTCTTCCAGCATCTTAAAGATCCCTTCAAATTCAACACGATATTCACGTGTGCCATAACTTCCATAAGATACCGTGACAACAATGGGCTCTTCCTTATTGCCAAATAAAAGTTGGTCAATCTGTTCTTCATTGAGCTTTTCAAGTGGTGTTGTAATGGTAAAATCCAATTTTTTTGCGACAGCCTTCAAGACTTCTGAAGTCCAGTTCTCCCGGGTAGGTCCCAAAGGGGCTAAACCACCTTTTTGAATACTGAGTTTTTTGTCTGGAATAACCGCATTCTTATCAATTTCAAAAATATAGCCTAATCCATCACATGTCGGACAGGCGCCATAAGGTGAGTTGAATGAAAAAGTGTTGGGCTGTGGCTCATCATAAGAGATACCCGATTCAGCATCCATGAGATAGCGGCTATAGAATTGCTCCTGATTTTCCTTGGTGGAGACCTTGATAATACCTTTGGCAGTTTTCATCGCTTGCATAACCGAAGTCTGTAGGCGCTTTTTATCTTCACGCTCTACTTTCAAACGATCCACGACGATCTCAATATCGTGAATTCTATAGCGGTCTACCTGCATTTTAGGAACAAGGTCCAAGATTTCTCCATCCACGCGCACCTTCACATAACCTTGCTTACGGATTTGCTCAAACAATTCCCGGTAGTGACCTTTACGGCCTTTAACCACTGGAGCCAAGATATTTAAAGCCTGGCCCTCAAATTCAGTCAAAATACGTTCGATAACCTGATCGTCCGACATCCGCTCCATTTTCTTACCGGTCACATAAGAGAATGCTTCTCCTGCTCGGGCAAACAAAAGGCGCATAAAATCATAGACTTCCGTAATAGTTCCGACAGTGGACCTGGGGTTTTTGCTGGTGGTTTTCTGCTCAATGGATATCACAGGACTTAAGCCCGAGATCTTGTCCACATCCGGACGTTCCATTCCACCCAAAAACTGACGGCTGTAAGCACTGAATGTCTCCATATACCGACGTTGTCCTTCAGCATAAATGGTGTCAAAAGCCAAAGAAGACTTTCCGCTGCCACTTAAACCTGTAATAACAACCAATTCATTTCTCGGAAAAGAAACATCTATATTTTTTAGATTATGCGCACGCGCTCCAAATACCTGAACTTCACTTTGTTCGCCCAAATCTGGGCTTCTTTTTACTGCCATGAAAACTCCTTAAGGTCCCCGTGTGAGGGATTAAATGCAAAACATGCAAAATTACAGATTTTAAAGGAATTATGCGAGCCTATCTGACTTTTGGAACAAAATGTGATATACAAGTGATTTAAAAAAATAATGTACCTTGCACAGTAAATCTAAATTTATGCGAAAATACGACGTCAGCAAACAAGAGAAACAATCGATCGACGATATTGTCCAATTTTGGAAGAAAGAAAACCTGTTGGATGAACAAAAAGCGAACGAGCTGATGGATAGTTTGGACGTAAAAAGTTTTGATTGGGGGCAATTGGCAAGATATGCCTTTTGGATTGCCCTGGCTTCTTTGGTCTTCGCTGTTTTTTCATTGTTTACGGATGCGTCATTCTTGGCTTTTGTGGATACACTTTACGAAGCACCTAATATCCTGTTTTGCTTCTTTTTTGCTGCTGTGGCCGTATTATTCTATACGCTCGGTTTTCGGTATAAGAAACGATATCCTTATAAAAATCTATCCACGGAGACCATGATGCTGATTGGGGTTTTTGGAACAGCAGCCTGCATCGGATTTATGGGCAAAGTATTGGATAAAGATACGATGCATTATTCCTTGTTATTTTTACTCTCTGTTGCAATTTATGGCTTTCTTGCCGTTAAGCTTGACAGTAAATTGATTTGGACGTTTATGCTTTTGGCTTTGGGGGTATGGTTTGCGACCGAGACGGCCTACCATAGCAATTGGGGATTTAAGTTTTGGGGAATGAATTACCCACTTCGTTTTACCATCTTCGGAGCGCTGCTAACCGCTTTGGCTGTTTGGGTTCAACCGCGGTTCAACCGCCTGCAAATCTTTCAACCTATTAGTTATATTGTGGGGTTGATCTACCTGATGGTCTCCTTGTGGACCCTATCTATTTTTGGGAATTATGCTGATTTCTATGAATGGACAACTGTACGTCAATACCACATGTTCTATTGGGGTATCTTATCCACTGCCGTGTCGGCATTCCTGGTTGTCTACGGCTTGAAGGCTAAAGATAATGTAAGCAGGGAAGTTGGATTTGTATTTTTAGTACTTAATATTTATACCCGATATGTGGAGTATCTCTGGGATAATATCAATAGAGCCGTATTCTTTTTAATTTTGGCCGTGTCCTTTTGGTTTGTCGGTCGTTGGGCAGAGAAATTATGGAACAAGCGGAAAGAAGAGATTGCCGGATAATCCTTAAAATTGAATCGTAAATCCGACGGCTCTATTTGAACTGATGCTCAGCTTGGGATCTAGGCTTAAGTATTTACGAATCCGGGTGATAAAGACATCCATACTCCTTCCTGTAAAGAAATCTGCATTTCCCCATACCTTTTCAAGAATTTCTTCGCGTGTGACAAGTTGACCATTGTGTTGCGACAGAAATAGGAGAAGTTGCGATTCACGTTCAGTGAGCTTATATTGTTTCGAAGCATGGCTTAATAATAACTGTTCGGGATAGAAAATATACGTACCTATGGCAATCGATTTTGGGATACTATTTTTCTGATTTCGCTTTAATATATTCTGTATGCGAAGTAACAGTTCTTCAGGATCACAAGGTTTGGTGATATAATCATCAGCACCGATTTTTAGTCCCGTGAGCTTATCTATTTTTTGCTCTTTAGCTGTTAAGAAGATAAATGGTATCGTGGGGTATAGGGCATTGATTTCTTTAGCTAGGTTAAAACCGCTGATTTGAGGAAGCATAACATCCAGAATAACCAGATCGTAATCGGCTAGCTGCTGGAAATTTTCCGTAAGATCATTGGGCTGCGCTATCCAGTCTATGTTAAATGTGGATAGCTCAAGGTATTGCTTGAGCATAAAACCAAAATCTGGGTCATCTTCCACGAGTAGTATTGTGTTCATATGCTATCTTCAGTCGTTAATGTATCGATTGTCTATTGCCTATTTTGTTTTCGCTGATCATTCCTGCTGCTGATTATAATGTATGTGATTGAATAGGAACGAGGGGCAGCTGAATTTTAAACGTAGTCCCTACATCGGACTTGCTGGTTACTGTAAGCTGTCCGTGATAACGATCCACGATTGTCTTAACAAGAAAAAGACCAATTCCCAAGCCTTTGCTGTCGTGAATATTGTCTTTTTGGATGCGGTAAAACTTGTCGAAAATATAAGGTAACTCGGACTCCGCCATGCCGTAACCATTATCCTGTATATAAATCGAGAGTTTACCTTTGTGATCCTCAAAAGAGATATTAATCAAAGTTGCACCATATTTTACGGCATTGTTCATCAGGTTCTGAAATAGTGTTGTCGCATCATTTAGGCTCAGGCATAATTTACCGTCAGGCAAAGGGCTTAATTGGAATGCGATAGCCGGATTGGTCAATTGAAAGTCTTCGAAAATAGCTTGTAGTTCCCTGTTGGTAATAGGACGCTGATCCATTGTTTGGAGGTTCTCGCTCAGTGGGTTGAGCGTTTGTTCGAGACGGTTTGCCTGACGTTCAATGACCGTTATGATATTGTCGTCTGTTGATTTCCGGAGTGTTTTAGCTGCAATCTTCAAGGTTGCGATTGGCGTTTTGAGCTCATGAGAAATATTGTCAACTACATCGTGTAGCACGCTGATCTGTTTCTGCTGTTTTCTGAGATTCTGAATGGTTCTATAAAAAAGCCAAAGGAAGGCGACAAGAATAAAAAGGGTGCTCAAAAGAAGTGAAGTAAGTTCTTTGAATAATATCCAGTTGAGATTCGTCACCTCAAAGGATGTCTTCCTATGTACAAGGAAGGTATATAAGACTTCTTTGCTTTGGATGCTGTTTTCGATTTTCTGTGTTTCTGTTTTTTCTGTTATCCACTCGCTTGAGGAAAGTTCAACGGGCTGCCGAAAAGCTCCAGACGTTGTGTAGATGGTAATGGGACCCGCTGCGATCTGTTTTTCTAAGCTCTTGAAATAGATGCCCAAAATTTCCTTTTTCAAGATGACATCCATTCCAAGTGGCTGAAATAGACTGTCAACATATTGCGTCAGCCTCTGGGATGTTTTATGTGCATTTGCACTGTAAAGTCCTTTTAGTTTTTCAGCCGTAATCTCATTTTTAACCAATTTGATATAATAGTCTCTGGCGATGTCCTTGCTCATTAAATCATCATCAAAAAGCTTGTCATTGTCATGAAGCTTACTTAGCTTACTTTTCACAGTGGCAAAAATATCACGCTGTTTGAGCTGATAGGTATTATATAATTGATACCCCTGTATGCCGATAAGTACGGCAAAAAACAGCGTAAAGAGAACGATATAACTTTTGGGCTTCAATTCCATACACAAATATAACTGCTGACGGCTAAGATAATATACCTTAACCCAGTATTAACCCTTTATTAACCATTATTTGCAGTAACTATAGACACTTTTGAAGCGTAGAATATCAGCGTATTAAATAGCCGCGGTTTTCAAATATGAATGACCACAAACTGGCGTACCTGTTACAAAACATAAATTCTAACAAATAAAATAATGCGGATAAGCTATACTAGAATTAAAAGACTAATTATTTGTACATGAAATTGATCCTATTTTTTCTGGCTTTCCCCTTGTTACTTTCGGCACAGACCAAACAAATCGGGGGGCAAGTACAGGATGCAAACAAAATTGTGCTGGCGGGTGCGACCGTTATGCTATTGGATAGCAACTATCAAGAGATCCGTGAAGTGAAGACTGACCACTTTGGAAAATTTATACTTACGCTGGATCATCCAAGTGGATACTATCTACGAACAACTTATCTGAACTTCAAGTCTCAGGAACTTTTTTTTCGCAGCGATACCATTTCACGCCCTTTGTTACTTGAACTTCTTCCCGAAGCAAAGGTACTCGAAGAAGCACAGGTCGTCGGTCGCGCTCCTCGATTGATCCGCAAGTTGGACCGCTTGGAATTTAACGTTCAGAATTCAAATCTTTCAGCGCTCAACAGCTGGGACATTTTGAAGCGTACACCATTGGTGATGGTGAATGGTGCGGATTTAATGGTCCGTGGAAACAAAAATATTGTTGTCCTCATTAATGACCGAAAAGTGATGCTCACGGGGGACGAACTGAAAACCTATCTGGAGAATACAGCAGGTAGCGATGTGCAATCGATAGAGGTTATCACCAATCCACCAGCAAAATATGAAGCTGAGGGAAGTACGATTATCAATATTAAACTTTCTAAATCGAACCTGTATGGCTACAGAGGCTCAGCGGTTGCATTGGCCGAAAAAAGCAGTACCTGGAAGCAACTGTTTGGACTGACCCAGTATTATAAAAATGAAAAAATCAATCTTCGTGGTATCTATAATTTCGGAAGAGGTACCTATGCGCGCTATGAAACGAATTATGTGTATTATCCGAACGAGCAAACCTCATGGGAAGGTGTAATGGATCGATTTGATACCAATAACAGTCAGAACAGCTATGTGTTTTCGATAGACTATACACCCGATACAACCTGGACGGTCAATGCTGGACTAAATGGATATTACGGACCGAAAACCTATGGTATTTATGAGGTGCCCACGATCATATACGATAAAAATCATGTGCAAGAGTCCTCTTATCTCACCACTAATGATCATCAACGATCGGCAAAAACGAATAACCTCTATCTTCAGGTAACAAAGAAACTTAATCCCAAATGGAGTATAAACTGGTCATCCTATTTCACTGACAATCATTCGACAAATGATCAGGACGTGCTGACGGCATTGCGATTTAAGGGGGAGGAACCTACAGACACCCGATTTATCAGTAATAATGGAAACAAAAACCGGCTTTTTTCTTCACAGATAGATTTTGCTGGGAAAATAAAGAACCTCGGGATGGAGTTCGGAGGGAAATTCAGCGATGTGAAAACGACAAGCACCCTTGCTTTTTCTGATGATGAATCCGGTACTCTTCAGCACCGGCCCGACAAGAGCAGCGTGTTTGATTACAAAGAACGGAATATAGCTGTGTATGCCTCATTCGATTATGCCTGGAAGAAATGGAGCTGGAAAGCTGGTTTAAGAGGCGAATATACCGATTTGGAAGGTATTGTGTCCGAACCAGCTGATATCAATAAGCGTGATTATTTTGTGCTCTTTCCGACATTTTACATGCAATATGCCTTGAGTGACGATCAGCAGTTCGGTTTTTCTTATGGAAAGCGTATTAGTCGCCCAGCATACTCCTGGCTTAATCCGGCTAAGTCCTACTATAATCGCTTTTCCTATTTTCAGGGAGACCCACGTTTAAGGGCGACGATCGTCCATAATCTGAATCTGACCTGGACCAAAAACAACTGGAATATTGATCTATTTTACCGATTTGAAAAGTGGCCTAATATGGAAATTTCCCGTCAAGATAACAACAATCACCAGTTGATTTTCCAATATACCAATATCAAGAAAGGACAAGGGGCGGGTATAGACCTGGGTAAGAGTTTTCAGCTGACAGGACGCTGGGGATTGAATCTACAGTTGGAAGGAATGTATAACGAGAATTACTTTATGGGGACTGATGACGTATTGCACAAGAATAATGTGTATATCGGCAACGGAAACGTAAGCACCAACTATGTGCTGAATAAGGATGCCGGCTGGAACCTTGAATTAGGTAATACATTTACATCCCCGGCGATACAGGGACCATTTAAAATTACTGGATATTCAAGTACCTACGTGACGACAAATCGAAAATTCTTTAAGAAGAAATTTGAAGTGAATCTATCATTTATGGACATTTTCAAAACAGAAAAAATGACGATATCATCCAAGTATGCCGATCAGAATAACTTTTATAAAGATTACCGCGATACTAGAAAGGTGAATCTAACGCTGCGCTATCATTTTGGAAACCAGAAAGTCAAGAGCAGCAATCAGCCTACAAGAACAGAAGAGCAGAATCGCTTGTAAATCGGTTAATCCTGACAAAGTCAAATCCTGCTGCAGATTCTATTTACTTGGTATATTCTCCATGGCCGGTAAAAGAGCATAAATACAGTATGGATCAAAAACAATAATCCTCCACCTCGAATGTGGAGGATTATCAGATGCTAGGAAAGTATTTTCTTAGTTTATTTTCAAAGAATACGTGATATTGATACCGCCAGCGGCAAGCATATCATGTACTGAGCAATATTTTTTAACAGCTAATTCAGCTGCTTTAGCTGCTTTGACTTCGTCAATTTCACCTTTTAAAAAGAAATTGATGTGGATATCTGTAAATACCTGAGGGATTTCTTCGCGTCGTTTTCCTTCCACTTCAACCTGGATATCGTCAATTTGCTGACGTTGTTTTACCAGTATGCTATGGAGATCAAAGACGCTGCAAGAACCCAGTGCCATTAAAACCAATTCCATTGGACGAACACCTTTTCCTTCGCCGCCGATAGCTTCCGAGCCATCGATGTTGACTTTGATAGGGGATAATTCACTGCTGGCCTCGAAATGCACAGCTTGGTTGACACGGTTTAATTTGATTTTCATCTTATTGTATTTTATTCTTTTTTACTCGTTTAGACTCCTTTTTCAATCCATACAAGGGTTTTGTTGTTCAGTCTATACTAAACAAATATACAAAAAAGGCAGACGATTATTCGTCTGCCTTTTGTCAGTATGTAGATCACTGTTTATTTTGTGACGGTATCCGGAAGTTTGACACCGCGATATTTCGCTACATCAACTTGCGGAATCTTTGAGCCATATTTAGAATTGATGGCACTGATAAAGATGTTCGCCATTAGGGCGTTTCCAATTGGTGTTAAGTGAATACCATCTAAAGAGAATGCATTTCCGGTAATGTATTTTGCACTCACCGCTAGTCCGTTGATACGAACACCTCCTTTTACATTATTCAAGAATTCATGCACATCAGCTAAAGCTAGACCTTTTGAATTTGCAGCAGCTTTGATGGCTGCATTATACTCATTGATACGTTGTACGACTGTTGCTGTTTCGCTTACATCAAGTACGTATTTGTCTTCGACGGGATTCAGCGGGTGTAAGCCGTACGGAATTTGTGCAGCATTTGGTTTTCCCAATAATCCTGTTGAGGAGAAAGGAAGAACAAAATAATCTTGATCGGTAGCTGCACGGGGACCTGACTTGGTTGCTATGTAGATATTTGTTACCGGTGTCGGCGGATTTGTTGCATTGACAGCTGCCAATAAAGCAGCACGGGTTACCGTTGTAAAATAGGGTGTTGCTGTTACATCTGGAATTGTTGCTAGTACCCCTTTTCTGTCCCCCTCAGTCAGTGCTTGTACATAGCCATTGAGAATCGCAGTAAACTGAGCTGTTTCTGTCAACACAGTTGTTGGTCCATCTACAACACCACCGTTAGTCGCCCAGCCGAGCGCGTCGTTATTTCCAAGCGCAAAACTAAAGAAGGTGTGGTTTTGAGTCGTGGAATAAGTGAAGTACGTTTTCGCTGCGTCTGCATCAGGGAGCAAGCGCTCAAAATACATGTTTCCATTGGTAGACCCCATACCTGCTACTCTAGAAAGGTCCATCCGCATACCCGGCACACCAAGGTTGTTGATCGGATCAGTATATTTTGTCAATAATTTTGGTGAAGCTGAGCGGTAGGCCAATTTATCCGTTACCTGTGCCGTTACCGGCTGGCCATTGACGAGCGCTGTAAGTGTAATATAACCAGAACCATTGGCTTGATCTTCACTGAAAAACGGCGATTTGAATTCACCACCACCGACTTGCTTTAACTGTTCGGCAATTAAATTTGGATAAGCTACCTTTTGGCCTTCCAGATATAGCCCGCCATCCGCATACCCAGCAGTCAATGAATTTCCGATGGCAACATATTTTGAAAAATTAAGCGATCCTGCCGAAGGCGTATATTCGTCCAATGTAGGTTTACATGAGGAGATCGCAAAAAGTGCTAACGCCGCAGCTATATAAAGTTTGTTTTTTTTCATCTTAGTCAAATTTGGCTGTTAATTACCATTTATAGCTTACACCAATACCGGGAGCAAAAATATTTGTTGCATATGTACCTGAAAGATGGCTCTCCACATTTGTTGACTGACGAGCGACAATGCGTTGGTAGGCAAAGGAACCTGTGACGTCAATTTTTGGTGATGGTTTTACCGTAAAACCTCCAGATATCAAATATCTCGTGTTATCTGGTGTCTCTGGATAGACATAGGCGCTCTGTTGTACCGGTGTTGCTATCACACCTCCACCTATACGCAATTGCAGGCAGTCGGAAGCAATGTACTCCAATCCTGCTTTAATAGATCCTGCTTTATCGTATTTTTTTGGTGAATGGGTATCTTGCAATACAGGTGTGTTTTCTTTGTAATCGAAATCTAGGGCTTTATATATGTCGTAGTTGATGAGCGTTGCATCAAGAGCCATCTTCAATTTCTCCGAAATAGGGAAGGCGATGCCCGCGGCAAATGTCGAAGGAAGCGGTAGCTCAGCACTGAATTTGTTACCTGCAGGGAAATTACTTGCCACCGATTCAGGAACGTCAAAAGTTGCATCACCATTTTTAAGTTTAGTGACGACTCTAGAACGGTAACTTACCGATATTGCAAATTCGTCTTCTAGGTTATAATGGATACCTACGTTATAACCCGTGCCAGTTCCGGTTCCTTTTAGGGTCGCTAGTCCGGCGTGACCATCTGGGTAAAATACTGGAACAGAATTCTCGAGGTCTACGGTACCAATGTTGTATACAAAACCACCTCCAACACTAAAATTTTCAGTCAGTTTGAAACTTAATGTAGGCTGAATATAGATTGCACGAAGCGAAAGGCTAACTAAACTGAATTTACCTACCCAATCTTTTCCCCAATCGACGGCTCCGCCATAAGGTGTATAAACCCCAATACCGGCTTTCCACCAGGAGTTTTTAGGGCCGAATGCGGCAAATAATGAAAAAGGAGTTGAAATCTGATTTCTAGTATGATAAACAACTGTACTTCCAACCTCTTGAAATGCAGATTTATACATGACGGCATTACCAGCAATCGAAATGGCATTATGATCCATTTTTGCTAAGGCACCCGGACTATAGAAAATGGAAGATTCATCTAAAAAGTAAGCAGAGCCTGCTCCCCCCATTCCCACTGCCTTGGGACTTTGTAGATTCACTTGTGATCCTTGTGCAAATAGGAGTGACGGACTTGCACAAAGTATTGAGAATAGTAGTTTCTTCATACTAGTGTTTATTGTTTGGTTAACATTCCTCTATCAAATACAATGCTAACATAATAAATGTTTGACTAAAATTAATAAATGTTGTGTAATATTTTTTTTGCTCGTACCTTTAAGTGCAAGGATACTAAAAATTAAACGATCATATTATATGGCTACAATCACTTTTAAAGGCAATCCAGTAAACACGAAAGGCAGTTTACCACAAGTTGGCGAGCAAGCTCCTGATTTTAAATTAACTGCAGGCGATCTTTCCGATAAATCTCTAGCGGACTTCAAAGGAAAAAAAATTGTATTAAATATTTTCCCTAGTGTAGATACCGGAACTTGTGCCGCTTCCGTACGTGCATTTAATAAAGAAGCATCGCAGTTAGATAATACTGTTGTGTTATGTATATCGAAAGATCTACCTTTTGCACAAGGTCGTTTTTGTGCAGCTGAAGGTCTAAATAATGTAGTGACATTATCAGAGTATAAAGATTCAAACTTTTCAGATGCTTATCAACTGGCTATTGCGGACGGACCGTTGGCAGGTTTATTGAGCCGTGTTGTCATTACATTGGATGAAACTGGAAAAGTACTGTATGAAGAGCAAGTTGCAGAAATTGCTGACGAGCCAAACTATGCGGCAGCGATCGCATCTTTGAATTAAGAATAACTTTAGAATAATCTAAAAAGCCTTTGCTTATGCAAAGGCTTTTTTAGTTGATGTATATTCGCTACCTATAACAAAGCGAACGTTTATCTTGTTTTTTCTAATGCTTGCAAGATGTCGTTGATGATATCTTGTTGATCTTCTAGCCCTACAGACAGGCGAATGCTGCCTGGTTTGATGCCTAAGTTCAAGCGTTCATCTTCCGACAATTTTGAGTGCGTGGTGGAGGCTGGATGCGTGGCAATTGATCTTGAATCTCCTAGATTAGAGGTGTATAAAATCATTTCCAAATGATCCACAAAGGCTTTTGCTCGCTCAAAACCACCTTTGACAACAAAGGTTACAATACCGCCACCAGCTTTCATCTGTTTCTTGGCAAGCTCATATTGTGGATGGCTTGGTAAAAATGGATATTTTACGTCCTCAATTTCCGCATGATTTTCCAATGCCTCGGCCAGAGCCAATGCGTTGGAACAATGGCGGTCCATACGAATGCCCAGTGTGTCTAAACTTTTTGATATGATCCATGCATTGAATGGGGATAGTGCTGGGCCTGTATGACGAATGAAGAACATCAATTTGTCGATTAGCTCTTGTTTTCCGACCACAATTCCACCTAAAACACGACCTTGCCCATCCATATATTTGGTGGCCGAATGGATAACCAGGTCAAATCCATATTGAATCGGTTTCTGAAGATAAGGCGTCGCAAAGCAGTTGTCGATTGACAGAATGATGTGAGGATATTTCTCTTTAAATTTACCCAACCATTCCAAATCAACCAATTCCAAACCAGGGTTGGATGGCGATTCTAAAAAGATGATTTTCGTATTTGGCTGAATCGCTTTTTCCCATTCTTCAGGATTAGCAGCGTCTACGTAAGTTGTGGTAACACCCCAACGTGGAAAGAGCTCCGTAAATAACTGATGTGTGGAACCGAATATCGCGCGTGAAGAAACGATATGGTCTCCACTTTCGATAATGCCTGCAAAGGAGGCAAATACTGCTGCCATACCTGATGCAAAAGACAACCCTGCCTCTGCGCCTTCAAGAATACAAACTTTGTTGATGAATTCTGAAGTATTTGGATTGGCATAGCGGGAATAAATCATTGCATCCTCTTCGCCAGCAAAGACCGCCCGACCTTGTTCAGCGCTGTCGAAGATAAAACTTGATGTAAGGTATAAAGGAGTCGAATGTTCGCGAAGTGCTGAACGATCGACCTGTTCACGTATGATTTTAGATTGATCTTGTTTCATGATGTGTAAAGGTACGAGATGAAATTTTTATATTCATATAATTAGCTATGAAATAACCCCTTTTTATAAAAAAAAAGACTATCGCCCTCTATCATATTTCTTTTGCCTCATTTTTCCTATTCAAAGGACGTAGACATGATGCGAAGAGGAGGTGAAGAAGATAACAGACTCTTGAACAAAAAAAGGCCAGTAAATTTACCGGCCTCCTCTTTTACCTTAAACTAACTTATTTTTTAACGAACTGCATGACGACGATGTCGCCGGAGATGAACGTTAACTCATTATCCCGTACATCGAAGTTTGTCGTAGACTTTAAACCATTCATAAATTCGTTGTAAGCTGCATTCTCGCAGTGCATCATGGTTGAAACCAATTTATCACCAATTTTGATCGAATTGCCTTTTTCACTTTCGTAGGTTCCACCAATACCATTACAACCATTGTTGCCATCTACTTTGTGGTCTTTTGTATTGAAACTCAATGTTGGAATTTTGTCCTTAAATAAATCCTTAAGTTGTTTTCCTGCTGTCTCTGCTGTGGTCAGGGATTTAAGTTCCCAGGTGCCTTCCAAAGACGTGTTGTCCACTGTGCTCGGTTTTTGAACGGTAGTAGCCGTGTCGCCGGAACCTGTTGCCTCAGCTTTTTTTCCAGTTGTGTTACATGCGATTGTTGAAAATGCCAATGCAACCGCTAAAATCATTAAATTTCCTCTCATAATCATTTCTAATAATATAAAACCTTCATTATTTCCTAAGCGTCAACAACCAAGAAAGCAATCCGAAGATTCTTTCTGGCCGATAACCGAGTGAAACGAGTTCATTGAAGCCAATGAAACTAAACACTGCTCAATAAATCAAGCTTAGTGAGCTCATTGATGCTTTAATGAAAAATACGAATCAATAAAACAGACGCTTTCAGAAAAAACATTCCTTTTTCTGCCCTATACTTATAATTATCATGCCAATCTCAAGTATAGCCTAAGCGAGCATCTAGTCGGACACTGCTAACTACTTTATCCTCTATTAATAACGGATGGATGATTTTTGTTTGGTCAACAAGCGAAAGAATCTGATTTTTCAGGAAATTAGCGTGAAAAAAGGACGAAAAGTTAAATAATTGGCTGTAAATAGCAGCATGGATAAATTGGAATACTTATTTTAATCAATCGATTGATTTGAGCAAAAAATACGATTTGACCCCGGGATACATCCTATTGGAGCTGAGCATCGGTCGGTTTTGTACGCAAATGTTACATACAGCATTTTATAAAACTTCTTATCTTAGGACTTTACAACCTAATTTTCTAGAACATAAATAAAGACTATGTTGACAATCTTGTTATCTTCCATTTTACTTTCCAGCGGGCCTGTAGCCAAATCAGATACTTTAAAAGCTTATGGGGCTTTGCCGACCGAGCGTCAATTAAAGTGGCAAGAGATGGAAACGTATTGTTTGATCCATTATACGCCCACAACTTTCCAAAATAAGGAATGGGGTTATGGTGATGCACAGCCCTCTTTGTTTAATCCTTCAGCTTTTGATGCAAATCAAATTGCTAAGGCAGCTGCAGCAGGTGGTTTCAGAGGTTTAATTAGTGTGGCAAAGCACCATGACGGATTCTGTTTGTGGCCAACCAAGACAACATCCTATAGTATCGCTTCTTCACCGTGGGAAAACGGGAAAGGTGATATGGTCAAAGACTTTATGCAAGCGACCCATCGCAATGGGATGAAATTTGGTGTATACCTTTCTGCCTGGGATCGTCACGATGAACGTTACGGCACACCGGCCTATGCCGATGCCTACAGACAGCAGCTGACCGAACTGATGAGCAATTATGGCCCATTGTTTACGTCGTGGCACGACGGAGCAAATGGCGGTGATGGCTTTTATGGTGGACATGAAGGGAAGCGTATCATTGATCGAACAACTTACTATCAGTGGCATGAAAAAACATGGCCTATTGTACGAAAATTGCAGCCTGAAGCCGTTATTTTCTCAGATATCGGTCCGGATATGCGTTGGGTGGGCAATGAAAAAGGATTTGCTGCTGAAACATCATGGGCAACATTTACGCCGATCGGTTTGAATGGAAAAGTCGCGGTACCTGGAGCGACAGAATCACACAATGCCGAAACGGGCGACCGTAATGGTAAATATTGGATACCTGCTGAATGTGACGTACCACAACGTCCGGGATGGTTTTATCATGAAGAACAAGATAGCCGTGTAAAAACACCCAATCAGCTTTTTGAGATCTATTTAAAATCAGTTGGAAGGGGAGCATGTATGAATCTTGGCTTAGCACCGATGCCTTCTGGTACATTACATGAAAATGATGTGAAGTCGCTGCAGGCTTTTGGAAAAAAAGTGAAGGAAACTTTCCGTACCAATTTAGCCAAAGGAGCGACCATCACAGCGTCTAATACCCGTAATGGTGATTCCAAATCCTATGGTACTTCATTTATCACCGATAACGACCGCTATAGCTATTGGGCAACAGACGATTCCAAAACATCGGCAACATTGGAGATTAAATTAAAATCCCCTGCTAAGTTCGATCTTATTCAGTTGAGGGAGAATATTAAGCTGGGACAACGTATTGATAGTGTTTCCATTGAACATTGGGAAAATAACAGCTGGAAGCCTTTGGCCAAAGCAACAAGTATCGGTGCAAACCGCCTCATCAAACTCGAGCAACCTCAAACTGCAAGTCGACTGCGTCTTCATGTCTATGCTCCTGTAGCGATTACGCTTAGTGATTTTGGACTGTTCAAGGAGTATAACGAATCCTTTGCATTTAATACCAAAGAGGTGAAAAAGCTGACAGGATTTAAGATTTCGACAGGAAGATCCAATAATAATGCTTATATATCTGACGGAAAACCAAGTACTTTTGCGACTGTTGCCGATCAAGGTGTAATCGTGGTCGCTACAGACAAACCTGTTTCTGGCATCGGTTTTCTCCCTCGTCAGGATGGAAAGAACGTAGGGACACCAACACATTATAAAATATCAACCAGTACCGACGGGAAAACATGGAAGCTTGTTAAAGAGGGTGAGTTTTCTAATATTAAGGCAAATCCGATTTTGCAACAGGTGTTTTTTGATACGAACAGCGCAACCAAGTTTATCAAATTTGAACCAAAACAATTTATCGACGGCAATGAATTAGCCATAGCGGAATTTGAATTGTATGGTAAATAGATTTTTAATGCTTATCGTGGTATGTATATGCCATACCACGATACTTTTTGCTCAACAAAACCCGCTTATACTTTGGTATAATAAGCCAGCGAAGGTTTGGGAAGAGACCTTGCCATTAGGAAACGGACTTATCGGCATGATGCCAGATGGAAATCCTCGTCAGGAAAAGATCGTACTCAACGAGATTAGTATGTGGTCGGGCAGTCCAGAAGACCCCAATAATTATGAAGCCTATAAAAATGTTGAAGCTATTCAGGCACTGCTTAAGGCCGGTAAGAATGATGAAGCCGAAAAATTAGTCAATGAAACTTTTGTGACCAAAGGCAAGGGGTCTGGTTTTGGTAATGGGGCAGCTGTGCCCTATGGCTGCTATCAGCTTTTTGGCGACCTTTTACTGGATTATAAATTGCCTGCTGGAACGATCGAAGATTACAAGCGTTCCCTGGACTTAGCGACTGCCTCTGCACAAACTTCATTCAAGATCAATGGACAGCAGGTTCAACGCCGTTATTATACTTCGTTTAATAACAATGTAGGTGTTATCCAATTAAGCCAACGTAAAGATGAAGTACAGCAGCTAGGCATATCATTCCAACGCCAGGAAAATATTGACCGTTATACCTTGTTGGATGACGCGATTCTGGTCGAGGGATCTTTGCCTGATGGAAAAGGAGGTAAAAATCTGAAATTCGTTGGATTAATTCAGGTTAAAGGTAAAAATCTGCAGATCAGTAAAAAGGATAAAACCTTAGAAGTGTCGGCAAAAGGTGATCTCACGATCTATTTCTCAGCAAGTACTTCCTATTATGGAAAGGACCCCTTACCTGTTGTCAAAGCAGCGGTTGCAGCAGCAAAAACTGCTGACGAACAGAAGCTATATCGGGATCATCTCGCAGCATATCAAAAGATCTTCAATCGGGTAAGTCTTAATCTGTTTGGAAATACAGCGAATAACGCTATTCCGACCAATGAACGCATTGCTAATTTTTATAAAAATCCGGTTCAGGATCCCGATTTGGCAACGATTTATTACCAATATGGAAGGTATTTGAATATTTCAAGTGCTGCTCCGAAAAATACAAAAGCGCTCCCGCCAAACCTACAAGGACTATGGGCTAATCAGATCAATACGCCTTGGAATGGTGACTATCATCTCAACATCAATGCACAGATGAATCATTGGGGCGTGGAGGTTAATAATCTGAGCGAGTATCATAAGCCTTTTATCGAAATGATAAAACGGATTGCAAAGACAGGTGAGCAGACAGCAAAGGCATACTATAATGCACCGGGGTGGGTGGTATACATGATGACGAATATCTGGGGCTATTCCGCTCCGGGTGAGCAAGCTTCCTGGGGAGCGAGTACGGCATCGGGCTGGCTATGTAACCATCTCTGGGAACATTATCTGTTCACTGGGGATAAAAATTACCTCAAGGAGATTTACCCGATACTCAAGGGGGCCGCAGCATTTTACGACCATACGCTCGTGCAGGACCCTAAAACAGGATGGTGGGTCACTTCGCCGTCGGTGTCGCCGGAAAATGCTTTCCGAATGGCTAATGGAAAAGTTGCTGCGGTTGTGATGGGACCTACCATTGATAACCAGATCGTACGGGAGTTGTACCAGGCGGTGATCCAAGCGGATTCTATCCTGGCAACGAAAGATAGTTTTGCCAGTGCCTTAAAAACGAAGCTGAAGGATATCCCTCCGCCTGTAGTCGTTAGCCCTTCCGGGCGTGTGATGGAATGGCTCGAGGACTATCAGGAAGTTGAACCTAAACACCGGCATGTATCGCATTTATATGGTCTGTATCCCGCAGCATTTATCTCGCCACAGACAACACCTGAATGGGCTGACGCAGCACGTAAGACTTTAGCTGTACGTGGTGATGAAGGAACGGGCTGGTCTAGAGCTTGGAAAATATTGTTTTGGGCCAGATTACAGGATGGTGATCATGCACTCGAAATTCTAAGGCAATTGCTTAAACCCGCTTTTACCAATGAAACAACGTATCAAGGAGCCGGGGCAGGTACGTACCCTAATTTATTCTGTGCGCATCCGCCTTTTCAGATCGATGGAAATTTTGGCGGTGCAGCCGGTATTGCCGAGATGTTGATACAGAGTCACAACGGTTATATCCATCTATTACCTGCTCTACCCAAAGCCTGGTCAAAGGGCGAAGTTAAGGGACTTAGAGCCCGTGGAAACTACACCGTAGACATCAAATGGGAAAATGGAAAGGTTTCCGCATTACAGATTAAAGGCAAAAAAGGAAAGATTCGTCTATTTGAAAACGGAAACTATAAAGATTATGAAGTTCATTAAATATTTTTGCGTGATTTCTGTGCTGGCCTTGGGGACGACAGCTTGTACCCAAAGGTCCGAATCGGCGAAAACAACCGCTTTGTTGAAGAGTTTTAGCTATAAGGTAACCGGAAAAACCACTGCCGCGAACGGAACTCAGGTGAGCCTCGTCGATCACGATAATAAATTGCAGCAATTTATAAAAACTCAGGTTGCCGATGGACAATTTGTTTTGGAAGGTGAATTGGCTATGGCCGGATTTTATGATATCCAGATAAAAGGCTTGGAACCGTATACTTTATTTATGGAAGGGGGGAGTGATTATGATTTGAGTGAAAATCAGGGCAAGTTTACCTTGACAACCTCTTCGCAGAATGCCAAGGATTTCATACAGTTCAATGCGAACTACAAACAGCGTGAGGAGGAGGAAAAAAATAGAACGGCAAATAAAAGCCAACGGGTAAGGCAGTTGGAGAGCCAGTTGCCTTCGATGGCTGCAAGAAATGATGGTTCCTATGAAAAAGCAGTGGATGAAATACAGCGCTTAAGCGGCAATGCCGCATTTAATCCACGCATACTATACGCCGATTTTATTCTCGATAGTACCCACCGTTCATCCTTAGTATTGCCTTATTTTTTTAAATACATCTCCTTGGATCAGACGAATTATAAAAAATTCGATGCAGCATTGCTGAGTTTTAATACGGATTTGCAGAAGCATCCTTATTTTAAATTTGCCCGCGAAAAGGTCGATAGGGTGAAAGACTTCTATGAAAATATGCCTGTATTTCCTGCCATTAGCCCCATGAATGTAGAACGGGATAGTTTGAATTTAAAGAATATTTCAAAGGCTAAAATGCTGATAGCCGCTTTTTGGAAAGCTTCCAATACAAATAGCAAGGCCGATATAGGGATGTTAAGAAAAAAAGAATCTCAATTGAATGCTATGGGAGTACGTGTTATCTATTTTTCACTGGATAAGGATCTGGATAAATGGATCAAATCAAGTAAGGATCTCGCCCTAGGTAAGCAGAGCTATTTTTTGAATTATAACGACCAAGCAACAATGGAAAATGATTTTGGTATAGATCGTACGCCAAGTTATTTATGGATAAATCCGCAGACCTTCCAAATTTTATCCTTGAGTGGTGAGGATCCAGCAATGCCACAGTTTTTAGGAAAGGTAAAGGAATTTCTTGCTAAAAATTAACGATTATTGTCTTAAAAAATCTTACATTTGAATTAACTGTTTAATATTTGTTATTTCAATACGTAATGAAAGTCGTTCAATTTACAGTTCCGGTAGTTTACCAAGGATCTATTTGTGTGCAGGAAGATATTCTGCCTTCATTCTATAGCAACTACCACCGACACAAGGAAATCCAGCTGACCTACATTTTGAAGGGGAGGGGAACCTTTATGATTGGCAACTTTACCCACAATTTTGAAGAGAACGAGATCTATATCGTTGATGCGGATGAACCGCATATGTTCAAAACTGGGGAGGATATAAAGGATGGCATTCATGCCATCCATATTTTTTTCGATTACGAGCATTTTAAACCTTTTTTGGATTTCCCTGAATTTGATGATGTCAAATATTTTCTGGAACACATCAACGTCAGTAAAAAATTGGATGCGGAGCACTCCGTTGCGTTGAAAGAGAAGTTTGTACAGATTAACGTGAGTGCGGGCATAGATCGCCTCCTCTCGTTTGTGAAGCTGATTAATTTTTTAAGTAAAAAAGTAGATCAATGGACTTCACTGTATACAGGTATTCCACAAAAGAAGTTCTCAGATGCCGAAGGATTGCGAATCAATGAAATATTCCAATATACTTTCCAGCATTTTGGAGACAAGATTTCTTTGGAAGATATAGCTGCGGTAGCACACATGACGCCACACGCATTTTGCAAGTATTTTAAGAAGCATACACGGAAAACCTATGTGACCTTCCTCAATGAAATCCGAATTGAACGCGCCTGTAAAATGTTGATTGACGAATCTTCAGAAAGTGTTTCTAATATCGCTTTTAAAACAGGGTTTAACAATGTTGTCAATTTCAATCGGGTGTTCAAAAAAATAACCAAACTTTCACCGAGTGAATATGTACAGGAACATCGCATGCGTGACTAAGCTGTTTGACGGATGTTACGATGCCGGAACCTTATCCCATTGATTTTTAGTAGGCGCCCTGCGGAAATCAGAAGAATGGTTTTATTGACAATATCGGAGAAAGACTCGTCAATAAAATTTAAAGATAGCAGGTGCTAAAATGTTATTTTTGAGTTCTAACGATAACCATTCCGATGAATAAAAATCTATTTATTGCACTCATAGTTTTATGTATATCTGTGCTGCAGCTGCGGGCCCAATCTCCTCTTTTTAAAATCGATACACTGCAATACCAAGGAACGGATAAGCATATTGTCAATCTGGTCATTTTGGGGGACGGTTATACCAAAGCACAGCTGGATGATTATGCTGCGGATGCCAAGCAGTTTACCAACTATTTTTTCTCGATCGAGCCCTTCAAACAATACAGCAGTTTTTTTAATGTGTTTGCAGTCCGCACGATCTCCGAGGAATCTGGTGCCGCGCACGATTGCAAAGCGGGTGATTGTGTGCATGGTGAAACGGATTTGAGTAAATATCCACCACGTTACAACAAGTTTACACGGGATCATGCTGTTCCGGTCGCCCATCCAAACACGATTTTTGGAAGCAGCTTTGACAATGGTGGTTTACATCGTTTGGTTGTACCGCAGAAAAATGATCGTATTGAAGAGGTATTGAAAATGCATACCCCAAATTATACACAGGTCGTTGTGTTGGTGAATTCCCCATTTTATGGTGGTTCAGGAGGAAAATGGGCAACTTCTACGGTTAATTTTAAGAGCAATGACATTGCGGTACACGAAATTGGACATTCCTTTGCCCAGCTTGCCGATGAGTATTGGGCTGGAAATCAATATGCTATTGAATCTGTAAACCGCTCACAATCAGCAGATGCAAGTCAGGTCCCCTGGAAATACTGGCTTGGAAAAGACGGAGTTGGTATTTACTCTTATGGTGGTAAAGGTTCGCCCTCCAACTGGTTTAGACCACATGAATATTGTAAAATGCAATATCTAGTAGCTCCATTTTGTCCCGTTTGTCAAGAACAATTTGTTGCTTCCATCAAAAAAAAATCAAGCCCATTTATTCAGGTAAAACCTGTACTCGACAAGCCAATTACCTTGGATAGTGTTCAGAAGTTTTCGCTGCGTCTGGCAAAACCTTCCCCGAACACCTTTAAATTGTCCTGGTTGTTGAATGATGAAACAATTGCGACCGACATTGATTCGATTTACCTCGATCCTGGGATGCTAAGCGTTGGCGCGAATACCTTGAAGGTAATGATTCAAGATACGACAAATCTATTGCGTAATCCATCCTATATCAACCATCGAGACTCAGTTGTGTGGACCTTTAATCAGGTAAAATTGATTGATTTAGCGAAACCATCGACCACATGGGGCGATACATTGGAAACCTGTTATGGTGGTGCTCAGGTGCTTACGGTAAAGCATCCTATTGCCGGACTTGAATATCGCTGGTATGATGCCGCTACAGGATTTTGGGAAGAGACGGGCAATAATATTTTTTTGCAAAATATTGTGGAATCAAAAGTATATCTCGTCCGTGGTATATGGGATGACCGGGTCTCCGAGAAAACAAAAGTTCACATCAACATATTGAAGAAGATTGATAAGCCAAAGAATATTCAGGTTAAAATCGACAAGAAGAAAAATACAGTACAGTTGACGGTAAAGGACAAAGTCGATGTGCGTTATAACTATATTTGGTTGAACGAAGATGGCAGTCCGATCTATGAATGGGATGAATTTAATGGTGAGTATGTACGCCCAACAGGGGTAAATAATGTGCTCACAATGAAGTTAAAAACCTCCTCTGGAAAGATATACGTTCAAAAAATAGATAAAGAGACAACCTGCAAAAGCGAGAAAACGATTGTAACTTTTTAGTTGTATTGTTGGAATGAAATGATTTATAAGTTAATTTTAATCTGCCGGTTAATTAACTTATAAATCATTTATATTTATGAAACGAAAATCCAAGTCAACTTGGGGAATTCTTTCATGTGTATTCATCCTGGTTTTAGCCGCAATGCCTTCGTGCAAAAAGCATGCAAAACTTCCCGATGAAAACGATGAAACAATTCATGCGGTAAAATTCAAAGTCAAGGATTTTGAAGCGATTGTTACTCCTCTAAAAAAACAATCAACCAAAGCAAAACAGGCTGCGCTAAGCGGAGTTGCTTCCGAAAACGAATTGCTGTACCACTGGACATTTGATAATAGCAACACCCTTCCTGAAGTGGCACTCGATGCTGCTGTTTTGATCGATTACAACAATGAAAAGACAGACTATGATTTCTTGTCCGGTTGGCCCGCAACGGGAAAAGCCGTAAGTTTTAAGGGCGGGAAAGAGATCCTAATCAAAATTCCTACCAAAGGTATTCAATCCTTAGGCAACTGGACGTTTGATGGCAATAGTTCGAGTTCAGGGCCAAGGGCGTTATTGTTGAGTTATTCCCTGGATAAGGGAAATAGTTTTTCAGGGCTCTCAGACACCATTAGGTATCCTCCAAATGTGTCAATTTCTGCTAAAATTCCCATGAGTACATCGTTAGCAGATATTTCTCTTGGCAACAGTAAAGAGTTATGGTTGAAAATCTCATTATTAGCTGGAAACAGAGACGGTGGGGTGGGCTACAGTCCAACGACGGGTACGTTTAAGATGGATAACTTGATGATTTATGGGCAAGTAAAGCCACAGGCTTTACCCAGCAAGTTTTACTACCATGTGTTTGATGCGAAATCGAAGGCCATGATCAAATCGGGAGTACTTAATTCGCAGGAAACTTTCGATGTTGAATTGCCGATTGGAACCTATTACCTGAGCCTGATTGCTAAAAATTCAACATTGCCTCTGATTATGGCAGAGGCTGTGGATCTTGAAAACTTTTATGCTGCGAATGCTTTTTCTGAACAATCTGCTGAATTTTTTGCAGGTCGGGATACCTTTGAGGTTAAGGGGGCATTAGAACGGGTATTGAACTTAAACCGGATCTACAGTGAGGTCAAGTTGACCTTTACAGATAGCGAAGATCTGAGCGCAATTGATAGTATTCAGGTAGAGCAACTTCATCCTGTATTTCATTATTATCCTTTTATGACGCGAAGTAGCGATCAGTTCGATAAAAGTGTGCTGACGGTTATTCCACATTTTACGTTAGCTGATCAAAGTTTTTCGTTCAACCAATTTATGGGCTATTATCTCGATAACAAGGCTATTAGATATCAGTTTCGAGTTTTTAAAGACGGCCAACTGCTTCGTACGTTTGAACTAGGAAGCGAAATCCGAAATAATGTTCAAATACAGTTTAAGGGCAAATTGCTGGAGACTGCCAATGGGAATCTGGGTTTTCAGGTCGTGAAGAACGAACAGTGGGACGATCATATTGTGATAGAATACTAGCATAGTTATTGTACGTAGCATCTAGCCACCCTACATCTATTAACAAAAAAAGGTGTCCATTGCTGGACACCTTTTCTGTGATAGCGGATTGGCTATATCAATTTTTTTAGCAAGGTATTCCAACCAGCCAAGTCATTCAATATTTTTTCAAGATCTGCAATGGCAACACGTTCCTGTGCCATCGTATCACGGTGACGGATGGTTACGGTGTTGTCTTCCAGTGAATCGTAATCGACTGTGATACAGATTGGTGTTCCGATTGCGTCTTGACGACGGTAACGTTTTCCAATGGCATCTTTTTCGTCATATTGAACGTTGTAATCCAATTTTAGTGTATTTAGGATCTCACGTGCCTTTTCTGGTAAACCATCTTTTTTGGTCAATGGTAAAATTGCAGCTTTTACCGGTGCCAATGCTGGCGGAAATTTCAATACAACACGAGAATCTTGTTTTTCTGCTGTAGAAAGATCTTCCGTTACCAAAGAGTTACATAATACAGTTAAGAAAAGGCGGTCCAATCCAATTGAAGTTTCAATTACATATGGAATATAGTTTTGATTGATTTCAGGATCAAAATATTGCATTTTCTTTTTAGAAAATTCCTGATGTTGTTTCAAGTCAAAATCTGTACGCGAGTGGATACCTTCAACTTCTTTGAATCCGAATGGGAAGTTGAATTCAATATCAACTGCAGCATTTGCGTAATGCGCTAATTTATCGTGGTCGTGGTAACGGTAGTTTGATGGATCGAAGCCTAATGCCAAGTGCCATTTCAAGCGTGTCTCTTTCCATTTGTTATACCATTCCAATTCAGTCCCCGGGCGGCAGAAAAATTGCATTTCCATTTGCTCGAATTCGCGCATACGCATGATAAACTGACGGGCGATCACTTCGTTACGGAAAGCTTTACCAATTTGGGCAATACCAAAAGGAATTTTCATGCGTCCTGTCTTTTGAACATTCAGAAAGTTGACGAAAATACCTTGTGCAGTTTCAGGACGAAGGTAAACCTGATCAGCTCCATCAGCCATAGCACCCATCTGAGTGGCAAACATCAAATTAAATTGACGTACTTCAGTCCAATTTTTGGTACCTGAAACCGGACATACGATATTATGTTCTTCAATGATGTTTTTTAGTCCAGCTAAATCGTCAGCATTCAATGCGATATTCAAAGCGTCTAATAGGGCAGCAGCTTCTGCTGTCTTACCATCTGCTTCATAACGTGCAATCTTATCTTCGATCAATTGATCGGCACGATAACGTTTTTTTGAATCCTTATTGTCGATCATTGGGTCGTTAAAGCCATCAACGTGACCCGATGCTTTCCATGTTGTCGGGTGCATGAAAATTGCGGCATCAATACCAACAATGTTTTCGTGCAATTGCACCATGGATTTCCACCAATAAGTCTTTAGGTTGTTTTTTAATTCCGAACCTAATTGACCGTAATCGTAGACGGCACTTAATCCGTCATATATTTCGCTCGATTGAAATACAAAACCGTATTCCTTCGCGTGTGATACTACACTTTTGAAAAAGTCGTCTGTCTGTTTGCTCATAAGTGGCAAATATAGATATTAGTATTTAGATTTTAGATATAAGATTCTTGATAAGAAGCATTCTTTAAACGCCTAAATCACGGATCTGTTGCGATGCATTTTTGTTATCTACTTTTTTGATGATATGCTGGATAATGCCATCTGCATCAATCACAAAAGTGGTGCGTGCTGTGCCCATATACTTTTTGCCATACATGTTCTTCTCAACCCATACGCCATAGGCCTCGACAAGGCTCTTGTCTTCATCTACAAGCAATTGAAAAGGGAGCTCATGTTTGCTGATGAATTTTTGGTGCGATGCCTCCCCATCTATACTTACACCGATGATTTCAAAACCATCTTTTTTCAAAGACTGATAATTATCCCTGAAATTGCAGGCCTCCGTGGTGCAGCCTGGTGTATTGTCTTTTGGATAAAAATATAAAATAACTTTTTTCCCTTTAAAATCTGAAAGATGGACTGTTTCACCATGTTGATTTTTTGCACTGAAATCTGGTGCTTTCTGTCCTATTTCTAGTGTTACCATATTACATTGTATTTAGTCGATTAAGATACGATTAATCTCTTGAAACCGCTGATTTATTGCCGAAAATCAGGTGTTTACCTTGTAAAAGAAGCTTCGTATGTCTTTAAATTTCCTTTGTTGTCTTTCACTTCGAGTTTAAACTCATGCCTTCCACTGCTTAAATCGGGTTCGAAGTCATGCCAGATGTGTCTTGTTTTAGGGTCATATTTCATCAAAACCCATTTTCCATCAATATAAGCATCAAAAGTATCTATTCCAGCGAGATTGTCGCTGATTGTAAAGTCGATCGATTGTTGGGCGCCAACGTTCTTTCCGTCGGTCAGGTTACGTGCTACAATAGTCGGTGCAATGGTGTCAACAGCAACATAAAAACCACCAAACTCGCGTACATTGGCCACGACCCAACCGTTCTCATATTTACCGCCCTGTGCTCCACCGTCGGAAGAAACAATCAAAGCCTTGTCATAAAGATTTTCAGATAAGCTGTAGTCTGGTTTGATCATGAGCTTGTAATATCCGAAGACCGGTGTATAAGCGTTGTGGATATAGTGCATTGCCGAGTAGCCTTTTGCAGGTTTTGCTCCCTGCGAATAATTGAAGTAAAGGTTGTCATACAATATATTTTTGCTCATATAAACCCGAGCATTTTCCGCTTCATATTTGTTCTCGTCAGCATAATGGAACATTTTGAGGCCTGGAGCACCTGTACGGCTGATGGAAAGTGAAGGGTTATTTTGCACCTTAAAATTCAATTCGCTCATATTCCCTTGAACATCCTTGACAACATATTTTACCTCATGGACCTCATTATCTTTCAATTCGATTTTCCCCAGGTTGTCCAGGTGTTTATAGATGTTGATCGGATTGTTTGGATCCTTAAAACTTTTTTGAACGCGTACACCGGATTTTTTTAAGTAAGGGTAGTCGACGTAAGACTGGATCGCACGAGTCTGGTCAAAAGGGATCGATTCAAACAGCACCGTGCTAATGTTTTTGTTGTCCAAAAAAAGTTCGATCGAGTAGACGCCATACGTAAATGAGATACCACTGCGTTTATCGACGGTGTTAATGCCTAATCCAAAGGTGCCGTTCACAGAGATGGGGGCATTTGTTGCTAAACTATAATTGCCGCTACCAACGGACTTAATAGTTTGATGCCTGCGGGGCGTATTTTCATCAAACAGTTCGGAGCCTAAATCATAGACTGTCATGCCGCGAATGATCGGTTTGACACCATCCGGAAAGAGTAGTCCAAACAATTGAGGATTGAGTGGCAGTTGTGCCTTTGTATCGCGGATTTCAAAATGAAGATGCGGACCGGCAGAGCCGCCTGTATTCCCAGAATTTGCAATAAACTCACCTTTTTTTACAGGAACCTGATTCGGTTTAAGAAAGACATCGACATCAAAACGTTTTTGCTTGTACTGCTCATCTTTGACGATTTTTGCAAGATCCGAATTGAAACTTTCTAGGTGCATGTACACCGAGGTGTAACCATTGGGGTGATCAATGTAAACATAATTACCACCACCACCTATCTGTACCCTAACACGGGATACAAAACCCTCCGCTGCTGCATGCACCGGAATATTGATACGTTGTTGTGTCCGGTAATCGTCCCCACCATGGAAATGTGTTGCCCGCAATTCGCCAAATGATCCCGAAGCCTGTGGAGCAATGTCCATCGGACGTACAAAAAAGTTTTGTGGATAATTGCGGCTTTTGATAATATCTTGTCCCTGGCTTAGACCTGTTATGCAAGTTAGCAGGGAGAGCAATGCTGTTGTTTTTTTTATCATGCTATTTCCCTGCTATTTGATTTTACAGCTAAACATCTTCTGTTCGCCAATGAAACCTTCCAATAAATCGCCGATAGCTACAGAGCCGACACCCACAGGAGTACCTGTGTAAATGAGATCCCCTTTGCGGAGGGTAATAAATTTGGAGGTATACACAATCAGATCTTCGTAGGAGAAAATCATGTCTTTGGTATTTCCCTGCTGAACTGTTTGCCCATTTTGTTGCAGGGAGAAATCAATCGAATTCACATCTGTTAGCTCCTCTTTAGGAATCAAGTTGCTGATTACTGCAGAATGGTCAAATGCTTTTGCCAATTCCCAGGGAAGGCTTTTTGCTTTTAGTTCTTGCTGTACATCCCTTGCGGTGAAGTCAATCCCCAGACCGACTGCATCGAAGTATGTTGATGCAAATTTTGGTGTCACATGTTTTCCTTCTTTACAGACCCGGAGTACAACTTCGGTTTCGAACTGAATATTTTTGGAGAATTCCGGGTAATAGAAATCTTTGTTATCCTTTAATACCGCAGTATCAGGTTTTAAAAATATAATGGGATTCTCGGGGACTGGATTATTGAGCTCTTTCGCGTGGTCGATGTAATTGCGACCGATTGCAATTATTTTCATGATATAAATTTTTAAGGCAATGAAGCTTCTAGATTTCTTGCGAACTCATGAATCCGGTTTTCATTGCGTGTACATTTGAGGCGGTATTCGAAATATATGCTATTTGTGAGTGACCTACCCTTGACCAGAATGCGCTATGCTAACGAACGTCATGTGAGGAACGATATGGCTATTTTCTAAAAGCTTGCCGCGCACCCCTACTCGGTATACCTTAGTTTTCGTTTACCACAGCAAACTTAATAAATGTCCAAAGCTTATCCAAAAATGAAGGGAAACAACAACATTTATACACATTATCAAAATAACCTTTTATATAGGGTTTAGTTAGGGTTAGTTTAGGGTTTAGTTAGGATTAGTTTAGGTATAACCTAATTAAAACCTAACTTAAACCTAACCAAATTCTATTTTATAACTAAACTAAGTGAAACATTGATGTCTATTATTTGTTAGGAGTGTAAAATAGATCATAGAATTAAAATAAGAAGGTTAAAAAATGGGAATATTAGAAGATGGTCCAAATGGTGGTTTTCGAGGTAAAGTAGGTTCAGTATATGGCTATAATCTGAATGGAAAATGTGTTATACGAGGGGCGAGGAGGAAAAGTACGAAACCACCAACTGCCGCACAATTGGCACACCGTCAAAAATTAAAAATGGTAAGTGAGTTTTGTCGCTGGATAAAGCCTATTGTTGATTTTGGGTATCAATTTGAAGAAACTAAAAACTCTGGGCGAGGAAAATTCCAGCTTGCACAGCAGCACATTTTCAAAAATGCGATTGATGTGGACGTCGAAAATAAACCATTTATTAATCTAGAAAAAGTGCAGGTATTTCTCGGGGAGCTCGTGTCACCCGAAGGTGTTCAGGCTCGTTGGGAAGACGGTCTGCTGAAATTATCCTGGATACCGAATCAAAAATACAGGGATAGCATGTTTAAATTAAATCTGGCCCTGGTCAGTTTGGATAGGGAATGTGACCTCGAAATGGCCATAGCGGATGCGGCGCAAGGGGAATGTACAGTCAATATCCCGGTATTTGAGCGTGAAAAGTTTGATTATCATGTCTACATCGGTTTTTGGGATACCTATCATGGTGCATTCTCAAATTCGACCTATTGCGGTGTCATTTAATAGGATAATTCAGTCTACTTGTGTATCTTTAACACTATGAATAAAATACAGGCGGTATTGTTCGATCTGGACGGTACGTTAATTGATTCGGAATATTTCTATTTCAAAAATTGGGCCCCTATATTAAAACAGGAATTTAACCTTCTGATCAACTATGAAGATTGGATTCGCGATTTTGCTGGACATACTTTAGCACATAATGTCAAGCGTCTTACCGAGGACTATGGCTACGACGTGACGGAAGAACATATGTGGAAGCGTACTCGTGCGGCTTATGCCGATTCTAATATGAGCGATATAGAATTGATGCCTGGAGCGCGAGAAATTTTAGCTTTTTTGAAAGCAGAAGATATCCGTATTGGGCTTGTGACCTCGAGTTATAGAAGCACAGTCGATACTGTTTTGGGCAAGCATGAGCTTTTGGATTATTTTGAGTTTTTTGTCACGCGTGAGTGTGTAGAGTTGCCAAAACCCAATCCGGAACCTTATCGTTTGGCATTGGCAAATCTGGATCTACCAGCTGACTGCTGTGTTGCTATCGAAGATACCTCGACAGGAAGTACATCGGCATTGGGCGCAGGGACGCAGTTGATTGCAGTTACGAAACAAGAGGTGGAACGTGCTAGACTAACAGCTGTTGATAACATTGTGGAAAACTTGTCTGAGGCAAAAGCTCTGTTGGCGCAATGGATTTAAGGGGTGTAAAATAATTTAATCGTTTTAGCATTTGTATTTTTATTCGGATATATGTAATATTACCGAATTGTTAAGGGAACTCTGATTATGAACCGTAGAACCGCAATAAAGCAATTTTTCATTATAGCTGGCGGACTGACAATTTTGTC
>JBMAAL010000006.1:0-97087 GCA_050281725.1 Sphingobacterium sp. | reverse complement strand
TGGTCTATACGGTTTATCAGCTGAAACATTGTCCGTGATGCACCGTCAAAATCCTCGACGAGTATCTCTGTAAAGAATGCTACTTTTCTCATGTTATTCTTATTAGGGGTTGTATAAAAATAGTTGAAAGCTGTAACTCCTATGCTACGCAGGTATTAACCTTTTGTCATTATAGTGTTTATTAATTATTAGTTTTTAATGATTTGTGCATAATTATTAAAAGTAGAATTAATTGAATATGATAACAGAGCTAATGTTGGTGGAGTACCTTTGGAGTGAACAAAATATTCAGTCCATGCTATTAGATCTATTGTTCGAGAAAAAAATTAGACCCAAGGGTTTTCGAAAGATTGTCATCTTATTTATTTGTGCGTCTGCCGGTGTTATGTTGGGTTTTAAGTTGAAGCCAAAACAACAACTGAAGCTCAGTAATTCGGTGTATGCAGCTATGCCGGAGGCGACATACGGAAAGCTAAATTTGTTAACGTACAATATAGCTGGCCTCCCTGAATTAATTTCCAGTGCTGTAACCGAGCGGTCTTCCAGTATTACGTCGATCGGCAATCGGATCAATGGATTTGATATTGTCAATGTGCAGGAGGACTTTAACTACAACAAGTTTCTTTACAGCGAAAATAAGCATAGCTACCGAACAACAAATATGGGTGGGGTACCTTTTGGGGACGGGCTGAGTACACTTTCAAAATATCCGATTGTTGAGTTTGAGCGGATAGGCTGGACTGATTGCAATGGTACAGATTGTTTGACTCCTAAAGGCTTTTCTTATGCTCGAATTCAATTGGCCAAGACGGTATTTATTGATGTTTATAATGTACATGCGACAGCTCAGGATGATCAGAATGCAACGATTGCCCGGCAGAAGAATATAAATCAGCTAAAAGCCTATATCAAAAAGTATTCGGCTGGCAGACCACTTTTGATTATGGGCGACTTTAATGCACATTATGCTTACGAGCTGGATAACATCGGTTCTTTTCAGAAGGACTTAGGTTTGGTAGATGCATGGGTAAGTTTACGCAACAAAGGTGATATTCCTGGGCATCAAGCGAACTTTGAAGCGAAAACAGCGTTGGAGTTAACAGAGGATTGTGAAGGTATTGATAAAATCTACTATCGCAACGATCATCATTTGCTATTTGAGGCAAAGAATTATCAGGTTCAAAAAAAGCTTTTTCAAAACAAAAAGGGCCAGGATTTATCAGATCATTGTGCAGTGTCCTTACAATTAGGCTGGCGTGTTGTCAAACCGTTGGTTCAGTAAAATAAAAACTTTCTCAATTCTTTCATATCAATCGCGATTAGCACTGAACCCCTCAGTGCTTTTTTAATGTGCATCAAAAAAGCCCCATAAAATGAATTATGGAGCCTTTATTAAATTGGGATAAATTATCTTATTTGTACATTTCTTCACGTTGTGCTTTAACCACATCGCTATTAATGTATTCATCGTAAGTCATCAATTTGTCGATGATACCTTTCGGCGTCAATTCGATGATTCTATTGGCAACAGTTTCAGTCAATTCGTGGTCACGGGATGTGAACAACATGGATCCTTTAAAATCAGACATTCCGTTGTTCAATGCAGTGATAGATTCCAAGTCCAAGTGGTTGGTTGGTTCATCGAAGATCAGGAAGTTGGCACCTTGAAGCATCATACGGGAGAACATACAGCGCATTTTTTCTCCTCCTGAAAGCACAGATACTTTCTTCATAACTTCTTCACCGGAAAACAACATTTTCCCTAAAAATCCCCGTATAAACTGTTCGTCTGCTTCTGGGTTAGTTGTATAGTCTCTCAACCAATCAACCAAATTATCACTTTTTCCTTCGAAGAACGCGGCATTTTCAATCGGCATATCGGCAGGAGTGATGGTAACGCCCCATTTGAATTCGCCGCCGAAATCGGTGTCTCTACCAGTGATAATATCGTAAAATGCAGTGGTAACCAATGAATTTGGACCTAGAACAGCGATTTTATCGCCTTTATTAATCATAAACGTGATATCCTTGAAGAATACCTCGCCATTGACCGTTTTGCTTAATCCTTCAACTTGTAGCGTTTGATCTCCTGGTTCACGATTCATGGTATTGAACATGATGGCAGGATATTTACGGTTGGATGGTTTAATCTCGTCAATATTAATCTTATCCAAGGCTTTTTTACGAGAAGTAGCTTGTTTGGATTTGGAAGCATTGGCAGAGAACCGACGGATAAATTCCTGGAGTTCTTTTACTTTATCTTCCATTTTCTTGTTTTGATCAGAACGTTGCTTTAACGCTAATTGAGAAGATTCGTACCAGAATGAGTAGTTACCCGTATAGATTGTCATCTTACCAAAATCAATATCCACTGTATGCGTACATACAGCATCCAAGAAATGACGGTCGTGGGATACAACGAGGACGATTGCTTCATAACTCGCTAAAAAATCCTCTAACCATGCAATGGTATTAATATCCAAATCATTGGTAGGCTCATCGAGAATCAAAATATCGGGTTTACCGAATAATGCTTGCGCTAAGAGTACGCGGACTTTTTGGTTACCGTCGATTTCAGAAACTAACTTATAATGTAGTTCTTCTTTAATACCCAAACTGCTCAATAAAGTTGCGGCATTTGATTCGGCATTCCATCCATCCATTTCAGCAAAAAGACTTTCCAATTCGCCAGCACGTTCGCCGTCGGCATCAGAGAAATCCTCTTTCATGTAAATGGCATCTTTCTCTTTCATGATTTTGTAAAGCTCTTGGTTACCCATCATGACAGTTTCAAGAACAGTAAACTCATCGAAAGCATAGTGATCCTGACTTAAAACAGACATGCGTTCGCCTGGCGTGAATGCCACTGAACCTGTCGAAGGATCAACTTCCCCCGAGATAATTTTTAAGAAAGTAGATTTACCTGCTCCATTAGCGCCAATAATACCGTAACAGTTTCCAGGTGTGAATTTTAGATTGACATCTTCGAATAGTACACGTTTACCAAAACGAAGGGAGAGATTTGACACATTAATCATGCTGCAAAGATACGTTTTAATATTGTATTTTTAACTATTTACGGTGATCACTTCTATTCAAAATATTGAAGTTTTACATAGTGCTGTGAACAATTGATCCATGCCTTTTGGGTAAGTTATAAACTTCGAAATAGCAGCAAGGGAAGTGGGTATTTTACATAGGGGTGATTTTGATGTAGTATACTTATGTTGCATTAATAAATGATTAATATCGCATAAAGTATCTAAATTGGCTTCTTTTTTGTTGTGCAAGAGCTGAAAATGAAATCAATTATGAAGAGAAAAACAATAAGCAGTTCTATCGTACTTGTTGTTGCTTTTTTATTGAACCTACAAGATGCATCTGCTCAATTTGGAGGTTTATTGGATAAAGCGAGCAAGGCCGTGGCTTCCAAGGGAAGCAAAATGTTGGGATTGGATAAACTGTTAAAGGAACCAGAAGCGATCAGTACAAGTTTTGAAGATGTAAATAGGAAGGATGAGCAAATGCCCGATTTTCAAAATACGGCTGTTTATAAACCTTTAGAAAATTTGCAAAAGAATGGTCTTGATGGTTACTTATTGGAGGCTGGACATTTTGAAATGACCAATAAGAGTTATTGCTTGAAAGCAGGTACTTATGCGCCTTCGAAAGGTGATGGCTATATGTATGCTCCTACACTAGGCAAGAAGAGAGAAGTGGTCATTGCAATTTTGAAAAGCGCTGAAAAGCACCCAGAAGTTGCACAATCTGACATACAGATGTTATTGTGGACGATCATTGCGAAGACAAAATTTATTGATTATTCGGGCCCGGTGAAAGAGACAGCCTTAAAATTGCTTACAGCTGAACAAATTTTGCATTTGGAAGGTGGTGCGCTCGGCGTTTTGCCATTCGATGTTGTCCAAAAGGCAAAAGACCAAATGCCACCTGCAGTACAGACAATCTTTGAAGCCGAAAATAATATTCGACAGCTCGTTTCTTCAGGAAACTATTCGTACGCTGATTTTGAGCAATATGCAATCTTAGCAGGTATGGCTGAGCCTCGTACGGATGTGCCAAGTGGTATTTGGACACTTCACCCTGACGGTTACTATGTTCGCTATTTTCCAAGTGGTTATGCGATTACTAAAGTTCAGGTGTATGTTCCTCAAGAATTAATTACAAAATTGAACGGAAAGAAGCTTGTATACGATGCAACAGATGATATTGCATGTCCGGCAAATACGGGGTCGCAACGATTAGCACAAACGAATGAACCGATTCGTGATTAAGATGTGAGGCATTGAAAGGTCAATAGGAAAGAAAAGGGTATGGAGAGGAAATTTAATGAATAAGGGAGATCTACAGATCTCCCTTATTCATTAAATTTCCTCTTTTGCCTCCTGTATAATATATAAACAATGACAATAATAGCGATGATTGCTAAAATAATGTAATGGGAACCTGAATGTTGGGTTTTATCCTCTGTCGTCTGCGCATATGTAAAATTTGCTACGAAAAGAAGCACCATGAAAATCCACTTCTTGCACATAATAAACGGTTTATTAACTATAGTAGCAAGCTAAGTATTTTTTGCAACAAAGTCAAATTAATTGATTAAAAATGACAAAGCTTTTTATAAAATTTTAATGTATAATGTCTGTTTCTAACATTTGATTCGTTAGGTTCGAAAAATAAAAGGGTAGTTACTTTGGATATAGCCCTGGATATTGTCCCTCGAATTCGGTAAATGTCCATAAAAATCGTATCTTGTGAACCTTTGTAGGCTTTTTTAGAGATTCAAATCATGTCAAAACTTATCAATTTAACTGTCTTTAGAGAATTCTTAAAATCCAGCTTTGCAGGTGGAATTATACTTTTTTCCTGTGTTATTCTAGCATTGATCGTTGCAAATACACCTTTGTATGCCAGTGTAATGGAATTCCTGAACAAGGAAATAGGCTTTGAGAGCGATCATGTTCATTTAAAATATTCGTGGTTATTGTGGCTCAACGATGGTTTGATGGCTATTTTCTTTTTACTGGTGGGGCTCGAGATAAAACGTGAAATTGTAGAGGGTGAACTCTCATCGCCAAGTAAAGCAATCCTGCCCATTTTGGCTGCGGTTGGTGGGGCGCTTTTGCCAGCCATCATTTATTTTGTATTAAATCAGGGAACCAATACGGCAAACGGCTGGGGTATCCCTATGGCGACGGATATTGCATTTGCTTTAGCTGTTATCACGCTTCTGGGAAATAAGGTTCCTGCCAGTCTTAAAATCTTTTTGGCTGCTCTGGCCATTGTTGATGACTTACTTGCCATATTGGTCATTGCGATCTTTTATAGCAATGGTATTCATGCGACCTATTTATTTATTGCTTTAGGCATCTTTTTGTTTTTGATCGTGTTGAATAAATTGGGCGTTAAAGCGATATGGGCTTACCTTATTCCGGGATTATTTATTTGGTACTTTGTTCACCACTCGGGTATTCATGCAACAATAGCTGGCGTGCTGGTTGCTATGACATTACCAACAACACCGGACGCGGAAGAATCTCCCCTGGAAAAACTTGAGCATCTATTGACCAAACCTGTCAATTTCATTATCATTCCGCTGTTTGCATTTGCGAATACGCTTATTCCAATCCATGGGGAAATGATTGGTGGTTTGACTTCAAAATTGGGGATCGGTATTATCCTTGGCCTAATCGTTGGTAAATCAATTGGGATCTTCTTGATCTGTTTTATTGCTAAAAAATTGAAGATTGCGCAATTACCGGAAGGGGCTGGCTGGAAACAGATTTTTGGTGTAGGCTTATTGGGGGGAATCGGTTTCACGATGTCGATCTTCATCTCGATACTGTCTTTTGATGATAGCATACTGATTGAAGAAGCCAAGTTCGCGGTTCTGATCGCTTCCTTATGCGCCGGCTTGCTAGGCTATGTCGTTTTGAGCGCAGTGTCAGCCGCAAAGAAAACACAGGTTACGGATTAGATTTTACATAGATAGCAGACGTATGTTAAAGATTACTCCTATTTGGACGTTAATTTGGAAGAGGATATGAGCTATAGGTATTAATTTTAGGCTTTTATGAATTAGATTTAGTAATTTAGGGCACAACAATAAAAACAATACGTTGAGATTTGATGAATTTGGCTTTGTTCCAGCTTTGGAAGAAGGTTTAGAAAGTATGATGTTTGAGGAGGCTACGCCGATCCAAGAACAGACCATCCCGATTATTAAAGAGGGAAAAGATATGATTGCCTGTGCACAGACAGGTACAGGTAAAACAGCAGCTTATATGTTGCCCATTCTCGATGCTATAGCTCGGAATTCAAGGGAATCTATTCTTGCAATTATCCTTGTCCCGACCCGGGAACTTGCCATGCAAATTGATCAGCAAATTATGGGCATGTCTTATTATACCGGAGCGACATCGATAGCGATTTATGGGGGTGGCGATGGTATGGGTTACGAACAGCAAAAACGGGCCATAAGAGAGGGCGTAAATATCATTGTCGCTACGCCGGGTAGGTTGATAAGCCATCTTACCTCCATGAAGATTGATCTCTCTCATTTAAAGCACTTTGTTTTGGATGAAGCCGATAGTATGCTGGATATGGGATTTCAAGACGATATTTTACGTATTGTAAGTTATCTACCGAAGAAAAAGCAGATGCTTTTGTTTTCGGCTACAATGCCGATAAAGATCAGGTCTTTTGCCCGAAAAATTCTGCAAGAGCCTGTGGAAGTCAATATTGCCATTTCTAAACCTTCGGAAGGAATAGATCAACGTGTATATCTTGCCTATGATCAACAGAAAATGGAGCTCCTGAAGAATATACTGAAGGATCCCAACTATGTATCTGTTATTATTTTTGCATCTCAAAAAACGACGGTCAAACTTCTCGCTCAGGAATTACAGAAACAGGGGGTTGATGCAGAGGGGTTCCATTCGGATCTCGAGCAGTCGAAACGGGAAGATATCATGGCCAGATTCCGGTCTCGTCAGGTCCGGGTACTGGTAGGGACAGATGTAATATCGCGCGGTATCGATGTGGTGGGGATCAGTTTGGTCGTTAATTATGATGTTCCACCGGATCCGGAAGACTACGTACACCGTATTGGACGTACGGCACGGGCAGCAACTACCGGCACTGCAATTACCTTTGTCAACGAGAAAGACCAGAATCGCTTCGCTCAGATTGAGAATTTAATAGGTTATCCGATTGAACAACTGCCATTGCCAGAGGGGTTTGAAGCGGGGCCTATTTACAATCCTGCCAAAAAGAATCCGCAGCATAAGAAGAAACGTTTCAATAGGAATAAAAATAAAAATTATCAGAAAGCTAAAAGAGCCTGATTTTAAAATGCAAAGCCCCCATATTTTTCTCATATGGGGGCTTTGTATTTGAGTATATATTTTATTCAACTTTTATTCGACAGTCCACACGGCCAATTCATATCCATCAGGATCCTGGAACTGAAATCTCTTTCCACCGGGAAAGCTAAAAATATCTTTTAATATAGTTCCGCCAGCACGGATAACCTGATCACGCATAACCTGCAGATCGTCGGCATAGATAACGACCAGAATACTGCCATTTATTGGGTCGCCAAGTGTAAAACCACCATCAACATACTTTCCGCCAAAAGCTGTATAGGCTGGCCCATAATCCGTAAACTCCCAACCAAAGCTCGTTGTGTAGAATGCTTTTGCACGTTCAAGGTCGCTTGATACAAACTCAAGGTATTGGATCTGCTGGTTGACAAATTTGTTTTCTGTACTACTGTCGCTCATAACGGAGATATCTATTTAATGTATGTATAATAAATTGCTTGATTGCTTGTGCCGATTTCGGAATCAAAATCCGAACCGTATCATAAATATAAGGCTTTGTTGAAAATGACACGCATTTTTCTTTTCAACATGTTTTTTGGGGGGGCTACCTTTTTTTCGGGTTTATCTGTTGAGGGCAAGGAGGAAACAACATTCATTTCCCAATCTTAGTTGGACTGGGAAATGAATGTAGGCTGTTAGGCGCTCTTTTTATTACTTATCCAATATTGCAATAGCACAGATGAAACGACTAAAAACAATCCTGCATAGAAAGACAGACTTAATTCTTCTGCTTCATTTAGAAGTAGAAAAGCAATTAATATGGCATACACGGGCTCGAGATTTAAGCTTAGGTTCAATGTAAAAGCCGATATCTTCTTTAAGATTTCTGTAAACGCGAGATAGACGCCAACAGTACAACATAAAGATAAGATGATCAGATAGAAAATATCCAAGGCATTGGGAATGAAGGTGCGGATTGGATAGTGCTGAATGTAAAAAGGGAGTAGGCAAGCTAGTCCGATTGTACCGCCAACCATTTGGTAATAGTTGATGCAGATGGCATTGTACTTTTTGGTCAATCGTTCGTTGTTAACGGCATAAAGAGAAGCAAAAGCAGGGGAGACTATACCGAATATTATTCCCAGTTGATGTGAAGTGTCGAAATGGAATATCAGTGCTATACCACACAATGTTAGTCCACTCAATAAGAACTCGGCGACTTTCAGCTTAGTCTTATTGATAATGGGTGCAATGATTGCGGTGAAGAAGCTTGCCATACAATAGCAAATAACACCAATAGAAATGTTCGCGTATTTGATGCTTGCATAAAAAAGAAGCCAAGAGGCCGTTAAAAACAGTCCGTTTTTTGCAATATGTAGTTTCTCTTTGAATGCGAGATCCAGGGGTATTTTATACCACTTTAAAATAAAAAATAAGATAATGGCTGAAAAAAATACGCGATACCATGTTAGTATTCCTTCGTTTAGTGTGATCACTTTTCCAAATACACCCGATAGTCCTAGGCATACTACAGCAAGGTGTAGTATGAAATATGAATTTTTCATAAGAAGTTGTCTTCAAGTTCCGTCTTAAAAAACGGAGATTTTAAATAATAAATTTGATAGAAAATAGGAAGTACAGCGAATTGGCCAATGCAAAACATTGTACTTCACTAATATTTAGAAAAAATATTAAATGATTGGCGGGGGAAGGCAACTCTTTCTATTCATCGTTTTTGTATTTGTTTGAAGATACTAAATTTTTGAGGTGGCTGCAACAGATCATCAAAAAGCCCCTAGGAAGGTTTTGCTTCTAGGGGCGTATATTTATTCAGTTGCCTTTATTTTGTGATTTTATGGCGTATTCGAGGGTAAAGTATCTGTTCCGCCACCTAGTGCTCGGTAAAGATCTATGGCCGCATTAAGCTTTTCCCGTTTTACTGTAATACGTTCCAAATCATTTTGGAGCGCATTGTTTTGGGCAGTTATAACTTCCAAATAGTTTGCCATCCCACTTTTGTAAAGTAAGGCTGCATCAGCGGTGGCTTTGGCCAGGGCGTTTGATTTGGCTTGTATAAGTTGCAGGCGTTGTTCCGTATGTTTGATTTTTGCCAGGGCATCCGAAACTTCCGCAACTGCGACCATCACCGACTGTTTAAACTGCAAAGCTATCTTTTCACGTTCGATGACCGATATCTCATAGTTTGTTTTTAAGGCCCCTTTCTGAAAAATCGGTTGAGCAATATTCCCCGCTATTGTTTTCACAATAGAACCCGGTAGATCAAACCATTTGCTAAATTGAATGGAGTTTGTACCAATGGATGGAGTCAAGCTTATGGAGGGGTACATTGCTGCTTTAGCGAGTCCCATTCTGCTTGTCGCAGCAACTACAGCGTATTCAGCTGCTCTGACATCTGGTCTGCGGCTTAATAGTTCGGCTGGCACTCCCGTGGTGAGCCCATCGCCAACGATCGTATCTTCTAAACTTGCTGTACGTTGAATGCCCTCGGGGAAACCTCCGCAAAGAATACTCAGTGCATTTTCTTCGACCGCCCTATTTTGGTGGGCTAGGGGAATCAATAATTCAGCAGTTTTCTTCTGAGCTTCGGCTTGCTCCACAGCAAGCGAGCTGACCAGTGATGAGTTGTATTGCAAACGTATCATGCTAAGTGTGCTATCGCTTAATAGCACATTTTTTTGTGCAATCTTAAGCTGCTCATCTAAGGCGATCAAATTATAGTAGGACTGGATGACCTGTACAATAAGACGTGTTTTTAATGCGGAAAGATTTTCCTTTTGGCCGAAAAAGTTGGCCATCGATTCCTCTTTTTGCATTTTTACCTTTCCCCAGATATCAGCTTCCCAAGACAGTCTGAGCGTGGCGCTATAGTCATCCATATAAGGTGTTCCAATAAATTGGTCACTCAGCGATCCGTTCAAAGAATTGCTTGATAACCAGGTTCTATTGGCACCTATGCTTAAATCAGCTGTCGGTAGTAAACCTTTCTTAGACTGCTTGTAGGCGAGTTCCAATTGTCGCATGTTCAGGAGTGCTACATTGACGTCCGTATTATTGGACAAAGCCTTTTCGATAAGTGAGGTCAATATGGGGTCCTGTACAAATTTACGCCAGGATAGCTGCAGGGTATCGGACGTGAGAACAACGTCGCTGTTTTTAAAATTTTCGGGCATGGCTATCTCCTGACGGGTGTATTTTTTCCCCACACTGCATGCGGACAACAACAGGGTAGTGCTTGCGAAAATTGTTATATAGTGATGAAATTTTTTCATTTTAATCGTTTGTATTGTGTACTGTATTGTCCGTAAGCTTTTTACCCGAAACTTTTTCTTGCAAATATTGGAACACCAGGTATAGCAACGGTATGATGATTACGCCGAGGATAACACCACTTAACATACCCATTGCTGCTCCCGTACTGATTGAATGGTTACCTGTAGCTGTTCCGCCGGTCGCAAACATCAAAGGTACCATGCCGGCAATGAAAGCCAATGAAGTCATCAAGATTGGGCGTAGACGAGCTCTTGCTCCTTCTAAAGCCGAATCAATGAGTGAGGAGCCTGCTCTTCTCCGCTGTAAAGCAAATTCAACAATCAAAATGGCATTTTTTGCCAAAAGACCGATGAGCATGATCAAGCCGACCTGGACGTAGATATTGTTGTCCAATCCAATGGCACGTGTTCCTAAGAAAGAACCTATCATACCTGTTGGGATTGATAACAGGACGGCAAGGGGCAATAAGTAACTTTCGTACTGTGCTGATAGTAAGAAGTATACAAATAGCAAGCTTAATGCTAGGATAAGTACGGTTTGATTGCCTGATGACTTCTCTTCCAAGCTAAGTCCCGTCCATTCGTAGCTATAGTCTCCCGGTAACTTGGTCAATACATTTTTCTCCAATGTTTCCATGATCGCACCATTACTGATACCTGGCGTACTAACAACGTTTATCGTGAGTGAATTGTATAAATTATAACGGGTTACCGACTCAGGACCATACACTTTACGAAGTGTGACCAAGGTATTCACAGGGACCATTTGGCCAAGATTATTCTTGACAAATATTTCGTTGAAGGCTTCTTTATCGGTTCTATAAATGCCATCCGCTTTAACGGCTATACGATAGAATTTACCGAAACGATTGAAATTCAACGATTGGTCACCCGCGAAGTAAGTTTGAACGGACGAAAGCATTTCACTGACATCTACGCCAAGTTGGGCCGCTTTGTCCTCATCTACTTCTAACTCCATTTGTGGATAATCTGCTCTGAACATGGTATAAGCAAACTGCACCCCTGGTTGTTTCATAATCTGCGCAATAACGGAGTCCGACATTGCTTTCAGCTCTACCGGCGATTTACCAGCTCTGTCCTGCAAAACGAGTTCCGCGCCATTCATCATACCATAACCATCAACAGGAGGGGAGCGAAAAGCCATTGCGTTACCTTCTTTGACACTGGATAATTTTTGTGAGATCACTTGGTGAATCTGATCAATATCGTTCATCTCACCACGTTTCTTTTTATCTTTCAAGCGTATAAATCCTGTTGCATAGGCTGCGCTGGAGTTGTTACCGATCATATTGAATCCAGTAATACTTGTATGGCTTTCAATAGAAGGGATATCGGCAAGTAGTTTTTCGATTTTTTCTACTGCTTTTGTTGTACGGTCTAGTCCCGTTCCTGGGGGCATTTCCAAACTGTATACGACAAAGTTATCATCTTCCATTGGAACGAAACTTTTGGAAGTGCTTGTCATGAGGAACCCAGCAACGCCAATTGTAGCCAGGATCAAAAGTGCCGAAATCCATTTTTTCTTTGCCAGGAATTTTAATGAACCAACATATCGGTTGGTCATGTTTTCGAAGCCTGCGTTAAACGCTTTGAAAAAACGCTGAGAAAACCCGGTTTTTGCGGTCTGTCCATCTTGATTTTCGGCGTGTGTATTTTTAAGTAATAATGCACATAGTGCAGGTGTAAGCGTCAAGGCATTGATCGCAGAGATCACAATGGCGATCACAAGAGTATAGGCAAACTGTTTATAGAACATACCCGATGAACCTGTCATAAATCCAATGGGAATAAAAACAGCACACATAACCAAGGTAATGGAGATTACAGCTCCAGTGATTTCACTCATGGCACTATGGGTGGCCTGTTTACCTGTTAAATTGGAAGTCTCCATCTTTCCATGTACTGCTTCGACCACGACAATTGCATCATCGACAACAATACCAATGGCGAGTACGAGGGCAAATAACGTCAATATATTGATGGTAAAGCCAAATACGAGCAGGAAGAAGAAGGTACCTACAATAGCTACCGGAACTGCAATTGCTGGAATAATAGTCGATCGTATGTCTTGTAAGAATAAGAATACAACGAGGAAAACCAAAATGAAGGCTTCGATTAATGTCGAGCGTACTTGGGCTGTACTTTCATCCAAGCGCTCTTTGGTACTGATCAATTTAAAAATCTTGATTCCAGGAGGGAATGAGCGTTGCGCTATTTCAATCTGTTTGTCGATTCCAATTTCAATTTCATTGGCATTGGAGCCTGATGTCTGGAATATACCAATGGTAACGGTATTAAGACCGTTATTTTGTGAATTACCGCTATAGCTGATCGAGCCAAACTCGATACGTGCTACATCCTTTAAACGTACTATTTGAACATCATTATTTTTAACGATAATGTTTTCATACTGCTCCGGAAGATTCTTTTTCCCTTTGTAGCGTATAACATATTCAAGAGGTGCTTTTGATTCTTCACCTAATTTTCCAGGTGCAGATTCCAGACTTTGTTTGGAAATTGCAGCAATGACTTCTTGCGGCACAAGTCCATAACTCGCCATTTTTTGCGGATTCAACCATACACGCATCGAATAGTCTTTAGAACCAAATACCATCGCCTGACCGACCCCGGGTACACGCTTGATCTGTGGGATCAAGTTGATGTTCACATAATTCTGTAAAAATAGTTCATCATATTTTTTATTATCTTCTGTATAGATATTAAATATCATGATCATACTATTTTGTTGCTTGGAGGTTGTTAATCCCATTCGGACAACTTCCTGTGGCAGGATAGGAGTAGCCTGTTGTACTCTGTTTTGCACATTGACGGCTGCCTGATCTGGATTTACACCTGCTTTAAAGACAATGCGTACAGAGAATGTACCATCATTACTTGCAGTAGATGTAATATATTCCATGTCCTCTACACCATTGATTTGTTCTTCAAGGGGTGTAACAACTGATCTCAATACCGTTTCGCTGTTTCCTCCGGGATAGCTTCCGGTTACTTGGACCGTGGGTGGGGCGATATCTGGGAATCGCGTCTGAGGCAGCCTAAAAAGACCGATAACCCCCAGTATGACAAATATGATCGATATAACAGTTGCCAAAACTGGCCTGTCAATAAATTTCTTTAACATTTTAGTATAATTTTTATAAAGCTTTTAGTACCATTTTTTTCAAAAGTGCATACGGAACGTAAAGGCGTGTTACCGCTCTTTGAACGGTGCAGCTTTTGCCATGATTGCTATTGCCTGGATTTATCCCAATTATTTAAAAAGGAACTTTTTCAGCAGCTCTGTTGTTGCTATCTACGCTCCATCTGGCTACATGGTGGATTTTTTAGTCGGTTGAACTTGCATTCCATCGTTAAGCATGTCAATTCTATTCATAACGATTTTTTCACCAGCTGTAAGTCCCGATTTAAGTAAATAGGCGTTGGCTGTATTTCCCGCAATTTCAATCTGTTTCATGGAAATTTTGTTTTTTTCGCCAATAACATAAACGAAATAGCGGTCTTGAATATCCTTGACAGCCGCCATAGGTACCAACAATACGTTTTCGTGCGCTTTTTTCAAGATTACTTTAGCTGAGCCGCCCGAACGGAGAATTTTATCAGGATTGGTGAAACTTGCTTTAAGTGCCATACTTCCTGTTGTTCTGTCGATGTTACCGCTGGCTAATTCTACTTTCCCTGAATGGTTATATTCCGTTCCATCAGCCAGTAATAGCGTTGCTTGTTGATTGGAATATTTGTTGTTCTGATCTTTTATAAAGGCTATAAAATCGGCCTCACTCAATGAAAAATACACATTTACGGTATTGATTTCTGATAGTGTCGTTAAAGGTGTGGCATCTGCTGAGGTAATTAAATTTCCGATCCGATTAGGGATACGGCCGATATAACCACTCACTGGTGCATTGATCAATGTGAATTTGGCATTTATCTGCGATGAGCCGAGTGCAGCTTGTGCTTGTGCTACCTGTGCTTTAGCTGCGGCATAATTGGCCTCAGCAGTTTTTAACTGTAATTCGGTATACACTTTACCTTCTACAAGTGGTTTGATTTTATCAATCTCCAATTTCGCATTTTGTTCTGCCGATAAAGCAGCTTGATAAGCAGCCTTGCTATTGTTTACTTGTTCATTGTAGACATCAGCTTTTATTTTGAAAAGAGGTTGACCCTTGGATACATAGTCTCCTTCTTTGACATAAATCTGCTCAAGATAACCCGTTACCTGAGCCTTGACATCGACGTTGACGGTCCCCTCTAATGTACCAGGATATTTTTTTTCGGTCTCCGCGTGGGTAGGAGACAATTCGATAAAGTCAACAGTAACTGCCTGCTCTTGCGGTTGTTCTTGGTTGCCTCCACAGGACGATAATAATGTTGCTGCTGTAATAAGTGTAAGGAAAGGTTTTAAAGTCATCGTTCTTTGTGCCATTTTATCATTTTATAATGAAACAAAGAAAAGAATTCTTTTAAGCCATAAGGCAAAGAAATCTACCGAGACGTTACAATTGCTTACTGAAACGTCACAGTGATGATCTGAATTTTACGACATTAAATTGTATGATCCAATTGTGTTGAAGATATTGCTTTTATAGATTGACATTCTCTTCTTTATAGCGTAAAACTAATCCTGCTGTTCTGCTGTCAAAAGGAGAAGCGGTATCAATAGTCTAACCAATTTTTTAGTAGTTGAGCTTTTTCTCTGCTCACAAGAATTTCTACTTGGTCGTTATTTTTAATTTCTATTTTTAGTTTTCCGTTGAAGTGATTATGTAACCTTTTGATTGCATCTATATGAACAATGAACTGTCTATTGGCGCGAAAAAATACTTTTGGATTCAATTGCTGTTCAAGTTCTTCCATTGTTTGAGGTACAATTTCGATAGTCCCACATTTGAGTTGTGCATGGGTAAGTTTAAATTCGGAGTAAAAGTATAATATTTCTTCGACGAGAATGGTCTTATAACCGTCTTTGAATGGAATTAGAAAACGTGAGCGAAAATCTTTCGGATAGATAAAATCCAATAAACCTTGAAGCGGTTGTTGATTGATTTGCATATCTTTTTGATGATCAAGTTTCTGGATGGCATTTCCCAGCTCTGTTTTTTCTACAGGCTTGAGCAAATAATCTATGCTATTGAATTTAAAAGCCCTCACAGCATATTCGTCAAATGCTGTTGTAAATATGATTGGGCAGTCTATTTTTATAGTCTCTAATATTTCAAAGCTTAAACCATCGGATAGACGAATATCCATCATGACCAGGTGGGGAAGTTCATTGCTATTGAACCAATTGATGCTATCCGCAATATTGTCAAGCACATCCAAAATAACGATGGATGGTTTTATTTCTTTCAAAAGTCGCTTTAAACGATCGGCATTGAGTTTTTCGTCCTCGATGATTAATACTTTGGTTATATTCATTATGCTTGTGCTAAAAGTGGGAGGATAACGTTAAATGTTTTTCCATCATTCTTTATTTGCAATTTTAAGTTGGATAGCAAATCGTATCTTTTAATGATGTTTGAAATCCCGATTCCCGATGATTCGGATACATTCTCAATAGGGATCAATATATTTTCAACAACAAGTTGATTCTGGGAGTTGGTGTATACCTTTATTTTCAGAGGTTTTTTCTTACTTGTCTGATTATGCTTTAATGCATTCTCTACCAATAATTGTAAGGTGAGGGGAGGCAATTGAAAATTGCGTTTTGCAGGGTTGACATTTATTTCGAAGCTTACTCCATCGCCAAATCGGTTTTTTATAAGAAATATGTATGAATTTAGAAAGTTGAGTTCTTCTTCGAGTGAGATAATATCCTTTTTGGAATTGACAAGAAGGTAGCGATATATTTTGGAGAAGTTTTCTGCATACTCATAGCCTAATTGTTGATCCTCAAGGATAATTTCGGATAGCACGCTCAAGTTATTAAAGACAAAATGGGGATCGATCTGTAATTTTAACGATTGAAGTTCTGTTTCAAGAATGACCTGATCGAGCTTTGCTGCCCGCATGGACTCATTCTTCCAGTTGGTGATCAAATGACTGCCGATATTGATCCCCATGATCATGAGCGCAATCAATACACTGATTGTAATATTTTGTATCATCCCCCTTTTTTCCTCCAAAGATGGGGCTATAGTAACATTTTGAGGTCCAAAATAATATTTTGAAATCAGGTACTCCAATAGTAAATTGATAAAGAGTACTGCAAAGAGGTTGATGACGGTTTCAAGTAAGAGTCGTTCTGTTGGACTATCTTTCCAGGTTAAAAACTTATCAAGTTTGTCATGTACAATGATACTAAATTCGGAAATGATAAAACTGTAAATGATCGTAAATGTCCATTCACCGAGTATTTCGAACATATTCCGTTTAAAATAACCATCCCAGCAATTTGAGAAGGGATCTATAATATAGGCGACTAAATAAATGAGCAGAAAGGACAGAAAAGTAAATATCAGCCTTTTTTTATTTGTGCTAATTAGATTCTTATCGTTTTTATAGATCGCTATGTCTTGCATTCTTTTAACTTGTATGTATCGGTGAAATCTATGCAAATTTCGTAATTCCTTTTATTATTGGACGACAAATTTCTGCTGAAGCGTATAAAGCCCCGACTGAAATATCAATTTGATGCACCCAGGCGTATATTGCCAAGGCTTGGTAGATTATCTAGCCTCGGCATATCAGCTTGTAATCCTTTATGAAATCTTTGCGTTCTGTTTTTAACTAAGCTGTAAATCTTGTTGTTATAGGTTGTTTTGTAATCGGTTGATATAATAGTGTCAACGAACGACTTTGGATATAGGCTTCGTTTTTAGCTATAAAAAGAAAGGCTTGACATCATTCCATCAAGCCTTTCTGTATTATTGAGGCAACTATTTATTCGATGTGTGATCCTATAAATTATTTTGGCTCTTGATGAGTTGTTGGTGTATGGATGATATCGAAATAGATAGTTTTGTCATTAGCGTTTGGATAAATTCTATAAGTGAATTCTTCTTTCGTTAATACCGTAATATCAACCACCCGCGTAAACAATGTTTCACCGGCATCATTTTTAGCAACAATTGTTCTTGTTTTACCATCTGCGGATACGGTCCAATCACCGTGCATTTTGGGAGAGTCGTCAAGATTGAACATTGTAAAAGTACCGTCAGATTTGAAATAAGCAAATCCTACAAAATTTGACACGTTAGCATCTGTCAGTACTACACTTTCTCCGTTATTATTCTTTGCGTTTGTTGTCTCCCAGGGCGTACTAGCCAATACTTCGCTTGGTGTAAGTTGTGGCTCAACAACAGTTTCGTCATCTTTACTGCAGCTCACGGCTACTAATGTGCATACGGCGATACACACAGCTAATGCAATCTTTTTTAAATCTCTCATTTTATAAAATTTTTATTATTTCCAAAATTAATCGCATTGCTTCAGCAGCATTTGTCTCTTTTATTCCAAGGTTTGAAGGATTTATAAATTGTATGCGATCTCGTTATTGAATAGGGACTAAAAAATAGAAATAGCTTACTTTTGGCCTGATTTGAATTTAGCTTACAGGAAGTTAAGTTAAGGGTGGAGTAAGAATGAACTTTGTATAAAAATAAAACAGGGGACCCTTAGGGCCCCCCATCTACCAGATATGTATAATAAAATTAGAAAATTGCTTTTTTAAAACATTACTAATTGCTCCATCCTCCTCCCAATGAACGATATAGATCAACAACAGCAGAAAGCTCCGCTTTTTTTACCTGAGCAAGTTCGAGCTCACTTTGCAAGATATTGCTTTGTGCTGTAATTACTTCTAAGTAAGTGGCCATTCCTGTTTCAAATAAAAGGTTGGCGTGCTTCGTTGCTTCCTTTAGACGTGTCGTTCTATCCGAAGTAATCTTTTGTTTTTCTTTCAATTTTTGAATTGAAACTAATGCATCAGATACTTCCCCAGCAGCGGAAATTACTTTTTGCTTGAAGATCAATACATTCTTTTCTTGTTCGACACGTGCCAGCTCATATTGCGTTTTCAATTCCTTGCGTTGGAAAATAGGTTGTGTAATACTCCCTGTAATTGCACCAAATAATGATGCGGGCAAGTTGAACCAATTACTTGCTTTGAACGCATTTACTCCGGCCTCGGCACTTATCACCAAGGAAGGGTACATGCGCGCTTTTGCGTATTGTTGATAGGCCTGTGACGCTGTAATAGCTAGTTCGGCTTGTTTTACATCAGGACGATGGCTCAACAAATCAGCTGGTATGCCAGTTGCTAGTTCTTCGGGGAACTGGATGTTCGCCAATTTTTCCGCTGTTTTAATCTCTTGCGGGAGTTTTCCGCTAAGAATCTGAATGGCATTTTCCTGAATTGTGATCTGCCGTTCAAAGTCAGGAATTAGCGCCGCTGCTGACAATCGCTGCGCATCAACCTGTTCCAAAGCAAGTAAATTAATGTCACCAACTTCATATTGCTGTTGGACGATGCGTAAGGTTGTATCGCTTAATTGCAAGTTCTGTTTGGCGATATCACGCAATTGATATAGCATCAGAAGTTGATAATAACCTTGTGCAACTTGCGCAATTAGTTGGGTTTGAATTACTTTTTTAGCTTCTTCTGTCTGCAGATAGGAAGCTAAAGCAGCGATATTTTGATTTTTGATTTTACCCCATAGGTCGGCCTCCCAGGATAAACCTAAGGATGCCGTATAATCTTCCACATGATGTTGGCCTAAAAACTGCCCCAGGCTCAATCCATTCATACTGTTATTGGATGGATTGGTGCTATTTCCCCTGATCTGTAGTTGGGCCGTAGGAAGATAGTTAGCTTTTGCTTGTTTCAGGCTCAGTTGAGACGCTTCTATATTTTTTAATGCCAGTTGCATATCTAAATTATGTTGTATTGCACTGTCAATCAGAGTCTGTAAGGCTTGATCTTTAAAAAAATCACGCCATGGAATAGAACCTATGCTAGTTTCCTGCGGAGCATTAGCTTGGTCGCGGTACTGTTCAGGTAAGTTAGGGGCAAGGTGCTGATTGCTGACCAACTTATCCGTTTTGCAAGACCATGCGACAAAAGATAAGATGAAAACCGTCAGTAATTTTGCTTTACTATTCATATATTTAAATTTTGTCATGATGTACTAATTGTTTGTGTGCACGGGTATTTCCAATGAAACGGCTTGGTTTTCATGCTCTTTTTGCTGTGGAACACCGCCTATTTTCTCATGGATAAATTGGAAGAAAATAAAGAGGATAGGGATAATAAAGAGCCCTAAAACGACTCCAGTGAACATGCCGCCCGCAGCAGCAATACTGATGGAATGATTTCCTTGAGCTGACGGACCTACGGCTGTCATCATTGGAATCATACCAACAATAAAAGCTAAGGAAGTCATGATAATAGGCCTCAAGCGTAATCTTGCTGCTTTAAGTGCTGCACTAGGGATAGACAATCCCTGTTGACGCCCTTGGATAGCAAATTCCACAATCAAAATGGCATTTTTGGCCAATAAACCAATCAACATAACCAGTGCAACTTGTACATAGATGTTGTTGGCAATATCAGTGAAACTAATTGCCGCGAAGACACCAAATATACCGGTCGGAATGGAGAGAATAACCGCTAATGGAATGATGTAGCTTTCATATTGTGCCGCAAGCAAGAAGTAAACAAATATCAGACAGAGAATAAAAATCAGCGTAGACTGTCCTCCGGAAACAATTTCTTCTTTCGTCATACCTGAGAACTCATAAGTGAATCCAGTCGGCAATTGTTGTTTTGCAACTTCTTCAACTGCACGAATAGCGTCTCCAGAACTATATCCTGGTTTAGGTATGGCATTTATTCCAATCGAATTAAACAAGTTGTAACGGGATGCCGTTTCCGGTCCATATACACGTTCCAATTTGACCAATGTATTGATGGGAACCATGTCTCCTAGTCTGTTTTTTACAAAAATACCATCCATTGAAGTTGGTTCACTTCTGTCCTTGGCATCAGCTTGGACCATCACACGGTAGTACTTTCCAAAACGATTAAAATCTGAGGCTTGGGCACTACCAAAATAGGCTTGCATGGTTTGTAATATACTTTTTGTGCTTACGCCAAGTTGCTCTGCCTTGATATCATCTACCTGGAGCTCATATTGTGGATAATCCGCTTTAAAGGTTGTGAAAGCCATCATGATTTCAGGACGTTTCATCAGTTCGCCAATAAACTTCTGGCCTACGCCACTGAATTTTCCAAGTTGTCCGCCGGTTCTGTCCTGTAGTACCATATCCAGACCGTCAACATTACTGAACCCTGGTACTGTAGGGAAGGTAAAGACAAAGAAATTTGCGCCTTTGATATTTGCCAGACGTTGATTCACATCCGCCATAATCGCATTGATGTCTTTTATCTGACCACGTTCTTCATGTGGTTTAAGGAGGATAAATGCAACACCCGCTGAAGGACTTGTGGATTGTGTCAAAATATTGAAGCCAGCAAGTACATTTAAAGTTTTGGTAAAATCAGCATGTTGAAGTTGCTTCTCAGCTTCGGCTAATGCCCCTGAAGTACGATCTAAAGAAGCGCCTGCAGGCATGGATAAAGAAATAGCAATAAATCCTTGGTCTTCCGACGGAATAAATCCAGTAGGTGTTTTACGGATCATAAATACGGTCAAAAGTAGGGTAATTGCCAATCCTGCAAATGCAACCCACTTGTAACGGATCAAGAAGCGTAGACTACCTAAATAGTTTTTAGTCAACCGATCAAATCCAACATTGAATCCAGCAAAGAAACGTTCCTTGAAGTTAAGTTTTTTAGCGTCAGAATGACCATGATGCGTTGGTTTTAAGAAGAGTGCACATAACGCAGGACTAAGTGTCAAGGCATTAATTGCTGAAATAACGATTGCAATCGCTAAAGTGAAAGCAAATTGTCTGTAAAACACTCCGGTAGAACCTTCCATAAAGCCGATGGGAAGGAATACGGCAGACATCACCAATGTAATTGAGATAATTGCCCCGGTAATTTCACTCATGGCAGATGTTGTAGCAAGCTTAGGTGGGAGATTTTCATGTTCCATCTTGGCGTGAACTGCCTCGACGACCACAATTGCATCATCGACGACAATCCCAATAGCAAGCACCAAAGCAAACAAGGTCAGTAGGTTGATTGAAAAGCCGAAGAGCTGCATGAAGAAAAATGTTCCCACGATGGCTACTGGTACTGCGATCGCTGGTATCAATGTCGATCTAAAATCCTGAAGGAATAGAAAGACAACTAAAAATACCAATATAAATGCTTCAACTAGTGTATGTTTTACTTGGTCAATGGATTGATCAAGTGCATCTTTTGTGTTGTATAAAACGAGATATTTGACACCTTTCGGAAAGCTTAAAGAAGCTTTCTCCATGAATTTTTGAATCGCGATCTGAATTTCATTTGCATTCGAACCTGCCAGCTGCATTACCCCAATATTCAATCCTGCTTTGCCGTTGATGCGCGTATGACTCGCATAAGTATAGGATCCCAGTTCGACACGAGCGACGTCTTTGAGTTTAAGTACTGAGCCGTCTGTGTTGGAGCGGATAATAATATTTTCGTAGTCACTTGGTTGGTTGAGTTTACCTTTATATTTGATCACAAATTCAAAAGCTTCACGGCTGCTCTCTCCGAATTTACCAGGTGCAGCTTCAACGTTTTTATCTTGAATTGCAGCCATAACTTCCTCAGGCGTTAATTTATAGGTCGCCATTTGATTTGGATTAAGCCATACGCGCATGGAGTAGTCCTTGCTACCACCAAATGCCAATGCTTGTCCAACACCAGGTATCCGTTTCAGTTCGGGAATAATATTGATCTGCGCATAATTGGTAATAAAGGTCTGATCGTATTTACTCTGATCTTCCGTATAGAGATCCAATACCATGATCAAGCTGTTTTGCTGTTTTGCCGTGGTGATACCGGCTTGTACAACCTCAGCGGGTAATTGGCTGGTTGCTTGAGCCACACGATTTTGGACGTTCACAGCAGCTTGGTCAGGGTCAGTGCCAAGTTTAAAATATACAGTAATCATTAATGAACCGTCGTTACTGGCGGTAGAGCTCATGTAGCTCATATTCTCAACTCCGTTGATTGACTCTTCGAGCGAGGGGGCCACGGCGCGAAGGACCGTTTCGGCATTTGCCCCAGGATATAATGCCGTTACTTGCACTGCCGGCGGTGCAATATCGGGAAACTGCTGTAAAGGCAGTTTGAGGATACCAATCACCCCCAATATAACAAGTAATATGGAGATAACGGTAGCAAGTACAGGTCTTTCTATAAATTTCTTAAGCATGTGATTTTAATATTATAATGAATTGATGCTATCTCTTGATAAAGCTTGTGGCGTAATTTTCTGACCATCCTGAAGCAAGTCAATGCCTTTGTAGACAATCCGATCTCCCGCATTCAGTCCTTTGCTTACGAGGTAGTTTGCACCACTTTTTCCGATGACAGTAATTGGTTGTTGAACAACTTTATTTTCTTTGCCGACGGTATAGACGAAGATTTTATCCTGCATTTCAAGGGTAGCGAGCTGCGGTACCAGTAAAGCTTGTGCGTACTTCTTCTGCAGTCTTACACGACCTGTATTTCCATTGCGTAAAACTCCTTCCGGATTGTTGAACGTTGCACGAAGTGTAATCGCACCGGTATTTTTATCAAACTGCCCATCCACCATATCAATTTTTCCTTTCTGATCATAAATTGTCTGATCCGACAGAACTAAGCTGATCGGAGGGAGGTTGTGAAGCTTTTGTTGTAAATTGCTCCCTTCTGTATTGTTTTTGAATGCGATAAAGTCATTTTCTCCCAATGAGAAATAAACATGAAGATCTCTTACATTTGACAATGCGGTAAGTGGTTGTGCGTCTGTAGGACCAACCAAACTCCCTTGTTTGCGCTGCAATCTACCGATGTATCCTTCGGCTGAAGCCCGTATTAGCGTATATCCGACATTGATTTTCGCCGTTTCAACGGCCGATAGTGCCAATTGTACGTTTGCTTTAGCGGCATTACGTGCGCTAATAGCTGTTTTTAGCTGGAAGTCTGTCAGTACTTTGGTATTCACCAGCTTTGTTTTCTTTTCGACTTCTAATTCGGCGTTTTCCAAGCTGGCTTTTGCTGCCAGTAAATTTGCCTTCGCTTGGTTTAATTGTTCCTGATAGGGGCGGTCGTTGATCTTGAAAAGTGCCTGACCTTTATTTACTTTGGCTCCTTCATCGACATAAATGTACTCCAAGATCCCTTCTACCTGTGGTCTGATTTCAATATTGGCAGAAGCTTCAATAGTTGCTGGATATTCCTGGTAAACGGTCTCGTTACCATTCTCGATCGTAACGACCGGAAGGTTAACTGGTGGTGGATCAGCGGGTTTACTTGTTCCGGTTGAGCAACTATATAGAACGATTGCACTCAACACATATGCAGTCTTTACGATATTAATTCGTTTAACACTGTTAAGTGTTGGAATGTAAATCCTTTTAAGACTTGGTGATAAATTTGTTTTCATGTGATATTAAAAATTGAAGTTTTGGTATATTTAACGGTGTTAGATTTCTTAACGTTGTATTTTTTAGTTTAAAAAAATTAGTCAGTCAGGGAGCGTGTGATGCCGTAAATAGCATCCTTTAATACTTCTTGATTCGTGTTGTCGCCATTGCCTTGGTTTACCAGATTGATCGAAATCAATCCATGTATAATAGACCAGTACGTAAAATACTTTCTACAAATCAATTCTTCGGATGGATTTTTCTCTTTCATGATTTCACGGATGACATCACTTATCAATTTTCCATGGGATTCAGCACATTTATAGGTTTTTTCAAAACCACAACAGGCCGTTCCTACACCGAACATTAATTGGTATAACTCGCGTTCTTCGAAGGCGAAATCCCAATAGCTAAACCACATTGCTTCCAATTGTTTCTCCAAATCGGTTTCAGTTGATTTGGCTTGTTTTACTTTTTTGGCAAGAAGGAGATAGCCTTGGTTAGCAAGCTCCATCAAAATGGCATCTTTATTGGCGAAATACTCGTATATCATGGGGGCAGTATATTCGATGATATCTGCAATTTTGCGCATACTCAAGGCCTGCCATCCTTCTTCTTTGACGATTTGGAGCGCAGCATCTAGAATATTAGTTCTATTCTCATCTTTGAGCCGTTGTATGCGTTCTTTGCTACCCATGCTAATGTGTAAATAATTTAACAGTGTTAAGCAAAAGTGATACTTTTAATTTTATTTATTGACATCTAAAAGTCATTAAATAAAAATGTATTATTTTTTCTGCTCGGAAGAAGTGTTTTCATCGTGCGCAGCGCGGATTATAAGCTGTTTTATGCGACTCTTTTCTTTGTCAGTTAAAGGAAGTGCCTTTTCGATAATAGGGAGGATTTCTGTGCTTTTTTCCGATTGCAATAACAGGTCGATGAAACCGAGATAGGTGCGGATAAGGTCTGTTTTAATGCCAAAGAAAATGCGTGGATCTACAATATATAATTCCTGTATTAATGCTAACAATAGTTTTTTTCTTTTTTTATCTTGTTCCGAGCTGCTGTATTCGGGCAGTAGGCCCTTTCTTTCAAGGTCTGTTAATTTTACTGCGACAGCATGCTCTAGTATATATTTTTTTTGCTTTCTATCGAGTAAATCACGTAACTCGGCAAGTAAATTTCGATAAATAACTTGTTTGGCTTTCCCCGAAAAAAAATTATCTTCTGTAGAAAGGAGGATATCTTGTTGTTCAAAATGGTCAAATAAGCCAGATTCCACATAGACGGAGTGGTGGAAATTAATCGCGTTATTATTGAAACTGCTAAGTTCTTTGGCAATTTCCTTTTTATCACTATTAAGAAAATAATAATAATATCGATCACCAATTTGCTGGTTCCATCGAATGTAATTGATGGTAAAATTATAAGAAGTATCACGATCAGGGCTATAGCCTGTCCAAGAAAGCTGGTCTGTCTCCTGGATTAAATGATCATAAGCCAACGGCTTTCTATTGATGCGTATGGCGTAATTCCTTTCCTTATTCAAGTAGAGAAACCAACCGAATTCCTGTGCGAGGAAATTGTTAAAGTCATCGCTTTCAAAAAATGTAGCATTAAGTCCAAAAATGCCTTCAAGAGTAACTTGTGTTTCTGTATTTTTATGTACTACTGGCGTGCTTTCACTGATATCGTATTGCTCTTTACTTTCGCGATCGATTTGAATTCGGTAGTTTGAGAAATATTCATCCTTTTGAAAAACAGTATTCCAAATTGCACGTGTTGCAAAAAGCGAGAAAGAAAATCGGCCCTTTCCCTTTTTTCCTCTTGTATAGGAACTGCGTTTGAGGCTGTTCTTTTTTATAGAATCCAAAAAGTTTCCAAATGAGGAAGAAAGCGTCTCTAGGGGTATGCCTTCGCCATTGTCCTGTATGCTTATACGATTAATGTAGCCTAATTCATTACTGTCTATGAAGAGTTCGATCTGTGTGGCTTTTGCATCAAATCCATTCCAGATATATTCAGCAATGGCATGTTTGGGGTCTTTGGGAAGTCCTGCAGATTCGATACTTTGGTTGGTTATTTTTGTGCTTTTCTTCATCGTAAAGATGGTTTAGCTTAAAACTTGTATATAAAACAGATGGAAATAATTTGGTCAATTAATTCCATTTCAATGTACACTATTTTTTAGATCTCTTGATTAAAAATGTAAAAAAATAAGCAAGTCCAAAATAGATAATAAGATCGAAAAGAAGATAAATAGAATTGAAACTACTTCGATTCTCAGGTTCCACTGAGCGTTTGCCGCCAATATACTCATAAAAAGGAAATGGAAATCCCAATCTGTCATTTCCATCGGATGGGCTATCGCATTTAGCGAAGAGAATGGTGGCCGCGACTGTTATTACACTAAAAATTACCCAAGTTTTCTTTGGGAAATTTGAAACTATCTTCATGGTTATAGCTCTTTAAGTTGTTTAAAATTACATAATATCATGTGAAGATGTATACTTCTGATTCGTATCAATATGGCTATTTACGGCTACAGTTGATGTGTTGATATAAAAGTTACTTTTTTGGTAGAAAATATATCTAAATTTAGTCTATGCTTATAGAAACTTTAAAAAGCCTTTTCCAACGGGACTTAAACAGGCTACGGGATGAAATTTCATTGTACAAACAAGAGGGAAATATATGGCTTATTGAACGTAATATTTCCAATTCAGCGGGCAATCTTTGTCTACATTTGATAGGAAATCTTCAAACTTACATCGGTGCCGAAATAGGGAAGACTGGATATATTAGAGATCGAGCGGCGGAGTTTTCGTTAAAAGACATTCCTCGAAAAGGATTAATAGATCAGATAAATGATACGATTGATGTGGTTACCCGCTCTCTGGATCTGTTGTCAGAAGAGAACCTTCAAGAGATTTATCCGATTTTAGTATTTGAGGAAAAAACAACAACGCAGTATTTGCTCGTTCATCTGACCACCCATCTAACTTATCACCTTGGCCAAATAAATTATCACCGCCGATTGTTGGATCAACCTGAAGCATAGCTGAAGTATTGAGTGATCTATTCTTATTCTAAAAGATAGGATAGGGTGTCGCCGTTTGCGTGTTAGATGTAATACCATTCGAACCGAGAGCCATAAGTTTTATCAAAATAGTGGTTTTATACTAAAAAAGGAGCAGAAAGTTTTTGATTCTTTGCTTTAAAAGGTGAACTTTAGCCCAATTAGATTTCGAGAGTATCAAACATTCTACCTGTATCGACTGTTGATTTCTCGAAGACCGACTTAGATAAAATGAGAAGAATCTTTACATTAATTGCCTGTTGCTGTGTTTTTAATTCGCATGCGCAGCGTATGGACAGTATTACTACGATGATTGCGCCCGAATATGACCGAGTGGGATTATTGCATCGATTTTGGCTTGGAGATAGTTACCGTAAATTATACAATACTCCTGTTAAGATGCGTGTGATGGATCTCGCTACAGAGCGAGGTGGGCTTCAGATCGTCAAGTTGGGTGGCGGTATGCAGACCCAGTCGCTTCGACTGGTAGATTCTTCGGGTAGGGAGTGGGTTCTCAGGTCCATTCAGAAATACCCTGAACGCAGTCTCCCGGAAAGCCTCCGAAAGACATTTGCAAAAGATATTGTACAGGATCAGATTTCGATACATCATCCATTTGGGGCATTGACCGTTCCGCCATTTAACAAAGCCCTAGGAATTCCTTCAGCCTCGCCGGAACTGGTGTTTGTGGGAGATGATCCTAGGTTTGGCGAGTATCGTGAGGTATTTAAAAATAGGGCCTATATGTTTGAGGCGCGTACCCCTTTTGAGGAGCAAAAAACGGATAATAGCGCAAAAGTCATGCGTAAAGTTCTGGAAGACAATGATACACAAATTGATCAGAAGCTCACGTTACGTGCACGATTGTTAGACTTTACGTTAGGGGACTGGGATCGCCATCAAGATAACTGGCGTTGGGATCCTGAAAAAGAAAAAGGTAAAAAAATCTATACGCCTGTCCCTAGGGATAGGGATAAGGTGTATTATAAAACTTCGGGTGTATTTCCAACATTACTTTCCTATCAATGGTTGAAGGCCCATTTGCAACCCTTTAGCCCACATATCCGCAATGTACCACATTGGAATTTTAATGCAAGTACTTTTGATCATTTTTTTCTCACGCATCTAACGGAGGATGAGTGGATTGAGGAAATTCAGTTTGTTCAGAAAACATTGACGGATTCGTTGATTCATCAGGCCATGTTAACGATGCCCGATACTATTGTGAAAATGAGTGCGAAAGAATTGGAAACAAATATTCGTTCAAGAAGGGACGAACTGATGGAAAGTGGATTGACCTACTACCGATTTCTAGCGCGTGTCGTTGAACTGCCCTTGTCTGCCAAATCTGAATTTGTAGATGTCGATTACAATAAAGATGGTTCGGTCACTGTCAATATCCATAACAAGAAAAAGGATGGGACCGAAGGGCGAAAATTGCTAAAGCGTACCTTTGTACCTGATCAGACCAAAGAAGTTCGTATATATGGTATATCGGGCGCTGATGAATATAAGTTACATGGATCGGGCAAATCGCCCATAAAGATTCGGATAATTGGTGGTGATGGTCAGGATTTGTACCGTACAACAGACAAATTTGCCAATGCCAGCAAAGTTTATATCTATGATGCTAAAGACCAGGTTCAGGGTACTATCCAGGTTGATGATGCTATTCATCTGAAATTAAGCAAAGACAGCGCTGTCCATAAGTTTGACTATGACAATTTTGTCTATGATCGTAAAGGAGTTGTTTTTAATCTGGACTATGGCGTTGACCGTGGACTTATTTTTGGACTGGGGTATATGATCGAAAATCAAGGATTCAGAAAGAAACCTTATGCTTATAGGCATCAGTTTCTTGCCAGTTATTTGACCGGTCGCGAATCATTTATGTTTGACTATAAAGGTAATTACAAAGATCTCATTGCAGGGCATGATCTTTATATTCATCTTTCGTCCCTTGGCCCTAAAAACCTGAGCAACTTCTTTGGATATGGAAACAATACCATTTTTGATAAATCGGATTCAAAGCGCATTTCCTATTACCGAAATCGATTTGATCTTGTGAATGGTGATATTTTTTTAGAAAGATACCTAGACCCCAAATTCAAGGTTTTCTATGGATCCTCCTCCGAATATTATAATAGTAAAGAATTAAATAATGTTGGACGATATTTTGAAGAGTTTCATGAAAAATATCCTTCGGAGCCTATCTACGGTAGTAATTTTTTTACAGGGCTTACTGGCGGGATAGATTATGATACACGTGATAATATTGCCAATCCTAAATCTGGAGTACACGTACATACCAGACTAGGCTGGAATGCTGAAATAGGAGGGGAGAGTCGCAACTATACGAAATTACAGCATTCCATGAGTTTTTATAAAACGGTTGCCGACAACTATATTACTTTTGCTAATCGTGTGGGATTTGATGCGGTATGGGGAGATCCCTATTTTTATCAACACGCACAAATTGGAGGGGAAATGAGCTTAAGAGGGTATAATTCTCGGCGATTTACTGGGAAAACAGCACTTTATAATAATTTTGACATGCGACTTAAATTATTTAGCTACTCTTCTTATATCGTTCCTGGAACGGTCGGGGCAATTGGTTTTTATGATGTCGGAAGGGTATGGATGAGTCATGAAAATTCCAATGACTGGCATATGGGATATGGTGGCGGAATTTATTTTATGCCAGGAGATCTATTAACTATTCAAGGAGTAATAGGATTCAGTAAAGAAGCAACTTTGCCTTATCTCCGCATTGGACTTTCTTTTTAAAGATCTAATATGAAGCTTTTAAGTATAAAATGAAATCGGAGATCAAAAAAAAATTAGATAAAAATTTTGTTGAGCGTAGATTACGAAATAGCAGCATCGATTTATCTGTGCTAAAACACTACAAGAGTTACGCAAAAACTTTTGCCGAAATTCATAACGGTATAGCCGTACTGAGTGACCTGACGGCGAACTGGAGTTATACCTATATGGGGACAATTGCAGAGCGACTTTACCTTCCTACAGATGAAAAGAAACTGGAAATAAACGGTATTTGGGAAGATTTTCTTCTCGAACGTGTTTACCCCGATGATTTGACCATTAAGCATACTTTGGAACTTCAATTTCTCAACTTGGTCAAAAAAATGGATCTAGTAGAGCGATTCAATTATCAAGCAAACAGTATCCTGCGGGTCGAAGGGAGAGAGGGGCAAATCATGCAGCTGTCCCATCAAATTTTTTACTTGGACACCCCAGGACCGGAATTCCCACAGCTGGCTTTATGCTGTTATACCCTATTACCAGAAACTGAAACTTCAATCAATCTTCGAAATTATATCCTCAATCAGGTAACAGGCGTAGTCCATCACTTGGATGGCTATGGTGCGAAAACCTCTATTAGTACACGAGAGAAAGAAATTTTAAGCTGCATCAAGGAGGGGATGATTAGTAAACGAATTGCCGAAAAACTAGGGCTGAGCATAAATACCGTTAACCGGCATCGGCAAAATATACTCCAAAAGCTTCGTGTACGAAATTCATATGAAGCAGTGAGTGTGTTTGACAAGATGCAGCAGGACATACTGACCTAAGATGACGCCCGTCTATGGGACTGTCTTAGATGGGCGTCGATATTTTTTAGTTTGAATTATTCTCTTTAAGCCATTTGCTTCGACGTTGATCTGCAAGGTGTTTGATCGTAAAATAGTCAAATTTCGCCTGAAAGCCATTGCCGTCTGGTGAAGCTGCCATTAAACCAACCATAACAGGGTGATTATCCTGTAGCCAAGCATTTCTCATCATGATATACTCCTTGTCATCAAAAGAATAGAAAAATTCGACAGCATCTAATCGACGTATTGCTTTGATCCAAATAAAAGGGATTTCCTTATCTATTGGAATAATGCTCCAATCACTCGTTTTATGTGTAACGACCGTACTCAAATTGTATTTTCCATCAACAAATTCTATCCCTGCTTTTATATAATTCTCCTGATCAATGCGCAACATGAGACCTGCTTGGTCAAAGCGGTTTTGGTATTTAGCTGAAATCTTTGCTTTGACTTCAAACTCTCCGCCTCTCACTGTATAGAGAAAAGGAGCATCATCTACTGTAAAACCATAATGGGATATACGCCAATAATCACTTTTCGGCGTGACAAAAACGGATAGCGAATTGTCTTTTATAGTCCATTCGGCGGGCTCATTGAACCATGTCATCTTATCTAATTTTTGAGCACTAGCTTGTAAGGCAAGTAAGGAAAGAAGTGCTGCTGTTAAAATTGTCTTTGTAATTTTCATGTTTTCGCTGTTGAAATAGATATTCGTTGTTCATCAACAAAGATATTTAAGAAACTAATAGGTTTTCAATACTGATAAATAACCATGATTTCAATAATTCATCCGATTGTAATTTATTTGCAATTTAATTGCATTTATTATTATTGCTACACAGTTGCAATAATGAAAAAGCTATATTCGCTTCATCGAATGTAGAATGGTGCTGCAGTGTAACACTTCTGCCATATAGTCGGTTTTTCATAAAAAAGAGCAATAGTATGGAATTTTGGGAACGTAATTTTGTCGATAAGCAAGAAATGTGGGGTTCTGAGGCTTCACAATCTGCTGTTTTTGTTAAGGATTTTTTTTTAGAAAGGAATATCAAAGACATTTTGATTCCAGGCTTTGGGTATGGTCGAAATGCTTGTGCCTTTTTAGATCATGGTTTTCGAATTACAGGAATTGAGATTTCAAAAACAGCAATAGAGCTTGCAAGGAAATACATTGGAACCGATACGATTATCCATCATGGTTCGGTTAATGAAATGCCTTTTGATCAGGACATATATGACGGTATATTTTGCTACGGGCTTATTCATCTATTGGATGCTGATGAACGTAATGCGTTAATCCAGCATTGTTTTGACCAATTAGCTGAAGGAGGTTATATGATTTTTACGACCGTATCAAAGCAAGCAAGCATCTACGGAAAGGGGGAGGCCATAGGCACTGATCGATTTGCAATGTTTGGTGGAATACATATGTTCTTTTACGATGTTAATTCCATTCATGCCGAATTCGATCCGTATGGATTAATGGAAATTAGGGAGGTAGAGGAAAATTTTCCATTCTACTTCATCATTTGTCAGAAGAGGATTAATATTTAAATATATATATATGAAAGATGATAGAAGCTATGAGGTAATTATTGTTGGGGGAAGTTATGCGGGGCTTTCTGCAGCAATGGCATTGGGGCGTTCTTTGCGGAGTGTTTTGATTATCGATAGTGGGCTACCTTGCAATAGACAGACGCCGCACTCTCATAATTTCATTACGCATGATGGTGAGAAGCCGCTTAGTATAGCGAAAAAAGCGAGGGAGGAAGTTCTGAACTACCCGAGTGTCAAGTTCCAGAAGGGGCTTGCGGTAAGCGGCGCGAAGACAGCTATAGGTTTTGAAATAACGACCGAAAATGGGGAAGTCTTTCAGTCTAAAAAAATCATTTTTGCAACCGGTGTGGAAGATATTATGCCTAGCATACAGGGATTTTCAGCCTGTTGGGGAATTTCGGTTATCCATTGCCCATATTGTCACGGCTATGAATTCAGAAAGGGAAAGACTGCTATTATGGCCAATGGTGAAAGAGCTCTTCACCTTGCAGGTTTGATCCACAATCTGTCACCTGACTTAACGCTATTGACTTCGGGTAAGGCTGGTTTCGATATTAAACAAAAAGCAAAACTGAAGTCACATGGTATTTCGATTATTGAAGAAGAAATAACTAAAATCCAGCATAAGAATGGATGGGTCCAGCAGGTACAATTAAAAGACGGTCGTGAACTTGCCTTTGATGCTGTTTATGCTGCCATTCCCTTCAGGCAACATTCGCTTATTCCCGCTATGTTAGGTTGCGAATTGACCGATCAGGGACATATAAAAACAGACAATTTCCAGAAAACAACAGTTGCGGGTGTTTTTGCCTGTGGAGATAATTCCAGTATGATGCGTTCTGTGGCGAATGCAGTTGCTACAGGAAACCTAGCTGGAGCAATGGTTAATAAAGAACTTGTTGATGAGGTTTTTTAGTGGCCATATTGATCTGTTTTCCGGCAGTGATCGCACTTTGTTAATTCATCAGGAAGTTTTTGTACAAAAACTTCCTGATGCGTAAATACTGTCTTTATTAAATTTTTTCGGCCAAAGTTTACTAAAATAATAGCTGCGGATAAAATAAACCGACACGAGGAAGTACTCCTTTATGATGGATAATCGTTTTAAAGTTGATGGTCCCTTCTCTACATTTGTTGTATACGCTCGGTTCGACCTGCCGTTTCTCTTCCCCATTCGGCGATCGACTCAAGTAGCGGAACAAGTGTTTTTCCGAATTCTGTCAGTTCATAATCTACTTTCAAAGGGGCTTTATCGGTATGCACGGTACGTTTTACTAAGCCATCTGCTTCAAGTTCTTTTAATTGTAAGCTCAAAGTTCGCTCGGTAATTAATGCACATTCTTTTCTTAATTCATTATATCGTTTTTTTTCAATTAGATGAATCAAAATTACTGCTTTCCATTTTCCGCCTATGTATTTCATAGTCAGGCTGGTACTGCATGGATATTGTTTGTTGTCTATCAAATACATCTGTTACTATCAAGTTTGACCGTTATTGCAAATATATAACACTATATTTAAGTTTGCAACTATAAAAAATATAGTTAATTTAATCTTGTATGTTATGGCTTTTTTAGAAATTGCAAAGCAACGTTACACAACGAAAAAGTATAATTCAGAAGCGCTAATTCCGGAGGAGAAAATCGCTGAATTAAAGGAAATAATCCGATTAAGTCCATCTTCCATCAATAGCCAGCCATGGAAGTTCTTCTTTGTCTCTTCTGGGGAGATGAAACAAAAACTCGCTGGCGCATCTTATTGGAACGCGCAGAAGATAAATGAGGCAAGCCACTTGGTTGTCTTTAGTGCACTTACCGATGTAGATCGCTTTGAAGAGCAAATCGCAAACACGCTTCCAGAGGGATCGATTAATTACTATAAGCAATTTTTGCAGTCGGAAGGGGAGGCCCATGTTCAATCTTGGATAAAACAGCAAGTCTATCTTTCTTTGGGATTTTTCCTTGCAGCCTGTGCTGCAAATCATATTGATGCCACCCCAATGGAAGGAATTGAAAATGCTGTCTACGATGAAATACTTGAGCTCGAGGGTTATCAAACGCTGTTTGCAGTTGCTATTGGCTATCGACATATGGAGGATGTCAATCAGCCTGCAATTACCGCAAAATCACGCTTGACAATTGCAGATATAATTGAAGAATTCTAGGTAAAAAAAGATGAAATCGATAGTGGTTTCATCTTTTTTACATTAGTTTAAACGTATCTTTTTGCCCTGTTCGGGGAAAATATAATTTACTTTAAGTGGATTATTCTTGAGTAATTCGTTTTTAATGATTTCAGGGTTATCGCCATTCGGTTTTCGATGGGTGACAACAATATTGAGCCCTTCCAGGTTTTTTAGTCCTGTTTTTTCTTTGAGCTTTAGCAGTTCTTCTAGCAACAAATTTGGGGTTAGGTGACCAAAGAGTAAATTTTCCGGCTGATTATTTGGAAAGGAGACTTCAATCAATATGCTGTTTAATTGTTTATTTTTGATCAGTGGGGCAATCTTATTCCAGAGCTTATCTAGCTGATCGGATTTTTCCACCCGGTCCGCGCCAGTATCGCCGAGGTAAAGGAGGTAGTGATTATCATGGCGGACAAGTGCTGCACTGCTTTTATACGGATTTACATGGCTCAGCTCGTATGCCGTCAAAGATAATGCTGTATTTGGTACTTGCATTTCCAACCCCTCCTGTAAACTGTTGTAATGATACTTTCCTAGTATGGGTTTTTGGCCCTGATCACCAAAATTGATCCAGGTATCCGTGATAAAATAGTGATTTTGTAGAATTTGAAGGACCGGATCAATAGCGAAAATGTTCTTTTTGCTATCTGCAGGAGAATTAATAATAAGACCCGATAAATGATCGAGATGTCCATGGGAGATAAAATATCCCTTTATTTGGTTATGCAAAATTGTTTCGACCGAGCCATTTAGACTTTTCAACGCAATGGCTTTTCTGATCCCCGTATTTATGGTTCCGGCATCGAGGCAAAGGAAGGCAGTATCTCTTGGAGTGCCTACTAAATAAGCAGAAAGATTGTCTTCTTGTTCGCCACCATATATTCCCAGAGGGACAAGGTCAAAATGTTGGGCATGACAGGCAATGCAGGTAAAGACGGTCAATATGGAAAGCATTATTTTTTTCATTTCTTTATACTGATTTATCTAAAAACCCATCCTTTTTTTGAGGATGGGTTCAAATTTACATTATTTTTTGTTTATTGATTGAAGCGGTAACGCACTCCCAATTGAATTCGCCAGCGTGAGGTCTCATCCACACTATTTGAGAATGTATTGGTCAGTGGAATCTGATTGGTAGCATCTAAATAAGGGAAGGAGAATGTTGGTTGTCCCTGCGCATTTAATCCTTTGTAATTTAAGATTCCGTTTGCTTTGTTTGCAAATTGAGCTACTCCCCAGCTTTTATTGATCATATTCCCGAAGTTAAATATATCAAAGGTAATCTGCAATTGATGTTTCTTACCGCTGGTATTTAAAAATACATCTTGCGCAATGCGGATATCCAGTGTTCCGATCATTTTTCCTACCAATGCGTTGCGTTTCGCGTATTGGCCTCTGTGCGCGTTTAGGTAATTGTCCTGATTAATGTATCCGTTCAATTGAGACCATAGTTGATCAGCTGTCCGAGTGTCTTGCGCATTGTCGCCAACAAGTGCAATTTCAGCTTTACTATTCGGAATATAGATCAAGTCATTACCCGACAATCCATCATTGTTCAGGTCTCCGCCATAAGTATAAGAGTAGCGAGGCCCGTCCTGCAGTTGATAAAATAAGGAGAATGTCGTTCCTAAATGATCCAGGTATTCTTTACGATAAGAAAAGTTGGCAATAAATCTATTTTTAACCAAATAAGTTGAATAAGATAGGTCGGCGCTATTTGGATTACCCGACACATAGCGATCACGCCACATTGATTGTGCAATAGATCCTCCATCATTAACCGATCTAGAATCTGTATAGGTATAACCAATATTGGCAAAAAATCCACCTTTGAACTCTTTCGACAGTGTTCCTGTCAAGGTATAGCTATAACCTTTTGATGTATTGGACATGACAATAGCGTCCGAAATATTAGGGTTTTCGGGAGTAGGTTTAGCAGCACCATAAATACGTGGAGTACTGTAACGCATACGGTTATCTGAACCAACCAACGCTTCACCGTCCGTTGTATTTAGATTGACATTACGGAAATAGACCGAATTGATATCTTTCGAATACATGGCTTCAAAAGTTCCAATAACACCACCTGGTAATTTTTGGTCAACGGCAAGATTCGTTCTCCAAAGCTGCATAAACTTGAAGTTGTTATCGGTTACCGCCAAGTTGTAACTCGAGTTGTTGGCTGCAGTTTGGTGATTTACATTGCGATAAGCATCTACATCAGGTGTAAATGGGCGGTTTGTAGGATTATTAATGGATTCAGAACCAAACATGACACCATTGTTTCCGGCCTGATTAGAAATCCACACCAACGGCGGTCGACCCGTAAAGATTCCTGATCCACCACGTACCTGCGTTTGATTGGTTCCATTGACATTCCAATTAAATCCAATTCGTGGCGACCAAAGAATTGCACTCTTTGGATATTTTGATACGTCAATCTTTTCACCTTGATCAAAATTTAACTTGGTTACATTGTCATTCTTCAGTTCATTCGGTGATGAAATGTTTGTCAAATCAGCTCTCAATCCGGCAGTCAATTTAAAATGGTTATTTACAGCAAAGGCATCTTGCGCATATAGGCCAAACATGCGTGCTGAAATTTCTGCATAAGGAAACGAGCCGTCAGGTAAAACAGAATATTGGATTTGGTATTTGGTTGCGTTGGAAACATTATTTTTTGCAGAGTTGTAGAAGTCATCTAAACTGGCAAATGTATAGGCACCATAATAATTCGGCGCAAATCCATTGGTAGTTTTGTAATTTTCAAAATTGGCTCCCAATGTAATCTCATGCTTTCCGGCATAAATATTAAAGTTGTTGGTTGCTTGAAATACCTTCGTCTTTAAACTATTAAATGCTGTAAATGGTTCGTAACCAAATGCTGTCATGCTACTACCGTCCGGGTTCATGATGTCTACCAAAGGAAATGGTTGGCCACCTTTCGACTCCCTATAGTCGTTCATGACATTGTATCCTACGGTCAATGAATTAGAATATTTGCTACTGATACGCGTACGTAATTCTAAATTCACATTGTCCATGTTGTTGTTTATACCATAGCCTGCTGAGCTGAAAGGTAGGCCAAGGTTGGACGGTTGCCGATTATTTTTGGGCGCACCACTATTAGATGGTAAGATGTCGCGATAGGAACGAAAGTAGAAATATTTGGCGCTTAATGTATTTTTTTGATCGATATTGTAATCTAATTTAACAGAGAATTTGTCACTGCGTGTATCCAGAGGATAATCTTCATAACTTCCGGGATTATAACCGATCGATTTAAGGTAGTTGGCTAGATCATCAAGTTTCTCCGCAGATACGGTTGAAACATTCGGGCCCGTATTTCCTCCGCGTGACGCTATAAAATTTGTTCCTGGGTCTGTTCTTCGCTCAAGCTCGCCGCTAGCAAAAAAGAATAGCTTGTTTTTGATAATTGGTCCCCCCACGGTAAAACCATAGCCTTTTAAGCTGAAGTTGTTGACTGGTGCTCTTAGCCCGGCAGAATTGTATTTGTTGACTAAATTCTGATTTCTGAAATAATAATTTAACGAACCTTGTACTTCGTTGGTACCACTTCTTGTTACGGCATTGATTGCAGCACCGGTAAAACCATTTTGTCTTACGTCATAAGGAGCAATGTTTACTGAAATCTCCTCAAAGGCATCCATATTGATAGGTTGCGAGTTTGTTTGGCTTCCGATGGTTCCTTGTAGTCCAAACGCGTTGTTAAATAACGCCCCATCGATGGTAAAGTTATTGGCAAGGTTGCTTCTTCCTGCAAAAGAAGGGTTACCGTACTGCATCGAAAATTGAGGGGTCAGTTTGACAAAGTCTGTAAAGCTTCGATTGAGTGTAGGTAGATTTTGAATCGCTGTGCGGGAAATGTTTTGTGCTGCACCTGTTCGGCCAGAGTTGAAGACTTTGCCCTGTCTCGTACCCACAACGACAGCTTCATCCAATACTTGCGATGCGGACTGCATCTGAATATCTAATGTTGAGCTTTGTCCCAAAGCCAGTTTCTCGATCTGCTTGATGTTGGGTGAATGCCCAAGATAAGTTACAGTGATTTGATAAGGGCCACCAATTCTCATATTGGGGAGATTATAGCGACCATCACTTCGTGATGAAGTAACGTACTTTGTCCCAGAGGGTAAATGTATGGCTTCGATTGTCGCCCCATTGATTGGCGAATTTCCCTCTCTGACGGTTCCATTCAGAGCAGAGGTGGTTTCATTTTGCGCATAGGTAAGTGATGTACCGATTGTGCTTAGCAAAATGCTGGTAATCAAATGTTTTCTCATTTGTTTTGTAGCTGTTTAAATGACTAGGTGATTTTTAAACCGCGATAAAGGTAGGAGAGTAGTGTTGATTTTGTGTTAAGTAAATATTATTTAACCATTTCCACTGTCGTTGGTACAAATCGTTTTTTACTGTTGATAATTCAGTCCAATCTTGTTTACGGCTATTTTTTAATTTTCATTAAGTTTACATTTTTCTTTGTTGTTTAGTATATTCAAACCTATTTAACCGGATTGGATTTTATCGTTACTTATGACCATAAATTTTAAAAACATAGACTATTTGAAGTCTGGAAACGACGTGCAGAAAAAAGCCTATCGGTTATTGACTGATTATCAAATTACTACTCTTCTTGATGCCTATGATCCGATTGTAGTTGGTACGATACCGGTCCAGCTGGATATTGATGGGAGTGATATAGACATTATTCTGTGTGTCGACGATTTTGATTTTCTTGAAGAAATGTTGTCTCTTAATTTTTCACAGCATGCAAATTTTCGGTTACAGCGGGCGGCCGGTCATGTAATCGTGTGCAGTTTCTCGATTGAGGGGCAGCTTTTTGAAATTTATGCAACGGATAAAGCAACTGAAATTCAGAATGGATACTTACATATGCTTAAAGAGTATGAAATCATTCAATTGAGGGGTAAAGAATTCGCTGAGCAGGTCATTCAGCTCAAGAGGAGCGGGGTAAAAACTGAGTCTGCATTTTGTCAGCTATTGGGAATTGATGGCGATGCATATACAGAACTTCTAAAGTATAATCCAGCAGATAACATGATGAACTATGAATGATTTTAATCTATAATAGTATGAATCCCCTAATTGAACAGTTCAAAAAATATGGTTATCTCAATGAAGCAATTGAGAAAGCCATAGAAAATAGGACCCGTTATTTCTTTAAAAAAAAGGGCGAGCATTTTTTGAGAGAAGGGCAGCATTTATCAAGCTATTTTGTTTTAAGTACAGGATTACTACGAGCTTATTTTTTTAAAAACGGGCGTGAAATGAACAGCTGGTTTGGTGAGGAAAATCAGATTTTTGGATCGATTTTGCCCGTATATACTGAAAAGCCCTCTTTTGAAAATATTCAGCTTCTTGAAGATTCCGAGATCTATGCAATTTCTGTAGACGATTTGAATGAATTGTATAGAATTTATCCTGAACTAAATCTTATCGGTCGGAAGATTGCCGAGGAGGTTTGTATTATTCTTGAAGAACGGATTATGTCCCTGCATACCGAATCTGCAGTAGAACGATATCAATCTCTCATACGCCTACAGCCTAATTTGTTAAATAGAATTAATCTAGGTCATATTGCATCATATTTAGGGATTACACAAGAAACACTTAGTCGGATACGGCGATAAGATACGATTTTGATGTAAGTCAAAAAATGCCCCTCATTTGGCGATTATCTTTGCTGTAGAAATTTAAACTCTTGAAAATGAATTGGATTGCATTGATTATCGCTGGCATTTTTGAAATTGGCTGGCCGCTCGGATTAAAAATGGCTCAACAGCCAGATTCAAATAAATTGGGTTGGATCATACTGGCTATTGTTTCTATGAGCATTAGTGGAGGATTATTGTTTTACGCTCAAAAGGCAATTCCTATCGGTACAGCTTATGCCGTATGGACAGGTTTGGGAGCTGTGGGAACATTAATTGTTGGAATCTTTTTTTTCGGAGATTCTGCCAATATATTTAGGCTCCTTTCAGCAACATTGATCGTCGCTGGAATTATCGGTTTAAAAATATTCTAAAAAACAACCGGAAATGCTATTTATCTTAGGGAAGATTTAAACAAATTATATATGTGAGCTCAATTTGCTTTAATATAACATTTACAAAGTTTGAAATGCGCTTTTTTAGTCAAAACTCCTTATAAAAGAGTAGGTTGGGATGATTTTTGCTTGATAATCAAATTATGAGGCAAGAATTAGCAGAAAAAATAGAATTGTATAGTAAAAGGTACGGCCTATTTATGCGGCCGGAGTATATTAGCTTTGCTCGGGACACGACAAGACTATTGCTTCGCAACGAATGTCTTCGTGAAGGAGATATAAAAGCATACCAAGACTATATTGCTTCTCATTATCCGGAAGATCTTCCCTGGGAAATGAAACAATATCAGGAAACGACCAAAGCATTGGAACGAATGAGTAAGGAAATGGCTATTGCTTGGGTGAATACGCATCAAATCAATATTTTCGAATCCGATATTTTTATCGATGATGAAGATTCAATTCTGCGTCCTATTCAGTCAAGGGATGAAGACATGTTTCGCTATAATTTTAATGCGTTGGAAGAACTTATCTACAATCACCAAAGACCACAAGATCTATTTCGGCGGAATAGGGATTGTTTTTGGATAGATACAAGAATTGAATGGCGGTAGTTTGCAGCGCATCTTGATGCTGTTTCCCAAGAGTTATCTCCTTTTATAATGAATACCTCTTGCGATATTTTTTATAATCAAGACGCTAAAACAAATTTTTGTTTTAGCGTCCAAGTCCTTCGCATATGCGAAGGACTTTTTTTATAAAAGCTTTATTTTTAGATTTCTAAAGGATACGCCTCTCGACCAATCCTGGAGTGCTAATTTCCCACTGATATGCTTACCAAACTCCGGATAATCTTTGAAATTACTATGTTTTACTAAATCTTTCCATTTAGCTGAATTAAAATCCATTTCAGCAGTGATTTTTCCATTTAGGAAGAATGTTATTTTTCCATCTTTCTGAATGATACTGGATTCATTCCAATCGTCTTGCGTTTTAATGTTGACAAAGTTTTGTTGCGGTAGAAATGTATAAAGACAGCCCGAACGCTTTAACGGCTTATCAAAATCAGGATGGGAATCTGCCAATAGTTGGTACTCCGGCCCTGAATGGTAGGTCGCATTGATATCGGGTCTTTCCTGTACATTGACGAAAACGCCACTATTTCCCTCTTTTTCCAGCTTCCATTCAAATTTAAACTCATAATTTTTATACTCTTTGTCCGATACCAAGTCGTATTTTTGGCTTTCACTGTTTGGGTCACAGTAAATTGTTCCATTTTTTACAACCCAAGCCGTAGGCGCATTTTTGCTATTATTGTAGGTATGCCAATTGTTGAGCGTGGTACCATCAAATAAAAGTTGCCAGCCGTTACTTTGCTCTTCTTCTGTCAATGTATTGGGACTGCTTTTTTCATTTTGACAGGAAAGTAAAATACAGCCCAGAAAGACCCATAAGGTGATTTTTTTGAAAAGGTTTAAGTTTATCATTGTTTTTATTTGTATAAGTGTCTCTTTAATACGTTTTCCCGACTAATATGTATTCCCTAAAATAATTTTTAATGTGAACTTTTGGAGACAATTTCATATTCCTTTGCAAATTTGTTACACAGTGCTTCTGATTATACCCATCCGGAGCTTCACATATTCTCCTATTCATTCATGAATTTTTAAAATGTGCTGGCCCATCATTTTAAAAGATAGATCGGTTCAAGCCGTCTATGCTTTTTTCGTCACCTTTCAAGCATAGAGGCAAGGTACACATTATAATGATTTGATCACATTTTCAGCATCGTCATTCTCATTTTGATAAAATAACCTTATCAAAATGATAGGATTCTCCAATTCTATTTTGTGAATATTTTTTTATAATACCTGATTAATAGTCTTTTAAGGTGTTTTATGGCATAATGGAACAGCATTTGGCTTATTGGGATAAATGAATGTAAATATGAAAACAGGACGGAAAAGAAAAGTATGTGGTAAGAGTCCGCCGAGGGGGGCGATCGGCAAAGCTGCTGGCATGAAATTGAAGTTAAAAAAATGAAATCGCAAGTCACTAATAAAGTTTAATAATGGTAATAACAATCATACTCATCATAACTGGACTATTTTTCTTTTGGTTATTCTATAAAATGGTCGACTTTTTCGGCAAAATATAAAATAAATAATATGAAAGAGAAGCAAGAAAATAAAGGCAGAAGTTCCGCTCATAATGTATCGGGCGACCGTATAGCGAAGGTCATCGTAGTGGTATTGATTATTGCAATGATTTTTCAACTCTATATCGGTTAGATTTTGAAGTATAGTTTTACGCACAACATGAAAAAATTAAATCAATACGGTGCAGGTCTGTATATGGCGCTCCATTATAAAGAAATCCGATCAGAGATTAGTTTCCTATTACGGAAGCACAATTTTGCAGGAGCTTTACAGGCTGTTATTAATCATCTTCGGAGCTTAATAGTACTGCAAAGCACGGACAAAATTTGCCAGCATATTCATTTCCTCGGAATGATTTATGGACGAGGAAACCATTATGTAAAATACATTTTGGAAAATCTTTTCGTAAGATCTTTAGGAGGTCTTCGACGCATAAGTTCGGTTAATGCATGGGCAGAAATCGAAGCCCAGCTACCCACGCCATTTTTAGAAGTCCTCAAAGGACAACAAATCCATAATCTTTTAATATCAAAGTAAATGACAGCTTTATTTATTGTAGCACTATTGGTTTTTACATACATCTGTTATGTACTCTTAAAGCCAGAAAAATTTTAATAACAAGATTACTCATTTTTCATCGTCAGCAATGAAATTGCACTTTCAGTCAGTCCTTTTCGCATTACGTAGCGAAAAGAATGGCTTGAGGTTAGCTGACGATTGATCATGATACACCTTTTATACAAATCAATTAAAGAAATGAATACAGAGATTCTTGGAATCATAGTAGTGTTCATCGTAACATTACTACTCGGACTTCCCCTTGGGAAATATATAGCTAAGGTATATGGCAACGAAAAGACCTGGTTAGATCCATTGTTTCAACCATTGGAACGTTGTTTTTATCGAGTGACAGGAATTAATCCCAATATCCAGATGACTTGGCAACAGCACCTCGTTGCTCTTCTGACAATTAATCTAGTGTGGTTCCTATTGAGCATGGCTATCCTGATGAATATGGGACATTTGCCTTTAAATCCAGATGGGAATCCTGGAATGACTGCTGATTTGGCTTTTAATACCAGTATATCCTTTTTGGTCAACTGTAATCTCCAACACTATTCTGGTGAATCAGGAGTGAGCTATCTAGGACAAATTTGGCTAATGTTTCTCCAATTCGTGACCGCAGGCGTGGGAATGGCTGCTGCAGTGGTTATTTTTAAAGCTTTTAGGGATAAAACAACAACACAATTGGGCAATTTTTACGATTTCTTTGTGAAATCGTGCACCCGGATTTTACTGCCTATCTCGGTCCTGGTTGCTGCCATTTTTGTATTCCAAGGCATGCCGATGACATTCGAAGGTAAGGACAGCATGATTACTGTAGCTGGAGACACAGTACAGGTAAGCCGAGGACCAGTAGCTGCCTTTGTCCCAATTAAACATCTTGGAACAAATGGAGGTGGTTTTTTTGGTGCAAACAGTGCGCATCCATTTGAAAATCCCAATTATTTGACCAACATGGTGGAAATGATTGCCCAGTTTATTATCCCCATGGCGATGATATTTGCATTCGGCTTTTTTATTCGCAAGCGTAAATTTTCATGGATGATGTTTGGCGTGATGACCATTGGGTTTATCATCCTGACGATACCAAATATAAAAATGGAGATGGCTGGAAATCCAGCGATCGCACAGATGGGTATTGATACGTCTATGGGTGCCATGGAGGGGAAGGAAGTGCGCATTGGTGCGGCAGCATCGGGGTTTTGGAGTATTGTCACAACGATGATTTCGACGGGATCTGTCAATTCAATGCATGATAGTTACATGCCCTTATCTGGTATGAACGAACTGATAGCCATGATGGTGAATGCTTTTTATGGCGGTGTAGGCGCGGGGATACTCAATTTCTTCATTTTTATTATACTCGCCGTTTTCATTAGTGGCTTGATGGTGGGGCGCACACCAGAGTTTATGGGTAAGAAAGTTGAAGCGCGCGAAATGAAAATTGCCATGATTGTTGCTCTTGCCCATCCTTTTCTAATCCTTGCCGGTACAGCACTTGGCACAGCGTTTCCAGCCCAAGGTGCTTCTACATTGAACAACCCTGGATTCCATGGTTTTAGTGAGATATTGTATGAATATACTTCATCAGCAGCCAACAATGGTAGTGGGTTTGAAGGTCTTGGAGATAATACAATTTGGTGGAACATTTCGACAGGTATCGTATTGTTACTCGGCCGCTTTATACCGATTATAGGCCCAATTGCTATTGCGGGATTATTGGCTGAGAAAAAATTTATACCTGAGGGTGAGGGAACGCTAAAAACAGATACAAGTACATTCGGTTTAATGGTATTCGCTGTAATAGCGATTATTGCAGCACTCTCTTTCTTCCCTGCGTTGGCATTGGGTCCAATTGCGGAATATTTTTCCATGTAGTACTTAAAATTAAAGAATTCTAAAAATGAGCAATCAACAAACATTGTTTCAGAAAGAGCTTGTACAACAAGCGTTAAAGCAATCTTTCGTGAAGCTAAATCCTAAAATAATGTTCCGTAATCCAGTGATGTTTACTGTGGAAATCGGGACGCTGATTATGGCCGTCGTTTGTCTTTGGATAATGACCGGAGAAAAATCACAAGGTACACTTGGTTATAATTTTACGGTATTTCTTATTCTATTTTTAACCTTGCTGTTTGGCAATTTTGCGGAGGCAATTGCCGAAGCCCGCGGAAAAGCGCAAGCAGATAGTCTTCGGAAAACTCGGGAGGAAACTCCCGCAACCCTGCGTGATGGTCGGGTGGTTTCGTCCGCTCAATTGAAAAAAAATGATGTTTTTGTTTGTCAGGCTGGCGATGTAATTCCATTGGATGGGGAGATTATTGAGGGATTGGCAACAATAGATGAAAGTGCAATTACCGGTGAATCAGCACCGGTGATCCGCGAGGCTGGGGGCGATAAAAGTTCAGTTACAGGTGGAACCAAGGTTTTATCCGATCGAATTGTCGTGCAGGTAACGACAGAACCGGGTGAAAGCTTTTTGGATAAGATGATTGCATTGGTCGAAGGGGCAAGTCGCCAAAAAACACCTAACGAGATTGCATTAACCATCCTCTTGGCAGGTTTTACACTTGTTTTTATTATCGTAACGGTGACCTTAAAACCATTTGCGGATTACGCTAATGTTGGTATCACCATTGCTTCGTTTATTTCACTTTTTGTCTGTCTGATTCCAACAACGATAGGTGGTTTATTATCGGCAATTGGTATCGCGGGAATGGATCGTGCACTTCGTGCAAATGTTATTACAAAAAGTGGAAAGGCAGTCGAAACGGCAGGTGATATTGATGTCTTGTTGCTGGATAAAACGGGAACCATTACGATCGGAAATCGTAAGGCGACAAATTTTTACCCCGCAGATGGCGTTATGAAAGAAGCGCTGGTACGTGCAGCAACATTGAGTTCCATGGCGGATGAAACACCAGAAGGGAAATCAATTGTCGAATTGGCTGGTGTCAACCCATCGAGCTATAAGGTCGAAAACCCTGCATTCATTAAGTTTACCGCTGAAACCCGTAGCTCGGGGATAGACTTTGCACAGACACGTATTCGTAAAGGTGCAACAGATGCTATTCGAAATATCATTGTAAAGGCCGGAAATCTGTTTCCTCAGGAAATAGATGAGCGCGTAAAGCTTATCTCTCAAAATGGGGGAACACCATTGGTCGTAGCCGAGAATGAACAAGTGCTCGGTGTCATAGAATTGCAGGATGTGATAAAACCAGGGATTCATGAACGCTTTGAAAGGTTGCGAAAAATGGGTATCAAGACTGTTATGGTGACGGGAGACAATCCGTTGACGGCCAAATATATTGCCGAAAAAGCGGGAGTGGATGATTTCATCGCCGAAGCGAAACCCGAAGACAAGATGAACTATATCAAAAAAGAACAGCTTGACGGGCGATTGGTCGCCATGATGGGGGATGGTACAAACGATGCTCCGGCACTTGCACAAGCCGATGTAGGTGTAGCGATGAACAGCGGTACGCAAGCTGCAAAAGAGGCTGGAAATATGGTCGATCTCGACAATGATCCCACCAAATTGATCGAGGTTGTGGAGATAGGCAAGCAATTGTTGATGACCCGAGGTACGCTGACAACATTCAGTATTGCAAACGATGTCGCCAAATATTTTGCGATTATTCCGGCCTTGTTTATTGCGGCAATACCGGCACTTCAAGGTTTAAATATTATGCAGCTCAGTAGTCCACAAAGCGCCATACTATCAGCTGTCATCTTTAACGCAATTATTATCCCATTACTGATTCCTTTGGCATTAAAGGGAGTCGCATACAAACCCATAGGTGCAAGCGCATTGTTACGGAGAAATCTGCTCGTTTTTGGACTTGGTGGAGTACTCGTTCCATTTATAGGTATCAAGGTCATAGACCTGCTAGTTTCGCTATTTATCTAATACATTTTTAATAATTAAAGCAAAGATGAAAACATATATATATCCGGCAATAAAGATTACAATAGTTTTATTGCTCCTGCTGTCAGTTGTATATCCTGCCCTTGTATGGGCAATAGCTCAGATAGCACCTAACCATGGAAAAGGGGAAATGCTAGCGTACAACGGGCAAAAGTATTACAGAAATATTGGACAGGCCTTTACGCGTGATGATTACTTCTGGTCGCGTCCTTCAGCTGTTGGTTATAATGCAGCAGGATCGGGGGGAAGTAACAAAGGGCCCTCTAATAGGGAATATCTTTCAGAAGTTAAGACCCGTATTGATACGTTCTTAGTCCACAATCCCACTGTAAAACGCGAACAGGTACCGGTAGACATTGTTACAGCAAGTGGTAGTGGTTTGGATCCAGATATCTCTATTGAGGCCGCAAAAATACAAATCGATCGTGTTGCGAAAGCAAGAGGTATATCGGTAAATAGCTTACAGTCTCTCGTTGATGCTCACGTTCAGACGCCTTTATGGAACATGTTTGGACCTCGCAAAATCAATGTCCTTGAACTAAATATTGCTTTGGACAAGATGGTTGAAAAATAAAATTGACCTAAAGGGTCATCGATATACATTTTATAAGAACGATTTACATGAAAAAACTAGCGATGTTGGCCTGTTTACTCGCAGGGGCAACACAATTATTTGCACAGCAAGATACGACTCAAAATACCCGATTGTCTATCAGTGGTTACCTTGAAGCATATTACCTCCGGGACTTTAACAATCCACTTGGAAATACACGCCCAGGCTTTGTATATAGTCACAATAGGACGAATGAAGTAAACATAAACTTGGCACTTTTAAAAGCTGCATACGAAACAACAAATACCCGTGCAAATCTTGCTTTAGGTGTCGGTACATATATGAATGCGAACTACAGTGCGGAACCCGGTGTCTTAAAAAATATTTACGAAGCGAATGCCGGTGTTCGTATCTCGAAAAAACATAATTTATGGATCGATGCTGGAATATTCTCTTCCCATTTGGGCTTTGAAAGCGCTATAGGAAAGGATAATTGGACTGTAACAAGGAGTATTTTTGCGGATAATTCCCCTTATTTTGAAACCGGAGCAAAAATATCCTATACGTCTGCATCGGGAAAACTATTTTTAAGCGGGCTGATTTTAAACGGATGGCAGCGGATTCAACGAGTGGATGGTAGCAGTTTACCGGCATTTGGGCATCAATTGGTCTATAAACCGACAGATAAATGGACTATCAATAGTGGTTCTTTTATAGGCAGTGATAAAGCGGATAGCGTCAGACAAATGCGCTATTTTCATAATCTATATGCAATTTATCAAATGAACGAAAAGCTGGGAATTACATTCGGATTTGATATTGGAGCGGAACAAAAAGCAAAAGGTAGTTCGACGTACAATGTATGGTATACCCCGGTGTTAATTGCACGATACGCAACTACCGAAAAATTTAGCTTAACAGCAAGAGGAGAATATTACAACGATAAGCATGCTGTGATCGTTTCTACCACTACAGAGCAAGGTTTTCAAACGTTTGGCTATTCTTTAAATGCAGATTATGCTATTCTTCGCAATGTTCTTTGGCGTACAGAACTACGTAATCTCATTAATAAAGATGCTATTTTCCTTGATCGGACAAATAAGTTGGTGAAAAATACTGTGACGGCTGTAACAGCACTTACCGTTAGTTTTTAAAAACAATCGTTCCTGCCGTGTGTTGGATCGGCAGGAACCTTCTGAAATGAAAGGCAATAAAAATGGAAGAGAGGAAAAGCGCTGAACACTTTTTGGACCTTATCCGGAAATCGAGAAGAGGTCGCTTCAAACTTTATATCGGCATGAGTGCAGGGGTTGGAAAAACATACCGCATGTTACAGGATGCACATACTCTTTTACAGGGAGGAATCGATGTGCGTATTGGCTACATTGAAACACATAATCGGACGGAAACCCATCAATTGCTCGATGGTCTACCCGTTATAGCCCGACGGCATCTTTTTTATAAAGGCAAACAGTTGGAGGAACTAGATCTTTATGCTGTTTTGAATTCACATCCTGAGGTCGTCATTATCGATGAGCTGGCACATACCAATATTGAAGGCAGCAAAAATACCAAAAGGTGGCAGGATGTTATGGAGATTCTGGAAGCCGGCATTAATGTGATCAGCGCTGTTAATATCCAACATATTGAAAGTTTAAACGAGGAGGTCAAAGCGATTACAGGGGTTGAAGTGCAAGAACGGGTCCCCGACAGTGTTATTGATTCCGCCGATGAAGTCGTTAACATTGACCTTACTGCAGAAGAACTTATCATTCGCCTAAAAGAGGGCAAGATCTATGACGCTTCAAAAATTCAGGCAGCGCTCCAAAACTTCTTTAAAAGCGAACATATCTTGCAATTGCGTGAAATGGCATTGAAAGAAGTTGCTTCCCAAGTTCAACGTAAAGTAGAGATCGAAGTTCAACCTCAACGATGGGTACGAAAGGAGCGTTTCCTGGCTTGTATAAGTTCCAATGAAATAAAAGCAAAAAACGTGATCCGAAAAACAGCGCGCTTAGCAGGATATTACAATAGCAGTTGGTTTTTGCTGTATGTGCAGTTGCCAAAAGAGCGTGGCGATCGGATAGCCTTAAATAAACAGCGGCACCTGATCAATAACTTTAAGCTGGCGACAGAACTTGGTGGTGAAATTATCAAAGTGGAAAGTCATAGTGTGGCAAAAGAGATTATCGCATTGTGCGAGCTCCGCAAGATCACCACAGTTTGTATTGGTAAACCACGATTATCTCTTTTAAGGATGTTACTTGCTAAGGATACATTTAGCAAATTGCTGACGCAACTGTCGACCGAAGACATCGACCTGATTATATTGTCTTAATGATAAAGGTAAATTGTGAATAAGATGAAAATAAAAACGAAACTTACCTTTGGTGTAGGATCACTTTTTCTCATGATCTTTCTACTCGCCGCTTTAAGTGGCTGGTATGTAAACCGGTTAAAAAAGGATACCGCAAATATATTGACAGCAAATTACAATACGCTGCTGTATGCCAAGAATATGTTATTGGCTTTGGAGGAAATTCCTGTTGAAAAAATTGCTTTTAAGAACTTCGAGATCAACCTTGACAAACAACGGAAAAATGTTACTGAAGTCGGAGAGGAACAAACAACGAACGCGATTGCCGAACATTTTTTAAAACTGAAATATAAGCCCTTAGACATCACTATTGTCTCGTCCATCCGAAAGGATATTGCTTTGTTAATGGAGCAAAATATGACGGCAATTTCTCGGAAGAGTATTGTTGCGGATCGTACCGCAGAACATGCAATTTTGGTCATTTCATTTGCTGGGGCACTCTGTTTTATCATTGCTTTTATATTGCTGGTCAATTTGCCCTCCAATATAGCTGATCCCATAGCAAAATTGACAGCGAGTATTCGACAGATTGCAGGACAGAACTACAAAGAACGTATTCAGGTACAGAGCGGAGGTGAGTTTGCTGAACTCGTCACTTCATTCAATTCCATGGCAGAGAAACTTGAAGAATACGCTGAAAGTAAACTTGAAAAAATTTTAAAAGAAAAGAGACGAATTGAGTCTCTTGTTGACCACATGCATGATCCGGTGATAGGCTTCGACGAAGAGCGACGTGTTATTTTTGTCAACGAGGAAGCGCTTCGCATCACCAATCTACATAAAGATCAACTTCTCGGAAGATCTGCTTTGGCGGTTTCAGATGAAAATGATCTTGCTAAAGATATTTTTAAAGACCTGTTCCTTCCTGTGGAGCAACGTGAAAAGAATGCTGTTAAAATTTATGCGGACGATAGAGAAAGCTATTTTGAAAAGGATGTTATCGATATCAATGTTTTGCTGACAGGTGAACTGGAATCAAAGTTTATCGGGCAGGTGGTTATCCTAAAGAATATTACGCCATTTAAGGAACTTGATCTTGCAAAAACAAACTTTATCGGCACCGTTTCGCACGAGTTCAAAACACCTATTGCTGCGATTCAGATGGGGGTTCAATTGCTGGAAAACGAACAAATAGGTCATCTGAATACCGAGCAGCTCACCTTGTTAAACGGAATAAAAGAGGATTCTAACCGATTGCTTCAAATAACGGGTGAACTGTTAAATATGACGCAGGTTGAAAGTGGTTCCATCCAAATTAACTTACATACGACAGAAATACAGCCTATTATTGAATATGCTATCATGGCGAATCAATTTGCTGCGAATCAAAAAAATATACACGTTGTTATCGAGGTAGATCCCAAAGTGAAAGCTATATTTGCTGACAATGAGAAAACCGCTTGGGTTCTTACCAATTTTCTTTCCAATGCGATACGTTACTCCCATGAAGATTCGGTCATTCGTATAGCGGTGGAAAACAACGAACTTAAAACAAAATTTATCGTTACCGACAGCGGGCAAGGGATCGAGCCTAAATATCTGGATAAAATATTTGCACGCTACTTCCGTGTACCAGGGTCCAAAAAAGGTGGAACAGGACTTGGTTTAAGTATTAGTAAAGAATTTATAGAAGCGCAAGGAGGCGAGATTGGCGTTGAAAGTGATTATGGGGCAGGAAGTTCTTTCTATTTTTCATTACGTACTGCCATTCCCGATAATTAATACATATTAATCGGGGTGTTTCTGGACCTCAGTGCATCATGACAACATAACAAGGTTGGAGGTGAGAACAGTTTTTGAGATTATAAGTGGTGTCGACGAGCCACTTATAATCTCAAAAATGGATTAATGGTTGACTAAGGCCATAGCGCCTTCGCTGTAGCGTGCTCCGATATTTGGGTATTTATGGAGTATTTCATCGATTGTTTTTAAATCATCATTCGATAATTGTACCTCAAGGGCACCCACATTTTCCTCCAGGTATTTTCTTTTTTTAGTTCCTGGAATGGGAATGATGTCATTTCCTTGTGCCAGCACCCACGCTAAAGCGAGCTGTATAGGACTACAGTTTTTATCTTTTGCCAGTAGAGAGAAGTCGGCGACCAATTGTGCATTGTTCAAAGCATGTTCGCCTTGATTACGCGGTAAGGTTCTTCTAAAATCGTCCGAAGCAAGATCTTCTAAATTTAAAGAATTGGAAAACAATCCACGCGCAAGAGGTGCATAGGGAATTAAACTTATCCCCAATTGACGTACGGTCTGTAGGATTTCTTTTTCTACATCACGTGTAAGGAGCGAATATTCGCTCTGTAAAGCGGCTATTGGGTGTACGGCATTAGCTTTGATGATTGAGGCGGGGGATGCTTCGCTTAAGCCAAGATACCTCACTTTTCCTTCTTTAACCAATTCCGCCATAGCGCCTACGGTCTCTTCAATGGGAATATTGGGATCTACGCGATGTGCATAATAAAGATCTATGGTATCGATTCCAAGGCGTTTTAAACTTTTTTCCACCGCTAATTTTATCCATTCGGGCGAGCCATCGAAATAGGTGTTTGCCGTACCACTTGGACCTGCTACTTCATCTTTAAAGCGAAACCCAAATTTTGTTGCAATAAAAACTTTGTCACGGTTGGGAACAAGTACTTTTGAAATAAGCTCCTCATTGGCACCGTTGCCATACATATCTGCGGTATCCCAAAAATTAATGCCTAAGTCTAATGCTCTTTCCAATGTAGCAATGCTCTCTTTCTCGTCCGTAGGTCCGTATGCAAAGCTCATTCCCATACAACCTAATCCAATCGCAGAGAGTTTTTCATTTGTTGTTCCAAGATTTCTATACTTCATAATGATTATATTTTGTTCAATACAAATGTACACATGGAACAAACGAAGGAAGTTAAGACAATCAAACAGATTGTTATACAATTCAAACAGTACTGCTTCGGACTTGATTTGGAGACATCCCGGTTTGCTTTTTGAAGAAATTGGTGAAATAAGATGGATATTCAAATCCTAGGCTGTAGGCAATATCCGATATATTCCAATTGGTATGCAACAACAAAGCCTTGGCTTCTTGGGCCACACGGCTTGCAATGTGTGTACTGGTGGTTTTACCTGTGGCTTCTTTTACCGATCTGTTGAGATGATTGATATGAACCGAAAGCGCATGGGCGTAATCTGCGGGGCTTTTCAACTGCAGGCTAAGCTGAAGAGTATTGATTGGAAATTGTCTTTCTAAAAGCTCAAGAAATAGTCCCGATACCCTGGTTGAGGCGTTGGTATAAGTTCCAAAACTCGCTGCGGGACTCGATTTCATCGTTTCATGAATTAGAAGATGTAGATAACTTCGCAACATATCATCTTTATGAACATAGCTCGAGTTCATTTCAACCATCATCTTTTGGAAGATTGTAGAAATTTCTGTTAATTGTGTTTCATCCGGAAAATAAATCGGGTTGCTGCCTATCTTGAACAGCGGGGAGTCTTTTAGACTTTCTATCCGTTCGCTATGCTGTATAAATTCCTCTGTAAATACACAATACCATCCTGATTGTTCTGAGGATTCCGGTTCCCAAGCATAGGGGACAACCGGATTCGCAAATAACATGGCAGGTTTATCGATTTGTATCCACTTATCTGCGTAATATAGTTTTCCACGCCCTATAATAAGGGAGGTTTTATAAAAATCTCGGCGATTGTACGGAGATACGACAGTACAGGATTCTCTGCTGAAAACATTGAAATGCCCAATTCCGGTATTATTTAGCGGCAAATCCAAATTAGATAAACCTGGTTGCCTTTTGTAAAAATCTGTTACACTTTCGGCTGATTTCATATCACTAAATTAAAAAAAGTGAAACAATCCTACGTCATAAATGGATCAGTTTCTTAAAAATGAACTCCAATTTTTGGTTAGCTAATGGTATTTATTTAAACTGTTTGTGATCTTGTTCGTATTTTTGCGTCATCCAATAATTGATTTTCTTTATCACAAAGATACCCTTTACATGTTATGTCCATGATTAAAATTTATCATAATAAGAATTGTAGTAAGAGTTGTAATGCATTGGAATTGCTACAGCATCAAGCTGTGGATATAGAAGTACAGGAGTACTTAAATGATGTTCCAACCAGAGACCAGTTGGTTGAATTATTGGGGCAACTCAATTTAAAACCTTTGGAACTTATCAGAAAAGGAGAATCTGTTTTTCAGGAAAAATTCCAAAATCTTCATTTGACCGATGAGCAATGGATCGATGCGATGCTAGCATATCCGGTCTTAATTGAGCGACCTATCGTTGTAAAGGATGGTGTAGCCGTAATTGGTCGACCTATTGAAAGGGTTGTAGAGCTCATTCTGGCTAAATAATAAGGTTGGCTTGATAGTTGTAACTTCTTTTTTATGAAGCATTTTATGAATATATTGACAGCTTTGTTAGATATTTTTAAACTATTTGTCTGATCTAACTAATACTTATCTTCAGTGATCTGAACAGACTATTATTTGAGCAAATTAAGTTTATTGATGTCAAAGAGGCTATTTATGGTTATGCTAACTTTATCAAGGGCTTGCTGATGTATTCTGATGCAATGAGCTGGTGGGGAGAATCGTATAAATTCGTGAGCAGGGGCATGTTTCAACAATATTGTTCTGCATTCTGAAAGATTGTAAATTTTAGAATTAATTGTGCAAATATGATGAGCATCTTGAGTAAATGTGATAAAATCGATACGATAGTTATCTCGTATCAAAGTTCCCTGACCAAAGTATTATATTTTTCCCTAAAATAAGGTATCTAGGACCTTTTGTTGAGAATTTTTCATTTTTTTATTATCATTTTCAAGGGTAACAACGGAAGATCAGACAGTAATCGGATTCTAACTTTTGACAGTGCTTATTCAGTGCTTGTCAGTGATCCCTCAGTGTAGACTGAATAAACAATGATTAACTACTGTCTAAAAATTGATTTAAAAATGTTATTAGATACAATTTGGTATTCATTTATTTCAGTTTTATCCTTGATGTCTATGATCTACTCTAGTAAATATGGCAATCATACAGTCCACTTGTATTTAATTGGTTAAAGTATTCGAAATTAGCGATTGTATTGTTGTTTTCAAATATTGATTATTAAGCTACAAATATCGCTAAGTTTTGGCCTAATATGGGTTCCAGATTTAAGGGGTGAATAATTATGTGCAGATTTACGGTGATCAATGAAAACATGGGATATGTTTTCACGATTTAACAGATTTAAATACTTCATTAAATATTTTTAGTTTGAAAAGAGTCCTCATTATCCTGTTCATATTGCTGGTTTCATTTTTAATAGCAGCGTTTTTTATAAAAGTCAACAAGAGGGAAACCTTACTCTATAAGATACAGCAGTGGGTTAGCTACGATGCAGCAGATTGGGAAAACTACGAAAAAAATAAGCAGCTACTTGCATCCGGGGCCACCGAAGTAACGACGACCGAAGTAGCAGCTCCAGAAGATGACCTGTATCCGGTTGATACGAATCGCATATCGCCGGAATTTAGGGCTTTAGAAATCGAAAAAATTAAAAAGGCAGATTTTGGGCGATTAGTAATAGCGAAGTTACCACCCGATCATGAGGATGCACAAATCGCATTAATTCATCTCACAGATCGTAAATTGACCGACGTGATAATCAATCAGAAGATTAATATTAAAGTTGGAACTTGTTTTGAAAATCCAAAAACAGCAGGTAATTATCGCTGTGTAAGTTGTATGATTTTACTTTACAATCGAGAGAAGAAAGATTGGGTTGAGGCTCCAAACGGCGAAAATTTCTTGAAAAATGCCTATGATTTCTACCAAGCCTCCGAAGGGGATATTTGGCAAGCACGCGAGCTGTCCATGAGAATCCCGTATGATTATGCGCTGGTAGCAAAATATAGTAAGTAAGATTTTTTCTAAGTAGTTAATATCAATACCGTTATGTTTAAATTTTTGAGAGAATTATTGAATGCGGCAAAGGAAGGTGTAAATGAAGCCAAAGATGAACTTACTTTGAAAGCCGAAGAGGAAAAAAGGGCGGGAAGTTTAGCACCTGATAACACTATACTTCTGAATATTCCTTATGAAGAACAGTTTGGTAATGCACTAGGAGCCGCATTTAGAGTCATTGTTTTTGGGGATTGGTTTACGGTATTCGGAAGTACGGGAGATGATGGAAGTTATCCGATTCACTTATATCAATTTGGAAATTATCCTAAAATCGATCAATATAGAAATGATTTTATCAAATTGCTAAAGAGAGATTTTGGTATAACAGATACGGAAAGCTGTCTTGAACTGTTGAGTTCATACTTTACGTTACTTGGGATAGAAAAGACGGGGACCGCATTGGAAGGTAAAAACGGCCAAATCGATACAGCCGTTTGGGATCTCTCCAAAGCAGGGGTAAATGCCTTTGTTGTTGCTGTAGTAAGTCATATTACGACATCCGCAACGGACGTTGGATACCTATCAAAACCTGTGGCATTAAATATTCTCAAGAGTTTGTCACTATATGCGAAAAAGCATTTTAGTGATTGGTTGCTATTTTCGGATTATTTTCTGGAAGGAGAAGATCAAGTTGGTTTAAACAGTAAAATTGGGAAATCTTATTTGAAAAGGTACATTGGCTATCTTAAAGAAAAGAAAGGAAGTCCCTGGAATAATGTCGCCTGGCAGTCTTAAAATCAATTTGGAATATTATCTTATGCTCACCCTTATCAGCAGATCATTCACCGACAATTTTCTTGGATTTACCGAAATAGATTAAGGAAAAACAGCCCCAAAACATATATTTAAAACCTTTAGAAAACTAATACCTGAGCTGATTCATTCGGCTCGGTATTTCATTTTATAACTGAGATTAAATATTAACGTTTCTATTATGAGTGTATTTATAAAGGTTAGCTCGTGTTTAATTGTGTTTTGTTCTGCAATTATTATAGGGAAGTCGCAGTCACAAGTTAATCAAATGAAAACTCATTTGGCCAAAGTGCCATCTTATTCGCAATTGATGCAAAGCGCTGGGATAAATTTGAAGAACAAGCAATATCAGGCAGCTCTAAACGATTTTAAAGTCGCTTTTATGCTGAAAGATTCGATAGGTAAATATGATTACGCCAACGCGATGGTGGCAGCGGCTAAAGTCGACAGTGTAGACTTGGCGATAGTATGGTTTGGGGAAGGCATTAAGCTGGGACTTGGAATGACCGAGGATGAGTACCGGTATTTTTCAACAGCCGAGGATTTTAAAAATCTAAATAAGCAAAATGCTTATCAAAATCAATTATACGGGTTAGCACAGCAATTGACCCAGCAGCAGAAACGAGAAGCTGAAAGAAGGCGCGAGTGGTTAAAAAAGATTCAACTTCATAGTTCAAGGGAGGCAGTTGAGGTTGTCAAATTAGGCTTTGTTTTATATTGGAACCAAATGGGCGATAGTCTTGTGCCATATTTGGTCTATTTACCTGCGGAACTCGAACATAAAAACAACTTAAGAGCGATCGTTTACTTACATGGTGGTGTTTCAAGTGTCAATGAGTTCCAGTTCGAAGACCCAGGAGTAGCGGACGAGCCTATATTTAAAATGGCAGATCGTTTGGGAATTGTTGTTATTTATCCATTTGGGAAAAAATCGTACGGTTGGGTTCGACAACGTCCTGCCTTTCAACAGGTGCTAGCGATTACCGAAGAAGCCAAACTAAACTATTCGCTGGATAGTAAAGAAATTTACCTCGGTGGAATGTCAAATGGTGGTACAGCCGTTTATTGGTTTGCAACTCAAAATAATACACCATTTAGTGCCTTCTTTACATTATCTGCCGATTGTGAGCTGGTTATTGAGCCGATCCATTGGGAAAGGCTACAAAGCGATAGACCAGTATATTCTTTTCACGCGGCCGATGACACGATCTATCCATTAGAGAAGATTAGTACTGTCTTTGCTAGCCGAAAATCACCAGCTTGGTATCTTCGGACGCTGAAAACAGGCGGCCATGGGTTCATTTACGACCCCGCGAAAGGCCTCCAATTATTTATGCAATGTATTACTGAAATGCTGGAGGGAGTTCATAAGAAGAAATAACCGATAGGGCGTCAGGGATGTAAGGAATCCAGCATCAACTCTTGGATGTATAAAAGGAAAATTGACTAAAACCGTAATCTAATAACTTTTGTTATTTTAAGTAAAACGTTATGGGCAAATTACGATTATTGATCATGAATGTGTTGGCAATTTTTATTTATGGAGCTTGTCAATTTCCTCAGCGCCCACCACAATCCAGTACAAATGAATCTAAGCACAAGGCACAGGAATTACCGTCTAACATAACATTTTTTGGTGGTGGAAGATCTAAGGAAATGAATATGGTATCAGGGAAAACGGATACTATTTTCATTTCAGTCCATCAGGCGGATTCGGTTCTTATCAAAATAAAAACTCCCACGGATACAGCCAATGTACGAATTAGTCAGCTTTTTCTGCCCGATGGTTCTGCTGACGGCCCTTTTGGTCGGGAACTTACCTATAGATTTAAAGATATTGGCCAATATCATATTACTGTGAACGAAAATAAGATAATAGGGGATCATTACTCGGGACCTTATGAAGTACAAATTGTGCCAATAGTTCAATAGCATTCTTGAAACCATACGATGGAAAAGTAGCAATGCTGAATAAGATCGATTCAGCATTGCTACTTTTTCATTCAGGAACTTGCTGAAAATGATTGTATTCTAAAATGTGATTCACGCTGAATATTCTTTTCAGATTATTCAATGTCACCTTTGTACTTGATCGTATTATTTACATAAAGTGCTGATTTTTTAGCATCGTATCTATAGCTATCCTTCTGATAAATGTCATTCTCAACTTTATCCAAGATGATGGTATTTTTATCGTCATCAGGTAAAAATAATTCTAACTTTGATTTGTCCTCGCTAAGGATAATAAAGGCACTAATGACAGCTTTTCCTTCTTCTTTCTCCGTTGGATTTAGGCGCAAGCCAGCATTAAAGACCTGGATGCATCCTTGCTTGATCTCACTCCAAGTCTGCCCTGCTGCGACTAGACAGCCGTGATCATCTTTTTTGCCACCGATCGACGGCGTTGCTTCTTTTTTGTTTTGATCAGCTGTTTCGTTGGATTCGCTATTCTTGGGAGCATTGTGACAGGCCGCGAAAGTAACAAGACTCATGACTATAAATGCAGATTTTCTCATTTGAATCGGTTTTTTTATATGTTTCATGATGTTCACACAATAAATATACCATAGTCTTTTGTTCATTCTTTAATCGACCTACTACGTTAGATTTTCATCCTTTAATTAGCTATAAAGTGAATCTCCGCAGTATCGCAGAGAAATGTGTGTAGCGTAAGTCAATATTGTCATAGGACAAGTCTAGTTTCTATATAGTTTATTAATATTGTGGTGTCGCTCAGTGTAGTCTTTTATCTCAATACATTGAGCAGAGTGATTTTAAACCGGTGTAGATAGACAAAATATTCTTATCATTTAAAACATCCTATGAAACATAAAGATCAACCTATAAAAAAATTGGTTTCGGTTATTTTAGTTGAAAAGCAGTTAGCCGATGTTTGGAAATACTGGAATGATGCTGATGCAATTATGCAATGGAATATTCCATTTGACGATTGGCACTGTCCTGCTGTTCGTATTGATTTTAGAGAGGGCGGGATATTTAATTTTAGAATGGAACAAAAAAATAATCGTGAGGGATTTGATTATGTAGGAGTATACGATGAGATTATTTGGATGGAGTATATTGAAAGTACCAGTGGGGGGAGAAAGTGTATTGTTGAATTTCAGGCGATTGACAACAATACAATTATTCGCGAAACTTTCGATCCTGATCCGTTTACAAGTTTGGACCTGCAACAGTCTTTTACCGATGGGGTCTTGTTAAGTTTTAAAAAATTTATAGAAAACAAATCGCTGTAGAAGCGTGTTGCTAATGATAAAAATATAGACCATTTAGTATAAATTATGCGTGAAATAGAATCGAAAAGCGGTTATGCACCGGCTAATGGAATAAAACTTTACTACGAAATATTTGGCACAGGAAAACCTCTCGTACTAATTCATGGTGGTGGCTCCTCCGGTTTTTCGGATTTTGAGGAGACTGTAAAAAGGCTACATGATCAGTATCAGTTGATTTTGATAGATCTCCAAAATCATGGAAGATCCGATCACAGGACCTCCGTCGAAACCTTCGAGCAGGATGCCAAAGATATTGTGGCTGTTCTAGATTTTCTTTCCATCGGAAAAGCTTCATTTTTTGGTTTTAGCAATGGAGCGACAACCCTTTTGAAATTTGCGACGATGTTCTCCGACAGGGTAGAAAAGCTGGTCGCCGCATCGGGAAATACCAAAAGAGAGGGGCTTCTGGATGGTTTTTTTGAAAGTATGCAAGCGTCAACTATTGACGATATTCCACCGTTTCTGAAGGAGAATTTTATGAAGCTGAATCCAGATCCAGAGAAGTTTAGAAATATGTATGAAAAAGACAGCCAGCGGATGATACACTTTCAGGATTTTGACGTCGAATCGTTAACGCGGTTGACCTGCCCCGTATTTTTGCTAGGCGGAGACCAAGATGTTGTCAAAACGACACATTTAGCTGCTATGCAACAGCAGATTCCTGCTGCACGATTACTTATTTTACCGGCAAATCATGGGAACTATATGATGGCTGATTTTAATGGCGATGTCAACGTTGAACTGATTGATTTTACATTAAAACAAGTACAACAATTTTTGGAATCCAAATGATGCCCGGCTTATCGAATAACGGAGCCTTAATGATTTATCGGTAATTACGCATATTGCGTTCCAATTTACGCATGCGCTGTTCATTTTTCCCGTCAACACGAGACGCAACCGCCCATATGGCTGCGGGTATCCAACCAAGTATAGTTATCTGAAGGATCAAACAGAGAATGCCACTTAGAATTTTACCACGTAAAAAAAACGATAACCAAGGAAGTAAAACTGCTACTAATATCATAAGTAAAAGGTTTATAAACATTAAAATACAAAAGTACGGTATTCACTGCTAAAAATTGCGAATAATATCAACTTAAGCAAAATAAGTTGTTTTTTTTAGAATTGTAATGTATTGATATATAATGCTTAGTGGTTTTGTCCTGTTAGAATATGTAAATGTTAAGAAAACTTAAAATATGCTATTGGATAGCTAAATTTAAAAATTTTAAGGAGGAGTGGCACCAAAGTTGATGTTTCCCTGTCGAATATTTCAGATGCAGATTACATATAATAAATGACGGAAAACATGGGAAACGATAATAATATTATTGAGAATTTAAACAGCAAATATCATGGATATCTAGAAGATGAGGGGAAATGGCTCAATGAAGGATTTAAGAATATTTTCATCGATGGGGAACCAAGTAAAGCAAATCTGAAAACCTCGGTTTATCTGATGTTACCCCAAGAGATCAGAGAATATGTCGATCAATTGTTACTCAACGATTGATTATAATATTATAAGAACAAGTAATTCAAAGTAAAAGTTTACTAGAATCAAGTTTTTCTGATTTTAGTAAACTTTACTTGTTTAAACAGGGGAGAGCAGACCATATCTCCATTAAATACCATATTCTTTCACGGTTTGGCAAATTTGCTCTTTTTGTTTTCGGGTTAATACGTTCAACATGGTAAGGATTTCTTTACCTTGAAAAGTCTCAAGCTCAAGTCTCGGACCCAACCAATTGCTTTCAATAATACGTATATTAACGATTTGAATGTAGGGCACGAATACCAGAGCATCCAAATCTGCTAAAGCCCACATACTCCCGGTCTTCTTTTTAATCCGTTTAAAATACAATCCTTTTTTATCTGTTCGAGCTCGGATGACCTTCCTGCTGCTCTTTAGAAGAACGAAGCCGCCGATAATAAAAGATACATGGAGCAACAGCATAAATAATGAGACTAAAAAGCGAAATACATCTTTAAAGTCAAGTACAATGGCACTGAAATTCTCTTTAAATGAATCATTCGGATGATAACCGATGAAACATGTAGATAGCCCCATTAAAATCAAGATACTACCGATGATAATGGATCGCCAATTTGGTAGGTAATAATTGATAAAGGTTTCACTGTCTGTGGCTGCTAATTTTCTCCTTTCCATATCTAAATATAGGGACCTTATAAACCGACCGTATAGAAGACTTACAATTCGTTCAGAAGCATTTATAATTCGACAACTATTGTTATAAGGGCATAAAGTCTGTTTTTGAAATTATTATGAATTTGTTTATTGGTCGCATCGAAATCCATGTTACGGAAGATTGGACCACTGTACATCTGCTATCTGGATGAGGTCGATACGAAAGAGTTGCGATACATTTGCACTATAAATCAAACTATTTAATGAAATGAATTATAACATTAGAAAGGCAAGTCTTGAGGATCTTGATCAAGCAGCAGCGCTATTTAATCTTTATCGAATTTTTTACAGACAGGAATCGGATTTGGAAAAAGCCAAAGAATTTTTGAGGGAACGATTTTTGTACGGAGAGTCAGAAATCTTTTTGGCAATTCAGAGCGAACAAGCTGTTGGTTTTGTTCAGCTTTATAAATTGTTTCATTATACTAAATTGCAGCGACAGTGGTTGTTGAGTGATCTATTTGTGCATCCTGATCACCGGAGTAAAGGTCTTTCGGTTCGGCTTATAGATCGTAGTAAAGTCTGGTGTGAAGAGACTGGAGCTTGTGGTCTGATGCTTGAGACCGAGAAAACAAATGTTATCGGTAATAGTCTTTATCCGAGGTGTGGATTTGAATACGACGGCATGCATAACTATTATCATTGGTGGCGATAACCTTAACTGGATCGTCAGGGCACTTCTGCGTCTGGCGATCCAGTTGGCAACTGAGATTAATTAGACGGCAAATTGTGTCAAATGATGATCCAGGTGTTTATAAAACATGTTGTTCCACTCCCAGCTTTTAAGCTTGCCGAAAGAATGGGACTCCTTCCCATCAAAATAGTTTTCGCCCAATTCCAGCGTTTTTTTAATGTAATCGATTAACCTACGTTGCTCGATCTCGAAATCACGTCTGGATGTTACCAGAAACTCTGTAGCAGTAGGGTTATTTCTCTTATAAGGTTTTTCATTGACCACCAGATTCTTTACAAACCATTTTAGTAGTAGTTTCTTTAATCCAGTAGGCTTAGGATACTTGTCTTCATAGATCAATTCATAGATCACATTGCAGTGGGCTAACATTTGATCGACAGTCATTTTACCCCATTGGGCACTGCTGTCTGGATTAAGATTTTGAATCCGTGCTATCACTTCATCACTCACTGTTTTGTCAAAAATATTTTTCATAATTTAAATGCTAATTGGTTTTCAGGTTGCTGGAACTTTGGTTGGGGATGATAACGTACGAAATAATAATCTACATTAATTGAAGTATAATATCACATTTAAAGGCTCATCTTTTACAGTTACTTTCTTTTCGGTAGGCCCATTTTTATTGCTGTACCTCAATGTATAAGATTGATTTTTTTTCACGATAAATGTTAAATAGTCATTCGCATCCTGCAGTTTAGTTGCGGTCGAACCACCGCCAATTTGATCATTTCCTTGAAAGATATCCACATTGCATTTTGTTCTGCCTTCCGGTTGGCATTGATCGTTACTGAGATACATGGTTACGTTTAGACGGGTGTAAGATTTGTCGTTCAATTGTTGACTATATTGCTGATTGAATAGATCAATATAGCGCTGGGAAACATTATCAGCATATACTTCTGTTTCACTCCACGCTGGGAATGAGGTAGCTGCCGGTTTGTAGGAAGCTGCATAAATGGAATGTTCCTTGCTATTCGGATCGGCTTTACCCGCGTCGGCCAAAAACCAGCTATAATTCAGGTCTTTGTCCGGATAATATTCAGTAAAATACCATTTACCATTAATCCATACCTCCACCCAACTGTGGTTACCACGATTGTCATGCCAGTTTGGTGTACCTGCAATCCGGGCCGGTATACCTACTGATCGCAATGCATCGATCAGTAAAATGGATAATCCGGTACAAGATGCCATTCCTTGGCTTATCGATTCAGATGGATTTTGATCTGCTTTTTTTCGTTGCGTATTGTAATCGACTTTTACTTCATCTCTGATATTCTTATTTATGGCTACAATGGCATCTTTCATCGTTTTGCTATTTGTTACATATTTTGAGAAACGATCGTAGAAATCACCACGCCAGTCGTCTAGATCTTCAGAAAACACACGATAGGGCAATACCTCATTTAGAAAAATAGAATCTGGAATTTCCTTAGCCCAGGAAAACGTTGATCTTGCCTGGTATGCCTTTTCAATATTATGGATAAGATGATCACTCTTGATCGTCGTTAAATCATTCTTAGGCATATAAGCGATGAGAAAAGCCGCGCCTTCACGCATTTCTTTGGGAAGTTTCGCTAGTACTTTCTCTAATTCATTGCGATTCATGCCTGCAACTTGTAGTGCATTTTTGACCGATTTTTGATATTGACTTGGCAAAGAGGAAAGCTTGAAATCTTGTGCAGATGATTTGAAAAAAATGGCTGTAGACAAACAGCAGAAAACTAAAGAAAATACTTTTTTGAACATAATTTACGCTTGCTTGTTCTTTATCTATTTAAATTAACACAATTTGTATTTTTCAAACATAGATAAATTGATTTTTATATGCAAAAGTACGTTTATTCTTACCAGTAATTTAGGGGGGATTTACTTTATTTATTCTTTGACAAATTGTTGGCTTCTGCTTTAGGCCGAGAGCTACCTACTTTGGGACAACACCGTATCTCAGTCCATGTGAGTCCGAAATAAGTCCGACATGCTCTCGGGGTGACAGCCCTTTATTAAGGTGGACTCAACGTGGACTCAACACGGGCGAAGTAAGACGATGTTGTGACGATGTTCCCAATTTATGGCGACGAATTGCTGAAGTTGAGTAGAAGGACTCCCGAATAGCAAGCGACCACGGATGATGTACTTTTGGATTGCGCTACACTCCTAAAAAGTCAAAAGATGCTAATCCCGAGCAATTTCATTTGCAAATGAATACAAATTTATTTAGTTTGAAGATCTTTACGTCGAAGTAAAGATCATAACCCCAAAAAATAATTTGAATGACAATTCCGATGAAGCCTTTTCATTTTCTATATCAAAGTGTATGCTGCCTGAGCCTTTTATCTGGTATGCTATATTCCTGTCAATCGCAAAGCCCGGACAGGGTGATACTTGAAAAATTGGATAAAACGTTTAATGCATCCAAATTTTATGATCCTAAAATAAAAAGGAGCGCGGAGATGCTGCAAGCAGATGTTAAAAATATGAATAAAAAGGAGTTGAAAGAAGTCTTTGAAACCGCCATATTTAAAAAGGATACGCTCGCTGTTTTTAATTCAGAAGGGAGTTTGCCAACACCATTTTATATCGAGTCTACTGGTGTCTGGGGAACACGGAAATTAAAGCCGGTCAAAGATTTTGGTTATCGTTATACCACAGTTTCTTACAATGAAGAAAAGGATACTTTAGCTCTATTAAATGGAGTTTCTTTTCCAGCATTGACTGTGGCGGAGGATAAAAATGGTGAATTTACTAGTCTATATGCAATGAAGACTTCAAAAAATAAAGATGATTTTCAAAATATTTACAACTATCTGCAGAAGGCGTTTACAAAATTGAAGCTTCAAGATGATGCGGGAAGTGGTATAAAAGGTTGGGAAAATAAAGACTTTTACTATTTTTTGCATAAAAAAAATAGAAGGGAAGAACAGATTTTTTCGTTTGGAGAAGATGAAGACGACAAGCCGACGACTACAGACATCACCGATATCCGTTTGGAAATTTATTCTAAAATTTACATCCAAAATATGCAAAAAGAGCAGGTTTACTTACCGGATTATATTCCCATTATCAAATGACAGATGTAGATAATTGGTAACCGTCAAACTTGTTACAAACCTGCGTAAGCGAATTTGTTTATATTTACTTCCTTGTAAAAAAATCAATCAAATCGTTTTATTTTTATGTCCGATACTCGAATACCCACTTCCGCTTATGCAGATACCAAACCACATTATGCAGTACTTGATGGGTTACGGGGTGTGGCAGCTATAACTGTCGTTTGCTTTCATATTTTTGAAGCCTTTGCAACGAGCCATTTAGACCAGCGAATTAATCATGGTTACTTGGCCGTTGACTTTTTCTTTATGCTTTCAGGGTTTGTCGTGGGCTATGCTTATGACGATCGCTGGAAGACGATGACAACAACAGAATTTATCAAACGAAGAATAATACGTTTACATCCGATGGTTGTTATGGGAGCGATCATTGGAGCAGTTATGTTCTATTTTCAGGGTTGTTCTGTTTGGGATGTGACCAAAGTGACATTTTCTTCGCTGGCAATCGCGACCCTATTGAATGCCTTGTTAATTCCTGCTATCCCAGGGCATGAGGTGAGAGGGCTTGGAGAGATGTTTCCATTAAATGGACCGAGCTGGTCGTTGTTTTTTGAATACATCGGTAATATCCTGTATGCGTTGATCATTCGAAGATTTTCGACCAAAGCATTAGCCGGACTCGTTATTTTATTCGGGATAGGGTTGGCGGCCTTTGCGATATTGGGACCTTTGGGAGATATCTGTGCCGGTTTTTCACTCACAGGAACAGAATTTACGGCAGGTTCACTTCGTCTTTTATTTTCTTTTACAGCGGGCCTGTTTCTATCGAGGATATTTAAATCTTTACAGATCAAGGGGGCATTTTGGATGTGTAGTTTGATCCTAGTGCCACTTTTGGCTATGCCGCGCATCGGTGGTGCCGAACAGCTATGGATGAATGGATTATACGACACGCTATGTTGTGTCGTGGTTTTCCCTTTACTCGTTGTGTTAGGCGCTTCTGGCAAGGGCGGTAATGGTATTACAAGTTGGCTTTGCAAGTTTTTAGGTGATATATCCTATCCTTTGTATATGGTACATTATCCCTTTATCTATCTATACTATGCTTGGGTCAAGAATGAAAATCTGAGTTTTGAAGAGTCCTTGCCTGGAGCAGCGGCTGTTGTGATCGGAAGTATTGTGCTTGCATATGGCTGTTTGAAGTTATACGATATACCCGTACGGCGATATTTGTCAAAACGATTTCTAAGATCAAAAGGGAAATAGACGCCAGCAAATTAATCCAATATTGATTATAAAATAAGAAAACACCATTTTTTGGTGTTTTTTTATGCATATTACTTAGGACAATGATCTGTACATAGAGAAAATACCTTGTCATGTCAAATAGTGCTTGAATCTCAGTCTTTTTCAAAAAAAACGTTGTTATATTTCGACGAATAAAATACCAAATAGAAGCCTAAAGGGCTTCGGTACACCGTTGGATCTGATTCAAGAATATGATGAGTGGGAGATTCCATGCACAGCTTTAAGCGTGCGGATTCATAAGGACTAACTGTTTCGATCTTGCCCTTATAAACTTTGGATACTTTACCTGAGCTTACGGCATTGAAATAAATCGAATCGTTATCCTTTATGACAAAATTGTAGCTATCGTATTGCCAGTCAGTTTGTTTTCCTGGGAATAGGTCACGTTTTATATGATAAGTCCCATAATAATCTTCTTTTTTTAGGATTTTTGGGCTAGCGATCCATTGAAAAAGTTGAGACAAAGAAAAAAGTATAATTGCGCCACCGATCAGAGATAAAATTGCATAACCAAAGAAGCGTCTTTCTATGATAATTCCGCATAACAGCAGAATTATCAGCAACGGTATAAAGATAAATACTCCAAATCCCATATTTTTAAACGTTGTGGCTTCAGAAGAAAATCAAATGGATTTTCCTCTTACTCCTTTTATAGAAAGCTACTTTCTAAATTGAAAGTTTTAACTAAAGTAGCCCCATCGCTACCAAATCCAACACAGTATGCTTTCTATTGGCTAATTTATTGTTGACACATGCTTCAAGGATTTTTTTGACACCATTTGAATAAGAATCATGTCCGAGGATCTTGGTCTCAATTTTAATTTCATCATTTTTATCTTTGATCACAATCTGATGGTAGGCATGCTTTTCTAAGTAGGCAACGGGAATATTGATTTTATAAGCTTGCGTTTTCGCATCGCGAATAGAGATAACGCGCTCATGAGCGACTTGTAAAGAGTTGGCGATATGATAAGCTGTACCTGGTTCAGTATTCTTGGAGGCCTGATGAGACTCCATAATAGATATTTCATAGTCTTTGAAATTATGACCAAATTGTTGAAGCATATGGAGTGTTTTTAGCAAAAGTATGGAGGTATTCGGGCAAATGACAAGTGGAAAAGCAGTCTCAAGCTTTTCGGTCTCTAGCCCCGTCGACAGTTCAATGAATACCGAATTTGTACGTGCACAAAAATCAAGACAATCTTGTAACTCCCGGCCCGATCCGGCATGTATAACAATAGATGGAGATGTCGTTGTAATGGATGGTTGCCAAGGTGAAATTTCTACATTGGGAATGGAATAATCGGCTTCCAGTATTGCGTTTGCCAGTTTTCCTGATCCTACTACAAAGGCTTTTTTTGTATTCATATTGCTTGTTTTATCAAAACATCCGCTATCCTTTTGACTATGAATCGATAAAATGATACCGGATGAATTGTAATGAAGTAAAGGTTGTGCTTGAGTTAGTTAAGTTACAAAAATAGACGGTAAAATTTAATCTTTGTTATTATGGAATAATTCTTTTTTCACGCATTTCATCAAAGAGCTGATAAAACATTTGTTCAGTATCGATAAATTCATGAAAACCGAGCCGTCTTGCCTTTGTGCCATCGGCAAAAAAATCATAATCCCAAGAAAAGACAAAGTCACCAAAAGACCAAGCTGAAACTTGATCATAGCTATAACTTAATAAATGCTTTTCTTTTAATTTTTGCCATATAGGCTCCTTATCTGCCATCATCGTTTCGAGTGATAGTGGGATCGGGTCAGCGCTTTGCATACCAAAATAGGCTGCTAATTTGGGCCATAGTTCCTTCCAGCGGAAGAGATCGCCATTGTTAATGTTGAAGGCTTGATTGGCCGCTTGTGGATTGGTCGAGGCCCATACCGTTGCTTTGGCTAAGAGTGTTGCATCGGTCATTTCCATCAATGTCTGAAAAGCGCCAATTTTTCCTGGAAATCGAAGTGGAATACCGAGTTCTTTTGAGATAGATGCATATACAGCAATGAGCATCGCTAGATTCATGGGATTATTGGGGGCCGTTCCACCAACAACTGACGGACGCATCGCCGACCAAGTCCATTTCTTACCCTTTTGCAGTTGTTCAAGGTAGTGCTGTTGGCTGGTATTGAATTCCGGCGGCATATGTCCGGCATCTGATTCTTTGGCTGGTGTCTTGAAAGGGCCCAGATGAGCACCATATACTTTATACCCTTGCATTAAGCTGATGTGCTGAAGATTGCTTGCTATTGGCTCAACGACAGTTAAAACATTACGCAGCATTTTCATATTGGGCTCAACCAACTCGGCCCAGGTCGGTCTATCCTGATAAGCAACATAGTAAATATGCGTTACGGTATCTAAGTTGCCTAGTTTTTTGACACAATCGGCTATATCCAATAAATCTACAGCGATAAAACGAACGTTATCCCTATCGGCATTTGTTCGTCGTGATAAACCTATAATTTCCCATTCCTCCATCTTTTCAAGATAGTCTATGAGATTGTTGCCAATAACGCCATTCGCGCCAACAACTAAAGCGGTGTTTTTTCTAGTCTTCATCTTTGTCTATTACTTATAGGGCCAAAGTTAGTTGGAAGTCTAGTGGGTTTTAATGTAAAAATCCAACATAATTATGTATATTTCTGAAATGAAACGTTATCGTCAGTTTGAACCGGTGCTTATTTCAGGATTTAAGATGCTTGAATGGAACCATCCCGAACACAATCACAATCATTACGAGTTCATTTTTATTCGGGAGGGTTCAGGACGACATATCGTTAATGGGCATTCATTTCCTTACGAGGAAGGAGCGATCTTTCTACTGGGGCCAGATGATCAGCATTATTTTGAAATCGAACAACTCACACATTTTGTTTATCTTAAATTTACAGACGCCTACCTTGGTCGTGACACTTCGGGTGCTACGCCCGCAATACAACAGCTGGAATATATCATAAAAAGTAGAGAAACCCATCAGATGGGATTTCAATTAGCGGGGGAAGATAAGCTGGTGATAGAACAGATCTTTGATATACTCCTTTTATTTAAGAAAGATCAAATCGGAAATCAGGAGCTTATTTGGTTGCAATTATTCAGCATTGCACATGTTCTGCAACGAAATATGCCTGAATTGCTTAATAGTAGTACCAAAAGTCGTGACCTACAGGCTATGTTTTGTTATATCCATAAAAATATTTACGATCCCAGTCGTTTAAGGATGCAAATTATGGCGGAGCACTTTAATATTGCCAACGATTATCTCGGTATTTACTTTAAACGTCAGTCAGGAATTACGTTACGGGACTATATTCAAAACTATCGCAGTACATTGATACGCCAAAGAATAGCAACAGGAAGAGTTACCTTAAAGGAAATTGCCGCTGAATTTGGGCTAACCGATGTAAGTCACTTGACTAAGATTATACATAAAACGTAGTCTATTCCCCGCCGAAAATCATTGAAATCAAATTTAATCTATACTATTTATCCCGTGGAAGATAATGTAATAAACATATTGAGAAACGGTATGAACCGTTTACCACTTAACCCTATAAGAATGAATAAAATTGAACTTTTGGAGCAAATTCCATTGCTGGATCAGGATAATGACGCCTATAACGCGTAACGAAAAAAGTTGGCTGAGTGAATTGATTTTTCGACATTTTTTGTAAATTTGTCGAGTAATGACAGGTCAACAGGAAAATATTAGAGAGGAAATTATCTTATCATCCATGAAAGTTTTTGAAACATATGGATTTGCAAGGGTTTCTATGCAGGATATTTCAAAAGCTTGTGGAAAGGGTCGTAGCACGTTGTATTACTATTTCACCAGTAAGATGGATGTCTTTGATGCGATTGCGGAGTATCTATGTCAGCAAGTGTTTGAGGTCGCGAGTAGAGCTTATAACAGGGACGCTTCATTGGAAGATAATTTAGTCGGTTTTTTACAAGCAAAACTACGTCAGATTAATTTAATTACGAAACGTTTTCATCTCGCATTCGAAGATATGAAATCCGATCCAGCTTTGATGGTTTCAAAAACACGTTACATGCTGGACGACGAGATAAAGCTGATTCGTGAAATGATTGAATTAGCCGTTAGGAAAGAAGAAATTCAGGCCTTGGAGGAAAAGGATATCCTGTTTTTATCGGAAATGTTAGTAACAACATCACGTTGTTTTGAGCAGGAAGTTTTACTTTTTGATCGTTTTCCGGATTTTGAAGCGAGGCTTTCCTGGTTGACAAGTATCTGTGTTAAGGGACTGCGCTAGCAATTCGGAGTGTAGCGCGAAGTAATTATTTTGAACAGTAAGGATCTATATTTATTGTTCTTTTTTTTGAAACTGGTTTCGACAAAAATACAAAATATGTCTATTTTGATTGGTCGATCCTTTTTATACAGACAATAAACAGGATGATAACTATGGTGTTAAATGCGAAAGTAGGCAAATCGGTGGATAGCTTTGCATCAGAAAGATGCGTTTTGGTCATGGTGGAGACAGAGGAAACGATCCGTCCTGAAATGATGGGATTGTTGGATCCAGATATTGATTGTTATTTGTTGGTACACAACGATGTGGAACGCTTGGATAGCCTAGCTCTTGCACTGGAAAATGAAAATAAAAAGGTTCGACTAGCCCGTGATTTTGAGGAACTGAAACAGATGCGTTTTTTGAACCACCAATTACAACAAATTGCCGTTAAAATTTTGAAATAATCTAAATATGTATAAAGTTGTTTATTCTTTATCTCGTAAGTTGAAGTGGAAAGCTAGCGAGATTTATCATTTTCTCTATCAGAGTTTCCCGGAGATAAAAAATGTTGATTTATTGTTGGATGACCAGCAATTTTTGCTTGTTCTGCGGATTAGTACCCGATTGGAATTTTCTATTCTGAACATATGCCAGAAACAGGGGTTGGCGATGCAATTTGTACAGGTTGAAGATACTGATTAGTCTGTCCGGTTTACAAAGCTAGCTTATTATATGCTCAAACATGATGCGGTGAGCCGTAAAGAAATGTCAATTTGAGCTCTAAAGCAAAATCATTATGAAAGTTACTTTTTACTTTTGATATCGTTCCTTCAAAACATTTTTTCCATCTATTGGTTAATTTTATCGTGCGGATGGAATCTGTGTTGTACATGGGGATTTTATGCATTTATTTAAAACAGAAAACAACAATTTTATCAAGTATGAGTACATTTTCAATTAGAGCTTTTGGAACAAGCGCACCAACGGCCGATCTAAAACAGATGGATATTGAACGTCGCGAAGTGACGGAGAAGGATGTCGAGATTGATATCTTATTTTGTGGAGTTTGCCATTCGGATTTACATACAGCGCGAAACGAATGGGGTGGGACCGTTTATCCGAATGTTCCCGGTCATGAAATTGTAGGGCGAATTACTAAAGTTGGATCCGCTGTAACTAAGTTTAAAGTAGGCGATTTGGCCGGAGTAGGTTGTATGGTCGATAGTTGTCGCGAATGTGAAAGTTGTAAGGAAGGATTGGAACAATATTGTGAAAATGGAAATATCCAAACATACAACGGACACGATAAGCACCTTAATAAACAGACGTTTGGTGGTTATTCCGAACGTGTTGTAGTAGACCAGGATTTTGTGCTCCACATTCCTGAAAATTTGGATCTTGCAGCAACAGCGCCTTTATTATGTGCTGGAATTACCACTTATTCACCTTTGAGGCACTGGAATGTGGGACCAGGAAAAAAAGTAGGTATCGTAGGTATCGGCGGCTTGGGACACATGGGGGTAAAAATAGCGAAAGCGATGGGAGCACAAGTTGTTGTCATTACAACGTCTGCGTCTAAAGTGGATGACGCCAAACGTTTAGGTGCCGATGAAGTGATCTTGTCAACTGATGCAGAACAAATGAAAGAGCATGCGGGAACTTTACATTTCATTTTAGATTGTGTTTCGGCACAGCATGACATCAATGCCTATTTAAGTTTATTGAAACGAGATGGTTCACTGACTCTTGTTGGTGCTCCGGAGCATCCACTTCCTGTGGCTCCTTTTAGCCTGATTCCAACACGTAAGAGTTTTTCAGGTTCTATGATCGGGGGGATCGCAGAAACACAGGAGATGCTTGATTTTTGCGGCAAGCACAATATTATCTCCGACATAGAGCTGATTAAAATGCAGGATATCAATCAGGCCTATGACAGACTATTGAAAAGTGATGTTAAATACCGGTTTGTTATTGACATGGCAAGTTTGAAAAACTAGCACAATAAAATTATTCAATGCTGAACCATCAAGGGGAATTTCAAGTACCTTTGATGGTTCAGTTTGTTTATAGAGGTATTTTTACCTAATTATTGAGTTAACCTTTTACCCTTTAAAATTGTTAACATGGGGTAATGATGGTAAATATTGGTCGTTTTTATGGAAAAAAATAAAATTATTGTGTTTTGGTTTCGTCGTGATTTACGGCTGGATGATAATGCCGGGCTCGCGCGCGCGCTGGCTTTGGGCTATCCCGTATTACCGATATTTATATTTGACGAGGAAATTTTGATGCAATTGGAGGATAGGAGGGATAGACGTCTTCATTACATCCATCAGGCTTTAATCCGTATTAATACTATCCTAGGGGAAGGCGGTGCAACTTTGAATACGTTCTATGGCAAAGCTATCGCTATCTACAGGGAGTTGGTTGAAAAATTTGATGTTCAGGGCGTCTATTGTAATCGGGACTATGAGCCAAAGGCAATTGCGCGGGACAAAGAAATTTTTGAGTTCTGTCAAGCTAAGGGAATTCCCTTCAAAGCTGTGAAAGATCAGGTTATTTTTGATAAAGGCGATATCTTAAAGAATGATGGAACACCATATACGGTTTATACGCCATATGCAAAAAAATGGCGTGAGAAATTACGTCCTGAGGACCATCGTTCCTATACCTACGCAATGGAATCCTTCGTTCAGCAAAAGCATCAGCAGATCATTTCTTTGGCGAACTTAGGTTTTTTAGAGACCGATCTTAGCTTTAAAGAACCACACCTGGATGCTACTATCATTGATCACTACGATAAAACCCGCGATTATCCAGCATTAATGGGCACTACTCATTTGGGGATAGCACTTCGTTTTGGAACAATCAGTGTGCGCCAGTGTGTTACTTTTGCTTTAAAACACAATGCGACCTGGTTGTCTGAATTGATCTGGCGTGAATTTTTTATGCAGATTCTCTATCACTTTCCGCATGTTGTTACAGAGTCCTTTAGAAAGCAATATGACGCCATACAATGGCGCAACGATGAGGTAGAATTCCAGCAATGGTGCAACGGAGAGACCGGATATCCTATGGTAGATGCGGGTATGCGCCAATTGAATACCTCGGGTTATATGCACAATCGCGTACGAATGGTGGTAGCCAGTTTTCTTTGTAAACACCTATTGATCGACTGGAGATGGGGGGAGGCCTACTTTGCACAAAAACTAAATGATTATGATCTGTCGGCCAACAATGGTAACTGGCAATGGGCCGCGGGGAGTGGTTGTGACGCAGCCCCATATTTTAGGGTTTTTAATCCGACGCTTCAGGCTGAGAAGTTCGATAAAAATCAAGAATATATAAAAAAATGGGTTCCTGAATTAGATACTCCAGCCTATTGTGAACCAATTGTTGACCATCAGATTGCCCGTGATCGTGCGATAAAGACCTATACAAAGGCGTTGAAATAATAGTATTGAATGTCTACTCCTTACGAGCGGTTTTAAGGACTAACAAGTAGGAGTGGACATTCCATGTATCTAATTTTTATTGATCTAAAAACTCGGCAACGAATGCGTCAAATGCCTGTGGATTTTCGGCTTGAACCCAGTGACCGGCGTTAGGAATTGTTTTAAATACGGCATTTGGAAATTGTTCCCTGATCTTAATTTTATCTTCAGGTAATATATATCTTGATTTCTCTCCTGGTAGAAATAATGTGGGGCCGTTGAATATTCCTGATTTTACCCCTACAGTAATGAACTCCGTATATTTATTTTTTAAAACATCCAGATTAAAGCGCCAATCTAATTTCCGATCTTCTCTGATATACACATTTTTTAATAAAAATTGGATCACACCCGGATCACTCAAATACTGTTCAATTTTTAGTTGTACATCTTTCCTGTTTTCTAGTGTTGTGATATCCACAGCAGATAGCGCATCGAAGATATCCTCATGATGTGGAGGATAAGCTTTTGGGGCTATATCGGCGATGATCAGTTTTTCAATTTTTTCTGGATGGTCAATAGCAAATTGCATCGCTACTTTTCCGCCTAAAGAATGGCCCAATAGCAATACTTTATCTGCTCCAATGGATGCGATATAGGCTAGCAGATCGTCTACCATAACTTCTACAGACATATCATCACTATGGAAACTTCGTCCGTGATTACGAAGATCAAGTAAATGTACTTGTCTTTTCTCTCCGAAACTACGACCAAAGGATCCCCAGTTGTCTGCCATACCAAAAAGCCCATGCAGGACAATTAATGGTGTACCACCGTTATCTGCGCCATATATTTTGCTGTGTTGTAATTCTTTCAATGCCATAATATCTATTCTTGCAATTTATCACCTGCCTGTGATGTGTATATGCAGCGAAGTTAGCTTTTGTTGGTGATTTTTTGATCGAAATTATGTAAAACATTACATAACTTCCTATCCATCCCGTCTTATCGCTCTTATCAAAATGGTCGTATTTGGTGATTTATTGGTAGGTCATCGCCGCTAAATCCAGCTTAATTTTGTATTAAACTTAATTGTGTATGGGAACATTTTCCCAAATAAGGAGTGGGGGGAGCGACGTGCCGGGATAGTAAAAGGCTTTCCAATGTTTGGTGTTTTTCAAATAGTTTTCAAAACCGTAATCAGAACAGTTAAAAGGCAATAGTTGAGGGGTATGTGAAGAGGAGTGAAGCTGAATTTTGAACAGGAGAATAAAATTTTTATAAAAGTGATTTTCATCACTTTTTTGTTGAGAAGAATAAACTATTTTTACCCCTGTAGTCAGTTCTCAGTGAGATAAATCTTTGGGTTTGACAAAAAATATTTAGCCATAAAAATATATTATTTGGGGGTTTTCTCGTTATGAGAGGCCCCTTAATTTTTTAAACAACACTTTTCTGTGATAAACGGACTATGCACTACGGCGCAAGCTTGAAGCTTTGTTTCAAAGAAAATAGGTCTTTTCGATAGCTTTCAATAACTTGTTCGAAAAGACCTCTAAGTATCTTCTTATTACTGCTTAGTAAATTGCATTCTGTGCCGTTAATATAACAGGAGCGCCATCGGTAATGAGAATCGTATGTTCATGTTGCGCCATGAATCCACCTTTGTCCCCAACCATTGTCCAGCCGTCGTTGAGTTCGGTCGCGTATGTGGAGGTCGTTGAAATAAAGGTTTCAATAGCAACAACGGTATTTTTTCGAAATCTTCGTTGGTCGAAGCGATTTTTATAGTTAAGCAATTCATCGGGTTCCTCGTGCAGGCTTTTTCCTACACCATGTCCGCCAAGGTTCTTGATGACTTTATAGCCTCTTTTTTTCGCTTCAGTTTCGATTAAATGCCCAATATCGGCTATTTTCACACCACCGCGAATATTATTGATTGCCTTTTGAAGAATTTCTTTTGATGCTTCTACCAATTTTTCGTGCTGAAATATGTCCTTTCCTATAACAAAGGAACAACCATTATCAGCCCAATATCCATCTAGTTCGGCAGATACATCGATATTGATCAAATCGCCTTCTTGCAATATCCTTTCCGCAGTAGGTATTCCGTGACAAAATTCGTTGTTTATACTGATACAGGTGTAGCCTGGAAAACCATAGGTGACAGCGGGAGCAGAATTTGCACCCATGCTTTTTAATATTTCGGCTCCATATTCGTCAAGCTCTTTCGTGGACATACCCACTTGAGCATGTGCTATCATAGCTTTTAAGGTGATGGCAACGGCATCGCTCGCTTTTTGTATGCCTGCTAGCTCGGTTTCATTCGTTATAGACATCGTTGATGTTTTTGTTGTGGAGCACGTAAGCTCTGTTTTTTATTTTGTTATTTATAACTACCAAGAACAAATGATTAAAGGTCATTTTGTTTTAATCGGATATAAATCAATACAAAGGTCTTAATAAAATTGAATAAAATAGGCATTTGCTTGAGATTACAAGTAAATATACTGTGTTTGGTCGTTAAAAGCCTAATTACAAATGCTGAAAGCCATTGTGTTTTTTGTCCTAGTTTTTATTGTTTTAGTCCTTTATTTTGATGTTTAGACATTTATTTTTTTATGTATCTTTACATAACTTTATGATGTTGCTATTGATCATTTAAATTAGAACAAAATGGCTTTATTAGATACCCTAGAATGGCGTTATGCCACAAAAAAATACGACCCTACAAAAAAGGTCGCTCAGGAAGATTTGGATAAGATTTTGGAGGCAGCCCGTATGGCACCTAGCTCTTCTGGACTTCAGCAGTTCCGTGTGATAGTGGTTACGAATCAGGAATTAAAAGAGAAAATCGTACCTGTGGCTTGGGGGCAACAAATTGTTGCTGATAGCTCACATTTATTGGTTTTCGCAGGATGGGATAGATACACGGACGAACGCATTGACAATACCTTCGACAAGATGAATGCGTTAAGAGGTTTACCTTTAGACACCACTGACGAGTATAAAAATAGATTGAAAGCACAGTTATCGAGCCTATCCGGTGAGCAACAAGCAGCCCATGCTGCTAAACAAGCCTATATTGCTTTTGGTCTGGCAATTGCTCAGGCAGCAGAATTAGGCATTGATGCAACTCCCATGGAAGGTTTTTCAAATGCTGAATTGGATGAACTTCTTGGTTTAGACAAACTTGGACTGAAGAGTGCAGTTATGCTTCCATTAGGCTATCGGATGGAAGAACAAGATTGGTTGTTGAAGCTGAAAAAATTTAGACTTCCGAAAGAGGAATTTTTGATTGAGTTTGCATAAATTGTAAGTTCACGTTAAACAAAAAGCGTTTCAACCATTGTCGAAACGCTTTTTTTGTAGTTGCTCTAAACTGACATGGGAACCGCCTTTATAGGCTACATATGTTGATTGTTTGCCCCTTTTTTAATTTTACATATTGCATGCTGTTATCTTTCTGTAAGGTCTTCTTCGTACTGATGTGCATGAGTGTCTTGGGTTCAAAAATTCGAAAGGTACCATTTTCGGTAGCAGTTATTTTCAGCATAACAATTTTATCTCCTTTTTTTCAGCGCTTATGATAAATCCGCCCATTGTTCTCAAATTTTTGCAAGATGCTGTTGCCCATTCAGCAGGTAAGGCCGGAAAAACTTCCACATAGTTATTCTTGCTCTGAATGAGCAATTCGTGTATTCCTTGTGCAAACGCAAAGTTACCTTCTAACGTAAATGGTCGATACGTAAAGTCTGAATATTGCCCGCCTTTCTGGTCACCATTCAGATGAAAGGAATTGGTGGAACAAAAGTTCTGTGCAAATTTTTGAAGATTGGTTACGGCTTCCTTTCCTTGTTTCGCGCGCGCGTGTAAGCAAGCCATCCATGCAAAGGAATAACCAACCCACGCACGTGTGCCCTGCTTTTCGATGTGATCTAGGGAACTTTCGATGAGCTCTTTTTCCTGCGAATTATTGATGTCTAATAAATTCAATGGATAATACTATTTTAGCTACGCGACGGTCCTGAGTCTGAGATCTCGTTAAAAGCAGACTTAACTGAGATGTATGCAATGCATAAAAGCAAATAAGTGAATTCGTATCGAAATTGTTATACTTTTTTGATGTGAAGGAATGTGGTGTAAACCTGTTGTTTTATTATCTGCAGTTTAACCAAAGAAGGTGCGTTATGGTATTTTAAATCAGCCTTTTGAACAGGAGGGGGCTGTCGTATCCTGAAAATTTTGCAAGAGCAAGGGGTAATATTGTTTATGTTTCTGTTAATCTAGTTTTAGTATAATCCAGTGTTGTTCTCTAATTTTATCCTACTCGAAACTAGCACATTTATGGAATAGTTTCGGCTCCACTTAACGAAGAAAACAATCATTATTCATTTCGTTTAGTGCATAAACCTAAAATAATACAGAATAGATATATCCCAATGCTATGAGAAAAAAGATTTTGGTGCTAATATTATTGGCGCTTGTGCTTATTGGTACAAGCATTTTGACTTTTGGAAAAAAAGAGCCAGTTGATTTTAGCGCTGATGTTAAACCGATATTGAATAAACATTGTATCACATGCCATGGTGGGGTTAAAAAAAATGGTGGCTTAAGCTTTCTTTTTGAAAATGAGGCCTTCGCCAAAGCCGAGTCGGGCAAATCGGCAATTATTCGTGGCGACGGCGAACATAGTGAACTGGTAAAGAGACTGATTTCCGATGACCCTGAATTGCGTATGCCTTACAATGCCCCTAAGCTGAATGACGATGAAATTGATGTACTCAAAAGATGGATCGATGAAGGAGCCAAGTGGGGAGAGCATTGGGCATATACAACGCCTAAGGAGACTGAGGTACCTAAACCTTTTTCGTTGCTCAGTATATTTGGTGTCAAACCTAAAGGGGTGAACAATACGATTGATTTTTTTGTTTTGGATAAGATGAAGGAGAAGAAATTATCCTTTGCAGATGAAGCCGATAAAGCACTGTTGCTACGGAGAGTGTATTTGGATCTGATTGGTATTCCACCCACGTTGGCAGAAATTCAAGCCTTTGAAGCAGATCAGCGTGATGATGCTTATACCTTGCGGGTAGATAGTTTGTTGGCTTCTCAGAAATATGGCGAAAAGTGGGCGAGTTGGTGGCTGGATATGGCGCGATATGCAGATACAAAAGGTTATGAGAAGGATGGTTCGCGCACGATATGGACTTATCGGGATTGGGTTATTAAGGCCTTAAACAAGGATATGCCTTATGATGAATTTACGATTGAACAGCTCGCTGGGGATTTGCTCCCGGAGCCAACCAAGGATCAACTTATCGCAACCGCCTTCCATCGAAATACCATGAATAATGATGAGGGCGGGACTGATAGTGAGGAATTTCGGATGGCTGCGGTTTTGGATCGTTTAAATACAACTTATCAAGTATGGTTGAGTACGACCTTCGAATGCGTACAATGTCATAGTCATACTTATGATCCGTTTAAATTTGAAGAGTATTATAAATCGTTAGCTTTTTTTAACAACACCAGAGATGAAGACACCCAAGGTGATCATCCTAAACTGCGTTTTTATACTGCACAGGATGAAAAGCGAATTGATAGCATAAAGAGGTGGTTGTCGACGACAGGAAATGCAAGCTTAGTAAAATCAACAGATCTATTCCTTCACACCCTTGAGCCCAAAGTTCATGCGCATTACAGTGACCAAATAGTAGATGGTGCGCTTTATGATACGAAATGGTTGGGGGTGAGAACTGGAGGATCGGCTCGATTAAGGGCAATAGACTTGGATAATAAACAGCAATTTTTTATGAATTTCTGGACGGGTGCGGCAGGTGGAAAATTGGAAATTCACTTGGATAAACCTAGCGGACCAATACTCGCCGTTATTGATTTGCCGAGTACTAATGGAAGACAGGTTATTCAGTCTCCGATACGCGCGACTCGAGGTGTACATGACTTATATCTGGTTTTCAAGAATCCATCTGTGGCGCATGGGCAGCCGATCTGCATGATCGAATGGTTTGCATTTCGAGAGAACTTTCCACATGAAAAGTCACTGGATAATATGAATTTTCAAAAGACTTTTCTCCAGTTGGTCAACATGCAACCCGAAGGTGTGCCAATCATGATTGAAAATCCAAAAGACATGCATCGTAAAACAAATGTATTTATACGCGGTAACCGGCTGTCTCTAGGTGCGGAAGTGCAGCCTACAGTTCCGGCTTCATTGAATAGTTTCCCTAAGGATGCTCAACGCAATCGTTTGGGGTTTGCGCAATGGATTGTCAGTAAGGAAAACCCGTTGACAGCACGAACCTTAGTTAATCGCGTATGGGCCCAACTATTTGGTCGGGGGTTAGTTGAACCATTGGGAGATATGGGCACACAGAGTATCCCGCCGATTCACCGAGAATTATTAGACTATCTTGCCCTAGATCTCATGAATACCAAAAAGTGGAGTGTTAAAAAACTGATCCGCGAGATTGTATTATCTGGAACGTATAAGCAGTCCTCTAGCTTGAACAATTCCAATTTTGAAAAGGATCCACAGAATTATTATTTGGCAAGGGGACCTCGCTTTAGATTATCTGCCGAACAGATTCGTGATCAGGCTTTAGCCGTAAGTGGATTGCTCAGCAATAAGATGTATGGACCAAGTGTAATGCCATACCAACCGGACGGGGTATGGATGACTGTATATAGCGGTGAGTCCTGGGTAAAAAGTGCTGGAGAAGATCAATACCGAAGGGGCATTTATACGTTTTTAAAGCGTACGAGTCCTTATCCGTCTTTTGTTTCTTTTGATGCGTCGAGTAGGGAGGTTTGTTTGGTCGACCGTATCCGTACCAATACACCGCTGCAAGCGCTTGCTACATTAAATGATCCTGTTTATCTCGAAGCAGCTAAACATCTGGGGGCTATCATGGAAAAGGAGGGGAATGGAAACCTTAGAAATGGTATTCGTGTCGGTTATAGACGCGCAATGTTGAAGGATGCCGATGACAAGAAACTCAAGGAACTGGAACATCTTTATCAAAAAGCGTTGGTTGATTTCAGCAAAAAGCCCGATTCGGCAGCCAAATTTTTGAATGAAGATTTAGCGAAAAGCAATGTAAAGGTCCTGCCTTCAAAAGCTGCCTACATGCTTGTTGCCAATGCTGTGTTGAATTTGGATGAGTTTTTAACGAAATCATAAATAATAAATATGGACTGAAACTTCTGAATAAGGGCTTTCGTATAAACACGAAGTCTTTTGTTAAGAAGGGTAAGTTTATAAAATAATAAGAATATAAACCGAAATGAGCTAAAGCTGCGGACTAGAAATTTAGCGACACAGCCCGTTCATACGTAATGATAGTCAGATGAAAGATCTAAATAAGCTAATAAAAGAAGCTCAGCAATTTGAATTGCAGGCTGTCACAAGGAGACATTTTCTAAAGGATTGTGTGGCCGGTATCGGCGGTATCGCTTTGGGGAGTTTGTTGACGAGTTGTAATGGATGGGGACAGTCAAAATCAGAAGAAAAGTTGGATCTTAATGCACTCAATCCACTTGTGCCTAAGCCTCCTCATTTCCCAGGTAAGGCTAAAAGTGTCATTTACCTGCATATGGCCGGTGCTCCGTCGCAATTGGAGTTATTTGATTACAAGCCTGCATTGCAGAAATTACATAATCAACCTTGCCCGGAGTCCTTGCTCGCGGGGAAGAAATTTGCTTTTATTCGTGGGATTCCAAAAATGCTGGGACCACAGGCTACTTTTAAACAGTATGGAACAAGTGGGGCTTGGGTATCAGATCATTTGCCTCATTTTAGTAAAGTCGTTGATGAAGTGAGTTTTCTGAAGGCCGTGCATACCGATCAGTTCAATCACGGTCCAGCTCAATTATTTATGCATACAGGAAGTGCCCGTCTCGGTCGGCCAAGCATTGGTTCATGGGTAACTTATGGTCTGGGATCTGAGAACAGCAATTTACCCGGGTTTGTTGTGTTAACATCGGGAGGTAAAACGCCAGATGCAGGTAAAAGTGTCTGGGGAAGTGGATTTTTACCATCGGTATACCAAGGCGTTCAATGTCGTTCAAAGGGTGATCCCGTATTGTACATTGCCGATCCTGAAGGGATGGGAAGGGATATGAAGCGTGATTTGATTGATGCCATAAATAACGTCAACAAAACAGAATACGATACCTTTAAAGACCCCGAAACCTTGTCGCGGATCGCACAATATGAGATGGCCTATAAAATGCAGGTTGCTGTACCCGAAGTGATGGACATCAATAATGAACCGGCTTATATTCACGAATTGTACGGAACTGAGCCTGGTAAAGAATCGTTTGCCAATAATTGCCTCTTGGCTCGGAAGCTCGTAGAGCAAGGAGTGCGATTCGTTCAGTTATTTGATTGGGGCTGGGACAGTCACGGTACGAATCCAGCAGATTCGATTGATCTTGGCTTTAGAAATAAATGCCGAGAAATTGATCGACCAATGACCGCATTGATTATGGATCTAAAACAACGTGGTTTGCTGGAAGAAACACTGGTGGTGTGGGGCGGGGAATTTGGGCGCACACCAATGCAGGAAAATAGGGACAACAGCGATATGCCATTTCTGGGACGTGATCATCATACAGACGCCTATACCATTTGGATGGCAGGCGGAGGAGTTCGTAATGGTATAAGTTACGGTCAAACTGATGATATCGGGTTCGCTGGGGTAGAAGGGCGTAGTTCTGTACACGATGTCCATGCGACCATGCTCCATCTTTTGGGTTTTGATCATGAGAAATTTACATACGATTTTCAAGGAAGACCATTCCGATTGACAGATGTGGAGGGTGAACTTATTCAAGCTATAATTTAAAAAAATGAAACAATTTCTAGTATTAATTTTATTTATGAGCAGTTTTCTATCCATGACTGCCCAGCAGTTGCACATTAAATATTATTGCACCAATTGGGGAAATAGTGATTCCTGGGATACGTTCTGTCTCCGTGTGAAAAATGCAGGTTACGATGGTGTTGAATCCTGGTTACCTGGTAGTCCCAAAGAGCGCAAAGAGATGATCGATGCATTACATAAACATGGATTGAGTTTAGGGTTACTTTCAGGGGGATCTGGTGGAACTTATGAGGAATATAAAGAAAGTTTTAAGCATAATTTGGATGAAGCAGCACAGCTGAAGCCCGATTATATTAATTGCCATACAGGTAAAGATTATTACTCGTTTGAACAGAATAAAACATTGATTGAGCTTGCTGATGCCGCTAAAAACAAGTACCGTATCCCCGTTTATCATGAGACTCACCGCGGAAGATTTAGTTTTGCAGCCCATGTAACAAAAGAATATTTAGAGAAGATTCCGACGTTACAACTTGCATTGGATATTTCGCATTGGTGCAATGTGCACGAATCAATGCTTTCTGATCAGACCGAGGCTGTAACAAAGGCACTTTCCAGAACTGAGCACATTCATGCACGAATAGGGCATCCCGAAGGACCACAAGTCAATGACCCTGCGGCTCCTGAATGGAAGAGTACTGTTGCACAACATTTGGCCTGGTGGGATAAAGTTGTTGCTAAACACAAGGAAAATGGGATGAAGTTATTGACCATAACGACCGAGTTTGGCCCAGCAGGTTATTTACCCACATTGCCATTTACACAACAACCGGTGGCTGATCAGTGGTCAATCAATGTCTATATGTTGCATGTACTCAAAGACAGATATAAAGAATGATGGTTTTCTTTGATGAATTATTGGGCTTTTTGGGACGATTTCATCCTCTTTTGGTCCATCTACCGATCGGCATATTGTTGTTGGCTTTTGTTATGGCAATTAGGACTCAGTTTAAAGGCGGAGATATGTATTTGCCTGCCATTAAGCTCTCTTTATTCCTCGGGACTATAGCTGCTATAGTGGCTGCTTTATCGGGTTATCTGCTTTCACGAAATGGAGGCTATGAGGAGAATGTACTGAGCTATCACAAGTGGTTGGGAATTGTCGTGGCGTTGAGCAGCTTATTATTGTGGTTTCTCTATCGTAAAGAATCTTCTCCTGCATTTCGCTTTTGGCTTTTTTTTCTCTTGGTAATCATGATTGGGGTCACTGGACACTATGGTGGAACATTGACTCATGGAAAGGGCTACTTTGTGGAAGCTATGCCAGTGGCATTAAAAAAGCTGTTTAAAACGGAAGAAGATAAAGAGGAGGTTCTTATTGTTCAAAATGCACAGGAAGCAGAAGCCTATAAGGGAATTGTTCAACCTATTCTTAAACAGCGTTGTCAAAGCTGCCATGGGCAAAAAAAGCAGGAAGGGGGGCTGGCATTGGATACAAAAGAGAATTTGTTAAAAGGAGGAGAGAATGGCACGGTACTGCATGCAAATGATTCGAAAAAGAGCGAATTATATGCCAGGTTGGTATTGCCCGAGGGACATAAGAAGCGAATGCCACCTAAAGGTCGTACGCCGATAACCCCTGATCAGATAAAACTGATTGCCTGGTGGATAGATCAAGGAGCCAATTTTGATAAAAAAGTGCGTGAAATACCACAAACGGAGGAAGTTGCTCATTTGTTGAAAAAATTGGAAACAGGGGAAAAGGACACTCCATCGGTATTATATGCAGATTTACCTGTGGCGCCAGCTTTGCCAAAAGATAAAATCGACGCTTGGCAGGCTAAAGGTATTAAGATCATCCAAGTTGCAAAAGATAATAATTTTGTGTTGGTTAATGCGATTAATTATCCTCAATTTAATGATAAGGACCTACAGGAATTGTTAAGCATTAAGGATAATATTGTACAGCTGAAATTAGGAAATACAGCTGTTACAGATCTTGCTTTCTCAACATTTTCGGCAATGCCGATTCTTTCCCGCCTACATCTGGAAAATACAAAAATTTCCGATGCCGGATTGAGCCAGTTGAAAGGCCTGTCAAAATTAACGTATTTAAATCTAACGGGAACAAAAGTTACCTCAAAAGGTCTGTCAAAATTGAACGACCTTCCGAGTTTAAAAAACGTCTATCTCTATAAAACCGCAAATCAGGAAGTCGCTGCGATAAAGCAGTTGAACGCTAAGATTAAGGCAGATACGGGTAATTATAGTTTGCCTTTTATTGAAACCGATACAATCAGGTTTTGAGCTGTTCTTGGACTTGCTGGCTAAACGCTGGAAATCCGCGATCCAAATGAAATATTATTGTATAATTTAACGATTGGGTAAGATGGGCAAGTTATTTAAGGGAAATAAACAGAATATTTTAGCAGATACGAAGCGAGTATACACGGGAGAATGAGGTAAAAATCGCGAGAGCGGAACAGGGAATAGGAATAGGAATAGGAATAGGAATAGGAATGCGGAGGTGACGATTTCAATAAAAAAGCAGCAGGAATTTCCTGCTGCTTTTTTTACATTACGATATGCTGTTTTTATTTCGTGCCAGCACCTTCTAATAATTCGATGGCATCGTAAAGCACACCTGCTTCACCTCTAAAAGTTCCTGAACCTTCTGGTTTATTATCTTTTGTGTACCATTCATAAAAACCTTTGTTTTTGATAACACGGTCAAGCATCGGCTGTATTTGCGCATAAGCTTCCTCTTGAAAACCATTTTTAACGAGCTGCTGAATCATACGACCACCAAACCAAGTCCAGTCCCCGCCATTTTGATAACCGTAAGGATACATGCCTTTGTTTTTAAACGAGCCTGCTGGATAAGTTGGGTATACGGTAAGTCCAATTGTTGCTGCACCAGCGTCTTTTACATTTTTAATCATTTTATCCAATGAAACTTTTATTTGCCCTTTGCTGAGCAAATTAGCCTCAATAGCGATTGCTGTTCCACCATGATAATAGATTTGATTTTCATCAAAATCAGCCGCAAATGGAGAGCCTTTGATATAAATATGGGGAATAAACTTTTGATTCTTTTCATCCCAAAGGTGTTTCATGGTATTACTTGCTATGGAAGCTCTGATTTTTCCCCACTTTTCTTTTTTCTCAGGAAAGAGATCCATGTAATTGTCAAGGGCGATTAAAAACATCGCATTGTCGTAGATGTCCAAGGCAATATGTGAATTTTCATCGAGATGGACACCCCAATCGTGTTCCGGTTGAACGTCACCCCAATCGACTGTAGTTGCGCCCCAAAGTAAGCCATAAGTAGCATTATAACGTTTGTCCAATAAAAATTGTAAAGCATGTTCCATGCGGTCCTTTACAGTTGCATCACCAATTTTTTCATTGAGAAAAGCCTTATCTTTAGTAGCAACGATATATTTGTGTACCGCTTGAATTAAAGAGGATTCCTGGTCTGTTTCAACGGTGTTTTTATGTGCAGCATAATCAGGAGCCAAGGTACTGGTGATTGTGTAATAGTCCGATACGCCATTTTTTAAGCTGGACTTTTTGACAAAACCATCGGCAATATTACCATCAGGGCCTTGTAGTTTAAAGAACAAAGCCAATTGATCTTTGATCTGTTCATGGGGATGTACTTTTGTTGCTAAGGTGATAAATGTATTGTAATCTCTAATCCATACCTCACTGTATCCATCTCCCGCATTAAATCCACTTTTGATGATGTTCGTAGCCATATCTTTGACAATATGGAAGCTGCTATCTTTTTGGATGCTGTCTTGTAAATTGTTCGTAGATGCTTTACTGCCCGGGTTTTGGCAGGACAGTAATAGGAGCGATGAAGATAATGCAAAAAATATAGTTCTCATTGTGCTGTTTGTTTATAATAAATGGTTTGATTAACATTTGGATTCTTTGACAAAAGATTGGATAACCTTTGCCTTACCGTTTCCTAAATTACGCAATGTATAGGACCCAGCAGCAGCAGGAACGGCAAAAGTCTCGGCATAATGGAAGACCCTCTTCATGCCATTTGCTGTCGTCAGCTCAATTGCCTCACCCTCGACAAGCATCATGATATGGCATTGTCCCTGCGTTTCAATCGAAACATCCTGATCGAATTCGTATCTAAAAACATCGTAGAAATGATCTTCATGCGTTGGCAAATGTATTCTTGTTGTTTGCGCATCAAGGACTTTTTCACTGGGCTGAGATAGCAGTGTGTTTTTTACGACATCACCTTTCCGGCTAAAATTGAGGTTAGCGAATGCTCTATCAATATTTAATGGACGCGGTTTCCCATCTAAATCCGGACGAACCCAGTCGTACATTTTAAAGGTATAATTATAAGGTGTGGCACTGATTTCGAGTACGAGATTGTTCACTCCGGAAGAATGTACGGTACCGTGTGGAATCAAATACAATTGGTGTTTCTTGGATTCGAATTTTTGAACATATTGCTCGATATCCATGGCTGTTCCGGTATGGAAGCTCTCTTCTAAAGCTGAGCGAAATTTGTCTGCATCAATTGTTTCCTGAAAACCCAGATACACTTGTGCATCCTCTTTTCTATCAACGATATAGTAGGATTCGTCCTGTGTAAAGTTTTCTCCAAATTCTGCTTTTGCATAGGCTGGACTAGGGTGACATTGAATGGATAGGTTACCGCCATCAAAGGTATCCAGAAAATTGAAGCGTATTGGAAATTCAACATCGAAACGTTGCTGTGCATGACCAAGCACATTGGCACTTTCTTGAAACATCAATTGATCAAATGAAATTTCGAGTGTATGTCCATCTGCCTCGAGCAAAATGCCATTTTCAGGGACAATCATTTCGAAAGACCACGCATAGTTTTTGACATGCTGATCTATGCCTGTAAGGTGCTCTTTCATCCACTGCCCACCCCATACACCGGGTTCAAAAGTTGGTCGTACGCGGAAGTAATTTTGGGACATAGCCAGTAAAGTAGCGTGTAGATCCTTCCCTGTGATCCATGGTAGGTTTTGGGACGATTGTTGATCGGCAAGAATTTCGACACGGGAAAGGATAGACCTTTTATGTTTATTCAATATTTCCCAGTCGACAAAATAGTAACGCTTATAGGTTTCCTTTTGATTGGTTTGTGTTGAACAGCCTAAATTTAAAGCTTCGCCCGCACGCATGCGTTGAATAAGCACATTTTTGGGCAGATCAATAAACATCAGCTGACTAGACATATCGACTAATGATGCTCCAGGACCATAAAAGATGGTATACTCACCTTGCTTTGAATCGAAGCTCGCTAGTATTGATTGAAAATCCGCTAGTTTTTCGGTATCAAAGTATTCAATGAGCTGAATCCCGGTCTTTTTTCCGAACAATGGGTCGTTGCCGCCTAGGTAGGGAGAGACAATATCCTGGATGGATGATTCCGATTTTAAAGCAGAATCCATCGCAATAAATCGTGCAGCTACGCCCTGTTTTTCAAATTCTTGCTTCAGGTTGGGGATGATTGTACCCCAGTTAACACCTACAAAACCATCAATGCTATGTATATTATGTGTAATGAGATGTGCAACAAGATTCGGGAAGGAATTTGATAATGTTCCCTGAACTGGAAACGTCGGAGCGATGTCGTACTGAAAAGGCTTTGTTTGAGTATTAGAATACATATAATGTAATTTATTGCAAATGAATGATGTTGGATTAATGAGCTTTTTGCTTACTTGTTTGTTGATTTTTTGTTGTGTTTTTCAATCCAGAATTTTTCGATCTCTTCCAAAGGTTTGCCCTTTGTTTCTGGAAGGAATCCAAGTACAACAAGGAATGCGATGGCGCAGAAAAATGCAAACAACCAGAACGTATAGCGGGCGCCCCAGGAAGCAAGGAGAATGGGTGTTAGTTGTCCCACGATAGCATCGGAAATCCACATCACCATAATACTGATACCCATGGCACGAGCCCGGATGGCATTTGGGAAGATTTCGGCAGCGACAACAAATTTTAGTGGGCCAATGGAAAAAGCAAAGAAAAATAAGAACGAAAGTATAGCGATAATCAATGCGATATTATTGACTTGACCTTGATTAAAAAGATATCCGGTGACCAGCAAACTCAGGGTAGCACCTACCGTTCCCAAAAGATATAAGGGACGTCTACCCCAATTATCAACCTTCCAGATTGCAAAGAAAGTAAATAGCACATTGGCCGCTCCAAAGAATAATTGGGCATGATAGGAGTTGTTTAATGAAATACCAGATTCAAGCAATATGCTTGGACCATAATAGACAATTGCGTTTATACCGCTGAGCTGTGAAAATAAAGGGAGGAATAGGCCCAATAGAAAGGCCTTGCGATAAATAGGCGAGAAGAGATCACGTAGATTTCCTTTCGAGGAAACGTTGCCGACCTCTTGTATATCCGATAGTCCTAATACGGCACTGATCGCTGCGACTTCCGTGTTCCGTCCATTTTTAGAGAGCCAACGCGGACTTTCAGGGATAAAGTAAACACCGATGCATAAAAATAAAGCCGGTATTGCACCAACTAAAAACATATTTCTCCAAAGCTCATTTTGCTGTGCGGAGCTATATTCAAGAATTAAGTAATTGCTGATATACGCAAATAGGATACCGAATGTAATAGCGAGTTGGTAGCAGGTAACTGATCTTCCTCTAAATTTGCTTGGCGATATTTCCGCGAGATACAAGGGCACAACGATTGAGGCTATTCCAACACCTAAGCCCCCAATGCTTCTACTTGCGATCAATATGCTGTAAGAAGGACTGAATCCACAGCCAATTGCTGAGCATAAAAAAAGCAAGGCCGCCGTAACAAAGGCTGGTTTTCGGCCGTATTTATCTGTTAATGGTCCTGTGAAAAATACACCAATAATACAGCCTAACAAGGCTGAACTGACAAAAACGCCCTCTTGAGCGGGAGATAGTCCGAAAAATTGCTTCACCAATGGCAAAGCACCTGCAATTACAGCCATATCGAAACCGAAAAGGAGCCCTCCAAGTGAAACGATACATAAAATGATGATAAATTTCTTTGACATCTGCGGTTTATAGTTATATGTATATACATACAAACATATATCTATTTTTTTAATTATGCAAAAAATCTTAATTTAGCAGAAGCAATCCAACTGATGAATTTAAAAATAGATCATAAAAGTCCTGTTCCGCTGCATATACAAGCTGAGCATTTGTTGCGTGAATTGATCAAGCAGCCTGAATATATTGAGGGTAAATTATTACCCAATGAAATTGAATTAGCAAAAAGATTAGCAATTTCCCGTTCTACTTTGCGTTTGGCGATCAATAAACTTGTATATGAGGAGTTGCTCATTAGAAAGAAGGGGATAGGCACGAAGGTGGCAAGTTCTAAATTCAGTTCAAAATCCAAGAATTGGTTGAGTTTTTCGCAAGAGATGAAAAACCGAGGAATTGAGGTAAAGAATTTTGAGCTCCATGTCAGCTGGGTTGTTCCGGACAAAGCAGTTTCGAAGTTTTTTAATGTAGATGAGGACCAGAAGCTATTAAAACTGGAACGGTTGAGAGGTAAGAAAGATGACCCATTTGTTTATTTTATCTCTTACTTCCATCCGCGTATAGGTTTAAACGGCGATGAAGATTTTAAGAGACCTTTATATGAGATCTTAGAAGCAGATTATCACGTTGTTGCAGATCTTTCTCAGGAAGAGTTGGATGCAATGGCTGCAAATAAATTTATTGCTGATAAATTGGAGATTAATATCGGTGATCCTATTCTATCCCGCAAGCGCTTTGTATTTGACCAATCTGGAAAGCCGATTGAATATAATTTGGGGTTCTATCGTGCGGAAAGTTTTACCTATACTGTTGAAAGCAGAAGAGATTATTAAGGAATTCACTCATCCTTTTCGAATGGATCAATTGGATGAGTGAATAGCTAATTTCTTTATTCTTTTCTTTTAACGATTCTTTTCTACGGTAGTTTCTGCCCAGCTTTCTAGGAGAGCTATTGCTTTACTCAGCACACCTGCCGAACCTTTGAATTTCCCTGATCCACTAGGGACGTTATTTTGACCATACCATTCGTAAAATCCTTTGTTTTTCACAACCCGATCGATCATCGGTTGAAGTTCTGCATACGCTTCCGGATAAAAGCCGTTTAAAACAAGTTGCTGGATCATCCGTCCGCCAAACCAAGTCCAATCACCACCATTTTGGTATTGGTAAGGTTGAGCCATTCCGCCAATGAAAAATCCAACTGGATAGGTTGGGTATAAGGTCAATCCAATACTCGGCATGCCAGATAACCGGACGTTTTCCAGCATTTGGGTATTGACTGTTTTTATTTCTGAAGGTGTCAGTAGCCCCGCTTCGATAGCGATGGCGGTGCCACCATGATAATGGATCGTATTTTCATCAAATCCTTTAGGAATAGGTGATGTCTTAGGGTATATGTGCGGGATGAATTTTTGTTTTTTCTTATCCCATAAATGACGTCTACTGTTCGTTTCGAGACTCTTTTTCAATCCTTTCCATTCCGCCAACTTCGAAGAGTTGGGCTGAATATCAATCAATGTCTGCAGTGCAATAATAAACATCGCGTTGTCATAAATATCTATTGCCTCATTGGATAGTTGGTCATTCCAATCACAACCAAAGCTATCGTTGGGTTGTACATCGCCCCAATCTGCTGTCATCGCACCCCAAAGCAATTGATACTTTTGGTTGAACCGTTCTCTTTTTAAATAATCCAACAGGAGTTGGATACGATTTTTGACAGATATTCCACCAATAGACTCCTCCAAGATGCTGTAATCCTGTGTTTTCCGGATATATTTACCCAGCAGTTGGATGAGTGACGTCTCCTGGTCAGTTTCTACTGTATTTTTAAACCCCACATGATCAGGTGCATTTTTTGAATAGTAGGGGGTATCGTCATGCCAGGTAAAATCCTTCTTAAGGACATAACCGTCTACCATTTCGCCATTGGGCTGTTGCATCTGAAAAAATACTAAAATGGCCCCTCTAATGTCCGCTTGGGACCGCTCTTCCAAAGCGGTTTCAATAAATGTGTTGAGATCTCTGGCCCAAATTTGTGAGTAGCCACTTCCCGCATTGAAACCTTCTTTGATGATCTCTCGGGCAAGGCTGTCCACATATTTTAGGTTTTGATCCGCTAGAATGCTTTTTGCCAACTTAAGTTGCGCGATACGGTCGGGTTTTGTTTGTTGTGCTGATAGTTGGGTTCCGAGTAACAGAAGGATTAGACTAAAAAATGGGGTGTTTTTTTTCATTGCGGTTTTATTGTATTTAATTAGAATTGACAAGTGTACCTGTCAATCATTTGTACCTATTTCAACGTTAATTTGTATTTATTTCAGGCCTGTGATCGAAGATCAGCCGTCCGATGTGTATTTTTTGAATTTATTTACTGGTTATATTTTAGTATGTATGTACAATCAAAGTTATGGAAAAATGTCAGGATTTAAGCTTTGTTGACGTTTTATTTGGTTAGTATTTAAAATTTTACAATTTTAGGCGTTGCGACGCAGCCTTTTAAGTCGTTAAATTGAGTAAGAAAATATAACTCATGTTTATACATACTCTATTTTTTTGTAAGTTTGCTGTAGAACCTAATTGAGAACAATGGTAAAGCGTATCATTTATTATTTTTGTAGTTTATTTGTTAGTACAGCAGCTGTTTTTGCGCAGCAGAAAACAGATTTGACCGTTTTTGTAAAACCTAATATTGGATCCGTCCATAGCCGGTATTTCTTTTATACACCAGCAGCCGTACCTTTTGGAATGGCTAAGCTCGCTCCGAGTACAAATGGAAGCTATGGGAACAAGTCGGGCTGGGAGGCCGTGGGGTATGATGATAGGCATACCTCAATAGAAGGATTTGCTAATTTTCACGAATTCCAGGTAGGTGGAGTAGTATTTGCACCGTCCGTTGGGAAATTGAAGACAACTCCCGGTCAACTTGATCGTCCGCAAAGCGGTTATCGTTCTGATTTTGATAAGAAGGATGAGTTTGCCACGTCCGGCTATTACCGCGTCAAGTTAAAAGATTATAATGTACTTGCGGAGCTCACTGCAACCAAGCGCGTCGGTTTTCACCGCTATACTTTTCCAAAAACGGAAGAAGCAAACCTTATTTTCGATATTGGCCATGTGATGGGGGAAAGTGGCCCAGTCGTAGATGCTGAAGTAAATTACGACAAACAACACGTCTGGGGATATGTGGTTACCAATCCCGTCTACGTACAAAAATATCAGCAGGGCGCTACGGTCAAGATGTTTTTCTTTGCGGAGATAAACAAACAACCGAAGTCTTTTGGGACATTTAGAGATTCGATAACTTTTGACCAACATACGCGCATAAAAGGAAAAGGAGCGGGAGTATATCTGAAATTTGGTACTGAAGCAGGCGAATCGATAGACATTAAGACCGGCTTGTCTTATACTTCTGTAGAAAACGCACAACTGAATTTGCTTAAAGAAGCGAAGGATATGTCGTTTGATGTTGCAAAGAAAAATGCCTTGCAAACCTGGAATAGCGAACTGGGAAGAATTTTGGTAGAAGGGGGCAAAACGGACGACCGCATAAAATTTTATACGGGATTGTATCATGCTTTACTTGGCCGGGGGCTTGCAAGCGATGTAAATGGTGCATATCCCAAAAATGACGGCTCGGTGGGGCAGATTGCCCTAAATAAACAGGGACAACCTATTCATCATCATTATAATACTGATGCCATCTGGGGGGCATTCTGGAACTTGACACAGCTATGGTCCATAGCTTATCCGGACTATTACAACGACTGGATTCAGAGTCAATTGTTGGTCTATCGCGATGCCGGTTGGTTAGGAGACGGTATTGCCAACAGTAAATACGTTTCGGGTGTAGGAACTAATTTTACAGGATTGGCAATTGCAGCGGCGTATAATGTGGGTATTCGTGACTACGATGTGAATCTTGCTTATGATGCGGTGCGCAAAAATGAATTGGAAGCGAATGACCGTCTGCCTGGAGCGGGAAAGTTAGATGTGGGAGTTTTCGTCCGTAAAGGCTACTCACCGTATATAAAAGATGATCATGGTAGTCCCGAGCTAATGACCAATGGATCTCCTTTTGGCGCTTCGCATACCTTGGAATATGCTTTTTCCGCCGGAGCGGCTGCACAATTTGCAAAATCATTGGGGCACCAAAAAGACTATGTTAAATTTCAGGAATTATCCAATGGATGGCGCAATCTGTATGATACCGAGACGAAGTTTATGCGACCAAAGGATAGTACTGGACGATTCATTTCAAACTTTAACCCTTATGAACCATGGCGTGGATTTCAGGAAGGAAATGCATGGCAATATACGTTCTATGTTCCGCATGTCCCACAAGAATTGGTTAAACTGGTTGGAAAGGATCTGTTCAATCAGCGGTTGGATAGTATCTTTACAGTGTCGCAGAAGAATGTGTTTGGAGGTGGTACACAAATTGACGCTTTCGCAGGGATTGAAAGTCTTTATAATCATGGTAATCAACCGAATCTGCATATCTCCTGGCTGTTCTATTTTTCTGGTAGACCTGATCTAAGTCAGAAATGGGTACGGGCAATTTGCAATGAGTTTTATGGTAACGATGCGATACATGGCTATGGCTACGGACAAGACGAAGACCAAGGACAGCTTGGAGCATGGTTTGTCTTGTCGAGTATCGGCCTATTCGATGTACGAAGTCTCACCACCGAGAAGCCCACACTTCAGATTGGCGCGCCACTTTTCGATCGGGTAACGATACAATTGCCGAAGAAATTAAGGAAAAATAAATTTATAATTCAGGTGAAGAAAGAGCAACCCAATAGTTATATCGTTGATCAAGCTCGGTTGAATAATCGCCTGTGGAAAGGTTGGCAACTTCCTTTTGAACGTTTGGTGGAAGGTGGGATTTTAGATCTCAAGTTGAAAGGTACCTAAATATAAGATAAAAAAAATAGCCCCAAATGGGGCTATTTTCAGGGTAGGTTGGTTTGTTGATTGCCTACGCGATTTCGGCAATAAAATTGCCCTCTTGATCCAAATCAGCTTTATGGGCTGCGATTTGTTGAAGATTAATATGTCCTATGACATATTTGAAATCTGGTGCGTAATATCGTTCTGTGATTTCACTGAAATTTAACTTTTCAATCAGTGTATCATCTGTATATCTCAAATAAACCTTAATTAAATAATCTTGGCTATAATTTAATGTGCTGGATTCTAAATGTTTTTTATACTCATAGCGGTATCCATAGCGAAGAGCCGCGATATCCGATAGTACAGCAGAACCTGTTGGGTGGCCACCTGCTCCTTTACCATAAAAAAATTGTTCGTCTGCAAAGGCCGCTTTCACCAGTACTCCATTGTTCTCATTTTCTACATTATAGAGCATGCTGTCTTTACCCACTAAGCGTGGTAATACATAAAGTACAACTTTGTTGCCGTCGATCTCTTTTGCCGTTGGTATCAATTTGATCTTGAGGTTCTTTTCCTTCGCAAAACGAATATCCTGCTGTCCCAATTTGTCAATACCAATATTGAAGACATCTTCTGGTTTGACATAGATTCCGTACGCATGCGAAGCAACAATGCATACCTTAAATTTGGGGTCAAATCCACCTACATCCAGGGTTGGATCTGTTTCTGCGAATCCAAGTTCTTGTGCTTTCTTTAAAGCATCTGTATATTGCTGGTTTTCGTTGAAAACTTTAGATAAAATGTAGTTGGAAGATCCATTAAAAATACCGCTGACAGAATGCAGTAATTCATTGTCATAGTATTCTTCTAAATTCCGTATAATGGGAATACTTCCACAAACGGCACCTTCATACAATAAACTCGTCCCATATTCATGTTGGATATCAACCAGCTCTTCCAAATGGCTGGCAATCATTTTTTTATTGGCAGATACCACATTTTT
>JBMAAL010000005.1:0-101443 GCA_050281725.1 Sphingobacterium sp. | reverse complement strand
GCTTCGGCAAGTGAATTACTGATCAGCAGCTTCAAACCTTATATTCCGATACGCCTCATCGGTCAGCAGACTTTTGGTAAACCCGTAGGCTTTTTTTCCATACGCGTAGGAGCCTTCGATATTTACCTAGCTTCATTTCTCATCCGGAATGCTGATGGCTGGTCCGATTATTTTGATGGCATACCCGTTGACCTGGCTTTAGCTCCGGTCGAAACCTCCCGCCATCCCGGAGATCCAAGGGAAGCCTGGCTTGCAGCAGCATTAAAAGATATTGTCGGAGACCAACAGATCAAAGCAATTTCATCCGCGTCTTACTTTCCGACGCCAGCAGACGAAAATCTGCTACTGAAAACAAACTTTAGGTTAAAGTGAGAAACTTATTGCAGCTGGATTTTGTCATACTCCTATTTAAATTAAAACCATTTTTCATAGATGATAAAGCAGAAAACAGCATAAATTTGTGGAAATAAATACGAATCTTTGTATAGAATCGTTATAAATAAAAATAAGAACATGTTAAGTCAACATATCAAAGAGCAAACGCACGCAGCTCACCAAAACGTAGAAGGAACGATCGTGCGCCAATTGAAAAATATTCGTTCTGAAGCAGATTACGCAGAAGTATTGAAAGGTTTTTATGCCTATTTCCGGGCTGTAGAAGATCGTATCGCTCCTTTTGTAACTGCAGAGGTATTGCCAGATTTGGCCGAACGCCGCAACTCATCGTACATCAAAAGTGATATCGAAGCCTTAGGTGGTAACGTAGATAACCTGCCAGAAGCAAATGCTCCAGCAGTAGCTAATGTACAGGAAGCACTTGCATCATTATATGTTTTGGAAGGTTCCATCATGGGCGGCCCGTATATCGTGCAGATGCTCAACAAATATGGCGTTACCAAAGGAACTTCTTTCTTCGAAGGTTATGGCGAAAATAGCCGTGACATGTGGGCTGGTTTTACAACAGTATTGAACAAACATTCAGAAGATCCGGCAACTTACGATCGTGCAGTAGAGATTGCAAACCAAACTTTTTATAACTTTGGCGAAGTATTCACTCCTATTGCCAGTGCAAACTAAACTTGGAGTGTTCGTGTTTAATCTCATAAATGGAGCAAAAAGACAACAAATCTAAATGGCTTAAGCGTGCCGGAATTGGAGCATTTCTCTTTTTTCTGGCCAAAGGACTTGTATGGCTCGCTGTATTCTTTTTCGCAGCGAAGTCCTGCAGCATATCTATTTAACACAAAATATGAAGCATTCATCTGACGCACTTTTTTGAGCGTCAGATGAATGCTTCTATTCAATTCGACCTTTTCAAATCCAATCCTCTTTTTTAGCGCAGGCTAGCCTGTGTTTATTACCTCGAACGCTAATGTATTCGGGTTGTCTTCGTATTGTGTTCGTACCATCTTCGGAGAGGAACAATCTAGTGACCATTAGTGACCTAATCCTGACCAGATAATTCCTGTTCAAGGTTTGTTCGGAATTAGGTCAGGATCTGTACAATATCTGTATCGCATCCGAATAAAGTACGAAGCAGGTACGAATCTCCCCCATACCACCTGGCCCATTACCTTGTACTTTTGTAACCACTGTGCGATACAGCTCCAAACCCTTATGGCTGATAACCTGGCAAACTATTTCTTCGCTACCGATTATATAGCCCTTCATCAATTACCCGAATTCATTCCTTATTGTACAAATTTTATTATAAAACAAGCAGAAATCTCCCTATAATTGCAGTCGGGAATATTTCATTTCATAGTGAAATCCCATTCAGACATGACCATTAACTGTAAAAACGTTACGCTATCACCAACATGTCCTATCAATAATTATATGAAATAACGATACGATGAAAAGAAATTTCCTTTTTATTTTAATATGCTTTGCTTTAATGGCCAGCCGAGCCATTTGTCAAGAAAAAGACGTCGATTTTAGCAAAGCCTATATTGCCCAAAACGACGGCAAGACAACTGTTGAAATCAATGAGGCACAGGAACTCATCTATATTATCTTTGCGATAACTGACTTTGGTAAAGAAAATCCAAACATGACCAAACAGAATACGGCGTATTTTGAAGAGGTCAAAGCGCATTTTACCCCGTTTTCCAATCTGCCCATCGTAAAGAAATTTGATCAGCAGCTGCGAGAGAATCTAACCAACTATTTCCTCTTAGCGGCCAATGTATATGGCTTTAAGTTCAAAAACGATCAATTAGTACCTACAAACATCTATATTTTTCCAGCAAGAGGAGTTGGAAATTATCAGGTCAAATCAAATCCCATCCCCGGCTACAAAAATGACTTGGAAGAATTTGCCAAACAGAGTGGATACCGGGCATTCTACAAAGCGCATCAAGCCTATTACGACAGCCTTCGCACAGCATATCAGGAGTATGCTTCCATTGCCGAGCAGAAAGAATGGTTAGAAAATAAATTCGATTATACAATCAATAGCTACCGTGTATTGACCTCCCCCCTGATTGCCGGAATGAATGCAACCCACACCTTCAAGTACAAAGGTTTCAAAGAAATTCTGCTTTTTTTACCAACCCTCCGCGAAGATGAATCCTGGAGCCCTAAATTCAAAAAAGCATTCAATACACGCATCATTTTCACAGAGATAGACCACAACTACGTAGGTCCATTGAGCGAAAAAAACAAAAAACAGATTGATACAATATTCAATAATAGGGAGGTATGGGTAGATGCAGCGAACAAAAGTACAATTCATTATCCAAGCCCGGTAAAAGTATTTGATGAATATTTAACCTGGGGACTTTTCATCTTATATTGTTACGACAAGTTTGGAGAAGATCACGATCTTTTTGGGCAGATAGTCGAAAACGTCAACGATATGATGGTCAATAAGAAAGGATTTCCCAAAGCAGATGAATTTAACGCCGAATTGTTCCGCCTTTATAAGGACAACAACCCTAAAGATATTCAGAGCTTATACAAGCCATTGCTGGACTGGTGCAAGAAAGAAAATTAGCACTATCTCGACAATATTTAGTAAATTAAAGCTGAGAAGGAAATAGGCCGCTAGAAATGTGAATGTATACGATCATAAGGATTCAGCATAGCATAAGGGGATGATCGTCGAAATATATTTAAACACAACACGTACGGAGAAACAATTATGAATATTAGAATTATAGGTTCTGGCAGTTATATTCCACCACAAAAAATAACCAATGCAGATTTTGCTGATCATCTTTTTTTGGATGAAAATGGGCAGCCGTTCAAGCAACCGGCCTCTGTCATTGAAAAATTTAAGGCAATCACCGGAATTGAGGAACGCCGCTACGCCGATCCGGACCAGGTGGCTTCAGACCTCGCTTTCCGAGCTGGTCAACTTGCCATTGAAAACGCAGGCATAGCTGCCGAAACCTTGGACTATATTATTGTTGCACATAATTATGGCGATGTTCCATCCGGCAAAATCCAATCGGACACTGTACCAAGTTTAGCGAGCAGAGTGAAGAAAAAGTTAGGGATCAGCAATCCAAAATGTGTGGCTTATGATTTACTATTTGGTTGTCCCGGCTGGAACGAAGGTGTATTGCATGCCAACGCTTTCATTAAATCGGGTATGGCAAAGCGCTGTATGGTCATTGGCGCAGAAACGCTTTCCCGTGTTATAGATCCTTTTGACAGGGATTCGATGATTTATGCAGATGGCGCTGGCGCTGTCGTCATCGAAGGCACAACGACAGAACAAGGGCTCCTATCGTATGAAAGCGCAACTTACGCGCTTGAGGAAGCTGAATATCTCAATTTTGGACGCTCTTATCACCAAGAACAGGATCCTGATATCCGGTATATCAAAATGAAAGGACGTAAAATCTATGAATTTGCCCTTAGCAAAGTTCCTTTAGCCATGCAAGCTTGCCTACAAAAAGCAGATATCGATATCACAGCAATCAAAAAAATACTGATCCACCAAGCCAACGAGAAGATGGACGAAGCCATTCTCCTGAGATTCTATGCCCTATACGATACAGTTCCACCACCCGATATTATGCCGATGACCATCCATACCTTAGGAAATAGCAGTGTGGCAACCATTCCTACCCTCTATGATCTCATTGCACGTGGTCAGATAGACAACCAATCCTTGCTGGAAGGCGATATTATTCTATTTGCATCTGTTGGTGCGGGCATGAATATCAATGCTTTTGTCTATCGCGTATAAGCTTTGTCAAGGCGATATACCCCGCTCGTATATCGCAAGTTTTAAGCGTGATAAGAATTTATTTTATATAAAAAAAATAAAACACTGTATATATCAATATTTTATACTTAAATTTGTATTATAATCGGCTCCGCCTTTGCTTATCTGAAATCGTCAAGTTATACTTACAACTCAGTTTTCGCATTTTCAGAAGCTTTTTTGTTAGCAAAACGGAGGTAAAGACCTTTTTGGACTTGAGTCAATTCAAGATCATCAAAATCAGATCCTATTTCTTGCAAAAAATCGATTAGCTATTGTTGATATTCATTTGTCACAATAATGTAGTACAGATTACTTTAATATAATTTATAAAACAATGCAAGAAGGAACTATTAAATTCTTCAACCAAACAAAAGGTTTTGGTTTTATCACGCCTGCGGGTGGTGGAGACGACATTTTCGTACACGTTTCTGGTTTAATCAACGAAGTACGCGAAAATGACAGCGTAACATTTGATGTAGAAAACGGCAAAAAAGGCGTTAATGCAGTTAACGTACGTATCGCATAATTAAGTAAACACACAAGAAGATCATTACGAATCTTCTTGCGAAGTGTAACGGGTAACCGTTACACTTTTTTTTATTCATTTTTTACCCAAGTACCGCTAAAAACCGGGCAATTAATAGATCTAGGATACGGAAGGCTTTTACAATCCAGCCAACATCACTTCTTCCTGCCGCAGAAAATATGGACTGCTATCTTTGAATCTCCCACGCTTCCTCGAATACTTTCTGATTAGACCAGAAACAACATCATCGGTTAGCTCATGCCCCTCTAACGTGGGAAAACCCTCCCAACGCACAATTCCCTCAGGATCCACTAAAATACAATGGGGTATCCCCTGTACTTCGAGCTGTTTCTTCAACTTCGCTTTCGTATCAATCGCTGAAAAATAATCAATTTTAATCTCCTTCGCCTTTTTAATGACCTCTGCTTTTTCATCCGAAAGGCCAATGATCACAAGTTTATCACCATACTTCTTATGCCATTCGTTGAGTTCAGGAATAACTTTCCGGCAGGGTCCACACCAGGTGGCCCAAAAATCAATGAGGATAAATTTACCCTTTGTATCCGGCACATCAGTTAGCCATTGTTCCACCTCCAGTTTTGGTGCCTGTTGATTCAAAATTGATTTTGCCCACAATTTCTTATTGTTGTTGCTTTCTTGCGTGTGACCGACTATATGGATCAGGCAAAGCGCAAATAGTAAGAAAGCTTTTGGGATAAATTTCACATTCATAAAAAAGCTAGTTTAGTTCTTCTAATTTATGGATTTTTTTTCACAATAATCTGATCCTTTCATCCCATACATCGATTCCCCAAAGATATCTTAGCTACCTTTATGAGGTAAAACAACATCTATACTTTTAATTGATATAAAACCCTAAATAGACTGTATATAAACAATTAACATATTTATTAAAAGCAAAAAATTTATGATTCATTTGCTGTACGGCTCATTTTTTTCTACTGCAACCGTACCTACATTCCTTTAAAATAAAAGCGCAACATTGATGTTCCCACCACGAAAACAATTCCCTAATCCATTCTTTTACGAGCTAAATTATGGCGCTCAGGATATAAAAAAAACGTAATGGGCTTGCCACTTAGCCTATCCATCAAGATAATGCACCAGTTGACCACATTCTTCCAGAGAAAAGCGTAGGATATCCCAATTTACAGCTTGCTTTCTAGAATCAGGGCACTCCTTAAAGACCTATTTCGAATCTCAATATACAACTGCCAAACTGACACAAAATCAAAAACATATTAAATATAAAGCAATATAAATAAACCACTTAAACAAATCAATATAAACAAATAATTACAGAATATCCTCCCTAAAACACATCAACTTCACCCATCGGATACCATCCGTCAGCGGTTCGTCCCGCGATGGCGAGATGAACTCTTGCCTGGCCGGTATGGCGGTCGACGATCCCCACCTCCATGCTATACCTTCCAGGTTTTAATTCATACGGGATAAAGATGCCATTATCATACAGAATATCTCCCGGCAACCATGTTGTCAAGTCTGCATCAGTAAGCCTACTGATCTCCCCTTGCTCATTCTTAAGCCGTATAGCCAATGCAAATTGTCTTTTATACAGCGGTGCTACGCCTTTGTTTTCCCACCATGAGGTGAAATTCATTTTTTGTCCACGGACCACCTCCTTTGGATAGGTCATCTTTTTGAGCACATAACGGTAGCCCATCTTATTGAGCCATCGATTCACATGGGGCCACCATGCACTGGGGACTGCAGAGGATTTGGCGTTAAAACTTGAGATATGCCATTTCAGCGACTGATCGATAATATAATCGATATCCCAGCCCTCATCTTTCCACTTCTGCATCACCCAGCAGACCTCCAAACTTATCGGCGCCTTTTTCCAGGCATCCTGCATACCGAAACCAACAATCCCCTGTGGATAATAGTCATACATATGGGACCAGTTGTCATCAAAACCGCCCAAATCACCCAAACAATCGATACGCCAGCCTACTGGTCTTTTTGAAAGGGTATATTGTTGTGTTTTCCGATCGGTCAATAAGGTGATTAACGGCGTTTCAATAAAGTGATCCGTGTAAGCATCGACCAGGCTTTCGCGCGTAGCTTTGGATAGTTCTACTGTACCTCGACCTTCACCCCAAAAGCCCACGATTGAGAGATCAACCGCCTCCAAGTCAGGGTGCCCATCATAACGTTTAGCGAGTTTCGTAATCATATTTCCAAAGTATTTCGTATAGCGCGCATCCTCGGGATCAACCCGCCAGCCCGCAGAATCCACAAACCACTCATTTTTCTTACCGACCATTGCACGGTACCAGTCCGGCACGTCATTGCCTTTATCCTCGCCCTCCCCATAGGGTGCGATCCGCAAAAGCAGAGTCTGTCCACGTTGATGAGCGGTCTTTAGCGCCTCATCAATCAATGCCCAGTTAAACATCCCTTGATTAGGTTCTAAAAAACGCCAATATAAGCGAAAGTATGCGATGGTTGTATTGGGGTAATCCTTATTTTTCAGGCGCTGCACATTGCCCTGATATTCAATTGGCTTTCCTTCTGTCCAAGTCAGCCCGCGGTTTAGGCTGTCGCCATTAAAGCGCTGAAAGGTCATAAAACCTATGCCAGGATTATCCAGTACGCTGTCGATTTCCTTCGGCAATATTCGAACGATCCCTTCTTTCTTGTAGTCCACAATTTGTGCCTGCGTATTTAACGTCGCCAACGAGCAGGAAATAATTATTAAAAAAAAACTAAAATTTGAGAATGGCTTTTGCATCGTATTTATTTTATAAGCATCGTATTTGTTTTTATAAAAAAGCGCCAAAGTTCAGCTGCTGAGCTTTGGCGCTTTAAAGAGAGACCTTACTGGTCAGTTTTTATTCCGTATAACCTGGATTAATTATAACCCGGATTTTGTTTAATTACACCATTCGTTTCATTGATGGCCTTACGCGGAATTGGCCAAAGCACAAATTCGGGTTTCGCAAATTGAGAACCATCCGCTTTAGCACGTTCAATATAGGTCCCCCAGCGAATAAGATCCTCCCGTCGGATCCCACCTTCGCACCAGAATTCATAGAGACGCTCGTCCATCATTTTTTTACGGAATTGATCTTTCGTCAAATTCTGACTCCACGCGGCCAGACCTGCACGTTCACGCACGGTCTTCACCAGATCATACGCTTCTTGGGTAGGACCTGACGATTCATTGATAGCCTCAGCCATCGACAGCAATACATCCGAATACCGCCATACCACGATATTAACCCCATGCTTTTCACCTGTCGCACTCGGATCAGCCCCATATTTCATCGGTATGGCACCAATTACCCCGTTTGCACGCGCATCGTACATCTTGCCATCTGTTGTTGTCCACTTTGTCAACAACCGTTGCTTGCGCTTGTCGTTGCTTTCAAACTTATCGTAGGTCTTCCATGGCATTTTATATCCGCCCCATTGGGTCAATGCAACACCGCTCGGGTCGGCATAATTTCCAGGGAGGGCATGCGCCAGCCACAAGTTGGCACTCCTGGCATCTATACGGGTAGGTACGGCAAAAATAACTTCCTTGTTGTCGCCATTATTATCGATGGTAAAGATATCGGCATAATTCGTTTTGAGCGAATGACCTAATTTCTGCAGCTCCCGACCATATTTGATCACATCATCCCAACGTTTTTCCTGCATATACAGTTTTATCAGTCCCATCATACAGGCATCCTTCGTAAAACGTCCATATTCTGAGGCGGGCAATGTACTCGCCAAAGGCAACACCGCTAACGCTTCCATATAGTCCTTTTCAATCTGAGCAACCATTTCGGCTTTTGTAGGACGGGCAATCGGAGGTGAATTTGGATCCGCAGCTGCTACAGCATCCAATCTTAAAGGCACCGGCCCATAATAGCTATACAGAATCCAAGCATAATGTGCCCGCAGGGCTTTCACCTCGCCGATATAGGTCTGCTTCACTTTGTCATCAATCGTCATGCCCGAAAGCCTATCCATTACAATCGTTGCATTGGTCACTGCTGGCATTAGATTGTTATAGAAAACAAAGAGTGCATCGCCCGGAAAAGTCTCCGACAGATTCAGATTGTTAAACATAGGCCAACCTGGCCAACCCCATGAGCAGATGAGCTCATCCGTCGTTGCACTTGACTGCGGTACAATACCACCCAGACCACAGCCCCATATACTATACCCATCGTCGGGATTTAACGTAGAATATACCGCTGTAACAGCTAACTTGGCATCTTCTTTTGTTTTGTAAAATGATGTTTCACTGAATTTATCGTAAGTGACTTCCTCCAATGCTTTTTCGCAGGATGATAGTGCCCCGGCCACCATGAGCGCAGCTACCAGCTTTATATATTTTCTTCTTGTAATCATGATATTTGTCTTTTTTAAAATCCAACACTTGCGCCCACTGTAAATGATCTGGTCATTGGATATGCATATAGATTTTGTAATTCTGGATCTACTCCCCTATAGTTTGTGATAATAAACGGATTTTGAACATTTAGATATACCCGCATGTTTTTGACAGTTTTTTGCTTTTGGATGAGCGACATCGGAAGACGATAACCTAATGTAATATCCCGCACACGGAGAAAGTTTCCATTTTCTACCCAAAAATCAGAACTGCTGGCATAGCTGCTGTAGTTACCGTTCAAACCTGTCGGCATGGTACCATCGGTATGGTCGTAAGCCCAACGGTCTTTCGCTATTGAAAGCACATTCCATCCAAAGGCACCTAATTTGGCAAAAACATCTGAATTGTTGGAATAATCACGATTGATCTTTTTCTGAATCAATCCATACACATATACTGATAGGTCAAAGTTCTTATAGCTAAATTGATTGTTCATCCCGAAACTATAATTCGGCACGGGACGACCATTGCCTGTCGGATCATTATTCGTGTGTAACTGCACCATATCAGCAGTAGACAATTTGCCATCAGGTTTTCCGGTTAAATTTCCATTGTCATCATAACCGTTCACATCCTTTATGATAATTTCACCTGGCAGAATTCCTGGCATCCAGCTGGGGGCAGACATCGTTGCCGGATTATAGATCCCATCCGACAAGTAACCATAACCTGCGTTAAAGTTTCCTTTTTCAGCCTCATAACGCGGTAGGGATTTCAATGCTTCAGGGGCACGACTTACCCAATAGTTTTTATAATGGGAAAAATTGAGCGTTGTATTCCAGTTAAAACCATCCTGCTGTACAAAGTTTTTGGTTTGTAAATTGACCTCCCAGCCCTGGCTACGTGTCTTTCCTGCGTTTATACTTGCCGTACGCACCACATAGTCTGAGTTCAGATTAATGGCACTCAGGAGATCCGTAAATTGGCGATTGAAATAATCAAAACTACCGCTAATACGCCCTTTGACAAAACCAAAATCCAAACCAAGGTTAAATTCTGTCTGCGTCTCCCAAGTCAGATTGGGGTTACTGATCTGTGATAACTTGACACCGGGTAGGTTAACACCTCCGATCACATAAGGTGAATTGTTGTCATAGTATTCAAATGCACTACCTCCGATTGCCGAATTACCTACAGAACCATAACCTGCACGCAATTTCAGGAAGCTTATTGCCGGAATTGCCTTGATAAATTCCTCTTCGGATGCTACCCATGCAGCAGATATTCCAGGAAATGTCCCCCATTTTTTGTTAGCAGCAAAATGGGATGCGCCGTCTTTACGCACAGTTCCCGACAAGATATATTTGCCATCGTACTCATAGACAACGCGGGCGAAATAGGATTTCCAAATTCTATTTGCATCTTTAAAACTACCTAAATAAGGCCTTTGGGCAGTACCAAGCCCGAGGTTGTAATAGAGGAAGTTATCTGTCGGAAAATGATCATTCCCTGTATTGAGTCCATCGCGCTCCGAAATCTGGTACGAATGCCCCAATAGGGCTGTTAAATGTCCTTTACCAATATCCTTTGCGTAATTCAACGTATATTCCCGTAATTGCGAAGAGGCATTTGTCTCGAATACGCCAGCCATACCTTCAGCACGCGCTCCATATAAAAAGGTCCTCGGATAATAAAGGCTCCGCTTGGCAGTACTCTGATCATAGCTAAAACTACCTTTTGCAGTCAGTCCTTCAAAGATCTTCCATTCCGCAAAGGCCGAAGTCAGCCAGCGGTTAGACTTTGTCAGATCCGTAATCGTTAGAAATGACATCGGATTAGGTGTATTTTGGTAATCAGGGTTGATTGGATAGTTTCCCTGTTCGTCTTGAAACGGCATGGTAGGTGGATAGTAAAAAGCAGCCCCGATCATACCGGAATTTTCGTATACGCCATCCCCCATACTGCCATTATTGGCTTTGGAGCCCGTTGCGATCACATTCACCCCAACCTTAATATTTTCACCGATTCCCTGATCCAGGTTGAATTTTCCTGAATACCGCGAATAATCCGAATTGCGGAGTACCCCTTCCTGGTTCATATAGTTTCCAGATACATAATAACTGGTCTTGTTACTTGTACCGGACATGGAAAGGTTGTGCTGCTGTGTGTTTCCCGTGCGCATGATTGCGTCGATTGCACTAGGGTATACCGTCTGTTTATTGATCTGATCCTGCGTATATTTAGGCACAAAAGCGCCGACCGAGTTTGGGTCAACATTGCCATAGGGACCTATCTTATTGTCTAGCATCCATTTTTCGCGAAGAATGCGGTTACGTTCCACCATATAATCCTTCGTTCCAAGGATATCGTAATATTTTAACGACTTTTGAACAGCATGGCTAAAGTCATATTGAATTGTCGGCAGCCCCTGCTTTCCCTTTTTTGTGGTGATCAGCACCACACCACCGGCAGCACGGGCACCATAGATTGCGGTCGCACTCGCATCTTTCAAGATGTCGATATTCTCGATATCATTGGGATTGATAAAATTTAAGGGTGAACGGTTCACACCACCTGAGCCGTATCTGGTATTTGTCGTTGGTTCGCCCGCATCGTCATTGATAATAACACCATCCACGATATATAATGGTCCCATAGAAGCAAACGATGCATTACTCCGGATCTGCACCGACACACCCGCTCCCGGCTGTCCTGATGTTTGCACAACATTGACACCGGCAGCCCTTCCGGCAAGCCCCTGTGCAAAGTTGGTATTCGTCGCATTGTTCACGTCGCTCATTTTGACCGATGCCACCGATCCCGTCAAACTCTTCCGTTTTTGTGTACCATACCCTACAACAACAACCTCATTCAACGCGTTGTCCTCCTTTTTCAGATTGATGGTCAAGGGAGATTGACTTGTTCCGACAACTTCCGATGTAGCGAAGCCGACAGAGCTGATAACCAAGATAACGCCATCCTTCGCTTCGATGCTGAAATTACCCGCGTTGTCTGTTTGTGTTACTTTGGTCGAACCTTTCACCTTGATCGTCACACCATTCATCGGTGTTCCAGCTGCATCCAGCACTTTGCCTTTGATGATTTCCCGCTGTTGATTTTGTTCAGCGTTTACTGCAGGCAGTTTTTTACGGTGTAACACAATCGTATTCCCTTTGATTTCATAACCTACGGGCTGGTCTTTTGTCAAAGCTTCCAAACTTTCACGCAGCCCTTTATTCTGGAGGTTTAGCGATACGGGATGTGTGTCGCCAAGATGCGTCTGTACGAGCACCAGCTCATAGCCACTTTGTTTCTTGATCGACTCCACGGCTTCCCGGAAAGTAACTTTATTTAAATTGAGTGATATGCGTTGCGCATTAGCCGTCACATGTAACTGACTGCTAAAGAGCAGCAAAAAGGCTGGAACTACTTTTTTGACACTAGAAGGCATAGTCCAGCGGCACAGGTTTTGTGCTTGTTGATTAAAATTCATAAATTTAAGCATGTTTAGGGTTCCTATAATCATTGATTATCAGAACCTATTTCCAATAATTCTAAGCGTGGAGGTGGTTGCAACACTTTCACGCTCTTTCCCCTGTTTTTTTTCGGTTTTCAGGAAGTATTGCCAAAGGCCCGATACTGTATCATAATATGCATTTTTAGGATTGTGTTATTTATTATTTTGTTTGTGTCACTACAATAGTATTTCCATTTTTGGAAAATTTAGCTAAACCTGTCGTTTCGAGAAGATCAAGAACCTCATCTACGCGTTTTTTACGCGATATGGTCGCATCAACTTTATCTTTCGGTATAGCACCGACATAACGGACCTCAACATCATACCAACGGGCAAGTTCCGCCATGATTTCCGGAATTTGTTTACTTTCGAAATTAAAAAAACCGTTTTTCCAGGCGATCACATCTTCCACATTAACTTGCCGTTTGCTAAGCCCAGTGCTAGAAGCCACAAGCTGCTCCCCAGGCACTAATTTCACAGTATTGTTGACCATGACAGACCCTTCCAACAATGTTGTGGCGCTGCTGCTGGCATTTTGATCACTTTTGATATTAAAATGGGTACCCAACACCTTAATTTCCTGTTTATCCGTAACAACAACGAAGGGGACTGCCGGATTTTTGGCTACTTCAAAATAGGCCTCGCCTTCGAGCATCACCTTGCGTTGCTTCTGCCCCGTGAAATTAACCGGAAAACGTAGTGAGGACGAAGCATTCAGCCAAACTTTGGTCCCATCCGCCAGGGTAAGCTGATACTGATGTCCTCTTGCGGTCATCAACGTATTGAAAACTGGATCATTAGAAGCTGTATTTAACCGATTGCTATATACTAGAGAACTGTCATTACTTTTAGAAATCTCCGAATCTGTGCTCTCGCCGATCAAGCCCTGCCCCTGTTTCTCCAAATCAATCTGATCACCATTATCCATAATAAGGACGGTGCCCTCTTGTACGGATGGAATTTTCATCGGTGCCATGACCAAATTATTATCCTTAATCGTATTATTTCGTTGGTACATCCACAAAGTGGCCACAAAAACACAGAGTAAAGAGGCTGCAAGCGTAGCCACAGTACGCAAATTGATCATAGATCTCTTTTTCTCAAAAGTTTTTTCTGTAATCGTTTCTAGCAGACGGTCTTTCTGCATAGGATCCATTAAAGTCGGAGCATTACTAGCGTTATCCTCCTGCTGTGCGGCACACCACTGATTATACCGAAGCAAATCTTGCTCAGATGCAATACCCGCATCGATGCGTTTCAAGATATCCAGCAATTCCGCCTTTTCGTCTTTCATGAATTCTAGTTTTCCTTTGTTTTATAACTAAGGGACATGAAGGCCGCGGATGTACTAGTCCTAATGAAAAAAAAATAAAAAAAATGTCCAATAAAAATTTCTAGAAAGGTAAACTCTTAATTTCCTGAGCGATACAGAAAGGTGATTGCGTACGGTATTTTCAGATATACCGAGCTGTTCAGCGATATCATGATGCGGCAGATAATTTTCGCGGCTTAACACGAACACCTCCCGAGCCTTTGGCGGCAGGGTGCGGATAAAGTCGTGGATTACAGCCTGTAGTTCCTTGAGAGCAAGCCCCTCGTCTTCGACCACATCGATTATCTGCGGACGGTGATTGAGAATTTCCTCCCTTCGGCGACTCGACAGGATCTTTCGGGTCAGCTTATATTTAACAGCAGCATACAGATAACTTCTTAAATGGGAGATGTTGAGCTCTTCGCGGTTTTCCCAAAGCCATACAAAGACATCCTGTATCATATCAATGCAGTCGTCCTCATCTTTGATGATATGGATACCAAACAAAAATAGCTTATCCACATATTTCGCATATATGGTCCTAAATGCTGAAGTATCCCCAGATTTCAGTCTTTCAACTAAGTCAAGATCTGCTTGATCATTTTGGTTCATAACCTATCATATTTAGGGAGGGCAATGGCATAGCATGTAGCACAAGTAATCCACATCCAGTAAAAATCCCCTCTTTTTATCAAATCGTATCACGATGTTAAGCAGAATTATCAGTAAATACAAGAGACCCACAAACGCAATCGTTTGCTCAAATTCACGATATGCGTTTTTAAAACAACCGTCGATCGGTTTTCCAAATCGTTGAGAAACCATAAGATAAGGATACAAAAAACACTATTGTACTCCTTCTCACTATCCATAGTACGTTTCTCTTTTTGTTCGCGAAGCATACTATCTTTCGTGTTTCAGTTTTTTGACATGTTAAGATGACGGCCCTTTATAACCGGATGGCGAGTAACCACTGTTGTTCTTAAAAAATGTAGAAAATGCCGATAGCGATTCAAACCCCAAATAAAATGCAATCTCCTTTATACTTTTATCTGAGAATTTTAAGAGCTGTTTAGCCTCCTGTGTTATTCTCAGTTGAATCACACTTGAAGCTGTCATATGGAGATATCTTCGGCAAAGGATATTCAGATAATTACCCGTTACATGCAATCGCTGCGCATACCAATTCACTTGTTTTTGGGTAATGAAATTTACATTGACAAGATCCCAAAAAGAGTCAATAATTACATTTGAATTTCCAAGAAGGTTTTCCTTAAAATAATCTCCAGCTTCCTTTTTTATCAAAGAAACTAGTATATCGATTCTCAGGCGGACAATTTCGTTCCACGTTCCATCCAATTCCTGCGCCAAGAGATCACGTTGGATACTTTTCATTTCATTGAATATCACCTCAAATAAAGATGTACTGAGTTTAAAAACGGGATGCAAATTGTGACGAATGAAATAAATCTCACTAAGACTGGAGAACGTTTCAAATACTTTCTTTCCCACGACAATTTTCTGCGCACTCGTCTCCGCGCCGGTAATCCAGTGGTGATGCTGCCCTGGGAATAAAAAATGAAGCTGCCTCCCTTTGATCGGATATTCCGCTGTGTCAATGTAATGCGTACCACTTCCTTCAGAAAATAGCACCATCAAAAAATATGTACATTTTGTTGTCTTATTATAATCCTCGGTTCCACTTATTTCTTTGTAAAATACCCCCTCTTCTGTGAGTGTAGCTAGCAAATTTTCTGTTTTCATTAAAAGTAAAATTAAAGTAAGTCCATGTACTATTTTCTCATTCCACATTATAATCAAAACCAGTCATCTCAATAAACTGACCCTGACTAACTGAATCAATATTTCGCACAGATTGTAAAATTGAAGGTATAAAAATAGGGGTAAATTCCAATTTTTCAACAGCAGCAATACTAGAAACAAAATAGGAAGAGCATTGCTCAATACTGGATTGGTGGTTGGTTAAAGATAAAAGTTTCGATCTGCAGTATAGAAACGGCCTTTTCAAATTAAGACTGTAACCGACTCATTTACTGCAAGAATCAAAGACTCTTCATCCAATCTTAAAAAAATAGGATGACAATATATTAGCCCCGTGAAGATAAATACTGAACCAGGATGAAAGGTAAAATGTACAAATTTAGGCTTTATTCAGTTATAATTTTGTAAAGTGATTCAATAATTATATAAAGCGTTTTTTACATCAAATCAGTGTTATGGCTTTACATTCATCCTATCATTTCCTTTTATTTGGCATTTAGTAATAGAAAAAGGCAAGTCGAAACCGATATTACCTTTATAAACCGAAACACTCAATTTATCTGTATAAAATGCATACAGTTTGGGCCACTATACAGAATTGATCGTGCCAAATCTGTACGCTGCAGATAGATTAAAAGAAAAACAATGATACTATTTCCTTTAATTGAAGTACAAGGCAATTTCCAGAAAAGTTTGAGTACCTAAATCCTGGAGACTGATAATCACTGATTTACTGTCCCTACATATGCGTACCACCATCGATACGGATTTCCGTTCCTGTGATGAAGTTTCCATCTTCAGAAGCTAACATCGCAACGACTCCTGCTACAGCATCCGCAGAACCAAACCCTTCTCCAAGACCTGGCGTCAGTTTAGCGATAAGAGATAGATCAGCATCTTCCGGAAATCCAGGATTATGCACCATACCAGATTCAATACTACCCGGAGCAACGGAAGTAACGCGGAGGCCTTGTTTAGCGTATTCCGAAGCTATCGCGTGTGAAAAGGACTGAATTGCACCTTTCGTAGCGGCATACGCGGCCATATAAGGATGCGCAAAAGAGGCTGAAGTTGAACTAAAATTAACAATGCTCGCACCTGCTGTTCTTAAAAGTGTAGGAATACATTCCCGCGTAACCAAAAATGTTCCTGTGAGATTGATTTTTATAATATTATTCCAAAAATCTAATGTCATTTCATGCGTGTGGGCAGCGCGTAGTATCCCTGCCGCATTTACCAATGCATGGAGCTCTCCGGCCTCCGTAATTGCAGCACCTATTTTGGTTTGAACTGCAGATTCATCTGAAATATCACAGACCACAGTTCTGAGATTTTCGCCATAACCTAAATGGCGTGCTTCGTCCATAGTCTGTCTCAACCCCGACTCAACGATATCCACCGCAATTACCTGTGCTCCTTCTTTTAAAAACCGATAAACGGTAGCCCTTCCAATACCTGAACCTGCTCCGGTAATCAATGCTGTCTTACCGATAAATCTAGACAACACCCTGTTGTTTGTACTGCTCATAATACATCAATTAATAACAAATTCGAACATATGTTGTAACACGATGTCCGCTATTCAAAAATCATGTGAAATTAAGTGAAATTATATTTCGAGAGGTTGCTTCAATTATTGAATCGCTTTACAGAATTATATATTTCCTTTACTATTCGTAAAACAAAGTACATACAAAAGGCCAAGAAATTATCTTGGCCTGATGCAACATATTATTTGGGGTGTTTTCTAGCCCTATACAGCAAAAATACTGCCGAAATTAAAAAACACATCCATTGGCAGCAAAAATCACCTGTTCCGCGGCAGCTGTTCAAGTACAGTTTTCATTTCAGGAGAATTTACAGCTCCCTGGAATAACAGTCGACCTTCTTTATCGAAAAGAAAAGCTTGTGGGTATCCACTGACGCCATAAAGCGCACCGATTTTACCATCAAGGTCCCATACACTAGGGTATTTCGGATTATTTCTACGAAGGAAGCTTTGGATATCTACTTCACTATCGCCAGCATTTATGGCGATTACCTTTAACCCCCTATCCGCATAATCCAGCTGTAATTTATTCAAGAGCGGAACCGCTTCAATACAATAGCCGCAGTTCTTTATCCAGAATTCAAGTAGTACATAGTTGCCCTGAAGAGAATCCAGCTTGATTGATCCGGAGCCTAAAACCAATGGTAATTGCCATTTTGGAGCAATTTCACCCCTAATCAACGATACCTGCACTTTCGGATCGTTAATCTTATATCCGGGATAACTGGAAAAATACCAGGAGCGTTCAGCCGGAACTTCAGCTAAATCATTATAACTAAACTGTGTGCTGAGATAATCGCCATTGGACACATCATTTTCCTGAATAATTTCGAGGGGAAGGTAGCTTTTTTTGTCCAACAGCACGGTATAGCTAATATTTCTTTTTGCGGTTAGGGGATTCACATTTCCTAATTTATCGATATCTCGCTGCCCCACCCCGATACGTATCGCATAGCATATCGGATTCGGACTGTCCACAAAAATCTTTTGGATATCGGCCGAAGCAATAATAAGGGGAAGCACATTTTTCCAGGTCAACAGACTCAAGTTCAGAAAGGTAAAATGCCCCAGCTCACTCTTTTGGGGATGACGTTTTAACACACTTGTCTTGTCAAGTAGATTAAGCTCAAAAGACTCCGATCCATTAAACACAATCTTGCTCTTTGCATTGGAAAATTGGAAAGCCAGCCCCAGCGGATTGTCCTTTGTCCTAAAATCCAAATAGGTATTCCCTTCCAGCGTGTAGTTGTAATTTTCCGATGCATAATTTATTTCCAGCCTGTAATTGTAGTTTATTGCTTCTTTTTTGTCAAGCGCCCATTTAGATTTTTCTAAAACGTCGATGACGTTTTGTGCATGAAGCGGCAGGGCCCACACAAAGAGTAGATAGATGAATGTAGGTAAGGAATATATCGCTTTCATGGATGCTATGGCTTTAATTTACTTATTAAAGCTACGAATAATTCGTAACAATTTCTGTTAATTTTCCCTAAATATCGATAACATGTTATGCGGTAACTATAGGGGCCTCCAATAGAGGCGGATAAGGTACTTAGTCGGCGCCATTTATAACACCAAGCCAAAATGTTCTTTGAGTGCAGTACGTGCGGCATGATAACCACACATGCCATGCACCCCACCTCCAGGAGGCGTCGATGATGAACAGAGATAAATGCTTTCGACCGAGGTGCGGTACGGGTTTAGGGCCAATATAGGCCTGCTGTACAGCTGCGAAATATCCATAATCCCACCATTGATATCACCACCGATGTAATTGGGATTGTACGACTCGAGTGCCGCAGGGGAAAAGGTATGCTTGGCCAGAATAGTATCTTTAAAACCCGGTGCAAAGCGCTCGATCTGATTTTCGATCGCGTCGGTATAATCGACCCTACTTCCATTGGGGACATGACAGTACGCCCATCCCGTATGCTTTCCATCGGGAGCACGGCTTGAATCAAATGCACTCTGCTGTGCAAACAACACAAAGGGCTTGTCCACTTGCTTTCCTAGATGGCTTAGCCGCTCGTTCTCGGCGATTTCAGCGTAGGTATTCCCCAAGTGCACGGTAGCGGCCTGCTGACAGCGCCGGTCTTTAAAGGGCGTTTTTTCAGACAATGCCCAGTCAACTTTAAATACCCCCATCCCCTGTCGAAAGCCTTCAAGACGCCTGCGGTAACCGCTACCCAGGTCTATTCCTTTAAGGGCTAGCAACTGGCGCGGCGTGATATCGCAGAGCAGAACTTTATGGGAGGGCAGATCGCGAATATCCGCTACCCAAAAGCCCGTTTGGATCTCCCCGCCCAACGATTGATAATAGCTTAATAAAGCATCGGCAATGGACTGCGATCCTCCTATTGGGATCTGCCAGCCATATGTGTTACCTACTGCAGCGAGCACAATAGCAATGGCGGAAGTTGTCCAGTTGCTTAGCGGCTGAATTCCATGGGCCGCCATTCCCGCCCATAGTGCCTTAGCCTGTGCACCGGCAAAACGCTTTGCCGTCCAACTTGCCGGCTGAAGGGCGTCCAGACCAAAGGAAGCCAACCGTAACGGATGCTTCGGCAAGGATAGTGGCCCCATAATATCGGCAGCAAGGTCCTCCCAATGTGTCGCGACCTTTTCCACCAGCTTACGATAGCTTTCACCATCCGTCCCCAAGCCCTTTACGGTTTCGGCAAGACTATGGTAAAGAATCCCCGTTTCCCCTTTGTCCAGTGGGTGTGCCCCCGCATACGTTGGCTTCACAAACGATAGCCCAAATGCTTCCAAAGGCAAAGTCCTGAAAAATGGCGAGGCCATGGCCATGGGGTGGATTGCCGAACAAACATCATGTCGGAAGCCCGGAAGTGTAAGTTCCTTGGTCCGCATTCCCCCACCGACCGTATCGGCACCTTCAATCAGCAAGGTGCTGAGCCCCTGCTGCTGAAAGGTAATGGCTGCTGCCAGCCCGTTCGGTCCCGAACCAATAATAATTGCGTCAAATCTTCGCATCTGTTATCGTGTTACAGTCTACTAGTCGCAGCCCGTATTGGGCTGATCCTTTTTAGAACCTTTTGATGATGTGGAATCCGACTGCGCGCTGCCGTTTTCCTTTTTCTTGCCCGCAGATCCGCAGGATACTGTAAATGTCGTTAAAACAAATGCTAAAAGTCCAAGATTGATTATTTTTTTCATATGTTATCCATTTAATTGACGATGCTGTTGAAATACGCTGGTCTTAAATCGTATGTTCATCCAAAAAATATTCCCGATACCGTTGCTTTAACTCCTTTCGTTGTGTACTATCGAGCTTGATCTTCGGATCGGTCTGCGATACGACCGTCGAAACAACCTTATGCACACCTTTGCCTTTTTCAATAAATAATACCGTTGGTGAAGAAATCCGTTTGATGGAGTCTATGCCCACAGCCGTATAGGGATTGAGGATATCATGAAATTTGGCCAAGATAGCTTCATAACCCGGACTACCCGTCTTGGTCGTGATCACCTTACCTTCTTTATCCTTCTCTTTGAGATCCCGGATATCGTGGATATTGAGGTAATAGATTGCCGCCTTTTCCTCCTGGGCAAATTCCAGCAGTGGCGTTATGGCATTGCGAAACCATGAACAACTGGGCCATCCAAACAGAACAATGCCGTTTTCCAGCTCCAGCACATCCTGTTCGGTCGCATAAACGATCCGCGGATTGTCGGGAATCTGTACGGGCACTTTGTTCGTTTTATTCAGGCTTTCGAGCTCCTGCTTAAAGCGCACTCCTTCTTCCTTTTTGAACGAAACCTGACTATTTTTTACGGCTTCTTTGGTGTCCTGTCTAGATTGGCAGTTCGTCATATTGAGCAATACCGCCACCGCTAACAACATACTAGCCAATAGTTTTAAATCTTTCATATCATGTATGCATTTAAGTGTAATTCTTCTTGTTAATTCACCGATTGCTTGTAGGTTTTAATATGTTCACCGATATCCCATACCTGCGCTTTCGGCACCGATTCATTAATCAGGCTACTTGCAATAGCCGAACGATAGCCCGAAGCGCAGTGCACGACAATAGGTTTATCTACCGGTAGCTCGGCAATATGCTGCTTCAGTTCCGCCAGCGGAATATTGTGTGCCCCTTTGAATACTGGCCCGGCCTTAGCCTCCTCGGCCGTGCGTACGTCGACTATATAATATTGATCTTGTGCCCGGTCAAAGGCGGTCTGGTCAAAAGCTACCGAAGGCTGCCCCGCGAAATCCCCATATAGCACGATGCCTTTAACAAACTGCTCATAACCAATTTTGGCCAGCTTTTCAAGTTGCACCTGCCCCTGATCTTTGGTATCTACAACGAGATAAAAACCGTCTTTCGGTTCAATAAAAGTCCCTACCCAAGATTCTGACTTGCTCCGTTCGGGGATATTAATGGCCTCCGGAAAATGCGACTCTCTAAATTTTGAAGCAGATCGTGTATCAAGGACAGTGCTGGATCCATGAGGCACCGCAGCTGCAGAAACCAATGAAATACCCGACAAAGAAGCCAAGAATGGCTTTGCTCCCCGACGATTCAACTCCACATTATAGGGAAAATAGATCGGTATCGGCGAACGGTCTGCTAAGATCTGCCTGACAAACGCTTCTTCGGATTGTTGCTGAAAGGCAAAATTATGGGCCTTTTCCGCAGCGATGGTACTTTGCTTCGCGCCTTTTATGGCATTGCCACAGAGCGATCCGGCACCATGGGCCGGATACAAAAGCACCTGATCGCCTAAGTTGGCATAGACATCATGAACGGTATGATAGAGCTGCCGCGCCAATTTTTCGCGTACTGTCGCCTGCTCTCCCGAATACTCGCGCAGATCGGGCCTTCCCACCCCGCCAATCAGCACCGCATCCCCCGAAAAGATGGCCACATCACGACCGTTTTCTTTTAGCAAGACGGAGATGCTATCGGGTGAATGCCCTGCCGTATTGATGGCATGCAACACGATATGGTCCGAAATCTTCAACCTATCGCCATTGTCAAACGTATGATGCGGATACCGTGCACGGACAAGCTTGCTGACATAAACCGGAATTTTATGCTCTTGATGGATCTCCAGATGTGAACTCACAAAATCAGCATGCGGATGGGTCTCCACAACGGCGATAATTTTGGCTCCCTGTTCCTTTGCATAGGCGTAATAAGGCCTCGGATCACGGGCAGGGTCCACAAGCACAATTTTATTGTCGGCCAAAATCGCATAGGAAAACTGCGCGAGGCCCTCATCTTCAAACTGTTTGATGCTGTAGCCCGCCCCTGTATGACCGGTATTACCAAAACAGGCTATGCCCTGGCCTGCCGAAGCAAGGCTAAAAAGAACAGCTGAACGGTGGATAAATGATCTTCTATTCATAACAAGCTATTTTTTAAAATAATTAATAGGTAAAGAGGGTGTTTTTCATATACCATTCTTTACCGGTGAGATAGGATTCTTTAACCCGGTCGAGCGTAATTTCAAGGTTATTACCGCTGGCATCTAGCCCCTTGAGTCTAACCTGTTCTGGCGTTGGTCGCTCGTAAGCCCATTTCAGGATACGTAAGCTATCGCCCTGTGCTTTTCCATACAGGGCCTTCAACCCCACATCCAGTTTCTCATCGAGTTTTTTTCGTTGCTCCTTACTAAATTTCTGATTTTTGTCGATCAGGTACAGCGCATGTTCTGCCGAGTCTATTTCATAATACAGGTAGTTCTTTCCTCCGGCCCGGCCTGTAAATTCATACGTTTTGAGCACATCATTCAAGGCGGGCGTGCCATTGCCAAGATCAATGGAATTGGCTTTGTTGACCTTGTAAACCAAGGTCGAGTAGCGTTCAAAAAAGGCTTCATGCCAACGTACCGAATCGGCCGGCGAATAGGGCTGCGGCTTTCCATTGAGCAGAAAACCCGAAACTTCATAATGCCCTGCTGCTTTTGCCAGCCCCGGAAGTACCGGCTCCTTTAAACGCCCTTCATCATAAAACCGCTCATAGCGATAAAAGCCGTAAACAACTATAAACAGGACCACAATGACTGATTTAAGACCGAAATACAGGGGTTTATTCCACTGCTTGAGAAACTTGGGCACATAGTAATAGGTGCTCACCGGTTCGCGCAAGATAAAAAGTTTCCAGATCGCTGGCAGATACTGCAGCAATAGAAAAAGGGAAAGTAAAACAAAATACGAACTGTATACATGTACCGCCCCATCATAGGCGATATTGGCATGGGCGATGTTAAAGAGGACTCCGGCGTTGATAACGGCCCCTATCACAACAGTAGGTCGGAAGAAGAGTAAACTTCCTGCAGCGATCTCCAAAAAACCTAGGAAGATCTCATATTTATAGGATACACCGACGATCTGCCAGTACAATTTAAAGGGAGCATATTCGCCGATGTCGGTATTCAGATTGGCTAGCGATGGAAAGGGCATCTGCATCGGAAAGAACTTGATAAATCCGAAGGCGATAAGTCCCAAAGCAATGCGGTAACGCACCAATACCCGCAACCAATAATAAAGCGCATCGTAGCGCTGCACCTTGCTATTCCGGGCCAATATTGTCCAGATGGAAGCACCCAGCACGGCTATCAGGCCATTGAGCCACCAGGACGTATACGATGCGAACCCCCATTTGCCACTTTCGCTGTCTATTTCGATCCAACCTGTGCGCGAGCCACCGGCGATCGTTGCCATCCAATCGTATAACGAATCGGGTTTAAATACTTTTTCGTACCAGTCCCCATCCAGGGGTACTACCATCAGGATAAAGAAAATAAAAGCAAATCTAAATCCCACTTTCTCCCAGTACTTCCAGCCCTGCTCCTGCTGGCTGGTTGGAGTGCTTTCCAAATATTGAATCGTTGCCATAAGCTTAGTCTAAATTTGAATCGTTAATAAATACGGATCGGCTTTCTGCGCCCCTCCTGCAACAGATATTTCTTGTTTATTTTCTCCAGCCGCACATGCAGGGAATCGCCGAGTTGGTTGACACCATCAAGGACAAGCGTGCGCTTATCCGGGCGATTGACCACAAAGGCAAACGTGTGGCCTTTACTCACCTTTCCCGTCAATTTGATCGCTGTCTCCGCCTTGTTTGCTCCTTTTTTGATCGCATAAGCAAAGAATTCGCGGCCACCATTGCCCAGGTATTCGTAGTTACGCTCCCGGTTGAAGGCGATACGTGGTTTAAGGCTATCAACCCGTACAGAACGGTTTCCGCGTATGCTGAGCGTGTTCCATTTTTCAAAAACCACGTCCTTCCACCGTAATGTATCGCTCAGCGAATACGGGATGGTATCGCCCTTCCATACGAAATCTTTCACATTGTATACCCCTGCTGCTCCTTCCAACCCTTTTTCATCGGGGAAGGGATAATCCGAATTCTTCCAGCTCAGGTAAGCCTGCACGCTAAAGACAGCGATCAGCAGCAGGAATAAGACCTGCAGATAAGGACGAATGCGCGCAATGCGGCGTCCATACACGGGCCAAAAGCCATCAGGGACAGTTGCTCCCTTTTTGATCAGGAGCTGATAAAAACGGGGCCAGTCGTACGAAAAGATCACGACCGCAAGCAGTAGTAAAAAAGAACTATACACCTGTTCTCCGATTTCGTAGACATAGTTGACGATAACAACATTGAGCAATACAGCGATAAGCAGGCCCGAACCGATGATTGCTGTGCGCCGGTTCAGTAAAAAGAGTCCACTCACAATTTCTAGCGCACCAATTACCGGTAGATAACCCGCAGTTGCAATGCCGTTGGTTAGGTAATAGAGCTTCCAGAGCAGGAAATCGCCATATTCGGTATGCAGCTCGCTAATGGTCGGTTCGGGAAGTTGTATAGGGATGATTTTGACAAGACCTATAAAGATCATTGCTATGGCTAAACGATAGCGTAGCAGGACGCGCAGCCAATAAAATATGCTATCATCATTGGCCTGAAAAGTTCGCCTGATTTTACGGCCAAAGGCCCAAAATAGCAACAGCGCAAGCAGCAGCGCAATAGCCCAGTTGTAATATCCGCGCACATCCGTACCGACGTAAGGGCTCTCCGCAATAAAAGAAGTGCGGTAAGTGGCCAACGCAAACCAGTTCTCCAAGGAAAACAAATCCCCAAATGAATGATCCCTAAAAAGGTTAGGGTCGTAAGGGATACTGAGTATCAAAAAGAAAATCAGGCCAATGTATACGATCGCTGAGCGATGGCGCTTAAAAAAATGAGAGTCTGTTAATATGGTCATTTCAATACGATTAAATGAAAAAAAACACCTGATTGATGCGGATCAATCCAAACCAGGATTTTGCTGTAGATCCGGGTCTATCGAAACCTGAGCGTAAGGTATCGGCAGCAAAAGCCTATTCACGGAAGAAATATTAAGCACCTGCTGTGCACGTCCCGTCCGCAAAAGATCGTACCAGCGATGGTTCTCCAGGGCAAATTCCACACGATTTTCATCTTCCACAGCCTGCAGCAGTGCTGCAGCTCCGAGACCTTGCAACGGTTTAATATTTGCGCGCGAGCGTATGGCATTTAAGTCGGCCAATGCCGCTGTCAGATCGCCCGGGCCATTCCGCTGCGCCAACGCTTCGGCGCGAATCAGATAGAGCTCAGCCGTACGGATCAAAAAGGCGGGGTCAGTACGGTCTGTTCGGTAATAGAGATTGCCGATTAGGATATTTGGATCTGTGGATGAAGTGGTTTTGGATACGAGCGCAGCACGATCCCCTCCGACTGTGGGATCCACCAGCAAGTCGTAGATGCCCTGCGAAGGTCTGATCCAGGCAGTCCCGCCATTATTGCCCGATAACCATTGACTGGTCTGCCCACTGGTATTGTTGATATCATAGACCAATTCGAAGACAGACTCTTTGGTGTTGGAGGTATTGTTGGCATAAAACGAGCGGTATGGATTGACCAAGCTATAATTGGCGTTGTCTTCAATGATATAGGATGCATATTTTATGGCTTCGCCCCAGTTTTTCTGGTAAAGGTAGAATCTTGCCAGCAGCGCGCGGGCTGTTTTCTTGGTGGCGCGGATGCGATTGGTGTCATTGGGCAACAGCTGCTCCGCCTTTTGCAGATCCTGCAGCACCTGCGCATACGTTTCAGCCAAGGAGCTTCTTTTGACCTGCGGCAGACTGCTGGCCGAAGTCGTGGGCTGCAATACGATCTGTACACCACCCCAAGTTCTGGCCAGATCAAAATACGCCAGTGCGCGCACAAAATAGGCTTCGCCCACAAGCTGGTTGCGGTAGGCTTCGGTGAAAGTCGTGGTCAGTGCCAGGTTGGGTACTTTAGTGATCACATGGTTGGTCCTGTTGATGGTGGCATAGATCTGGTTCCAAGCCGTAGCCAACACAGCGAGATCGGATTTAACCGTATGATTGGTCAAAGTCTGATGAACAGTCTGACTGCCGCGATACACGATGTTGTCTGCTGAAAAGAATCCCAGCAGCTGAAAGCTATAGCCATAATAATCGTTGGACCGAAGTGCAGAGTAGATACCTCGTACTGCTGTTGCGGCAGAACTCGCATCAACGATAGTCACTTCATCAGATACTGAACTCCTGGGCTCGACTTCCAAAAAAGAACTGCAGCCACTGAGCTGAAAGACAAGAAGCGGATAAAGGAAATATATAATTTTTTTCATGAGCTTTACGGATTAAGGTTAACGTTTATAGGGTGACATTGAGCCCCAGCTGAAATGTACGGGGCTGCGGTGGAGTTCCAAATGTGCCTATCCCCTGCGCATTTGGGTTGCTGGTGACATTCGATTCCGGATCGCCTGTATATTTGCTCCAGACAAAGAGGTTCGAACCAACAAAATAGATCCGCGCGGCAGTGAGTTTCGCCCGTTCTACCAGCTCTTTCGGCAGTTTATATCCAAAAGACAATTGTCTGAGTTTCAAAAACGAGGCATCTTCGAGATAACGGCTATTGGCATCGATGGTATAGTTGAGCCCTTCTGATGTCAGTCGAGGCACATCCGTGATATCCCCGGGCTGTTGCCATCTGTTCAGCACATTTTGAGACACCCCACCACTGCTGGGATTACGCTCCCTAAAATAGCGGTTGAGGTTCACAGCGTAGTTGCCATATTGGAAACTAAAGTCTACGCCCAGATCAAAGTTTTTATAGGTAAAGGTATTGCCTATACCTCCGTAAAACTTGGGATAGGCATTGCGAAATACCTTCCGTGCTGAAGTGGGCAAAGAACCATCGCTCAGCTGTCCGTCAAATACCACCTTTCCGGTCTGTGGATCGACATACAACTGTTCATACAGCCAGAATGAGTTGAGCGAATAACCTTCTTTCAGAATCACCCAATCGCGGGTATACTGGGTGATCTGCGTGGGTAGATTCTCGATTTTATTTTTATTGCCCGAGATGTTGAAGCTTGTATTCCATGCAAAGTCTTTGGTTTTCACGTTGAGCGAGTTGATCAACACTTCATAGCCTTTGTTGCTGATTTCGCCCACATTGGCCCAATACTTTGAAAAACCAGAACTGCCGACAATAGGTCGCTCGAGTAGGAGATCGGAGGTATATTTATGGTAAAGATCTACGGTAACGGACAGGCGATTTTTGAAGAGCGCCACATCCAGTCCAAGATCGGCCTGTGCCGTTTTCTCCCAGCGCAGATTTTCGTTACCCAACTGGAAAGGACCTGTACTTGGCAACACCTTGCCATAGCTATCCGCATATTTTTCATTGCCCGACCAAAGACCTCTAGCGGCGAAATTGCTGATTCCGGCCTGATTGCCCGTCAATCCATAGGAAGCCCTTATTTTCAGGTCGTTTAACCAGGTTTGATCTGCCAGAAAGGCTTCTTGACTAATCCGCCAACCCGCTGAAAAAGCGGGAAAATACCCCCATCGGTTGTTGGTACCAAACTTGGATGAGCCATCTGCCCGCAGGGTTGCTTCCGCAAAATAACGGTCGGCATAGCTATAGCCTACCCTTCCAAAATAGGAAGCAATGGTATATTTAGTCCAGTTGTCGGCGGCAATGATATTGGCTGCCGAGGAAATCTGTTTAAAGGAATCATTGGCAAAACCATTCCCCTCCAAATATTTGTAATCAAGTACATTGCTCTGTAAGGTATTTCCCAAAATAGCATTGAGGCTATGCTTGCCGAAAGTATGCTGGTAGGTCAGGGTTTGCTCGTTGATCCAGGTTGCATTTCTCGAAATTCCCGATGTCGCCTGATTGTTATTCGCGATACCAATACTGGTTTTACTGTTCCAGTACTGTGATTCGTCGTAGAGGTTATAGTCGGCACTAAAGCTGGATTTGAACTTTAGTCCCTTCAGCAGATCGATTTCCGCAAAGGCACTTCCTACATAACGCAGGCTTGTGGTATTGACATCGTAGTTGTCTACCAGGGTATAGGTGTTATCGGTACCATTGATTGATCCATCGGTATTGAATATCGGCACATTCGTTGCCGAAGAAACGGCCGAATTGAACAAGCTTACCTGTGGGCCATCGCCTGTACGTGCCTGATTGCGGTAGGTTCTGGAAAAATTATTCGTCAGGCCGATCTTGACACGGCTGCTAAGCTGATGGTCAAAATTAAACTTGAGATTGGTACGCGAGAAGTCGATCACCTTGATAAAAGCTTCCTGTCCCGTGTAGCCAGCGCCAATATAAAAACGCGATTTGTCGCCACCCCCTTGTATACCGATGTTATAATCCTGCAGCTTCCCGTGGCGCAAGAGGAAACCAAGACGATCATAGGTAGGCTGATCTTCGGGATTCCCTTTCCCGCCTTCCGAAACGGGACGGTAAGGCCTGTTGGCGAAAGTCTGTTTCAATGCCGGATTGTCCAATCCGGAGTTTATCCACCACTCGTTGGCGAGGGTTGCCGTTTCGGGACCTGTAGCCAGTTTGGGCAACAAGGATTTATTGGCTTCAGCCCAGCCCCCCTGCAGGTTGAGGTCAATTTTGGTCCGGCTACCGTAGCTCCCCTTTTTGGTGGTAATGATAATCACACCATTGGCCCCCCGCGAACCATAGATTGCGGTAGCAGATGCATCTTTTAGCACTTCAATCGATTCGATATCTGCTGGGTTGATATCCGTGAGCGGTGAACTAGTCCGTCCACCGAGGCCGATATTCTGAAGCGAGGTATTGTTTAAGAATACCCCATCAATAATATATAAGGGATCGCTACTGGAGTTGATGGATGTTGTTCCGCGAACCCGCAGAAAGATGCTTTCGCCGGGGACACCCGAGTTGGTGGAAACCTGCACCCCGGAAAGCTTGCCCTGCAACTGGGCATCAAAACTGGCTACCGGAATTTTGTTGACTTCGGCAGCGTCGATCTTGGCAACTGCTCCCGTTAAGCTTCTTCGTTTTTGTACACCGTACCCCACAACAACCACTTCATCCAGGTCAGAAACGCTCGGTTGAAGCAAGATCTGAATCTGCGCCTCCCGCGCGGTAATCTTTCGACCTTTATATCCCAAAAATGAAGTGGAGAATGTCAACGGAAGCCGTTGCCCCGTGACAAACTGAAATCTTCCCGACGCATCGGTCTTTACTTGGTGCGTCACGCCTTCGAGCTTTATGGTAACGCCTTCAATAGGCCGATTGGTAATCGAATCCAATACAACACCTTTTAAGGTTGCGTTAATAAGGGGCTCAGATTGCTGCGAAAATGCAGGCAATAGCAAACCATGTGACAAAAAAATCGTCACGGCGTACTTCCATACGCTATTTTTCATAGGTAAAATTTTAACAGTGAATATTTACAAGTGCCAACGCCAATTGATTACTTGTCCGAAAAGCTGCTTTTTATGGAAAGAAATACTTCCCTTTAACCGCAGCTATACATTCGCTTATTGAAATCAGAACAAAAGGATGTACACTTGCGCAGACCTGCGCTCGGTTGGAAAGGGTTTAGATAAAATTTGCAGTTCATAAATAATGAATTAAGTGAAACATTGTGATCATTACGTGCGGAAGATGCGGCTTGTACGAAAGACAGGCTTATCTCCTAGGTTGATAAAACAAATATAATAAACATAAAATAAAATCTATAATATTAGTAGACTTTATTTTCAACTATCTTTTCTTCTGCCAGAAACTGCGTAAATCGGTGAAGAAAAGTTGGCAGAAATAATGGCAGAAATAATGGCGTAAATCGGCAAAGAAAGTTGGCGGAAATATGTACATTTGAGTACAGTCAATTACCGGTCAGATCATGCAGCTATTTCCTCCAGAAATCTTATCGTCCTACATCAAACATTATCTTTTTTTGGAAAGTGGTGGCGATCAGCACAAAAAACTGCGGCTATTTTCCGATGGCAACACTGGAATGGTATTTCTGCTCAATGAAGGCGTCCTATCAATCAACGAAAGTCAGCCGCTCCCCGTTTCTTTTTTGTATGGTCAGATCAGTCATTTCCAGGATCTCGCACTGCTGGCACAGACTTCATTTGTTATTATTGTCTTCCAACCCGATGGGCTCTATAAGTTACTCGGTATTGCTGCCCATGCACTAAAAGATCAAATTATTTTTACACAGGATGTATTTGGAAAGGGCGTTGTAAGGCTTTATGACAGCCTGCTGCAGGCGAAGTCTTCTAGGGATAAAGTAAATGCATTAAATGCCTTCTTTTATGCCTATGCTGCCCGGCAGAAGTTTCCAAATCAGGGCGCGCTTCCAGCAGTTCTGCAACATATCACAGCGCAAAAGGGATTGGTTACCGTCGGACAAATCGTCCAATATAGTGGCTACACCGAACGGCATATGGAAAGAATATTTGCGGAACAGGTTGGAATGAGCCCCAAAAAATTTGGTAATATTGTCCAATTCCATTCCTTTTTGAAACTGCTACGCAACAAATCGGCTGAAACAAGCTTAACGACGATCAGCCACGAAAGTGGATATTTTGATCAGTCTCACCTCATCAGGGCATTTAAAAAATATACGGGTATCACCCCTTCCGAATATTTAAATAGCACAAATCGGCTAGCGATCAATTTTATGGAATTTAAAAATAGCGCTGGTGAAATGTCGGGTTTATACAATTTCACCTAAGGATCCACATGTAGCTTTGTCTATAGATCAATGAAAGAAATATGGACAACTTAAAAATTGCTACAGCACAATTTGAGCACAAGAGTGCGGACAAGGCTTATAACCTAGCCGTTATCGAACGACTTGCACACGAGGCCGCTGCACGAGGGGCCGAAGTAATCGCCTTTCACGAATGCTCCATAACGGGATATACTTTCGCCCGAAATTTAGACAAGCAGCAGATGCTTGCGATTGCCGAGCTTGTTCCCGACGGCGAAAGTACGCAAAAGCTGATTGCAATCGCCGCTAAGTACAACATTACTATCCTTGCAGGTCTCTTTGAAAAGGATGAGGACGACAATTTGTACAAGCCGTATATCTGTGTAGACAAAAATGGCCTAATTGCAAAGCATCGCAAGCTTCACCCCTTTATAAATCCCCATTTGAAAGCAGGGCAAGGCTATACTATTTTTGAAATTAACGGTTGGAAATGTGGCATTTTAATCTGTTACGACAACAATGTCATCGAAAATGTACGCGCAACAAAATTGCTAGGTGCCGACATCCTCTTTATGCCCCATGTAACCATGTGCACCCCTTCTTCCCGACCCGGTGCAGGTTTTGTCGATCCACAGCTCTGGAAAAACCGCGAAAACGATCCAACCAGCCTGCGCTTAGAGTTTGACGGAATGAAAGGACGCAGCTGGCTGATGAAATGGCTTCCAGCCCGGGCCTATGATAATGCGCTCTACGTTGTTTTTTCAAACCCCATCGGGATGGATGACGATCAGCTAAAAAATGGATGCTCCATGATCTTAGATCCTTTCGGGGATATACTGGGCGAATGCCGTACATTTGAAGATAGTTTTACAATAGCCACCATTACGCCCGAAAAACTGATTCAAGCCGGTGGATATCGTTACATCAATGCGCGAAGGCCTGACCTCTATGGCGACATTATCGGCCAGCAGCATGAGTCCCAACAAAAAGTGGTTTGGTTGCATACCGACAATCGCTAACCCCGAACGGCTACTTTAAGACCTTTATACATCGTCTTAAAGTAGTTGATTCCATAATATTACCGATCAAGCTCCAAATGTGTGCTAAATGACAGCATTTCCAATTACCCTAAGAAAGAGCAAACAACTAAACAATATTTTCTCCTGTCAAATAAAATCATAAATCCCATTTTTCCAGCCCAATATTTTGGTGGAATCCGCATCAAGCCAGTTTTTCAGCAGCGTCGCATATACTTTTCTAAAATCTTCCGTATACTGGAGATCCCCTTCATTGAGCTGGGTCAGGTCGGGCAAGGCATTGAGCAGCCCCTGTTTTTTTAAGCCTCCGGATATAAAGAAAAGCTGGTTGGCCGTACCATGGTCAGTACCGTTGCTGGCGTTCTGCGCCACTCGGCGTCCAAATTCCGAAAAGGTCGTCAGCATGACATGCTGGAAAAGGCCATTTTTCTTTAAGTCGTCCACAAAAGCCTCCACGGCATCGTTGATAGTATGGAACAGGCTCTCCTGCCGTTGCTGCTGGTTGATATGCGTATCAAAACTACCGATCTGCAGGTAATATACCTGTGTATTGATGTCCGATTTAATCAGCGAAGACACAGTCTTTAAATCTTTTCCAAGCACCGAGTCGGGGTACGCCGCGGCAGTCTTCCTGGCTTTGCTCTGTTCAAAAATATAATCGGCATTGTTGATGGTATCGCCCAGGGTCTGATACAGATAGGCTACTGTCTCCTCTTCATGCTGATACTGATGTTCCTGATAGAGTGCACTAAAGTACTCTTCACGGCTGGTCTGATAAAGTTTCTTGGGGTCTTTAAACGCAAACGCTTTTTTCTGTTTTCCTTTGAGTGCAAGGCTTAGCATGTCATTCACTTCCAGCGCCTGTGTGGGATGGGGACAATCGTAACAAACCTGGTCGAGATAGCGGCCTATCCAGCCACTGTCCAGATACTCATCGCTTCGGCTCGCACTATGCCATATATCCATGCTGCGGAAATGCGATTTATTGGGATCGGGATAACCGACATTGTTAAGAACGGCCAGCTCGCCCCCATCAAAAAGTGTCTTGAAAAAAGGTAAAGCCGGGTTAATGCCTGCTTCATCCGTGAGGGCTAGCGCATTATCAACCGCAATCGTCTGCCGTTCCCGAAAATAGATGTCATTGCGCATGGGAACAATGGTATTCAGTCCATCATTCCCACCGCTAAGCTGCAAGATCACCAGCACCTTATGTCCCCTATCCAGCGCTTCGGGCAAAGACACGGCTTTTAAGAAATTGGGCAGCAGCAGGGATGCCGTTGCGAGTGAACCTGCTTTGAGAAATTGGCGTCTTTTGATGATCATTGCTTAATGTTTACGATTAACAGAGTTGATATTCAGGGATACTCATTACTTCGATAATAGTCCTACGGCGGCTTCCGCCAGCATAGTTATCGCGCAGTGTCTTACCAAAGGAAGGCTGCTGCTGCAGCAAGAGCTGAAAAGGATCGCGATCTGCAAATGCAGCTTCGACCCTCGCCCAGTCAATGGATATTTTAGGATTTTTGTAGGCTTTGGCCAGCGCCCGCGACTCTCTCAATCCCATGTCGAGGTCGTCGTCATTCTGCGCATCAAGATCCAGCGGCCGCAGGCCGGTCCATATCTGTGGTATCTGCATCCGGAGCAGTAAGGTCGAGCTGTCGATCCATGCTTTTCCCGATGGCCAGCCCGCCACATTTGGCGGATACAAGAGCATCTGTCCCAGTAATTTCTGATAGACAATCAGATTTTCGGGATTCGCTATTTCCATAGGTAGCACGCGCATGATGCCGGCCATGAGTTCCACCGGAGACTTTATTTTATTGCCAATATGTTTGGAGTCGTAAAACCAGTCTGCCGTAAATATGCGGTCGAGCAGTCGCCTGATATCATATCCAGAATCGTAGAAATCTGTACTCAATATGGTGACAATTTCCTTATCTAGTTGTTCGTTAACCAGAAAACGGTAGAGTTTCTCGGTAATAAACCGGGCTGTAGCGGGTTGCTCCAGGATAATGTCCAGTACCGCATTTCCGTCAAAATTTCCTGTTTTCCCCAAAAAAGTTTTGCTGCCCGGGTCATGGAGCTTTTTACGTTCCAGAAACTGGCCCTCTTTATCATACGACCAGCCTGTAAATGCGCGCGCAGCCTCCCTTACATCTTTTTCGGTATAGTTGCCGCGTCCCATCGTGAAAAGCTCCATCACTTCACGGGCAAAGTTTTCATTGGGGTGGCCCTTTTTATTCTGCTGGTTGTTGAGGAAATTGAGCATAGCCGGCGCTTTAGAAACGGCAAACAGCAGATCCCGGAAATTTCCGAGTGCATTTTTTCTGATTTCATTGAGAATATGGGCGCTAAACTTGGAATTGATGACCCGGCTTGCAAAATGGCCGTGCCAAAAAAAGGCTATCTTCTCCCGGAGCTGATCTTCGCCATACACCATTTCGTTCAAGAAATTAAGGTTGATTTCAATATTACGCTTTCGGTTGAGCTGCTGGATCTGCTTTTTGTCAGCGGCATTCAATTTGGAAAGCGCAGCATAGTCGACATCCGTTTGCTCCGTATTGAAACTGATCGAATGAAATTCATGTACCTGTGCATATTGCTTCCAGATGACGGCGGTAGACTGCTGTTCAAAAATGGGAATCTGCTGGAGGCTCATCCCAAATCCGGCGCGATTTGCCAAGTGCTTATTTTTTATAAATTCAGACATCATCGTGCTTCCATTTATACCTAAATAACGAATTATTTATAACTATTTGCCGACAACGCTTTAGATTTAACAAACATTAAGCTAAATTAACAAAGTGATGACCAGGTCGATACTTTTCAAACTCCGATTTTTTTATTAAATTTAATCACATAGGGGCAACAGAGCCTCTTGTTAACGTTTCAGGCCTGTTTTACAAGCCACAAATTTATTGGCTGATAAACTTTTTAAAAAAAACAGAAGATGGCAAGATTAATCAAAATTGGGGTTTCCCTATTGATTCTACTCGTTTTGGTACGATGCTCAGGGCTTCAAAATGAGCCATCTGAAAATTTAGATTGGCTCGTGGGAAAATGGCAACGTACCAACGAAGCCAAGGATAAAAGGACCTTTGAATATTGGAAGAAGATCAAAGACGCTGAATATGTTGGTTTTGCTTTTACCCTACATAACCTGGATACAGTCCATCAGGAAAAAATGCAATTATCAAAATCCGACGGCAACTGGAATTTAAAAGTTAAAACACCCGATGAAAAAGATTTTATCGCTTTTGAAATGACCATGATGAAGAACGGTCTGTTCGAATGTACGAATGACTCACTGCCCTTTCCTAAAAAAATCACCTACTGGCGGGAAGGTGAAAAGCTGAAGGCCAATGTAGCTGGCGACAGCCTCCAGATCCCTTTCGAATTTAGCAAGATTTCAAAATAAACATATTTCTGTCAAAAACACCTTTATTCCTTTTAACACATCCCCCTGTTTTCAATAAAAATCAGTAATATCGTCTACATAAATAAAAACGCAGACTTAGCGTCATTCTTTTTATTCAACTAATCAACTGTCATTACCAAAATTGTTAATGCAGCGCATATAAGCCACAGTCGAAAGCAGTTCCTTTAGGATATTAAAAAAGAACGACTAACCAGATAAACAAAGAAACACAACAATAGTATAAGAGAATTCTGAGCAAAATGAGACAACCCATTAAATTTTGAGCGGAATTTTGCAATTAGTATGGGAAAGATCACCAATATAGCTTTAGCTGAATGGATGTCCATACGGATCTTGGAAATCCTTGACCAAACATCAATGACATTGGCCGGCTTAGCTAATTTTAGCGAGATACCAGAAAGCCGACTTCAGAGCTACTGTAACAAAAATTCGACGATCTCTGTGGAAGCTGTAGCCAAGCTCTGTGATGCGCTGTCCATTCCGATGACCCAATTTTTTGATGAATCAATTCCATTAAGGATAACGACAGACGCCCACAGTAATTTCGGTCGATTTAGGACCAAATTCTTTCCCTTGGGCAAAAAGTTCTTTACAGACGAGGTCACTGACAAAAACCAACTCCAAACGACGCAAAATCTGGATCACCGTTATCAGCGGGAATCTGTCATGCAGCTGATTTTTGACTCGGATTATTTTAAGGATTCCCGCACCATTGAACAGGTTATCGCTGCCGTTGAAAAAACCTATCAGATTACTTTTAAAAGTGAACGAATTGCTTCACTACTCCGTAAATATGTAGCGGAGGGTTATCTGGAGCGGAAAGTCTTACCTCGTGGCTTTAGCCGTTCACGACAGTATACCTACTGTAGAACTTCAAAAAAACGACAGATTGCCGCAAAAGGGGAAATCGCTGTAATCGAACGAACAAACGTTTTGAACCGGTAATTTTAAGCTCGTCCCATAGGCAGCAGGACCGCAGCAGTTCACTACGTCCCACGCTAAACCCCAACTTATCCTAAAGTGCGTTCTGCCAAGCTTTTTACCAGAGTTATCACGACCATTTTTTCTGATAGTAACATTAAGGACCTTCAGTCGCCGATAGAAAAGACGCCTTGAAACCCCTTATGGCCAATAAATTAAGAACAACGCCTTCGTCACGTCGTAAGGTCCGGATGGTAATGGTACATAGTTTATCCTGAAGATCTGCCGAAATGTATTTCAGATCAGCAATATGCCGGCTAAGGTAATTGATCAGTTCAGTGCGTTTGGTTAGCACCTGAGCAGAAACAGAAAAGGTCAGCAAGTAATATTTCATATTCCAATAAGTTTTTAATAATTGCACATTCCGACATCAAAGCCAGATTTTTCAGATCATCGGCCCCATGTTCGCTAACGTGCCGTAAATATAAAAATTTCTGACCATTACACAACAATAGTCAGAAGTAAAGTATAATCATTTCCCTTGACGTATGGATCACAAGCGGACATAAAGCGTTCACTATCGAACAGGTAAATTTCATAATTAAGAATTAAGTCACTAATTTTCAGCAATTAACATATTGGGCACTACGCTTGATACTGCACCAATCAATCGGTAGGACATTTTCATCTGATTCGAAAATCAGCGGCACGCGGATAGTCGCATATTGGTAAATAAAGTATAGCTGATGAGAAAGAATTTAAAGCAAATACTCATTTTATCTTAATAAAACGGAGAATTCGACCCAATTTATAACCAATATACGCTGATATTACAGCTGATATAAAAATGGCCGCCGCCGACACAAAGTAACAAACTGAACCATAGTATATTTACTAAAAAAATAAAGCGATGAGAAAATTACTTTTTAATCTAGTACTCCTAAGTATTGCCGCATACCAACCCATCTATGCGCAAACGGGCATAACCGATTCCATCCGCCAGCAACTGGAGGTCGGCATCAAGGGATTTAAAGAGCGGTACCACGCACCTAGTGTTGTTCTAGCAGTCGTACATCGCGACTCCATTATTTTTTCAGGTTCAGACGGTTTTACAGATCTGGTTCAGAAAATCCCAGCAACCATTGATTCAAAATATCAGATTCAGTCGGTGAGTAAGATGTTTACAGCCACTATGCTTATGCAACTCCGAGAAAAAGGCCTGTTGCAGCTGGACGATGATGTCCGAAAATATGTCCCCGAATATGCGGGGCTGACCTTTGATGGCCCAACTGAGGCAGCTTCCTTACTGGAGCTCGCTACCCATACTTCGGGGCTTCCGCGCAACTCCCCCTCAGAATTTGACCTGTTCCGCAATGCCGAAAAACTACTCGTTGAACAGAAAGAAGTGGCCTCCTTAAATTCGTCGGATAAAGCTTCTTTTCTAAACGCGCTCGGCAAGATCAAAAAAGAATATCCAACGTTTGACTACCTCCCTACAGATCAGCGCCATTACTCCAATCTGGGCTATAGTTTATTGGGGCTGGCGCTGGAACGGGCGGCGAGAATAAGCTACGAGAATTATATAAAATCTGCGATCTGCGCACCGCTGGGGCTTTCCAATACCGGTGTTGCAACCCTGAGCAGCAAAGAGAATACGATTGCCGTAGGTTATAGGTACGCTGCTACACAACAGGCTTTCATTCGAACTCCCGAGTTCCAAGCTAATGCCATGGCCCCAGCAGCGGGTATGTACGCTACGGCCAGAGATCTCGCCAAATTTATCAGTGCACATTTGACCTACAATAATTCCCTACTCTCCGCCAGATCCATTCGAATGATGCAATCGCTGGGAATCGGATGGCAACGGGATTATCCCTATCTGCGACATGAGGGAGCCATGCTGGGTTTCCGCTGTGAAATCGTCATTCATCCCAAGCTTGAGATCGGATGGGTGATCCTGACAAATACGAGCGATTTTGAATTCAACAGGTTTGACGCCTATATTGCCAATCTGGTACTACCGGCATTTACCGAAGCTCCAATGGCCGATCTGGCCCAATATGTCGGAAACTATTCACTGGTAGGCGGTGCGGAGTCTTTTCGGATATACCAGGAGAACGGAAAATTATATACGACTTATCTCGCCGACAGCTTCCCCCATACCGCCCTCCAGTTTTCAGGCAACAACACGATGGCCCTAAAGGATCAAACGGGCAGATCCGTCCGTTTCGAATTCATTCCCGATAAGAAAAGAAAGATTTTACTACTAAACCTCAATCAGTTGTTATGGAAAAAAGACTGAGTTGCTCCCCTTCCCAGCGCAGCGTCCGACCAAACGAATATTAATAATTTTTTAATATTCGTAAAACGCTCAGGTTTAATTACCTATTTACATTTGGTCTTTGCTTAACTAGAATGGCTAATTGTGAATTGAAAACGCTTTCGGATCAGGAACTGGTGGAATTGGTCCAACTAAAAGACCATAAAGCCGCATTTTCCGAACTTTATAACCGCTATTGGGAACCCTTGATCAATCATGCCGGTAAAAGGACTGGTTCACTGGCTATGGCCGAAGAGATCGTGCAAGCTGTTTTTGTCGATTTTTATTTGCGGCGGAAGGAGATCAAACTCAGCCATTCCTTATCGGCCTATTTAAAAACCGCGATTAAATTTCAGGTCTTTAAAACCTATCGGGCGCAACAAGTGCAGGATAAATATATCCAAACAGCAGCCCAGCTCGGCTACACCGCTCCGATTCAGCCCGACACGCTGCTCGAAGCCAAGCAAATCCACGCTGAGATTATTCAGATCACCGAAAAAATGCCTGCCACCTGCAAAGAAGTTTTTCTATTGAGCCGTTTCGAAAAACGTTCCAATCAGGATATCGCCGACCAGCTCAACATTTCGGTGGCCATGGTGCGCAAACACATCACAAAGTCCATGAAGATCATGCGCACGGAAATCAAAGAACATCAAATGGATATTTTCTACCTGGTCCTGCTGCTCTATACGCACAAAAATTAGGCAAAAGTATTTTTTTTCAAATTTCCGTTCCCGCTTTTGCAGACTTCGGGTACTCCTTAGTATAAAGCACAGGAAATGGACGATCAACATCAACAGATACGTGATATACTCGCTAAATACGAAGCCGGTACAATAACGGAGGACGAGCTCCTCGTTCTTGAAAATTGGTACGCTTCCTTTGAAGCCAATCCAGATCTCATCGACAGTTTAAGCGCCGAAGAGCGTGTATTCCGGAAAAGCAAACTGCAGGAAAAAATCTTCGATCAGATCGACGCGGAGACATCCGCACCCACCGCCTCTCCAAAGAAGCAGTCCTTCCTACATCCTCGGAATAGGCTGTGGCAAGCAGCGGCTTCCCTCCTCTTCCTTTGTGCGGTCTCGTTTTACATCTTCAAGCAGCAGGCTGACCAGTCACCGACCCCTGCTGAAAAGCAAAGCAGCAGCATTCATCCCGCAACGGATAAAGCCATCTTAACCCTCGGCAATGGTGAAAAAATCCTGCTGGATGAGTCTAAAAATGGCGAGCTCAGCAGCGAAGGAAACATTCATATCAACAAACTGAAACCCGGTAATCTGGTTTATACGGCCGGCAAGAACATCGAAAAGGTACATGTCAATACGCTTGCTACCCCGCGGGGTGGCCGCTACCAATTGACTTTGGCCGACGGTACACAAGTCTGGCTCAATGCACAATCGTCGATCAGTTATCCTTCAGCTTTCCGGGGTTCTTCGCGCGAGGTGAGCATCAGCGGTGAGGTGTATTTTGAAGTGGCACACCATGCAGCCATGCCCTTCCGGGTGCGGTCCGAAAACCAAGTGATCGAAGTACTGGGAACCCATTTTAATGTCAATACCTACACATCCAGATCCAGCACCAAAACAACCCTCTTGAGCGGTTCCATCGCCTTGACCAATGCCCAGCAGCGCGTTATCCTCAAGCCCGGTGAACAGGGCATTGTTGCTGGAGAATCCATGTCCATCAAAAATGTGGACCCCGCAGAAGTGATCGCCTGGAAAGAGGGCTACTTTGACTTTACAGATGCCGATATCGGCAGCGTTGTGGACGAACTTGGCCGCTGGTACAATGTCGACATCCAGTATCGGGGTACCGCAACAAGCGAAACCTTTACCGGAAGAATCCCGCGGTCCTGGTCTTTTGAAAAAGTACTGAATCTATTAAAAACGTTTAAAAGCATCCAGGTCGAGATGCAAGGAAGGAGGCTTATCGTAGAAACAAAATAAGACTAGCACTGACATCGGTGACTGTCCTAGGACAGCACCTGTATAAGATTATACCGCATGCCCAATTCCAAAAAAAGCCAATAGTGGTCGCAACACTACTGGCCAAAAAACCGGAATAGGCCAATGAATTTCTCGATCCAATGAACACATATTTCAGCTTAACAAATGTATAAAAAAAATACAAAAATACTATTGAAAATGAAGCTAAGCACCTTCATGACACTTTTTGGCATGCTACAGATCAGCTTCGGAGCAATAGGACAAAACATCAGTCTCTCCGAGAAGAACAGCTCCCTGGCCAAAGTATTCAAAAAAATAAGTACGCAGACGGGGTATGGATTTCTGGTCGAAGGCAGCCTGCTGCGCATGGCCAGACCCGTTACAATAGAAACCAGCAATACCGACATCAATCTTGTATTGGCCGAAATTTTCAAAAACCAGCCGCTCAGCTTTGTGCTGAAGGATCAGTCTGTGATCGTTTCGGCAAAAAGAGTGGCCGCTATCCCCGTTCCGCTATCCACCAGCATGAGCAACAGCGCCACCCAACAGCAGGGAAATATCAGCGGACGCATCATCAATGAAAATGGTGAAGCCCTTGCCGATGCAAGCATTATGCTGCTCCAAAGCCGCCAATCCTTAAAAAGTAAAGCAGATGGCAGCTACAGCCTGAACCTCGCTCCCGGCACCTATACCATCGAAGTAAGCTACATTTCCCATCAGACAAAAAGGATCACCGACATCGCGGTTCAGTCCGGCAAACAGACCAATCTCAACATCGTTTTAAAGAGCGTGGTTAAAAGCCTGGAGCAGGTGGTTGTGACAGGAAGTTACAAACAGGAAAGTGTCGCTTCCTTATATGCCAAACAGAAGAATGAAGCCACCATCTCCAACGGGATCAGCCGGGAGCAAATAGCCGTTTTACCAGATAAAAACGTTGGTGAGACCCTGAAACGCATCTCCGGTGTCAGTACCAACGACAACCGTCGGGTGGTGATCCGCGGTATTGCCGAGCGTTACAACCTGGCCATGATGGATGGCGCCACCCTCCCCAGTACAGACGTGCAGGTGCGGGACTTCGAATTTGATATTGTCCCCAGCAACCTGATCGACAATGTCATCATCCACAAAACGTCGTCGCCAGACCTGAGCTTTGGTTTTGGAGGTGGACTGGTACAGATCAACACCCTGGCCATTCCGGTCAAAAACTTTACCTCCTTTTCGGTGGGGAGTAAATATATCAATGGGTCCACGGGCAAAGATTTCATGGGTTATGGCCGTGGCAGCTTAGATTACCTGGCCTTTGACGATGGCACACGGGGCAATTTCCCGCGCGATCTGACCGTTTTCGACGGAATCAATTACGACCCTGCCAATCCCTATAAACCCGTACCTGAAGGCGTGAAACCTTTTACACCGGAAATGATCGCTGCACAGAACAAGCGTATCGGCGGACTGGAACGTTTGGGTACTCGAAAATATACGGCACTACCCGGGCAAAACTACCAGTTCAGCCTGGGTCGGAGTTATAGTGGTACAAAGGGCATCTTTGGATTTGTTGGGTCGCTCAGTTACCGAAATGAGCAGTCTATTGATCATATCTCCAATTTTGAGCGCGGCAACTGGCAAAAGGTAGAGGGGGCAACCTTCGATATCAGCACGGGTAAAGAAATCCATCCGACGACCTCAACACAGTATAACTTTAATTCAAGCTTAGGCGCTTTGATCAACCTGGGCTGGAACAGCAAAAATCATAAGGTAACCTCGCGGAATTTCTATTCCCGGATGTTCAACAATCAGTTTTCCGTAATCGAAGGCTGGGGAAATGATATTGGCTACGATTCGAGGCCCGCAATCCGCGAATATGACCGTCCCAAATTTATCGATATGCTGCAGAATAAGCTGGATGGCGAACATCGGTTCGGCAATTTCAAACTCGAGTGGAATATTGCCCGCAATCAGCTGAACAACCGCGAGAAAGATGCAACCGAAGCCTGGCTCGCTCCTATCGGTTTCTTAAATGATACCATTTATAATGTGATTCCTTCGCACTACGCCAATGCCGGTGACGGAACATTTACACGCTCCGAGTATCATTATACGGAGACCAACAAAATTGCGGAAGGTGCATTGAGCTACCAGACGAACTGGCTCGGTCAAAAGCAGACCCTCAAAGCCGGATACCAATATATGGATCGGCATGGCTTGTTCGAATGGGTTTCGCTGCCTATCGTTTCGGTCGGTGCCAATACCTTTACGCCTGTCAACACCTGGTCGAAATACCTGGAGTTTACAGATCCCTTACATGGCATGTTTTACTACCCGGCGGCATTCTCCGTCAGTGCCTATGAAGGGAAAAATATAAACCAGGCCGTCTACGGCTTACTCGACAACCGCTTCAATTCGTGGATCCGCCTGGTCTGGGGTGTACGTGCCGAATACTTCAAGTATAAAAGCCTGCAAAATGGCGATAATGACCTGCAGATGGATGCCAGAACCATTGCCATGCGCAAGCAACGCTTTGTCGATCCCAAAACGGGAAAACTGGTGGGCATGACGGCCGATCCCGAAACCGAAGAGAAAACCTGGCGCTACCTGCCATCGGCCAGCCTGACATTGACGCCCATACCGGATTTCAATATCCGCATGGCTTATTCACAGTCCGTGGTTCGTCCGGCCTTGATTGAAAACTCCAAGATGGTGCGTCAGGACCCCGCATTGGGCGGTGCTTACCGTCGGAATGAAGGTGTGCTGTCGACCTTAATTGACCACTATGATATGCGTTTTGAATGGTACCCCTCCATTGCCGAAGTTATTTCCATTGGGTTTTTCTATAAATATTTTCAGAACCCCATCGAATTGTACCGGCAGATGATGGATTCGTCCCACCGCATCTATGTGACCACCAATAACTCGGAATGGGCCAAAGTAAAGGGACTGGAGTTTGATATCCGCAAAAACCTGGGCTTTATGGCGCCTGGTTCCCTACTGGAGAATTTCAATGTCAGCGGAAACATTACGCTTCAAAGCTCCGAAGTGCAGTCGGCCGAATTTAGGGCAAAGGGCATCGGCACCGATAAATACGGAAATACCTTTGAATACCGTGAAAAGCAATTCCTGAAAAGCAAACGCCCGCTTTATGGACAGATACCGGTGGTCTATAATGCGGCCATCCAATATGCCGGAGACCGCTTAGGAGCCAACGTAGCCTTCAACCACATGGGCTATAAAACCTTTATGACGGCCATGAGCGAAGATCTGATTGAATACGAGCGCCCGCGCAACCAGCTCGACGCACAGCTTAGCTACAGATTCCTGAAAAACAAAAACCTCGATCTCAAACTGAACCTGAGCAACCTGTTGAACAGTCCGTTTCGCTTTTATGTGAACAGACCCGAAACGTTCAAAGTACAGGATCGCTGGAAAGGCCTGTCAAACTCCGAATGGCCGACACAGGAATGGGACGAGATCTACGAATGGAAGTTTGGTTTTTCCCAAAAATATGAGGAAGGTTATTACGAGACCTCCGAAGACGGGACAAAAAAGATGCGCATAGGCGACAAAGAAACTTTTAACCGGAAAGTGGGCAGTTCCTTTAGCCTTTCCATCGGATATACCTTTTAAATCAACCGCTATGAAAACAAAAATAATCTTAATAGCCACGGCGATCTCCTTTTTTCTGCTATCCACCTTCCTATCATGCGATAAAGGTGGCGACGAACTGCTGTATCATTCCAATGTGCATATGATCAATTTAAGTGGTTACAATAACAGCAACGAGGAACTTATCCTGCAATTGGACACCTTTAGCGCTACCGTAACGCCGGCCTTTAGCCGCATCGCATTTGCTGCCAATTATAATTTCAATGACCCGGCCAAGCAGCGTTTAAAGTTTACCATGAAGTCCAAGGCCACCGATAAAATTCTGCTGGAACGGGAAATCAATGCCAACGATACAGCGGCTATAACGGACCTCAATGTTATTTACATGGACGGAAAAGTAGCCGATTTCCCAAAAGTGCCGGCACCTGTGGAGGGCAAAGTACAGTTGATCTATATGCTCCAGTCCAACATCTTAAATTACCGGGAGCCCGTGGACATTGTATTTGGAAAATACTATTTTACGCCCAAAGTGTTTGAAGAGGTCATACGGATCAAAAATCTAAAACCCAACACCTTCTCCCAACCCCTCGTTTTTGATCCCTTTCCCTTAGGCATCCAGGATTACAAGGGAGAGAAGACCTCGGTACTCTTTCGGGCCTATATTTATAAAGCCGGCACAGACATTCCCTATACCGAAGGATCGTCTTTTGAATTCAGCCAGCTGACCTCGGGTGCACCGGTGCCCTCGCCCACAAAAGCCATTTCCAAATTGTTTATCATCAATGAAGCACCCATCAGTACAATGATGCGGTTTAATAAGGTTTTAGAATTATAATGTATGAAAAATTTGTCAACAAAGCTGTATTCCCTAGTCACTGCGTTCCTGCTAATCGGCATTCCCTTCCTGTTCAGTGCCTGCAACAAGGACGCTGCGGAGGTGGAACTCGCGATACATATTCTGATCAATGGCTATAATGGCAGTGACCATCCTTTGCAGATCGCCATCGATACAACCGTTTTTGATCATAAAGATGGCGCTTTTATCATCCAACCGCAGAGCAATATTCATTTTGCAACGGCGTACAGTTACAAAATACCAAAAAAAAGACTGGTTACTTTAACCGATACCGAAACCAAGAAAGTGGTTTACAGTGCCGAATTGCCCGAAAACACGATTAAAGTCAATTTCAACTACGTCTATTTTGATGGCAAGGTGCAGGAAGTGAACCCACCTGCTGCAGACCCCAATGTCAATAAACTGGGCTTTTATATTTATGATAAAAGCATTGATTTCCCGATTGATATTTCTTTACAGAAGGTCAATGCAGCGACGGGTGATGTCCGTAAGGAGTACATTGCAAAAAATGTGCTTCCCGGAAGGTGGGTCTATGTGGACTATCTACCGCTCAAGGATTTTGACAAAAGCGACGATCTGCGGAATGCCACGGTTAATTTCACCAAGGCCAATACGGACAATGAATGGGCATTTGATGGCGACGAAACAAAAAGTAAAATGGGTGCCGAAGGATTCTTTTTGCCAAAATTGAATGATAAAGGAAAGGTTCAGCCCTATTTTATCGCGCCAAAAGTACCGAATCAAACCTTCAGCCGACTTTTCTTCTACCTGGATTAAGGTCGTCAAAAAAAGGAAGCAGGGCTGCCCTGCTTCCTTTCCCTTAACCCAGCTTACGCCAAAAATTGAGAAAACCGTCACATGCCGTATACTCCAAATCAAAATTACTAGGAATCTCTTCCCAGCCACTCCAATAAGAAACGACACGCGTACCAATTGGCAGTCGCGCAAGTTGATTCCGAAGAGACTCGGTGTAGGCATGATAAAGTTTTGGATCAGGCATTATCGAATAATCAATTGGACTTGATGTGTCTATATTTTCATAAAAGGAGTTATAGAAATAGAACGCGTCGTAGTCGGAAAAACAGATCTCGTCAATATTGGCATGAATAAAGGCTACATTGTGCACCTGATATTTCTCGGCCAATCCATTGGAAAGCTCCACCAGTGATTCGCGCTGTTCCACACCATAAAACATTCCCTGGGTGCACGAAGCGCCCACAAGGCAGAATTTCCCTGCTCCGGCTCCAATATCCAGGACTTTGTCCATGGGAGATTCAACCAGATACTCTGCGGCCATTTTTGCGACATGAACAGGTGTCCAGTGGCGTGCAGCCAATTTTTTTATTTTGGGCGGGTATATATCATTAAACAAACTGTCATCAACATCAATATTCGACCGAAGAGCTTTAAAAATCATTCGTTTTCACCTATTTAATCTTTCGTACTGCATGTACAAACCATTGAAAATAAAATCCCTAGCTTGTTGTCATTCGAACAACAAACTTTCTAATACTCATCATGTAACCCAAATGCAACCCTTCATGAAAATTATTCCATTCGAAGGCATCGTGTATGGAGGTTAAATGGAAGCCCGTTCCGGTTGTACGTTCGTGATAGTGGGCAAACTTTTTGTTATTAAAATCACGGATGGTCGGTTCAATCTGCTCGAGGAGCAATCTTTTAAGCAGATCGGCTTCCTGTTGCGATACCGCTGCTGTCGGCCTTGTTCCGGACTGATAATTCATAAACACTTCCTCGGGGACATGCCCTGCCACCCCAGATCCGATATAAATTAATTTATGCTGTGTGGCAATGATGTGCCCGATATTCCAGATGAGGTTGTTGCTAAAGCCTTCGGGAATGCAATTAAGCTGTTCCAAAGAATAATTGTCGAAGAACTTGAGGTAAGCCCTGCGGCTCGTTTGCCAGGCACGAAAGAGTGAATCCATGTATTTTTAACTATCGGTATTTTGTGAACAAAAATAAGCTGAATCTGAAAACTGGCAAAGCCTATTTTTCCAACAATTGTTTTTTTCTGCCATACATCCCCTTTTACATGCATATGTTTTTTAAATCCATGGCCGTTTATCGCTACGTTATCATTAATTGATGTCCTGCTACCACAGCATGTATCGACGCCTCCAAAAAGCTGATTTGTTTTTTATTGAACTTTTTGATAGGAGCTTTGTTCAATTTGAAAGGAATTTAATCAATTTGTAAAGAAGAAAGCATGAAAACACAAATCGGACTCGTTATCACGGCAGTAGCTGGAGCAGCACTGCTGGTATACAGACGCTGGAAACAGCGTTCGGTACAAGAATCAACCGAAACAACAGATCGCAAACAGACCGGCAATCTAACGAACCCTCCTTCGTGGTACCGCCCGCTAAAAATGCCCGACGTCGATAGCAGCGATATTGTGTCATTGCAATATGCTCCCGCTACGGTATCGCCCGACAGAAATGATGCGGCGCAAGGGATCAACAAAAATATTTCGTATTACCATAAAGGCAATAGACATCAATAAGGTAGTTACACAACTACCTTATTGCTCTATCACAGCCCTAGGCTTCCTTTTTGGAGGTTTCCTGATCGGTTACCGTAGGTTCTTGTTGGCATTGCTGCTGATAAACATTTCATTTTTCTCTTCCGAGATAATTTCGAGAAAGCGTTCATAGTGTTTCAATACATCACTGATTAACTCATTTTTTGTAAAGTACTGAACATCATAACCCTCGCGTGCATCGCCGAAGTAAGATTTTGGAAAATAGGTTTTCTTGTCGTCCAGGTCGGGAAGATTCTCTTCTTCGACCACGTAATCGGATACAACTTTAAACTGATTCTTTACCCCGTATATGAAGTTATTGATCACATCGTGGCGGATTTCAATCTGTATCCGACTGGGCTTATCCAACTGCTGAATTTTTGCTTCAATGCCATTATGCTTAAATTCGGCCTCCAGCTCTTCGAAGGCCACCTTCACGGTAACCAGCATAAACTCATCGACAGATTGGCGGCTTTTGAATGATACAATCTGTTGTAGGCGATCTTTCCAAAATTCGCCCGACCAGGGCACCGTACTCACTGAAAAATCACGTTCATAATAACTTCGGTCTATGGTCAATGCTTTAACCAGGCTGACACAAAAAAGCAGCATGATGATTGAAAATGGCAACGCAGTGATGAGCGTCATGGTTTGTAAAGCCTGCAGCCCACCAGTATTCAATAACATGAGCGCCAAGATAGCCAACAGGGCGCCCCAGAATATCATTTGCCATTTTGGCGATTTTTCGGCATTCTTGCTTGCAATATTATTCATCACATATATGCCCGAATCTGCGGAGGTCACAAAAAAGATAATGATGATCAGAATAACCAGGTAGCTGACCAATTCTGATAAAGGCAGGTATTCCAGGAAGCGGAACATCAAGGCGTCAGGATTATCAGCCAGGGCGCTCAATGCACCTTTAGCCAGATTGACGTCAAACCAGATGGCGCTATTACCGAAGACCGACATCCAAATAAAATTAAATAAGGTTGGGATTATAAGGACTGCAGCAATAAATTCACGAATCGTCCGCCCCTTGGATATCTTCGCAATAAATAGCCCGACATAAGGCGACCATGATATCCACCAGGCCCAGTAGAGTATCGTCCAATTATAAAACCAGGGCAAGGTGGCTTCGTCGTATACATGCGTATCGAATGTCAAGCTAAAGAAATTGTTCACGTAATTGCCTATCCCCTCTGTAAAACTGCCTATCAGATAAACCGTAGGGCCCAGAAACAGTACAAACAACAGAAGGACCACCACGGTGATGATGTTGATATTACTTAAGAGCTTAACCCCTTTATCAACTCCTGAGGTGGCCGATAAAACAGCTAACAACGTCAATACCCCCACAATAATGATCTGGTAAGTGAAACTATTCTCCGGCACCAGTCCCAAGGTTTGCAAGCCGGCATTTACCTGCACCACACCAAAGCCCAATGTTGTCGTGATCCCGAAGAAGGTACTACAAAGCGCAAATACATCAATTGCATTGCCCCATTTTCCATTGATCTTATTTTTCAACAAGGGATAGAAGCAACTTCTAAGCGAAAGCGGAAGCCGGTAGCGATAAGCAAAATACGAGAGGGCCAGTCCGACAACACCATAGATTGCCCAAGCATGGATACCCCAGTGAAAAAAGGTATATAACTGCGCATTTTTCGCTCGATTGATATAATGATTACCCGCAAAAGCTTCTGTCGAAAAATGCTGCATCGGCTCTGCGACACTGAAATACATCAGACCAATTCCCATTCCCGCAGCAAACAGCATGGAGATCCACGAAAAGAAAGAATACTCGGGCTTACTGTCGTTACTTCCAAGCTTGATGTTACCAAATTTGCTAAACATCAGGTATACCAGGAATATGACAAAAAGTGTAACAGCCCAGACGTATACCCAATTGAGATTGATAAATATAAACTGTTTGACAGCATCTAAAATACTGACCGCCAAAGTCGGAAAAAATACCGACAGCAGGCAAACTCCTATAATAAAGAACAGACTGGGAACAACGATTCCCTTATTAAATGTCGATTTTGACAAGATCACGTGTGTTAATTTTTGTTTACAATACGGTCTTCATCGAAAGACCAATTCTTATTTATATTATGAATTACTGCGGATATGTATATCGCGTTGCGGAAATGGAATTTCAATACCGGCTTGGTCCAAAGCCTCTTTACAATTGATAATCAATTGCTCCTGCATGGTCCAGAAGTTTTCGTTTGACGTCGTCGCACGCACGGACAAATTGATCGCACTATCTCCCAGTTCAGTAACAACCACCTGAGGAGCCGGATCCTTAAACGCATATTCATTGTTGCGAACGACATTCAGAAGAATTTCTTTCGCCTGCTTTAAGTCAGCATTATAGGCGACACCAATATCAAACCAAGTACGGCGAGTCCCCAACTGCGTATAATTGGTAATACTGCTATTCGACAAAACACCGTTGGGAACAACGACTTGCTGATTTTGTGGCGTATTTAATTTGGTGTTGAAAATATCAATTTCGGTAACTGTACCCGATACATTTGTGCTGGACGTGATATAATCCCCTACACGGAAGGGTTTCAATAACAAGATCAGTATTCCACCTGCAAAATTGGATAAAGATCCCTGCAGGGCCAAACCTATCGCCAAACCTGCCGCACCAATAATAGCGACAAATGCTGACGTCTGCACGCCGAGCTGTGTCACGACAACAATAAACAGTAGTATATTTAAAATCCAGCTAATTAGGTTACTTAAAAAGCGCTGTAAGGAGATATCCATTTGCCGCCGTTCGAACGCCTTATCGACCATCCGCTTGACCAGTCGAATGATCCATGATCCAATCAAATATATCAGTAAAGCTGAGATTACGGCAGTAATAATACGTGGCGCCCAGGCGATGGCAGAGGCAATAAAATTATTCCAATGCGCCTGTACGTCATTCATTTCTAAATTGTTCATAGTGCTTTTATTTTATTAAAAATGTAAAGAAGAGGGTATAATATAGTAAAATATTGATATAATCGCAAATGATACCCCTATTAATTATATTTTATTAATTACATTTTCAACAAGTAAACTGGCCAAATTGTTTCCAAAAAAACATGTTCGGAACTCAAGTTTATAACGGGATATGGTCTCGCAATCGGCAATCTCAGACAGTATTCCAATTATCCGTCGAAGTACCGGAGTTGGTTATAAGCTGTCATCGTTTTTGAATGGGCGAAAACTACCAGCTATGCTATTCCATTAAAGAAGCTATTCTGACAATTGATAATCGTCCCTTTATCGGAAAGTTACAGCTCAGCCATTAATATCGTTTGATCAATAATTCAATTCGCTAGTGTAAGACTGTATTGTTTCACTAATCTGTTAAGCTAATGTATAACAGGTGCAGGATTAACGCTTACATCACTTTCTCTACTAAATCATAGAGATCGTCAAGTTCAAATGGCTTTGCCAGAAAAGCATCTGCTCCGCATTCGGCGGCAACTCTTTCCCCTCTGCCACTTGCTGACATCATGATAATAGGGATGTGGTCAAATTGTTGCGCTGTTTTTAGCTCGCGTATAATCTTATCACCTGTTAACCAGGGCATCTGTAGGTCAATGAGCAAAAGGTCAGGTTGCGCAATTTCAATAAGGGCGATAAGTTCCGTACTTTTTGAAGTGCTGATCACTTCTATGCTGTCATTTTCTAAGGCAATTGATAATACATCTAAAATAAGAAGTTCATCATCGCAAATGACTATTTTCTTTTTCATTTTTTCGAATCTTTAATGCGGTTATAATTTCATAAGATATGCCCTGAAGGTTATACAATGACCGCGTAAATCATTATATAGCAGATTTTTTATCTCGTAAACTGTACACTATAGACAGTCGAGGTTCCACTATAGTTTTGAAAAAGAAGAATCAAAATAAGCCCCCTATTTAAAAGGACCTAAATCCACTAAACGCCACAAAACCATTTTTCGAAAAATTAAATGAAAACACGGTTTACCTCCGTATTCCTGATTTTGAAATAACCGAAAAGAAGGCGATTGACAGCATTATATTGGCCAACCGAGCGACCATCTTATCGACCGAAAATTTTATTATTGACGTCAGAAATAATCCAGGCGGAAGTGATGCTAGTTACAGTAGCCTTATCCCGTTCCTATACACGCAGCCGATTAGTAGGGATCGTTATCAATGAAAATAACGGGAGCACGACAGAGCAATTTCTATTGACTGCCATGCAAAGTAAAAAGGTAAAATTGTACGGTCGAACAACCAAAGGGATGCTTGATATTTCTAATGTAAATATCGTTACATCACCCTGTGGCGATATTGAACTGTACTATGGATTATCTAAAAGTTATCGTATTCCAGACTTTCCTGTAGACGATATTGGATTACAACCTGACGTATTTATTGATAAAACCATTGACCCTAAGAAGTGGCTAAATTTTGTGCGCGACCACCTCAATGGATTTAGTTACATTTATTTTTTTTGTGAGCTGCTTTACGATGGATATTCCGGCCCATGAACATTCAAATTTTAGCGCCGGATCCATAAAAGAAGGTACGTTTCCGTTAAAATTGTCCGGACGTCGACCAGGTCATCAACTCAACTTAGCACATCCTGTTTCATATTTTTTTTGTATATTATCTCACTATGAAAATAGTAGACATCACAAAAGACACTTTAATCAGTGCTCAGAAAGAAGGATTTACCGTATTAATCACGAAATTTAATTCCGATCCGTTAAACCCAACCTGGATTGTCGACAAGGTTGAAAAAGACAAAATAGAAGCTAACAAAAAGGCACTGAGCGAAAATTACCAGCTATGCTATTCCCTTAAAGAAGCTATTCTGACGATTGATAATCGCCCGTTTATTGGAAAATTACAGTTAAGCCATTAATAGCGTTTGGTTAATGTGTAATCTCATGGGTAATCTGCAGTATGTATTGTTTCATAAAGTCGTTGAGTTAACGTATAACAAAACAGGATTACCGTAAAAAACGCGTAAGAAATATTAAAGCATCATATTTTTTTAACCCAGCGGACCAAACTTAAGGATAGTTTGGTCCGCTTGCTATTTCTGCTTTTCCAACTCATTCAATCACCTAGTGACCTGAATCAACCTTAAATTCTAAAACTACGCTTACATAGCTTTCTCTACTAAATCATAGATATCTTCAAGTTGAAATGGCTCTGCCAGAAAAGCATCTGGTCCGCATCGGCGGCAACTCTTTCCCCTTTAGCGCTTGCTGGCATTGGCAGAAGAAAATAAAAAACTTTGTATTTCAATAATTTATAACTATATTTGAATACAATCAGGCTTCTGCCATTACTTCTTCTGACACTTTTGAGTTTACTCTTTCTTCTCAGTCTTCGTTTTTCCAGCTGCTATTTTTGTCATCAACATAAGAGTTGAATTGCCTTTTTTCAGATTGATAGTGTCAATACGAAAAATCAGCAACTTCATTTTTGTTGACAGATCGATTTATACTTTCATTAACGCGTATGGTTAATGGAAAGGTATGCAGCAAAAGAGTTCTAATAAAAACATAATTTAATACATATATACAATGCAACAAGGAACAGTAAAATTCTTTAATGACACCAAAGGTTTTGGTTTTATTACACCAACTGATGGCGGTCAAGATGTTTTCGTACACTCGTCAGGTTTAATCAATCATGTACGTGAAAACGATACTGTAACATTCGATCTAGAGAACGGTAAAAAGGGCATTAACGCAGTTAATGTGCGAATAGCATAATTAAGTAGGAAGTTTAAAAACTTCTTTAAGTTAAGTTCAGCAGATAACATGTATGTTATCTGTTTTTTTTGTTTAAAAATTAGGCAAAAACGAAGCGAATTTCCCCTACTACTCACCAATACGTTCCGCTCAATGGCACATCGATTTGTACTATTTTTGTCCCCATTGAAAATTATCCGCCCCCTATTTTTTGTATGCACTTTTTTCCTATATTTACGCGATAAATTTCAAAAGAAATGACAAAAAAAAAGGCGATAGTTATTCAAGATAATGAAGATATCCTGAATATCATGGATGAAGTCTTAGTTGACGAAGGATTTGAAGTGATCCCATCGCTTACAACTGAACCGATAGAAGAGCTTGCAGCTATTGATCCCGACATTCTTATTGTGGATGACCATATCAAAGGGAGTAAAAAAGGATCAGAAGTAATTAAGGAAGTCAAAACTGATCCGGATACCGAAGAGCTTCCGTCCGTTCTGACATCGACAGCCAACGATATTGCAAAAACTGCAGCCGAATGTAAAGCCGACGATTTTATTCAAAAGCCCTTTGATTTAGATCATATGATCGATGTGGTTAAAAGAAATAGTGAATAACACCTTATGGAGCAATTCGCTCAGCTTATTTAATTCCTCTTCCGACAGGCTTTTAGCAGCTTCTTTGGCCACTGTTTCCCTGAAATTCTCCGAATTGTCGATGATGAATTTGCCTTGATCCGTTACACTCAAATTGAAAATCCGGCGGTCGACCGAGGACTGTTGCTGTTGGATGAGGTTATTAGCGATCAAAAATTTGAGCTGTTTGGAAACTGCCGGCGGACTTATGTTAAAGGCCTGCGCGATCTGCTTTACGATACAATGATCGTGGCGGTAAATATATTCGATCATATTATAGTGGGTCGCTGTTACACCATTGATGTCGCCCCTATTCATATTGGCCAAGATGAAGCATTGTAAATCGGTAAATACCTCATAAAATTTCCGTTCGGTTTTGTCCATCATTCCAAAATAGTTAACTTAGTTAATAATTACCAAAGTTAATGATTATGGAACACATAAACATCATACACGCCCGGCAAAATAATCTCAAGAATATTTCTGTACAGATCGAAAAGAAAAAGATCACTGTTTTTACAGGAGTCTCCGGGTCGGGCAAGTCGTCTTTGGTCTTTGAAACGATAGGCGCTGAAGCCCAACGGCAGTTCAGCGAAACACAGGGTAGTTTTATCCGAAACCGGCTGCAGCATATCGGCGTCCCTGATGTGGACAAAATCGACAATCTGAACGTCCCCATTATTATCAATCAAAAAAGATTGGGCGGCAATGCACGGTCGACCGTAGGAACGGCCACCGATATCTATGCTTCCCTGCGCTTGCTTTTCTCGCGCATGGGAACACCCTTTGTAGGCTATTCGAATGTTTTTTCATTCAATAATCCCTTGGGGATGTGCAAGGCCTGTGAAGGGCTGGGCATGGTGCAGACCGTAGATGTCGATAGCCTGATCGACAAGCAAAAATCGCTGAACGAAGGGGCTATCCGCTTTCCCACCTTTCAACCGGGTGGCTGGCGCCTGACACGCTACACCCAGTCAGGCTATTTTGACAACGACAAAAAACTGCACGATTATACGCCGCAGGAATGGGAGCTCCTTTTACATGCCGCCGAACACAGACCCAAACATCCTGCCCCGGAATGGGGAAAAACGGTACACTATGAGGGCATTATCCCCCGCATTGAAAAAGCATTCCTCAAGAAGCAATCGAAGGAAATCCTTAGCCGAAAAGAGGCTTTAAACACGGTAATCGTTACCAAAACTTGCCCCGAATGCAAGGGAAAACGGTTGAATGACACGATTCTGTCCTGTAAAATAGCAGGCAAAAACATCGCCGACTGTACTGCCCTTTCGATCGATGAGCTGCTGGAATTTGTTGCTTCTTTACATTCCAGCACTTTTGATGTCATCCTTACCGAACTGAAACATAAACTTCAACATATCGTCAACATCGGTTTGCAGTATCTGACCTTGGATCGAAGAACCGACACGCTGTCGGGCGGGGAAAGCCAGCGCATCAAAATGGTGCGGAACCTGGGCAGCAGCCTCACGGATTTACTCTATATTTTCGACGAGCCGAGCATCGGGCTTCATCCAATGGATTTACAAAATATCGCTGCAATTATTAAACAGATACGCGATAAAGGCAATACCGTATTGCTTGTGGAGCACGACCCCGATTTGATCCGCATAGCCGACCGGGTCATCGATATGGGGCCAGCGTCGGGAAAAAGCGGTGGCGAGATTGTCTATAACGGCACCGTTGCGGGACTGAAAACATCCATTGGAAAAACAGGCCTGTACTTTGCCAAAGCACCTCAAATTAATAAAACGCCAAGATCAGCAAAGGGCTATCTGGAGATCAGGCACGCCAATCTTCATAATCTGAAAGACATCCACGTCAAGATTCCCCAAAACGTGATGACCGTGGTTACTGGAGTTGCAGGCTCAGGTAAGAGCACACTGATCAACAAAGTGCTGCCCAAATTTTATCCAGAAGCCACCATTATCGACCAGTCGTTATTTTCGACAGGCGCACGTTCCAACCTATTGACCTACCTCGGCTTATCGGATGCGATACGCGCGCTGTTTTCAAAAGCAAATCAGGTATCCGAAAAATTGTTTAGCCGAAATAGCCTGGGGGCCTGTGAAAACTGTAAAGGTATCGGTATCGAAAAAATTGATCTGGCCTTTATGGATGATATTGAACAGACCTGCGAAGTTTGCGGTGGTTCTGGTTTTAAGCCCGAGGTTTTAAAATATCTTTACCACGGCAAAAATATAGTTGAGGTGATGGATATGACCGTCGCGGAAGCCTATGATTTTTTCCCGGACGATCGCTACCGCCAGTCGTTTGACATGTTACTCCAACTCGGCCTGGGTTATCTAACTTTAGGACAACGGTCAGACAGCTTTTCGGGTGGGGAAAGACAACGCCTGAAACTGACCAAGGAACTGAAAAACTCCAACAAGATTATCGTGCTTGATGAACCCAGCACGGGCTTACATCCAAACGATACCGAAAAGCTGCTAAACTTTATCAATAACCTGGTGGACAACAGCAATACACTAATCGTTATCGAGCATAACCTCGATGTCATCGCTCAGGCCGACTGGATTATCGATATTGGGCCTGGAGCGGGCAAGTATGGTGGCACTGTGGTTTTTACAGGCACCGTTACCGATTTGCTCAAAGATAAAGTATCAGTAACGGGATCCTGTTTACGGCAACATCTCCATAACGGTCCTACTAATCTAAAAAAAGACGAGAAGCAGGCATTTTGAATCGTTGAAATCCCCTATAATTCAATTTGATGGCCGCTCTGCCTTAAATACGCACTGTAACGTATAAGTCCGCTATAAGTAAAATAGGCAAACGAATGACTTGCATCTCTACCATGGACTGGTACCCGACACGCGGGTAGGCTCTACTTTCGGTCACGAATTTATCGGTGAAGTGGTCGAGGTCGGCGCTGTCTTGTTGACCGACGTGGTACCGACAGGCTATCAGGCGGCTGAAATGGCTGGAATACAGCCTGGCGACACGGTGGTGGTATTTGGTGCTGGCCCTATCGGAATTATGGCTGCCAAGTGCTCCTGACTGTTTGGTGCAGCACGCGTTATTATTATCGACCAGGTGGACTATCGGCTTGAATTTGCCGAACGCTATGCGCAGTGTGAGGCGGTCAATTTCCGTTCCATAGGCGATCCTGTTGTTTTTATCAAGACAATTACCTATTCGCTGGGGGCGGATGTGTGTATTGATGCCGTGGGTTGTGAAGCTGCCGGAAATGCGATGAATACGCTATTGGGAATTTATCAACGACAGGCAAGGAAATATAGCCATATTAAGGGCTGGGGCATCGATTTTGACCCCAGGAATGATCCGACCTTCCCCATTAGAAACGATAACTACCTTATTGATGTCTTCGAAGGATTGATAAGCCCAAAGATAATAGCACCACATTTGCCAGAATGGGTGCAGCCTTGCTCACGACAAGCTATCGCGCGATTAATCCGATTGTCAGCCTAAGAGATGGGTGAAGGAACTGTTTTCATAAGAATATATGTTTATTGCTTCAGTTCCGTCGGTTTGTCGACAAAACATCTGTTTCTGTCCACAAAAATTCAATCTAAAAGCTGCAGGGGATAATTTCGCTAAAAAGATAACATGAAAACTCAAAACAACAAAAAACTAGTCTTTGCCATCGCATTGTCTTTACTCGCACTAGGATCATGTAAAAAAGACGAAGAAAACGCTCCTCCGCGAGAGGAAGGCCCGAAAGAGAGCTTTATACCGCGTACTAATGTGAAATATACCTATAGTATTATCGAAGAAGACCTGAATATCGGAACGGCTATAAAGTGGATAAATGGTGGAAAGGACTCCGCAGGAATATCCGTTTATAATCTTCACACCAATATCCAAGCTTATGGCTATGATATGGCTTTAGACAATAGATTATACGTAGCAAATGACAGAACTTATACAGATTTTAATATGCCTGACGCCTGGTATGTATTTATTGAAGGGTTAAAAAATATGCCCAATACAACATTGGAAAAAGCAGAAACCAAAGGTTTTCCTGGATATATGGTTTTGGAGAACGCAATTCGCGAAAACAGTAAACTAACCTGGGAAGTACCGGATGTTACCGGCCAATATATAAAATATAAGCAGAAACAGGCGGACAAAACAATTACCTACGAAATGTCACAGGAAATAAAACAATTTCCAGGGCTGGTGACCGCTGTAGAAAAAATTACAGTACCGGCCGGAACTTTTACCTGTGCCAAGTTTGTTTATAAAACCTCGCAATCGCAATCCATAAAGATTGATGGCAGTAATAAGGGCACAAAAACTGGGACCGAAACGGTATCGCTCTGGATGGCTCATGGTATCGGTGTGGTAAAACAGGAAAATGAAACTGTATTCGCCGGCACAACAAGCAAGACAGCTATCGTATTGAATAACATCAGCAAATAAATTAAAATAATATCAACGCAATTTCATGAATCATTTAAAAATCATGCTATGTCTGGCATCTGTTCTTGCTATTGGCCAAGTCAACGCTCAAACAAAAAAGACAAGTACCACTAAAAGTAAAAAAGTACCGCATCGTAACGTTACCAAGCAGTCTAAAACTTCTTCTACCACTGCAGCAGCATCGAATACGTTTTCCTCTGCTAATGGCCCCGTTCAATCGGCTACATCAGCACCTCAGAAAGATGTGAATGAAGAAAAAAAATCCGACGAGCCAAAACTGACAGGAACAACTAACCGTCTAGCAAAAACCAGTTCAGCAGCCCCTTATAAAGCTGCCGTTGGAATCAAATTTCTGTGGGGGATTTCAGCCACAGGAAAATATTTTCTGAAAGAAGATCAGGCAGTAGAGGCTATTATCCGTTATCGGAGCTATAGTGGACTAGGTAAAGATATCGCCATTACCGCGCTATATCAATTTGAAAAACCGATATCTGGAGCAGCGGGGCTGCACTGGGTGGCAGGAGCAGGTCTATATTTTGGACATTTTTCCTATAAAAGTTCGGTATATGAAGATTTATACCCAAGTTCAGGAAATTCATTTTATGGTGCTTCGGCAATGGCTGGCCTGGAATATAAGATCAAAAAAGCGCCTTTAGCAATTAGTGCTGACTGGATGCCTGCCTTCGACTTTAATGGCGGCGGGTTTGGTGCAGAAAGTGGAGGGATAGGGGTAAAATACACTTTCTAACACGAAGAAAAATACACAATACCCGAAAACAGCTACCGCTGCCGTATAGCATGAAACAGCTACGGCAGCGGTAATTATCATGCAGCATGCGCGATATTAATAAATAACGAGAACCCCCTTTTGTTTCAGCATTTCAATTTGCAATACAGGAATTGAATTATTTGTTAAGTCTACAAACTCAATATGTTCAAGCTGTAATAATATGGAGATATCATCTATTTTATTATTAGCGAGCACCAGTACACGTAACCGTGATAATTCCGTCAAACTATCTATATAACCGATTTCATTATCATTGGCATACAACTCTTCTAAAAAAATAAGTTTTTCCAAACCGTTCAAATCAGAAAGTACATTTTGTGATATATCAAGTCTCTCCAACTGTTGAAAATGCTCAACACCCTCTAGGGAGTCTATTCCTCTATTAGAAAGTTCCAACTCATCAATATCCTCTAATAAATATAGTGGTAATTCTATATCTCTCCTTCCATAAACAGCTGTTTTAAAAACATTAAAGAGATTATTTTCCGATCCATCATACCAATCTCTATAATCATCTTGATCTTCCTCATCATCGCCCATCTCATCCTCGTCATATTCAAGCTTGCTTTCCGCTGAAAACATTTCCCCATAATCATCAAAATCATCACTTTTGCCTACTATGGGATTCAGTAAATCTCCACTTTCTTGGATCTTTAGAATATGAGCTATTTCCATGTAGCCGTTGACATCCCGAGCTTCTAAAATGGTTGTATAGCTAGAAAGTAAGTCCGGATGGTAAAGCTTCATTAATTTAGAGAGCAATTGTCTATCGGATAAGAATTTAGTTTCCGTTCCATCGACAAGCTTCAGCAAACACCTTAACCTATCATATTGTTTAGATTGATAGAGCAATAATAACTGACTACATATCTTCGTTAGATTTTCATTAGTAAAAGCTTCCTTTAACCGCTTATATAAAGTATTCATAATATAAAAATGTCATTGGATAAGAGGCGCATCTTTGAAAAAATATTTTTTTATCCTATTTTAATCCAAGATGCACCTTCACAATTACCAGCTATAACGACAATGCGATTTCCAAAGCATCCCAATTACTTTTAAAGGAAGAAACCATCGTCGGCGTATACTGAAAATTGGGAGTGAACGTCACCGTAGAGGTCCCGACTGCGTTATCTGGCTTTAAACCAAGATTCTCATATACGTTGGCTACGGTACCTGTAGCCTTCATCTTTAGCTTTCGGCCATCAGCTAGTTTCGCGTTGATCGTATATTTACCCACCGGAATATTATGGACACTGAAAATGCTGGTATTGCCGATCTTTTTGGTAATTTTAAAGGATTTGGTTTCTCCATACAAACCTTTTCCGACGGGGATCAGCTCAATATCGATCGTACCGTCTTCAGGTAAATACTCCTCATATTGATAGGGATCATTTTTGTAATTGATGTGAAAATAAAACGACAAAGCCCCGCCGTAATAGTTGCTTTCGTTGCTTGGTTGCTGTGCGACTTCATCGGGATTGGCAGGTCCGTAGGATAATAAAGTGAAATTTCTGACAATGCCCTGTCCAGAAGGAAAAGATGAGGTACCACCCACGGGATATAGTGCCATTACTACGGGTGTGTCCTGGTAGGTAATAGTGGTCGCCGTTCCGAAAAAATAAGCCGCCCCCATAGGGATGTTAAACTCATAATACCCTTTTTCATCCGTTAAAGCAGAACCGCTGGAATACCAGCCCCCCGTCAATGAGGAAGATACTGCAATATGCGCTCCTTTTAACGGTTTACCGGTAAGGTCAGCGACATAGCCCCGAGCAATACCGGATTTGGTAGAAAGGGATGGGAAAACAGGCATCCGGGGAATCGTGTTGCCCATCACATTGACATAATATTGTGTACCCGATAAGGCAAATGTAGCACGTCCGTCGATAACAGGGAGATCGGGCTGAGGTCCCCAATTGGCGGACTGTTCTCCGCCTTCGGTTGTTTTTGAGCAGCTAAATAATAGCATAGCTGCGATTAAAAAATTCATCTTCATAATACATTATTTTATTTACAAAGATCTTCTTGCTATTTCGTCAATGGAATAAGAGCCTCTAAAAGGCCCTCACTCGTCGTTATAGGAATAATTTTGGTAGACCAACGGCGCAAGTTTTACGCATCACGATGATATCCCTTTGATCCAGTAAAAGATGCTCGGTATCCTGCCAACCTAATTTTCTATAAAAGTCAGAAGCGGTATCTGTAAATAGATACAAGGCATCTATATGCATTTCTTGTGAGCAGGATACAACATAGTTACACAGGGCAGAACCATATCCTTTCCCTCTTCGATCAGGTCGTGTATAAACGAGTGCCAGCCAATTTTTATAATTGCTGAACCGGGGAGCTTTATCGATCAATCCAACATGATGGTATATTCCCGCCGTAGCGACAGGAACACCGTCACAGATCAGGATTAGCTGTAGTTGCTGACTGTCACCCACGATTACGGCCAATCTATCCATCGTGATCGCGATCGGAATTCCCCATTCCGCTAGATACCACACAGCTATAAGACGGAAATGTTCAAAATCACCTGCCCTCAGTTTTTGAAAAGTTATAACTTCCATTTTTATCCGTTGATTTAAATGTCCCTACTCATTGGGCCCAATGAAAAGAACCAAACCGCTCCGGATCAAAAATTTCTTCAGCAAGCTTTCTTTCGGATGAGAAATGCAGATAGCGAACCGTACCCACCTGTTTTTTACTGACAAATTCTTTCGCGGATTCCGGAAACCAGCATATGCCCAATGGCTTGATATGGTATTGGATATCCCTGACTCCCCTGCCGGTTCGCCCGTCAATAAACCGGACCGGATACAAATGCTCCGTATCATACCAAACCTGGACATTATAACGATCATCTGTCGAAGTGGCGCCTATAATCGTGACGGCTCTGCCCTCCCATATACCTGATCCCCGTAGATTGAAATCGATCTGACTATAGGTAAGCACTTTTTTAAATCCGGCGACATCATCATAATAAATGTCACCTAACATATAGTCCGTAAAATATTTCATAGTCTGTCCATGACTAACCTTTTTAAATCGCTTAAATGAATAACTGATATCTCCCTGGATGATCACAGCGTTACCATCATCTATGCTTCCCTGATCCACACGTCCAAATTTGGGATAACTATAGGCATGGTATTGAATGGACGAATCCTGCCGTCCATATTGGTTGATATCTACCTTTTTAATATAACTGATTGCCTGCGCCCATTTTCCGGCATATCTTTGCTGTATAGATTCCAACGAAACTACTTTTTTGTTGGACTGTCCATAAGAATCTGCCATCAAAACACATAATAACAATAGAAAGATGACCATACAGGCATTTGCCTGGAATCTGCCATAAAATGGATTAATGACCATAGCTCCTTACTTGTATAGGTGAAACCTTTGGTTCTAAACTTTTCAGGTACCGGTAAATCGCTTTGAGATCCTGTCGATTCATGCCAGCATACATTTTCCAGGGCATGGGTGAATTGAGCTCATCCTTAGTCAGCTTGTGCATTGTATAACTACTGTCAGCATAAATTTTAAATCTATTGACAAACAGTTCCTCGGTCCAGTTGCCGATACCGGTATTGGGATCCATGGTGATATTAGGTGCACGGACAATCCCATTCGCTTGTTTAAATTCCATGCCTCCGGCAAATTCTGTTCCAGGTACAATCTTTCCCTTATCCTGCTTGCTATGGCAATCGACACACCCGGCAGTATTAACGAGATAGGCTCCATATTTAATGGTATCAGCTGGAGAAGGTAGTGATTGATGAGTGGCCAAAGCGGGTGATAACCTGTTCAAAAGGTTAACGGGAAAATCAAGTTCACCCTCCGGAACTTCATTTTTGATCACAGGTAATGTGCGGAGATAAGCGATTATACTGTATATGTCCTCTTTATCCATCTGCCCAAACCGATGGTAGCCCATCACCGGAAATAAAGCCCGTCCAGCCTTCCCGACCCCACCAGTGACGGCGCGATAGATTTCGCCATCCGTCCAAGAAGACAACTGATAAGGAGTTAGATTGGTTGAATAAATTGTACCCGGAAACCCCGCTTCCTTTCCAAATTTTTCACCCCCGCCGCCGAGTGTCCCCGGAATCACAGGACCACTAAAAGTAGACCAATCCCGTTTACTATGGCAATCCATACAGACCGCAACATGATTAGCCAGGTATTTCCCCCGTTCAATACGCGCAGCTGTCCGTTCTATTTTTAATACCGGAGCCGGACCAATATCCGGTTTGGAGAAACGAACATAAGTTGCCGCCAGAATAAGGAGCAGAAATGCTCCTCCAAGGATAATGACAAGATACTTTATGATTTTCATATTATATTATTTTTTGATAGAACCAAAATTCTTCAAAAAATAAGACCACTTACAACTTTGTCGACAGAGGAGATTTTAGTGTCGACCAAAGGATAGTCATCGCAGACAAATGGTGATCAGCTTTAATGCCGCAGTCGTTGGCGGCATTCATCTTTATAGTTTCTTCCAATAGGAAGTTCCTTACCTAAAATATCTATCGCGTATGAATGGTAGCTTTCGATTTTATCAACAGCAACAATATATGAACGATGTATACGTAAGAACATCTCTTCTGGTAGAAGTTCAGCCAGAACACTGATTTTTTGCTTGCTAACCAATATCCTGTCGATCAAAACAACCTTGATGTAATCTTTGAGACTTTCTATCCAATAGATATCATTTACATTGATCTTTACTGTTTTACGATCAACACGCAGGTAAATAAAATTGTCTTTTTTCGTTTCAATTTGGGGGATCACCACATGAGGTTGCTGTGTCAATGGCTTATGGCCGTGGAAAATCTTGTCCATTGCTTTCAAAAAACGGTCGAAGGAAATGGGCTTCAAAAGGTAATCTACTGCATTCAAATCAAAGCCTTCCAACGCATAGTCCTGAAAAGCCGTTGTAAAAATAACTTTTGGAGGAGTCTTCAGCGTTCTGACCAGCTCAGTACCCAATAACCCCGGCATTTTGATATCCAAAAACAGAAGATCAATATGATCCTTTTGCAGGATCTGAAACGCCTGAATGGCATTATTGCATTTTCCTACGAGCTCAATTTCACTGAAATTGCCTACATACTTTTCAATGACTTCAATCGCATGGGGCTCATCATCCACTATTAAGGTACGTATATTCATAAATTATAGGTTATGGTTCGCTAATTTCACTTCAGATTGCTTATAGGCGCCTAGCTGTTCTTTCTGCGAAAAGGTAACCGCAACATCCCCTCCCAATTGAATCTCCAGGATTGCAAGGTACATATCCTCTTCTTCAAATATGGTTAAGGTATGTCTTAGAGGATACAGCAGCTCAAGCCTTTTTCTTAAATTTGATAGCCCGATATTTCCACACGGGAGACCCGAAGTATGATCTGATTCCGGCCGGCCGTTTGACACTTTCAATTTAAGCCGACGATCATCCACGTCCAGATCAATATTGATCCAGGCCTCTTCCATCATCTCACTCGCTCCATGCTTGAATGCATTTTCAATTAAAGGAATCATCAGCAGCGGAGCTATGAACTGATCTCCTATATTACCTTTTAAGTTAAAATTGAGATCCAACCGATCCCCATATCTTAGTCGTTCAAGTGCCAGATAGTTTTGTATAATAGCAACATCTCTTCGTAAAGCAACATAATCAGAGTTGCATTCATAGAGCATATAACGCAGGATATCAGAGAGTCCCAAAACAACCTCCGGAGATTTAGCAGATTGCTTCAGCGTCAGTGCATAGAGGTTATTTAGCGTATTGAACAGAAAATGTGGATGGATCTGCGATTTTAGGAAGTTCAGCTCCGACTGTAATGCCACTTGTTTCTTTTCGTGCCACATCTGCACAAATTTAATGACAAGGCCAATCCAGACAACAGAGTTACTCTGTTCGAGTGCATGAATAAAATACTCAGGGTTCGAAAGTTGCTGCAAAAACGTCCCATTTAACTTTTTCCATTTCGCAGCGGGATTGAGCTTTTGCATTTCCTTAAAGAAGTATGGATCCGCAAAAAAGATTTCTATAAGGCGATAAGCCAGCGCCGCAGAGAAAACCAGCAGCAATAGTACTAAACCAAGCTGCAGAAATCGCCGGGTGTAAAGATATTTTGGTACAATCACATAACTCAAAGTATAAAAATAAGCGATGTGCACCGGCATCAACATCATCAGTACCTTAAAAATCGGCCAATAACCCGGTCCACCCACCTTAAAAAGCAGCAACAAAAAAGTAGTGACACACAACCAAAAAATCAGGTGTGCAAACAACCGACTATTCAGACTCCAGTTTCTCCTTTTTCCCATATGCGAAGATACCCAATTTATTCTGATTCAGCTAGATCATAGACGGAAGACCGATATTTGTCGACTAACAGCATAGCAGTTGTGCTCCTGCAAATCATTGCACCATAATCATCAGACAGACGTCATATATCGACCAACTTTCATTGTACGTCCTTAAATCTTGCTATCTATTTAAAATTCAATCAATTTGCACCGATTTAAACAAAAAAAATGATAAAAAAAACGATAATTACGCTAGCTGTCTTTCAGCTTACCGGCGTAGCCGGTTATGGACAGGGATTTCTCAAGGGACTTGCGGATAAAGCGAGCCGAGCGGGACAGGACCTCATTATAAAGAAAGGTTCGCAAACTGTGGAAAAAGCAATAGACAGCAGCCCTCAGGCAGTAAAGGCTCCGTCGACTAAGACAGCCCCTGCAGCAATGGCAGAAAAAGAACAGCAAAAAGAAATCACCTCGATGTCTAAATTTGATTTTGTCCCTGGCCAGAATACCTTGTTGGCCGATAATTTTGAACAGGATGTTATTGGAGAATTTCCTTTGAAATGGTTTACAAATGGATCCGGAGAGATCGTCAAACTCGATGGGTTGTCGGGGAAATGGCTACAGCTTAACTCGGGCAGCATATTATCCCCTATTGTGAAGCTACCCGATAATTTTACTGTTGAATTTGATTTATTTATAAATTTGAACCCAAAATCTTCAGCCGTATATCCGGGTTTTCATTTTGAGCTTTTTGATCGCGGAGATAAAGCAAAACGTCTTGATGCTTATAATTATAGTTTGAAGAATATTCTCTACTTTAAAACCAGTTTCCATAAGGATAAAGCGGTCGTATCTTTGGATTCGAGAGAAAATGCCAAACAGAAGCTCCAATCGGACAAAGTTTTTCTGGCTGGTTTTCAGCAAAATTATGGCACCGTCGTCCACGTTGCCCTGGCAGTACAGAAAGAACGTTTAAGGCTCTGGTACAATGACATCAAAGCGCTTGATCTTCCAACAGCTGTCGCCAGCCCTGCTAATTTCAACCAGCTTCTTTTCAATGGGCCAAAAAGCAAGGAGGGTTATGCGGCATTTTATATTAGCAATCTCAAAATTGCAGCTGGCACAGCTGATATGCGGGCTAAACTACTTGAAACTGGAAGGTTTACAACCAATAATATTCTTTTTGATACAGGCTCCGATAAAATTAGACCCGAGTCATTTGGTACCTTAAAGGAAATTGCCACTGTGTTAAACGCCCTGCCGGAAATAAAAATTAAGATTGTGGGCCATACGGACAGCGATGGTGAAGCAGCAGCTAACCTAGCGCTCTCACGCAAAAGGGCCGAGGCTATCAAAAAAGTACTGGTAGAAGACTTCCAGGTCAAATCGGAGATGCTCTCCGTAGACGGCAAGGGAGCAACAGAACCTGTATCAAGTAACACAACAGCAGCTGGAAAAGCTGAAAACCGACGTGTGGAGTTTATAAAAATTTAATCATTCAAATCGTCTTTGTCTATGAAAATTATACGAATATCAGTCGCCTTTGTGTTTCTCTTAATACATCAAGTTAGCCAGCCAATACTTTACGCGCAGTCCGCTAAGGAAAAAGTCGTTCAGTTCCTATCGGATGCCATGAAAAAGGAATATATTCCCGGACTAGCTTACGCCGTCATCGATCAGGGTACAGTGAAGATTAAAGGAACGTTGGGCCTTGCCGATCTCACTTGGAATCAAGCTGTTTCTAGCCAAACGGCCTTCCAACTGGCATCAGTATCCAAAATATATACCGGTGCACTGCTGGCTAGACTGTTCGATAAAGGTGTATTGGCACCACAAACAACGCTTTCCGAACTGATAAAAGAAATTCCGGATACTTGGAAAAATATTACTGTCCTACAGCTTGCCAATCATCAATCGGGCATCAAAATGGGCAATTTCAGTGAAGCCAAAAACAGTGATGAAGCGCTCGAAATAGCGAAGAAGCAACCCTTATTATTTGCTCCCGGCGAATCCGAAAACTATGTGAGCAGTGACTATTGGATCTTGCAATATATCATCGAGCATGTTACGGGGAAAAGCTATTTTGAAGCGTTAAAAGAGTACGTAACGATTCCATTGGGAATGAACCATACCTTTGTTGATCAATGGCAGAGCGGGTATGTTCAATTTGCAGAGGTTATTCCGCAAAAAGCGACTGTTTACCATGCCGCCAATAATCCAGACCGCTATATCGAAGGCTTCTTTCCTTTTGTGGCAACCGGTTATGCTGCTGGGGGCCTATACAGTTCTTTAGATGATATGGTCAAATTGCAATGTGCGCTATTAGATAGCACTTTTATCAGTAGGACCAATGCCGTTCTAATCAACTCCGGCACGCCGATGAAATCTAAAATGGGGACATTTGGCCTCGGCACCATGGTCTATAACTACGACGGGCACAAAGTATTCGGACACACCGGTGGCCCCGCGCTTGCTGATGTATGCACCTTTGAAAAAGAAGGTATCACGGTTATTATCCTGACCAATCAACGCGGGTTCTATCCGTATCTTGCAAAATCCGTTGCTTCGTTTTATATTCCCGGGCTTAGCATGGAAAAGCCACCTGGCAATTAATGAAAAAGACCGGCGAAAGCTACCTTATCACCGGTCTTTTTTTGACACTTTTATCGTTTTCTGTATCGAAATTGGGCCGTAAATGTCTCTGGCGGAAGGTAGCAATAATAAGATCCCTCTTTTTTACGACGAAGCTCCCCTTTTATATCCCCTGTTATCAATCCATCCTTTTCGCCGATGATAACGATATCACCTTTTCCATATAAAGAGCCGGAAGGAATACATTCTGTATACGTTGAACTATTGTAAAAAGAACCGAAACTCATCGAAACAAATACTTTTTCCCCAAATGGTTTCAGTCCTGCGTTATGGTCTGGAGCTTCAATATGTAACCTGCGATCTGAGGAACGCGATCGATAATTGACATATATCGCATCCCCAGGCATCACCTCAACTCCATCCTCTCCCAGATCTCCGCTCTTACCCGGTTCCCATTTGAAGAAAGCATATTCTTCAGGAAGAACATAAAGCCAATAGCGTAAAACGGTTTCCCCACCCTGTCCATCGGTAACAACCACCGCTTCAATAGGTATACGTCTCATGACGGGCTGTAGTTTAGTTGGAGCCGTGTAGGTTGCAATCCTTGAGTTACCACCAGTCAATTGCCCCCGGTCATAGGGACTAGTTCCCCAAAAACGCCATTCTTTGACCTTACTGTTCTCCAGATCAACATCGGGTGCCAGTAGATCATCGTTATCACCATTTTTATCTTTAACTGTCGGGACAAACTTAAGTACCAAAGCTGTACTTTCTCCTTTTTCCAATCGCTGTTTACCATCACAAACGATGTAAAGATCGGCCAATGAGCCCCAATCACTAAAATGACGCGTTTTTACACGAACAGTGTAGTCAAGACTGCTTCCCACGGCACCCTTCGCCACCCGCCAATATCCTTTTTTATCTTGATAGACCATACGGAGTGATTTGGGGGAGAAAACAAAACTTTCGTCACTATCCGAGTACGGCAAAACGATTTCCACATCTTTCTTGAACTCTACGTCTTCTGGCAGAAAACGATAAACCTTACTAACTATACTTTTAGGCGGTTGATCGGAAATTTTAGCTGTACTTATCGCCTTATTCCCTTTTGAACCCGCCGTGAGCTCCACTTTGTCTCCTAATGCTGGATAGCTCACTTCTTGAATGCTAAAATTTACATTCTTGTCCACTGCCCCAGGGGGAACTACGAGCTTCAAGGAGCTATTAGGAACCGTTATTTCCCCGCCCTCAACACCGATAGTTTTTTGAATTGGTGTTCCTGTAACTTCACCGTGATTGCTTCGATAGGCACCGGCGATCTCTTTTTCCGGTTCCGTTCCGGGGTCAATAGGAGAATCATGCCTTTTGCTGCATGAAAAGATGATGGCACTGACTATCAATGTCATCAACCAATTTGATAATGTTTTCATTGTCTTGATTAAATACAGTGCAATTTGTGAGGTTAATTGTTTTCAAACCAATTAAAAGAACAAACAGCATGCTTTCGACGGCAGACGACACGACAGAAGTAAGGTTCTACATGATTGGGTACCGAAAGCATAGCAAGAAATCAACATTTTGCAAATCAGATTATAGTATAATCGACTAAAAGCACTTTTTTATATCCAATTGGGCAAATTGGGACCGCCGAATAACTTTTTCACTATTTGAAGAAGAAAAATGAAATACAGCACCGGAAATTAGCTGTCTAACTCCATTTTTCGAGATTAGGACGTCTACCTGCAAAAACCAATCTATTACTTTCGAACTTGGTACTGTCTGCAATGAGTAACAGACTTTTTATATGTGAGGACATGTCGTGAGATACTCCAATGTTTATTAAAAAATGTACCCATGGAACGATGTTCCATGGGTTTTTAGCAGAATTCCATATCGTAAATAATTACTATAATTCAACACTGATGAAAACAAAAATTGTCAATCCCATTTTAAAAGATGAGGTAACTTTCATACAATCATCGCACGAAAGCAATGGCATAAAAACTGTTCTTGCTGTCAAACTGATGCCAGGAGGTGGAACTCCCTTCCATTTCCACAAAAATATCATCGAACAATTTACCATTTCGGAAGGAAAGCTCACGATTTATCAAAAAGGGAAAAAGAATACACTTGTGGCTGGCGAAAAACTCACGGTAGGTTTAAATATCGTACATCGATTTGCCAATGAATCTGACTCACCGGTCATCTTCAACACAACCCTATTTCCCGGAAGCCCGGGATTTGAAAATTCCTTAAAGATCCTTTATGGACTTGCATGTGATGGAAAAACAAATCGGCAGGGAATTCCAAAAAGCTTCTTGAATCTAGCGGTAATCTCAATGATCAGTGATATGCATCAGCCCGGTATACTTTCCCTTTTATCCCCTGTCATTCATTTAGCTTTTCTCATCGCGAAGCTGACCAAGACAGACAAGAAGCTGTTCAAAAAATATTGTCAATAGCTTATTATGCTTTTTATAGGAATTAAAACGATGTACTATTCCTAAAGCATAGCTTGCCCTGCTTAATTTTGCTGAAATATGGCCTTGCAAAATACATTAATCGACGGAATACTGAATACGCCTTTTGCAAACAATCTGAAATTCCCTATTTTTAACTCAGATTCCAGAACACTCCAGCGCAGGGAAAGTCAAACAGCGTTAAATATCAGATGAACGGAAAAATACAATTTCAATTTACGGCAAAGCTATGGCGTTATGAAGGACAAGGCGCTTGGTATTTTGTTTCACTCCCCGAGGAACTTTCCAAGGAAATAAGAGATAATCTCCGCGCAGAAGAGGAAGGTTGGGGTAGGCTGAAATAAGGAAAACTGAAGAACTTCAAATGGACAGACGCCTCAAAGTTACCCTTTGGGTATAGAGTGTATCTGAATACAAACAGCACCTATTCGATGTCAGACAACAACAGGAGAGCGGGATAGTGCTGTGTTTGCCGCTGATCGCCCATATTGCGCTATATAGCCCTAAAACACTAGCTTCCGACGATGCTATTCTGAGCTCGTTTCCCTGTGCACTAAATTCAAAAATTAATGGATGGATAAGGACCTCCGTTCCATACACGATTTTTTAAAAATTCAGTTAACAAACATGGAATCAAAAAAAATATGGTGCGCAATATGTGTGCTGTTAACGATGACATCCTGCAAAAAAGATCAAAACACAGGAGCATCCGAAAAAGGCTATGCACAGGGAAAAGTTATTGATACCCAAGGAAAACCAATTGCAAATGCAGAAATTGCAGTCGAAAACACGCTTGTCGGCACGTATGAATCTTATTACGGAAAAACCGATGCGGGTGGCAATTATAAAATTGCTATCGGTAAAGTGGGAACGTACCATACATCCGCTTACATCAATGTCAATTACAATAACCTGACCTATCACCTGCCGATGCATCCAGACAATGACGACGTATTCAGCAACGCGGGGGCCGTACGCAACTTTCAATGGAAGCTATCCGGTAAAATGCCAGACCAGGGTTATTATGGCTCAAATATAGAAATTACCGGCGAGCTTGGAGAAGATGTACCTGACGATCATAATATCGAGTATACATTGACACCTGTTGGTAAAAGAATTGACGGTTCTGACGGTACCATTTTAAAACTGCATACCGGATTACCTAATACGCCCTCCTACGGAAAATTACTTGATATACCCATTGCTAGATATACCGTGACGGCTAAATACATCAAGGATGGAATTTCTAAATCCTTGAAATTGAAAAGTACATTGGGCTCAGATACCTATCAGCCGAGTGTCACAATAGACTTTCCTGAAGACTGGTATTTAGGAGTCGCGTTGACCTACAAACGCTAAAAACTAAGCCCTCAATGGCAAACACCAGTACACTTAACGCCATTCCAAAACTTAATGAACGGTAAAAAAGTTAAGTGTACTGGCGTATACATGCCCGTTACTATACAGTCATCTTTGCCCCTATTGTATTAATACTGCATCACATCGGCAATCAGTACCCATTCATTTTTATGACGTGACCAAACCTGCGCAAAGTAGCCACAAAATTTCCCTTCCTTTAAGCTTGTTTCGTCTTTGCCTAAATTGCCAAACCTGTAAAAGGTTTTTCCTGTTCTATCAAATCCTTCTTGCATTGGTTTTTTGACCATTTTCTGAACAGCTTCCGCTAGTTCCCAATTAAGCATAAACCCTTTATTGGGCCTTAGGAAAACAGCATTTTTATGGACTTTATTACTACCCGGAAAATCCCCTTCTGCCTCCACACTCATCTGCCAGGACGACTGCGTATTGAAGTTAAGCTGGATGATCGGATTGCGCTCCAGATCATGGAGTGAATCACTGGGAATAGTTGCAAGATTTACGCCACCATCGAATAAAATTTTATATATTCCATCTTTGTTCTTCTCCCAAATGGAGAAGGTGTGTCCTGCCGCAACAGCGTTTCCATGTCGCGTCCTAAAATAGCGGAATGGGCCTGTGGCAAAACCAAAATCGTTATCGTTATTCGCAAAAACACGGTTCGGACGCCACCATAGTAAGTCTGTCGTATCATTTGGCACGCCACTATAGTAGGCCAGTGCATTGGTAATATGATGACCGACAACAATATATCCATGGGGTGCCATATAACTTTCAAATGCCCGCTTGATTCCATCTCGCTCAGCAGTTCGGGCAAAAGCATATTCACTGTCTCCTATAGATGACTTCATTTGTCCATGGACAGGTTGCATGGATAAAAATAACAAGGTACCTGTTAAAATGTAAAATAACTTTTTCATAACACGATAGTTTTTGAGTAAACTTCTTTCACCAAAGATATTTCAGCAATTTTTTATAAAAAACAAAAGTCTATTGACAACATTCCTTTGTCGGCAAAGGGTCTTAAACTCATTCCAAGTGACCGAAGTGTCCCTTTTGTCTATTAATCGTCGACAAGCAGGCACTTTAAAAGACAAAAAGGGCACCGAATGAGTCGAAACATGCATTACAGTACCCTATGTTATAAAATAATAAATGAGAAAGTTATTTGAGTACGCTTATACGGCAGCTACACTATTTTTCGTTCTGTTCAATAGCTGGATTAGCATCCAGTTCCGCACGGGGAAATAAGAATTCCCAGCGTTTATCCCCCGCAGGTACTTCCATCAATCCATTTACCGAACCACTGACAAAATTTGGCACGATCGTACGGTTGAGGGGCTGATTGAGACGTTTCAGGTCAAGAAAGCGAAACCCCTCCCCCCACAATTCTATCCTTCGCTGTAGGAGTATCTCCTCAGTCAGTGCTGTCCCCCTTTTTGAGGTTCGGACAGCTTCGGGATCCCGGGCTTTCATAAACTCAAACAGCATATCCTGTGCAAGCTGGTCCTGATCTCGCTCCACATAGGCTTCTGCCGCAATCAGGTACATCTCGGACAGGCGCATCAGTGGAACATCGCCTAACGTACCTCCGGCAGCTTTTATGGCGAATTTTCGAGACATATAAGGCTGCCTGGCAAACGAAGGCGACGGCAATGGGAAATTTGTCTCTGTGGGATTGGGCTCCCAGATATATTTTCGGATATCAGTCGCAGAAATCATATTATACAGTGCTGCATTGATCCGCTTTGGATTTGACCGCATAAATGATGTATTTGCATTATAGCCGATCTGAGAGAAATAGGAAGCGAATACGGCGTCCTGGTCCGCAGTAGGCATAGACGCCCATATAAATTCACTTAGCGCATTGGCATCGTTAAAGCCTTTCACATATTCGGATGGCGTCATAAGCTTATAAGCCGGCATGGCGATCAGTTGTTTTGCATATAGAATAGCATTTTCATAATCCTGCATCGTTAATGCTACCCGTGCACGGAGTCCTATTGCCACATCGATGTTAGCTTGTGATTTGTTCTTCCTGTCTGAAATGTTCAATGCAATGGCACTGTCCAAATCTTTTACGACGGCGGCATAAACCTCCTCAACTGACGCTCTTGGAAGCTTGAGGTCGCTCGATTTCAACACCAGTGGCACGCCAGGCTGACTGTTCGCGCCGCCGGAGGCATGATATCTTTTTCCATAAAACTGAATAAGGTACGAATAAGCATAGGCCCGCAATATCAATGCCTGTGCACGAAGGACATTGCGTTGCTGCTCGCTCGCATTGACATTATCAAGGTGGTCCAATATGAAATTAGCATCACCAATAATCTTGTACAATGTTCTGTAATCAAATTCCATCAATGAACTGCTTTCGTTGCGATGCCCTACCCAATTTCCCTCACCAGTTGAAGTATACCAATTCGTGGCACTTATGCCCAGATCCTCACCCATAAAATCCATGGCCAGTAAAATACCACCTATACCGGGTTTATTCTGTGTATTTTCTGTTATTAAAGTAGTCCTTGCAAACATAAATCGATAGATACCATTTACAGCCGTAGTTGCATTTTCCAGTGAACCGAATATCTTATCAGCAGAAACTCGGTCGGTAGGCAATGTATCTAGATAGTCTTTCCCACAATTTGTCAAAAGCAAGGGAAAAGTGCCCATTAAAATCAATTTTGCTATTTTTTTCATAAAGTAGTTCTTAAAATGATGCATTTACCCCTATTGCCCAGATGCGTGTAGGTAAATAGGTGGTTGAATTTGTACCGTCGAATTGTTCTGTTGGATTTAAGCCTTTACGTTTTGAAAACAAAAACAGATTCTCCCCGCTCGCATTTATCCGTGCCGATGAGATCCCCATTCTGGTTGTCCAGGAACCAGGTATCCGGTACGACAAATTGAGATTTCTGATACTTAGATACGAGGCATCGATAAGCCATCGGTTTGAGGCTGCATTGATATTGGCACTATTGGCCTGATCAACACGAGGTATATCGCTTTCTTTGTTATCCGTTGTCCAAGCCTTTAGCGCGTCGGCATGATACGATTTACCGAACGAACCTGTCCCCATTAGCCCGGCGTACTGGCTATCATAAACCTTGCCTCCGATCTGATAGGTCAACAGGAAAGACAGACCGATTCCTTTGTACTGGTATTCATTCTGCACTGACCCGATCCATTTAGGAATGGCAGTACCCGAATAGTCATATTTCGCCAGGTTGGCATTGGTCACGTACTTTTTCCCAGCAACAGTGCGCATTGCGTCATCTGCCGTACCCGCTGCAGGGACATACAAGGCGGCACCATCTGCGGGATCGACGCCGGCATATTGCCGCAACCAAAAAGCATAAAAGTCCCGCCCAACTTCCCTTCTTTTCCCACCGTCGGTGATGACCGGGGTTTCCTTGGGCATTTTGGTGATCTCATTTTTGAATGTCGACAGGTTATTGGTCATTGTCCATCGAAAATTTTCATTTCTAATAATGTCGGCAGCAAGAGATAATTCAAATCCGCGGTTATACATTGACCCAATGTTGCGATATTCGAAGCTAACAGCCGAAGAAAGCGGGCGGGGTACCGACATCAGGAGTTGGTCAGATCCACGTCGGTAATATTCCAGGGAACCGCGCAACCTACTGGACAATAAAGAAAAATCAAACCCAATATTAAAAGAATTGGATATTTCCCAAGTCAAATCGGGGTTGGGCAAACTATACAGCAGCGTCCCTGGAAATGATCCATTGCTAAATCCCAAATCATACAGTCCCTGATAACCAAAATAAATCTGACTGCCACTCTTGTCCAACAATTTATTGTTTCCCACCTGACCATAGGACGTCCGAAATCTAAGGTCGTTAACCCAGTCATATTGAGCAATGAAATCTTCTTTAGATAGCTTCCAGGATCCACCTGCGGAAAAAAAAGTTCCCCAGCGCCGATCGGGATTAAAAATCGAGGAGCCGTCCCTGCGTAACGATGCCTCCAAAAAATACTTCTCTTTCAAGGTATAGGAAGCTTTCGTAAAATAAGACTCCAGCCGGTTGACATGCTTCCGGCCATCGGCAAAATAATTTGAGACATAGTTTATCAACTCGGGTATATCTTCCACGATCTGGCCATTCTTTATGGCATTTCTCTCCTTGTACTGAAAATCATAGTTTTCATGCCCGATCAAAACGGATAAATTATGCTGTCCAAATGCGCGTTTGTAAGTCAAGATCTGGTTAAACGTATAGGATTTTGTGATCGCATTGGTCGTTGAGCTAAGGCCTTCATAAGAAACACCATCGCCCACGATTTTATTGTAGGTATAGTCAAAGTTGCGATTAGAAAGATCGATACCTATCGATGGTGTAAAGGTAAAATACTTCAGGAAGTTGATGTCCACATATCCCCGTCCACCCAACAATACCCTGGTATTATCCCGATTGTTCAACATCGTTTCATAGATAATATGTCTTCCGGGAATAGCGCCATTGGGTCTGTTCACGGCTCCGGGGTGCAAACCATAATCATAATACTGCTTGCCTGTAACCGGATCAAAAATGGGCTCGCCGCTGACCTTATCAAAAGCATGCACTGGATAAATAGCACCTAGTCCACGTATAAAGTTGAATGGATTAGCAATGGCATTTGCATTGCCCGAATTGCTTCCGGCGTCAAAAGCCAACTTACCATCGGAACCTGTACCGTAGATACTCAGGCCCATTTTTAGCCATTGCTTTACCTTTGAATCCACATTGATACGTGCACTAAAACGTCGAAAATCGGAGTTGAGCAAATATCCTTCTTCATTAAGATAACCCAAAGAAGTATAGTAGCTGGTCTGCTCACTGCTACCTGAAAGATTGATATTGGCTTCTTTTCGTTTTCCTGTACGTTGAATTGCCTTATACCAGTCAAAATCATCATATTTGAGCCCTGCATTTGGATTCATTTTACCGTCACTCCCCAAAATCTGATCGTCAGGCACATTGAATGGGTTATATACCAAACTTTTAAAGATATTGTCCAAAGCATATTGGGAAGCAGCCTGCTCGGAAAGTGCCGTTCCCGAATTTGGAAACATCCGAGAGTTTTTAATCGCCTGAAAAACGACGGGATAGTAGTCGTATAACCCTACTCGGTCATATTCTTTAATACCCCGCTGCGTAAAGCCCTGTTTAATCCCAACTTCCAATTTCAGTCCTCCTTTCCCTTTTCTTGTGGTGATGATGACCACCCCATTTCCGGCTCGTGAGCCATAAAGAGCGGCCGAAGTAGCATCTTTTAATACAGATACACTTTCAATGTCATCAACATTGATATCACTGATCGAACCATCAAAAGGCGCACCATCAACAACAAGCAATGGCTCGCTGGAGGCACTGATAGAACCAATCCCACGCAGGCGTATTGATGCGCCACTCCCCGGCTGGCCATTGCCGGAACTGACCGAAATACCCGGCGCCATACCCGCAAGAGCATTGGTTACATTTGAAACAGTACGCTTTTGCAGCTCAGCGGAGTTCAGCGTTGCAACTGCCCCCGTAATTTCGGATTTGGATGACTTTCCGTAAGCCACAACGATAACCTCTTCCAGCTGCTGATTCCGCTCTTGTAGTTGGACATTTAATACAGAGCCACCCCTCAGATTGATATCTTGCGGCAGATAGCCAAGGGACGTAAAACGCAGTGTACCGCCCGCAGAGGCATGAATGATAAACCGACCAAGATCATCGGTCTTGGAAACAGTGGAAGATCCAAGTAACGAAACGGTAGCTCCAGCTATCGGTCTTCCATTCGTTACAGCGGTTACCTGCCCTGAAAATGCAGTGACCTGTCCTTTGACTTGCATGGCAAATAATGTCGTACAGGACCAAAGGCAACAATAGATAAGTTTTCCTTTCATTGGGTTAATAAGTTAGTGAGAAGATTGAGCTGACTAGGAAATCAGCTCATAGCGATCAGAATTTTGTCGGTTAGAAGCGAATAGCCCTCAGTTCCAGGTCTACCTCAATCTCATTTTTTATCTTGTCTTTGGCAGGAAGATCGGGCTGCGACGCAAAGGTCATTCCCCATTTCGTCCGGTCAAATTTGAATGTGGAAACCACTTTTACGTCTGTTTCCGTCATAGTGATTTTCGCCGGAATGTCCAATGGTAAAGATTTTCCGATTAGGTTTAAGCTTCCCTTAATGATGTAATTGTTTCCATTAGCATCTGTTTTACCTGTTTTTTCGGCAGAAGCGATCACATAGGTTACAAAAGGATATTTTGCCAAATTAAAAAAATCAAGCGATTGTAGATGATGCCTAAGCTGGTTTTTGCTCTCTTCGGGCATACCTTCGTTGGTCACGAGGATCGACTCGACAGAAATCTGTATTTCACCACCGACAATCTTGTCGCCTTCGATTTTTAATTTCTCACTTTTTAGTTCAATGGTACCTTGATTAAAATACCCAGTCTCTAAATACCCCCTCCAGCTGGCCTTGGCGCCCGTTTCCAATACAAGTGTCTCGTCATTAGGTACTGTTGTTTTTTTTTCTTTTTTACAGGCGATTATGGCCATTGTCAAACAAATTGCAGCAATTACATTTTTAATTTTCATGGTTTAAAATATTTTTGATGCAATTATGACTACTAAAAAATAACATTACTACCCGGATCGACAAAGAACCTATTTTCATCGACAGTTATCAAATATGAAGTAATAATGTAGGTGGATATCGTAAAATATCGATTTGGCAACATTAAACTGTTATTAGTCGACAAGATGGTTGCCTCTGTCAAATAAGCTAAAAACCTAAGTCTAACATTTACATATTTGCACACAGTTAATAATACTTAGTTTCATATTTTCATATGTTGGGACATGTCGTGAGGATATCTCCAATTGTTTATTTAAGAGAGAGCGGGGTTTTTGGTAAAACCCCGACTTTTTTTATTGTGGATGTCCGGGTTCGACAGCAGTCTATGGTTGTTATTTTTTCACCCCTGTTAACACCTACTGAACTGAAAAATAAGCTTCAACACATCGTCAACATCGGTCTGCAGTATTTGACCTTGGATAGACGAACAGACACGCTGTCGGGCGGGAAAAGTCAGCGCATCAAAATGGTCAGAAACTGCATTCATTGTTCTTATCGGATAATAATGCGCTTTTCGTTCAATTTTTTCATATTCGCATCCGTTCTTGGAATTAAAGTTAGCATATACAAGTCCTTTAAGTCACCAACAAATTTGACAGGCGAAACATAAATTAGCATAATATTAGCTTCATCAACAAACACTTCATTTGGATCGCTTTGGACGAATCGGTCATCAATTTTAAATAGTACATGTTCAGATTTGATGTTCGTATACTTATTTTTAAATGCAGACAAACTGATTAAGACCGGATTATAATCAGGCTTCAATCCAAGCATAAGCACCTTTCTCTCATTATTGAGCTTTACTGAGACAAATTAGTGATCGCTTAAGTTGAGATAAATTAACGCCCCCCGAACAGGGAGACGTTAATGTACTAATTGGACCCTTTTTTAGTGCAATGTCGCAGCAGTCTGCTAGTCGCGAAACTAACGATGGTACCCAGCGCTGCTGTCAATGCCGTCTGCAGCACATCGCCCAGCGAGATGCTCGCCCAGATGGAGCAGATCGTACCGCCGAGGGCCGAGATACGAATATCATTCCATCGCATTGGCTTCACTCCTTTCCGCATGCTGCTGTATCGTCGCGCTGTCTGGCCGGTCATCTATCCGGTCGCTCGCGGCAGCGTCCCCCTCGGTATAAGTCGGCAGATTGACGGGCTCCTGTTTTTCAGGCGAAGGTTCAGGTGGTGGCTTTTCCTGCTCTAGTACCGTTTCCAATATCCCCAGGCCTACGGCGATATACTTCAATATGTTGCCCGCTTTACCGGGCCATTTGACCGGAGCCGCAAGAACCACTTGCAACACCTGTCCTATTTTGTTTAAGATTTTTTTCACACCAATTCGTTTTTAGAATTATTCTCCTCTTTATTCGAACAATATAGGGGGACAAAGAATTGAAAGCCTGGCATAGCGACTGCCTATCGCTGACGCAATATGACGATAGCATAAATCGCTGTCCGAGCAAAGCGAGTTTGATTTATGCCGTCATATTGCTAAGAAGATGGCACAAAGGAATGCAGCGCAAATTCATGTCCTCCAAATTGCTATCGAATATTCAAATACACTTCATCCCCCATATCCCAAAGGCTATACACCAGCGCCTTGAGCTTTGCTAAAGCTTTCCCGCTGTAATCCCCTCTACCCTCACCTGTTAAAGTCGTGACCGGAGCTATGCAACCCTGCAATTCTTTCAGCGCATTATTTGCCGCATGGATTAATATTGCCTCCCTTCCGAGCACGATGGGAATGCCGATCTGCTCGCCATGTTTGGTATAGCGCCGCTTTTCGAGTTTATACTGTCCGATGGGGATACAGCTTATCCGTGGGATATTATTTCGGTCGGGTAGCTCGATCGTATGGCAGATTTCTTCGTCCTGATAGGTAATAGTACCGTTGGTTCCCTGTGCCCCATATTTCCGTTGGAGCAGTAGGATATGTTTTGTTTTCATTTCGTTGAATAACCCAGATATCTTGATTTTGAATACTTTGTGCCCTTTCTGTTGCACAACAACAAATAGACATGAAAGCCATCATCCTCAAAACCTGCTGGGATGGGGACTATCACTTTCCCTTCGTGTCGCTGCCAGATCTGTTCGTTGACAAAGGCATACCCCTTCTCAACTTGATAAGCACAGAGAATAAGTTGATCGTCTTCTCGATATAAAGCTGCGTTAAAAGGTTCATGTGTGAGCTCTATTCTGTCGGCACGACGTGTCATTTCAGGAAAATAAACTCCCGCAAGTGTACCATCGCTTAAACGAACCAAAGCGGGGTCTACCACGGGCCCTTCGGCTTCCTGCCTGATTGCAGTACGTAGCGTGTAACCGAGAGCCAGTCCAGCAGGAAGAGACCTCTTCCGTTTGGCCATTTCAGCAAAACCCTTTTTGATCAATCCATTGAGGGGCGCCAAAAAGGCACGCCCAATTTTAAATGCTGTGCGCACACGTTGCTGCGCAGCAGTCGGCGTTTTTTTAGCCATAGTATGTTGGAAAAAAAGGCTGAGCCCGAACAGCTCAGCCGGGTGAGATTAGATTAGCTGTATCTCGCCTAGATACACACTTTTGGACACCTTGGTTTTAGATCTGTTCGAGAAAAACATCCAGGTATGCAGCGCACCCGTTGCTAGATGGTCGGGTACAAGAAAGCTCACCATACCTGCCGACCGGGTACCAGGTGCCGTGGATGAGATAAACTCATCTTTTTCGGCATGATAAGCCAGCACATAGACCAAATCATCCGGAAAGGTTTCGAATGTTTCGCTGGACTCTTTCGTCCACGTATAGTTCAGTTCACCGTAATCGTACGAAACCGTAACAGTACCGCCCCCATACAGACCACCATCAGCAATGCTAATCTTGGCATAGTCGAGGGCATAGTCTGGATATGCACCTGTGATCGCTTTATCCAAGTTAAATTTAAATGCCGCATTGATCGGTGTCAATTTTTCTGTATTTTTAAGGCCGAAACCGATCTTTAAAAAGAAGTTAATGGGCAGTAGAAAACGCATCAGCGTTTTGAATTTTTCCTGCTGCATCATCTGTGCTTCCGATGCGGGCTTCGATCTTTTTTTATAAAGCCCTTTAATGTAGTTGATACTCTTCCAACTGCTTCCGATTACTGAGCCGGCTTTACCCTTAAAGCCTCCATTTGCTCCATGTACAATAGTTCCCATGTGTTTAAATCAATCCTGTTTTATACCGGTACATTTGATTGACATAACAAACATAAAACACTTTAAATCAACAACAAACAGCAAAACATCTATAGACTGACAGCTGACCGATACCCATCGGAAACTTGACCGATTACAGACCTAATTCTTTTCAATTTGACTTCTTTTTAGCACAGAAAAAGACCAAATAGAGCAGCGTGTGCTTCACAGCATTGCCAAGATAACACGCAATCAATTCCCTATCAACTCCCAGCTTTCATCGGGATTTTATCGGGGCAGCATCGGGCGCTGCTCCAATTTAACCCGAGGCCAAGCCGAGCCCAATTCGATCAAGATTGTTGTAACGGCTGGAGTTAGTCAGAAGAAAGTCCGAAGAAGATTGGAAAAAGATTGGGGTTTGAGTAAAAACGCCTCCCACTTAGAGAGACGCCCGAAGAAAGTAATGCATGTACAGGTAAAAATCAATTGATCAAGCGGTCTAAAGGCCGCGGTAGCTCATGCGCAAGCGCTCTACATCCACATCTCGGTAATAGCGTTTGTTGCGCTCGCGCTTCGCGATGCAGATGTAGCCATCCCGTTGCAGACGATAAAGCGTCTCAGTGGAAATGCCGACGTGTGATTTGACATATTCAGCATCACGCAGCAGTACATGCTCCGCTTCCAGTTGCTCCCGCAGGTCGAGATAAGTTGCCAGCTGACGCTTTACAGCCAATAGTTCCAGCAAGATCAATTTTTGGGCAAAGGGATGCCCGGGACTTATGGAAAAGCCCTTGAGGTACTGATTTTTACGCATAGTGTATAATTAGGGTTTATAAAAGACGGATTATTCAATGGATTTCCTCATTCCAGCAATATTCTTTCTGCGCGATCGACTAATGGGAAGGGCTGCTTTTTCACCTTCGGTGAGCCACAACTTGCCACCATCAATATGTCTGACAAACTGGAAGTTGACAATGTAACCGCGATGGATACGCACAAAATAAGAAAGGGGCATATTTTCTTCGATCTCCTCCATGGTGATTCTGCATATCAGCCGCTCACTGCGTGTCACTATTTCCACATAATTGTCTATGCTATGGATATAAATGATATCCCGATACTTCAACACCCTTTTACAACGGGAGTCTTTGACCTCGTAGACATAATATTCACGCTGCACCGCCGGTGCAATCATAATAGGTGTTCCCAAGCGCTTTAGGCATTTATTTAAGGCCAGGAAGACCGCATCAAAACTAATATTTTTTAGCAGATAATCGCAGGCATCCAATTTGTAGCTATCTAGCGCAAATTGAGCATAAGCAGTGACAAAGACAAGTGCTGGACGCATCTGTTCCGGCAATATTTTGTAAAGCTCAAATCCCGAGATTTCAGGCATCTGTATATCTAGAAAAAGAATATCTACTTTATGGTGCATCAGGTAGTTGAGCCCCTCCTTTCCATTCTCAAAAACTTTGACATCTTCAAAATCACCTATTTTGTGGATATCTTTCAATTTGGAGATCTGTTCGACAACCTTGTTGGCGTCAGATCTATCATCGTCGACCACGACAATACTATATTTAGGCATAATTAATTCATAAATTTTAACTCCACCACAAAATACATCTCCCCCTCAATACGATATGCAACGTTTACGCGGTCTTCTTGCAAAGGTTCAAAAAGACGACTGACCAGTTCCAGTCCCCTGCCGGTTCCTTTCTTCTCATTATCGCTTGCAATACGGTTACGCACCCGAAAAACAATTGTCTCATTTTCATTTAGCCACTCGATGACAATAGGGATCGCTTTTCCAATGGGGCTATAGGAGACCGCATTTTCAATCCAGGTCATCAACGAAAGCGTCGGGACGGACCTGTTCCAAATATAACCGGGTACAAGCTCTTCCCCTTTAATTTCTATTGAACGATGCACGCACATATCCACCAATTGGTTGAGATAAGCCCATTCCTCGGCCAATGCTACCCGAGTGCCCCGCGTGGCAATTTTATTGATGATATATTGAAAGAAATCCAGCACTTTAAGGTCAAAAACAATTCGTTTCTCTACTGAAAATTGATATAGTTTATGCAAAAAATGTCCTGACAGTAACGCATTATCGGCAATATCTTTTACGGCGAGCTGGAGCCTGGAAATCTTCATTTTTTTATTTCTCTTCTGCCAAAAAAAAGTATCGGCTGAAAGGTATAGCAACACGAACGCAAGCCCACGAACGATTTTAATAAATAGCTTTTGCGCATCCCCATCCTTCCAAGGGAAATAGAATATCACGCCGTGTGCCGTCAAAAAACTATAATAATACCATTTAACAATTGGATAAACCAATACGAGAAGCACGGTACTCGCTGCCAATACATACCAGAGCCGAAATTTCTTCAACCTAATGATATGGAAAGTGATAAAACTGACGGTAAAATAAAATAAATACGGAATTATGTACAGTATAAAGATGGTTAGCGGGTGATTTAACCACAAATCTTTGAATACGATACCCAGCAATACGGCAAGCGCTGTGATTCCAAGTAAAAACCTGTTATACAATTGATTTAAAAAACTCAGGTTGAATGAAAAAGCTTTCATATACGAATCGGTCAAGTGTTAACCCAAATTAGATAATATTATCCTTTTTAACAATAATTTCATAAAAAAGCTTACGAGACAGATCAAATAGATAACCTTTATCCGCAAAAGAAAAAGGCACCATCCAACCGCCCTTATTTCTTGTATCTAAACCGCTACGTTCGTCAAATCCTTTGTAATGGTGCATCAGTCCCCAGTTTTCCCAGGCAGTCCAGTCATTACGCATCATTGTCTGAAAGATTTCCTGTAATTTTGTAAAGGCATTTAAGAGCGCCATTGGATTATTTTTGTCTGCCGGTGCTAATATGGTAAGCGGATCCGTTACTTGCCAACCTGATCCACCCATATGAACCTTCGGCCTTAGATAAATTGCGTATACCGGTAATCCGTATCGATGTGCAAGCTTGAGCAGATTACTACGCCAATAAAAATAACTTCCACCGAAAGATACCCGCAGCCGCCCTTGCTCCGTCTTGTTTTCATTGCTGCCGACCGATTCGTTTGCATCCAAGAATACGAGTATAAGCCGTTTGCTGGAAATGGCCTGAAGCATCTTTCGTATGACCATTAAGCTACTCGCTTCCAGACATTCGAGCCTATCTGCTGGCAAACCCATGGCGGCAAGGTCACGGGTATACGTTGTACGTTCCCTGTCCAATACCGTAGCCGAGACGACAATGGTGAGTTGGTATCCTGCTGCGACCAGGTAACGTGGTAGCAGACGATATGGCCCATAGTGAAATGTAAATACTATGCTGGCGGATAAAGAAATGAGCTCGTGATTAAAGTATCCAATCCGAATATTTTCAGGAGAATAATCCCGATCGAGCTGATCAAATATTTGGCGGTGATCCATCCACTGTTGATAGCCATTCTCCAATTCGACCGCGGACTTATCCGGATAAAAGCCTTGTACATTCGCCATCCACAGTAGGCGTTGCAACTCCTCTTTTTTATGATTGTTCATTCCGTTTTAGGTTAATATGGCCCAGGTGATTTGCAATCACCTGAAGCCATTGGTGAGCGATTAAGGTCTATAGAGATCCTGGCCAACACTTATCATCTTCCAGATCCCCCAATATGGGATCGTCACCGAAAAGTTCAAAAGCTGTATAGCCCTCGAATAGATCACTTACATTTGTTTGCAATTCATTTTCCATGTTACATTCATTTTGTTGACTCGAAAGATGCAGGTCGAATCTGTCCTGCTCTATCGTACGATATATTCATTCAATGATCAGCTGATAAACAAATGTGCAACAAGCGAGGAAAAAAAAACAAATCGGGGGAAACAGCGCAAAAAAGCAGCGCTGAAGTGGAAATCAGCTAACAGCAAACTTTTAAAATACCATTCACCCCCGCTATATGCACTTCACCCATCAAATAGGTTAATTATCCCTCTATTAAACTTCAATTAATCAAATAGGTAAATTGCCTTTTCCTTTTTTATGATAAAAATCCAACATAAACTAAACAATGAAGAAAATTAAAGAATACCTGCTCGATTCCTTTTTTAGGGATATCAATCCACATTGGCAACATGAAATCCCCGAACTATCAGCCGTATTTGAAGAAGAGCGTTTTAGCCCGGGAGAACGGCTCATCAACGATTGGGGTGAGCTCTATCTGATCGTTGATGGAATCTTTGGGAAATATGAGAAGACCTGTCCCGTGCGCTATGCCCTAGCTGGCGAATCGTTGATGATCCCCAATCATAAACACCGCTATCAGTTTATCGCGCTGAGTGATTGCCGCACCTACCGGACCTCGCTCCGGCAACTGGAGGAAATCAATACGCACAACTCAAAAGTCTTTTATCTGTATGCCAATCTCAAAGACAAGCAGCAGACCTATTTGGACTATCGCCATAAACTGTTATCGTTAAACAATCAGGACAAATATGATTTTGTATTTGATAAATATCCCGATCTCAGAAGCTATGTAAAGCATAATGAACTAGCTCAATTTATGGGAATTAGTAGCGAGCTGCTCCGTCGGCTCTTGCGTGATCATGATTGCTAATGGCCCAATTTTTTGGGCATCCCGTCAAAATCTTTTGTAGGTGTAAACACAAAATTTAGTTTTCAAAATCCCAACATGGACAAAAGATTGTGCTTGAACTTTGTAATAGCAGATCGGAAAAAGCAAAGCAATGCCATTCAGCTTAATCGAAGAAAGTAACATGTACAGGTGAAAGCTTGATCGGAAATGCCCCAATAAAAAACAAAGTTATGAAACAACACAAAAGAAAATTTGCCCTATTCCCGCGATGTCGGTAAGCAGCAAGACTATCCAGGAAATCCAACTGTTATTAGCAGGCGGCTCCGCAGAAAAACAAAAAGAAAGAACAACAACACAAACAAGCTTATGGAAAAGCGCATCAATATCACAGTGTATCAACAAGATCATCCGACAAGCTCCCCAAAACGCGGTAGTTCAATCCGCTCGGGTGCACGCTGGATCTACCGTCGCTTACCTGATGTGATCATCTATGGTTATGCCTTTCTATACATGTACACGGGATGGGCCAAGTTTATGAACATATCTACTTTTATCAGAGGCAATAGTAAGATCCCCCATTTAGGTCAGTATGCGAAATTGATCGGCTATGGCATCCCCTCGCTGGAGATTGTGCTCGCGATCCTGCTCGTTATTCCTGTATATCGGATCAAGCGCTTTGCATTGTGGACATCGACCCTATTGATGGCCGTATTTACCGTCTATCTCAGTTTGATGGTCAAGTTTGCAGAAAAAAAGCTTTGTCACTGTGGTGGTGTCATCGAATCGATGGGCTGGAAAACGCATATCGTCTTTAATCTAATTTGGCTGATTGCGGGAATCTTTGCCCTTTTAAGAACAAAAGTTAAACATTCTAAAATTTAAACCCATGGTAAGAATTAAAAAATATGGGAAATTGCTACTGGGCGTAGCAACAATAGGCGGCGCGATATTGACGCAGTCGTTTACAGAGCAAGCAGCCACAAACAAAAAATTGGCTGGAATTCATCGTTATTATAACAAAACTGGAAGCCCTTCTACAAATCCAGCTGATTACATCTACGGAGATGAAGATGGCCTTGATTGCCAACCAAATGATTCCAAGGTCTGTACTTCGGAATGGAATCTGGGATCGTCGAATCCAGTTGTGGGACAAGCGCCGCCATCAACTGCGACATTTGTACCTAATAGCGACCAAAAGGGAGAATATACTCCTAATTAGTATTTTTTAAAAAGCCGGAGATTTAACTCCGGCTTCTTTTATCTCAGTACCGCCTGGTCGATGGTCTCAATTAGCGTTTCCACCTTTTTGCCACTTCTTCCTAATTTCACATTATCCGAAGTCTCAATTAAGCCTGTTTTCCCCATTAAGATTGGAAAAGGATATCCTTTTATATTAAGGTATTCAATCAACGGGTGATGGTCTCGCAAGCCATTTGTGTAAAGCTTAATACTATGATCTGAATTATATTTTTTCGATTCAATGGACTTTTTCCATAGTTCTTTCTCTCTATCAATACTTACACTAACAAACAATACGTTTGGATTCTGACTAAAATGCTCTTCTACTTTAGAAACCGTATTTTTAAAATAAATGGCACAATTGCTGCATCCTGTATAGTAGAAATCGAAAAAAACGACTTTTCCCAATAAGTCCTTTTTATGCCAAACCTTACCGTTTAAATCTGTTAACTCGAAATCGGGAAAAGGTTTGCCGACTGCCACTGCTTCCCTAAGCTTTAGCTTTTCTAGTCGAATCGAAGACTTCGAATGTTCAATAAGCCAATCCAAGAAAACTTTTCTACTCTCCTCATCCAACCCATAAAATGATCGCTTTAAAGCAGCATAGCCCATATTTTCCAATGATTGGTCTTGAAAATAGTCTTCCAATAGTTTGATTCTATAGTTGATATTATTTTGACCAAACAATGTATTTTTTAATGACCAATACGCAAGATAAAAATTAATATAATTGCTTGACGACAATTTGCCCTTTTCAACAATAGTTCCTCCATAAGACGACTCAAATTTATGCAATATGCCCGCTATATCTTCAGTGCGCTTAGAATCATTTTTAATGAAGCTAACTGTTAGTGGCCTCAAAAGAAAGGTATAGTAGATTTTGTAAAACATATTAGCCAACATCCACTCTTTGGCGGGAAAATCCAAATCTGATTTATTGACCAGTGTGCCAGCTTCAATATTCATATCCACAGCACGATCAAATATTGTCAACTGGGCAAAATCACTGGTAAAATAGTCTATTGATGAAGGATAACGGAAATAACTAACTCTATTCCATAGCATCCCGTCCAACGTATACTGTAAACGATATTGTTCAGCGCCGAAGCCCGAAAAAGTAATCTTATCAAAATTTCTTACTGAATGATTATTGGTTACTACTATACTATCCGTGCCAGAAACATACCAATTGTCAATAAACTCATTTCTAGAGCCCTGCTTATACATATTGACCGTAAGTATAAAATGCTTCGGCAAATTTGCAAGCTCTATCTTACCTTTTCCGCCGATCAGCGAAAAGACGTGACCATCCGTTAATTCGGTTTCCAGCTTTAAAACGTCTGCATCTTCGTCAATACGCTGAATGGTCACTGCAGCTTTCTCATATTGATCAAAGCCCACTAACTGCATGACAAAATTTGTTTTCTTTTGTGCTAAGAGCGTACAAACAGTATGCAACAGGATCACTACACTTAAAAATATCTTTTTCATATTATCTTGGATTTTGGGTCATTGGATTTAACAATAATTCTTTTTGCGGGATAGGCAGTACATACTTCGGATCATTTGGCGCCAATACAATTTCATTACCGTTAAGCTTTCGTCTCATGGTCACTTTTTGATCGGTAGATTTATTTAATCGTTTGATATCGGTAAGGCGAAGACAGCGAAAAAGCAAACTTTTGCGCCGTTCTTCGAGAACTGTCTTTAGTGCTGTAGCCTGATCATTAAAGCTCACAGGAATATATTTACCTGTCTTCCAGCGCGTAGCCATCAATTTATTAAACAGATTTTCGGCTTCTTTTAGCTGCCCCGTGCGCAACAGACATTCCACGGCATTCAGGTACACTTCATCCACTGCCAGTCCGACAAAACAGTTGGCGACGCCAAAGTATCCACCTTTGAAACGAGGAAGTCCAGCATTAATACGGAAAAAGAGCTGCCTGCGGAGATCATCCGCCCAATAAGAGCTATACAATGTGCTATCAATGACATGGTTATTTTGTGATAAGATCGCAGGATTAGCAATGTAGACTGACAATATTACTTCTTTATTAAATCGATCAAAAGGGAAATTGGCCGATACATTTAAGCTATTATAATCCAGAAGTTGGTCATTGCTACTCAGGCACATTTGCGCATATTGTAACGCAGCAGTGTAGTTCGACATGGCAAGATAGATCCGCGATGACATTGCCCAAGCGGCCAAGCGTGAAGGCCTTAATTTATTGGCGGGGGCTAATGGCAGTAATTTCTCGGCCGCATCTAAATCCGACAATACGTATTCATAGCTCTGTTTCAATGAACTACGCTGCATCTTATCATTCACATTTGCCGTACTCCTGAGTGGGATACCCAAGGGATCGGCCTCATCATAGGCCCCACAGAATTCTGCCAAAAGTGCATAATGATAAAATGCTCTATAGAACAATGCACTACCTTTTACATTGTCCCAGCGCGTTGGATCTGAGGATCTTTCCACTTTATCGATGCCTTCAATAATCGCATTTACCTGTAAGAGTTTATCATAAGCGTCGCTCCAGCTGGCACTTCCCTCACCTTCATAAAAATCGTCGTTCCCCTTTGCCCAAGTATACATATTGCGGGCAGCAGCAGAACTGAGTCCATTAAATGTTGCATCAGGTACATAGAGGTTATCAGCAGAGACTTCCATATTACCGAATGAACTTGAATTATTGAACTTAGATGTGTTATCCAGCCAGGCCTGATAGTCCACTACGCTTTTGGGCACGACTAAAGATTGATCCGGTTTTATATCCAGCCAAGAGCTGGAACAAGCTATCATCGTGCTAAGCCCAAGCACTGATAATATGAGCATGTATATTTTCATTGTTATTGAATTAATAGGTTAATGAAGCACCAAGTGTTACTTGAAATGGTATTGGATAAGTTGCTAATGGATTGGCATTTCCTGAAATATAATCCGGATCATACCCCCAATCATTTGCCCTCCATAGCAACCCAAGATTTTCCAGCTGCCCAGAAATCTTCAATACTGTATTTTTCTTCCCGATCTGTGGATGTAGCTTATAAGAAATAAAGACATCCTGCAGACGAATATGCGCTGCCTTCCCTACATTGACCGTGCTGTATTGATAAAGATTGTCGCGATTGGTATTTGCTGGATAGCTAAAACTTGGCACATCCGTATTCAGTTCATCCCCTTGATTCTGCCATCGGTTAGCAAATTCAGCATGCCCGACCAGTTTTCCTGCGCTGGCAAGCTGGCTATACGAAAGACTGGGTTTACGAAATACATAACCCAATTTATATAGTATGCTTGCGCCTAGCTCCCAATCCTGATAGCGAATTCGGTTGATCCAGCTACCAAAATATTTTGCTCTGGTCATGCCGTTATACACCAGATTATCAGCAGTGAGATTGTTAAGGACATTGTTATAATCGGCACTGGCCTTCCCATTCAGATCCACAATACGAGGATCACCTTTTGTCGGATCGAGCCCTGCCCATTGGAAGCTGTATAAGCTGTGAACCGGAAAACCTACCCGCGGTATATTATCATTCGCCGTATACGACATAACGGGGACGATACCTTTGTCATATGCCTTTACCTTATCATAGGTATAGCTAAATAGGAGGTCAGAGCGATAGCCAAATCTGCTACCCTTTAGCACATTTGCCGTCAGCCTGATATCTACCCCCTGCCCCGAAATGGAGCTGTAATTGCCGCGCATAGAGCCTACCCCACTGCTCGGTGCAAAGGGTTTATCGCCAATCATATCCTTTCCATTTTTAAGGTAGTATTCTACACTTCCTTCTAGCCATTTGTTGGCCAGCCGAAAGTCGACAGCGAAATTCGCCTGTCCGATACGCTCCCATCGGAGGTCCGGATTGCCAAGATTGGCCAATGTAGCATAAGGAAAGCCCGTAAAACTTGCATTGCTACGATATTGCAGGGTGGTCACACCCGTCAGATTGGAAGCCAGATTACCACTATAGCCATACGTAGCGCGCAGATCAAACTGGTCGAATAGCCCTCTTTTAAAGAAAGATTCTTTTGAAAGCCGCCATTTTACTCCTGTAGACCAAAGTGGCACCAGCTTTTGATTGGTATTGACACCAAAATAATTGGAGCCGTCCATCCGAATGCTCGACGAAAGAATATATCGATCGTGCAGCGCAAATGAACCATTGAAAAAAGTAGATACAAACCTCGAAACACCTTTTCCCTGACCGCTGTAGTTTGGAATCGCCGCAGCAGTTCCATAAGGTGATAAGGTGAAATAGGATAGATAATCCACAGGCTGCGAAGTCAAAATATCCTTATCATAGCCGTACAGTCTAAAATATTCCGAATTACGCTGCGTCTGCGAAAGCTCAGCTCCCAAGAGCATATCCAGTCGCCAGTCTTTCGATTCGTGCGTGTAGTTGAGCTGCCCTCTTAGATTTGCAGCCTGCGTACGGTTCTTAGACAGACTAGCAATATCCCCTACCGGAATATTATATCCGACGACTTTTCCGTCCTGTAATTTCGCATACTGGTTGATCAGATTACGCATAGCGAAAGATTCCTGTGGAGCAATTAGGTTGTTATCCAAAAAGCTTTGTTGCGTCTGTGCACTAATATCGGCGGTAAGTCCCTTAACTAATTGTAGGTTTACTGAAGTATAGGCACGGATATCATGGCTATCGCTACGGTTTTCTGTACGGCCAAGTTCCTGCAGCGGCCAGTAGCTCCAGTCGATAAAACCTTTTTGAGGTGCGAGCTGATCTACCCAGTTGCCATTGAATATGGGATAAAGAGACGTTTGATTACCCTCGTCATCCCATAGACGAGAATAAGGATAAAGACCATTGCCACCGAGCAGTTCAGCAAGGGTATTATCGACCGAGTTTCTTGCCTTTATATAATTTAATCCTACGGTCCACTTTATGCGATCGGTAATAGCCAAGGTATTCGACAGATTAATGGAAAGGCGATCTGACTGATTCTTGTTTAGACTTTGCAAATCTTTGTTGTACGCAACTGAGGTGTAATATTGTCCTTTACCATAGCCGCCACTGATATTGAGATCATAATTTTGCAGAAGCCTATTGCGGTAAAAAGCTTTCGAAAGATCATTCCGAATATCATAGCTACCGAGTTGGTTAGCAAGTTCCTCAGCTTCTGCAGTATTTCCCTGGTGGAGCAATTGTACATAAGGCGAAATAACCGGATAGTTTTGCGTATCGTCAAATAAAGTATTATATCGACCATTGTCAAAGAGCAGCTTTTCTGCCGATAAGTACGTTTGCGCATCCATATAATTGGGCGCATATTTCAGATCGGGTTTGGCTGCAATCGAGAACCGTGAAGAGAAGAAAATTGTCGTAGGCTGATTGGCCTGGCCTTTCTTTGTCGATATGACGATTATCCCATTTCCTGCCCGAGCCCCCCAGATACTTGCCGCAGCTGCATCTTTGAGCACATCTACCGACGCAATATCTTCCGGATTGATCATATCGATATCACCGCTATAGGGAAATCCGTCTACAACGATCAAAGGTTGATCATTGGCAAAAATGGTACTCTGCCCTCGTACAGAGATATCCTTATCTGAATTGAAACGTAGGCCACTTACCAGACCTTTTAAACGTGAAATCACCGTTGTGGACGGACGGCTATTAAAGTAATTCATATCCGTTTGGGCAAAACTCCCCGTTGCTCTTTCTTTTGGAATCTTTTGGTAGCCTGTACTCACGACCTCCACCTCATCCAATTGATTCTCTATTGGTATCAATTTCACTTGCAATGATACCCCAGCAACATAAGGCAGTTCTAATCGCCTAAATCCCATGTGGGAGAATGCAACTGTGCCTTTGGGATTGGAGACGTGTAGTGAAAAGGAACCGTCATTTTTGGATGAAGCCCTACCCTTTTCACCTTGCACTTGAATGGACACCCCTTGGATCGGTTTACCGTCAGTGGAAGATATGACAGTACCACATACAGATAACAACCCTTCCGCCCCGCTGTCCTTGCGGGGCGTCTGAGCTGATAAACTAAACATAGAAACAATTGTAAATACTATAATGAGTATTATAATCTGTATAGCTGGAATATTGGCTACCTTATCTAATAAGGCAGCGATATGGTTTGATCTCTTCATATTCTGCTTATTAATGAGGTTATTCTATAATGCGTCCAAAAAACTCATGGATTCGCTTTGTGATCTCCAGTTCATCCAAGCTCAGCATTGTTGATTCGGCGTCGGAAAAATCCAATTTGCTCATGTCCACATAGTCGTTATGCACGTGGAAATAGGCGATCAGTACAGCTAATAAATCGAAGCCGAACACCTGCTTTTGGCAGAGTTCTATTAGATTTTCATTGGGCCAGCGGTCTGCTGACTTTTTAAGTAGTAAAGAGATGGTATTCTGGATGGTACGGATATCATATTTTTTCCAAAAATCAGCGATCTTATCCGTGGGATCATAGTTCTGATCGTGTACTTGATATATGGCCAGCTCGAGGGCTAGCACATTTGAATATTTTTGATTCATTTTTAAGGTTCAATAAAGATGACTCCAGCCTTACCCGATGAATTCAAACGGGCATAGCTTCCCCCTTTGCAAAAAATTTGCATTCAAAAAGGGTTGTCAATTGCAGCGTTTTTTAAACACAGCAGATACACAAAAAAAAATTAACAGATCCGCAAAGCGCCCTCAAATTGGTTACAAGTCATCATTAGGGGTCGTTATGGCGCTTCCTTTCGGAAAGAAATAAAAACCCGACCTATTTAGTATAGAATAACAATACAAAACTATAGTATTTAATTTTGTTGTTTAAAAATAAAAGTGCTACATTTAAGGTGTTCAAAGTCTCGTAAGAGCAATTTTATTAATTACACAAAATTAGGGTGTATTGTATCAAATACAAGTCGGGAACCTAGTCTAGGGGCCTTTCTAGTGAATACCGTTGTGGCACAAACTATTAAGCGTAAGCCGCTGCCCCTATTTTGGTTTTATACTTTTTAACCGATTATTCGGGCCCACGAATAATCTTGCTTATTAAAATAGAATTGGGAGACTGAATGCTAACCTCCCTGAGGTTAGCCTGGTGTTTTTGGTGGTCTTTAAATCGTTTTTTCATAATCCGTTTTGGTTATATATTAAAACGATTACACTCGGAGAAGTTCGGGAAGGTGAAATTGGATTAAAACCAATAGAGCGATACCCAAAGCTTCTGAACTGGCACCGTCAAGAGCCACCATAACCGAGATTATGGGTCCACAGAAGACTTACATGAGCATCGCTCTATTGAACTAAATATATACAAAGATAATAAAATCCAATAGAAAGCGAGCTCACGATCTACTCATGTGGAATTTGACGGTTTCGTTCATGAGTGACAATCGTAAGAGAAGCTCAATTGCCTCTCAATTATGTCGCTATAATAACTATCACAAATATAAGAAACATATACGACAAATGGAAATATTACAACCAAATATCGTATAAAAAACACAATAATTATGAACACACCATTAGGGGCGTATTTAGATGAGCTTAAAATAAATAAATCAAGATTATCAAACATTACTGGAATTACTACAGATAGGATCAATGCCTTGAGCCATGAAGCCACGGCAATACCTTATACAGATGAAGTATTTCCAATAATTTATGTTGCCAATTACCTTTCTGGCATACCCGAAGATAAATTCAATTCAACGATAGATCGAATATATCCAAGAAAAACAAAAAATCTTTTAATTAACAAACTAAAGGGCCTATCTCCTGCTGCTCAGCTTTTTGGAAACTATACTTTCCAGAGAAAAGATGTTGAAATCGAGACGAATATACCCACAGGGAAAATTTCTAAGTATATGAATGACAACAACAAGAAAGCCCCAATTGAAGAAGTTCTAAACTTTGTTGATAGCCTAGGATTAGACCTCTTAGTAACTCTAAAGAAGTATTATGGAGTAATTGACGTTAGATCAAAGACTGAAATAATTTGAGGAAAAACTAAATAGAGGATAAAATGACAAAGAAAATATCTGACGTAAGTATTAGACAAATTGCTTTCGAAAATAGACAAATAGAGGGATTTTCATGTGGTATTTGGGAAACCAACGAAATAATAGTTGGAGATAATGAAATCGACAACTTTTGTTATATCCTTCTATTTCATTCAGATAAAGACGTTTATTCTTCTGGTTGCGCGGTACCTGAATATCAACTTTGTTTTGCTTTTAACGGGCAGTTACATCAATGGGAATTCAAGAAAAATACTATTGTGCATTATTTGATAATTGGGAAAAGTATTATTAATCACATACCGTTTCTGTCTTCTTCCTCCATTAATCTCTTGAAACAACTTCCAGTTATAAAGCTAACCAATGATGAATTCGATATAGTGAAATATGAACTCAATAAAATTCACCAAGAAATGAATAGGCCTGATATGCTTAAAGGAATCATTTATGCACGTATAGCAAACATTTTCGGTGAGACATGCAGGTTTATCCAGAATAGGTATGATACAGAATGAAATTGAGCCAAAATTGAAAAGTCAAATGAAAAAAAAGCGTAATCCTGGATGGCAGCGAGATGAGCTAATACTCGCTTTAGATCTATATTTTCAGATTTAGAATAGAAAAGCGCATACAGAAAAAGTGTAAACACCTACTATCTAATAAATGGAAAATCAACTACCAAAACTTATGAGCGCGTCCGTCTTAAATGAAAGAACGGAAAAGATTTTCAAATATGTCGAGGCCTATAATCAGATGGATACGGAAAATATGATAGCAGATTTTTCTGATGATATTATTTTCCAGAATGTTATGAATGGTGAGAAAACGATGGAATTGCAAGGTATTGAAGAATTTAAAAAACAGGCTATTGAGGCGCTTTCCTATTTTAATGAAAGGGACCAATCTGTAGAATCTATAACTCATAACTCTAGTGGTACCGAAATCTCTATTGCCTACAGGGCGATTGCGGCAATGGATTTTCCGAATGGATTGAAAAAAGGTGAAGAGATAAGCTTGAATGGGAAGTCGATCTTTGAATTTTCTGACGATGGTAAGATAATTAGGTTAACGGATATAGTCTAAAAAAGTACAAATATGAAAAAAGCGATAGACTGGGTAAAAGAAGCATTTGAAGGTCAAAGGATTGAGTCCATTTACCTTTACAATACAAGTCAGGGTGTTTGTATCGGCGGCATTGAGGTAGAAAGCGGTGATCTACTTTTGTTCAATAAGAATAAAAGCCCTGTTAAAATTGCTTATAAGCCTGCAAGTTGGCAAGAGAGCGATGACATTCTGGAATTGTTATCAAAAATGGAATTGGGTGAGAAAAAAACAATTGTTTTAAAGCATATAGATCCTTTCAAGCTAAGAGAAATGGCAATTCCTTACGCAGCTGGATTGAGACATAACGATCCTTACAATGTCGTAAAAATCGATGGTAACACCTGTACTATAGATTTTACCTAGTAATAATTTTTTACAATTCTAAACCACTAAACTTATAAATTATGTTCTCGTTCGGGTTATTCATGTACCTCATATATGGAGGATTTATTGCAATTTGTCTTTACGGGCTGTACCTCGTTCTTTCAAGTCTTCTTGATAGATATCTCGTCGCCAAACGAGATCACACCGCGGCTTTACGTGAGCAAAACGATATTTTAAGAGATATTATAAAATCCGTTAAGCCTAGCGACGACAATACTCCTCCCACTACTATTTAAGTTTATTTAATATTTAATGAATTACGTTGTCATCACTGAAAATGACGTTTCCCAATGGAAGGATAACACAGGAAGAGAATATCACTTCCCAAAACGCTATTTAAAATATCTGACAAAAGGAACTGTTATCGTTTACTATAAAGGTCGAATGAAGGATACCTCATTTGCTTCAAAGCGGATGACTCGTGATCCTCATTATTTTGGAATTGCAGTGATTGGAGAAGTTAAGCAGGATAATAATTCTGAGAAAAATGATTACTATGCTGAAATTATAAATTTTAAGCCTTTCTCCTATCCTGTACTTGCGAAACAAAATGGTCAATTTATTGAGAAGATTCCTACTTCAAGACTTAAAAATTATTGGCGCGATGGTGTTAGACCGGTCAATGAAGAAATATTCAAGAGCATAATCGCTCTGTCAGATCTAAATAATTTCAACGCAACCAATGATAGTGAGCAAGAGATCTCTAAATCTTATACCAGCTCAGAAGGTAAACTTAAATTAGTTTACTCTACAAAATATGAAAGAGACATTAAGCTTCGTGAAAAAGCCATAGAAATACATGGATTAAATTGCATGGGCTGCGGCTTTAATTTCGAAAAAGCTTATGGCGAATGGGGAGCCGGTTTTATACATGTACATCACACCGAGCCATTATCTAATGGTGAAGGTGAACGCGTGGTTAATCCCCGAACGGATATGATTGTACTATGTCCCAACTGCCATTCGATGATTCACCGACGACGAAACAAGACGTTGAGTTTGGATGAATTAATACAATTATTAAAGACTAAAACTATAAGCTAATTGATCATGGCTATAACTAAAGTTGTTTGCGGAATTATATTTAAAGATGATCTCGTTCTGATTTGCCGAAGAAAACCAGAGAAGTCGTTAGGCGGATATTGGGAATTTCCTGGAGGCAAGGTTGAAGATGACGAATCTTATGAAGAATCTTTGCTTCGGGAATTGATTGAAGAACTCAACTTGAAGGTCGAAATCAAACGTCACTTTTTCGACACTGTCTATCATAACGATAACGGTGCTATCGAATTGATTTCTTTCATCTGCGAGACTAGCGGTACTGTGGTAGAGTCTACAGATCACGATCTGGTAGAATGGGTAAAGGTTAGTGATCTATTAAATTGGGAGCTCGCTCCTGCTGATATTCCAATTGCGAAGGAGTTGATTGAAAAATTCCAGACCGGAAATAGTAAAGAACTTTAGAATTAATCACAGACACGATTATGGATAAAAAACTAGGTCTTAAAATAAAAGTCAATGGCAATCTAGTCACAAATGCCGGATTGGACAAGGATGACTATGTATTAATTGGTAATATAACCTTTGCGGAACGAAATAACGGAAGTAAGGACTTTACCCTTAATGTAAGTGGAACGGATGGCGACCAGAACGACAATGTTTATTGGTACGGGACCGAACTAAAAGAGGGAGACACAATTAGTTTTGAGGTCATTGAGCCTCCTTTTGACGACTCCAAAACTAGAACCAAAAGTGATATAGACCAGGAAGCCAGAATAAAAAGTAAACTGGAACACTATTACCTCTTAAAAGCAAAACTTAAAGACCACATCAAATAATCCCATGGAAAATATAGGTATCAATATCAGAATAAACGGGGAACAGATTACAAGGGCAGGATTTAACAAAGCTCACTATGTATTGCATGCGATGGCTGCTTTTGCTCGTAGACGAGGCCACAATGATGCGTTTGGTTTCCATGTTGGTGGTCTAGATTCTGATGCAAACATTCATGTTGATTGGCTAAATGCGACACTTAATCTCGGAGACATAGTCACTTTAGAAATTGTAAAAGGTCCATTTGACCCCTCGGAACCGCACCTACCTCCAGTTTTTTCGGAAGAAGATCAGCTAAAGTATGAGTTAGAACTATTCTATAGGTTGAAAGAGGAATTGAAAGATCATATTAATGAATAGGTCCTTTAATTGATCAAAGCTGTTAATGAATTTGAATAAATGTCTACAATATTCCAGATAAACGACCCTAGTCTCGAATCGCAATGGCGAGCGATCATACTGTTTGGGAAAAACTCAGCAACATACAAATTTGCGTTTGCCAAGGCAATGATCGAGCTACTGCCTTCTGGAAAATAGTCGTTGTCATTGGAAGATTTAGCTATGCCCTTCTCCAAGATTTCGTAGAGCATCTTCGGAAAAGTGATAAACATCAGATAGACTTAAAGTATGTAAATAAAAAATGCGAAGTCCTTTTCAACTCCGCATTTTAAAAATAACTTACACACCTTATGACAGTGTCAAAAAAATTTAACTGAGGGAGTGTAACACCAACTGTGTCATAGGGTTAAAACTTAAAAACCTCTTTCGAGCTTGAGCCTATCCCCAAATCTAATATAAAGTTGGGATATGGTCAAGCCCCAGTTACGCATTGGCATTGTCCACTTTTTAGAGATGTCCTTTATGATCAGATACATCAATTTCATTAGTGCCTGTTCGGAACTGAAGGCTCCTTTAGACTTAATGACTTTTCGTATCTGACGGTGCATTCCCTCGATCGGATTTGTGGTGTATATAATCTTGCGAACCTGATCCTCGTACTCAAAGAAAGTAGAAAGATTGGTCCAATTATCCATCCAGGATTTGGCAGCAAGTGGATATTTCTTGCCCCATTTTTCTTCGAAAGACAGTAGGTTTTCATAACCTATCTCTTCGTTCACAGCCTTATAGACCGGTTTTAGATCCTCCATTACAAACTTTTTATCTTTTTCGGTTACGTAACGCATACTTGTTCTGATCTGGTGAACAATACACAACTGGATCTTTGTTTTTGGAAAAATAGCTTCTATGGCCTCAGGAAACCCTTTTAGACCATCAATACAAGCAATAAGGATGTCTTCAACGCCACGTTGCTTTAGATCTGTAAGAACTGAAAGCCAGAACTTAGCTCCCTCATTTTCTGAGCTATAAAGACCGATTAGATCTTTTCTACCATCCATACCAACTCCTAGGATATTATAGATAGCCCTCGATTCAACAGTTCCATTATGGCGAACTTTGATGTGCATACAGTCTAGGAATACAAAGGGATAAACAGCTTCAAGAGGCCTGCTACGCCACTCATTTACCGCTGGAAGCACACTTTCTGTAATACGTGATATTTCTGTGGCAGAGATCTCCATTGCATACATTTCGCGTATAAACTCGCTTATCGCCCGTGTGCTCATTCCTTTGGCATACATGCTCAATACGTGTCCCTCAAGCTGTTCAGTGATGATTAATTGTCTCTTAGGTACTACTTTAGGCTCGAACGTTCCCGATCTATCCCGGCCTGTTTCCAGCTCAAATGTTCCAGTGTTAAGGCCACGGACAGTCTTTTTGGTCTTGCCATTTCGACGGTTGCTATTGCCCGAAGCTTTCTCTTCGTTCAAATGGTTTTCCAGTTCTCCATCCATCATTGATTCCAACAGATGCTTCATTAACGGCGCTAGGACGCCATCATTGGGAGACAAACTTTTACCTTCGTAAAGACCTTGCATGGCTTCTGCCTTGAAGCGTTCAAAGTCGAATGGGTCTTTTTCTTTCATGACCGTGTCGTTTGAATAATTGAATATAAATAATCTTATTGAATTATTCCTCTGACACAGTTTACGTTACAGTCTCTCTGTAAACTATTTAACTAGACCCCTGGCTATACTCAAAAAAATATTTAGTTCCTTAACACGTATATTTATTACCGG